>CAJUDY010000003.1 GCA_910584945.1 uncultured Lachnospiraceae bacterium | reverse complement strand
AAAAATCCGCAATTTAGGATTTGAGTGGGAGTAAACATTCATGCGTTTGTCGTGTATATAAAAAACTCCTGCTTGACAATTACATGGGTTTTTGCTATGATATTTTTCAGTGGAATAAGTAAATGTGTTGATGAGGAATAGTACATTCGGACTCGAATACAGAGAGCTGTCGGCTGGTGCGAGGCAGCAGAGAGGATGTCTGGAACTCGCCTCGGAGCGGCTGTCCAAAATCTTCCTCTGCGAATGCGGGAAGAGAGTAGATGCAGACGGGACCCTGCCGTTACAAAGGGAAGGATATAAGAGCTTGCATCCGTATCCGTGAAGTGTGTGAAGTCATTCATGAAATCAGAGTGGTACCGCGTAGGACAGTTTGTCTTTCGTCTCTGGGTTATTTGTAACCTGAGATGGAAGGCTTTTTTTATTTCATGGGAGTCAATCCCCCGCTGCAAGCAGCGGGGGATTGACCCTCGCGGCATTCGCCAAATGCTCGTGCAAGCACGGCACTTGGCTCATTGCTCGCGGGAATAAAGTATATAGAACAGGAGAGTAAAAGAGGATGAATTATCAAAAGTATACCAGACAGTATTTTATGCCTCCCGAGAGATGTATGGAGTGGGCGGGAAAGGAATATGTAGATCATGCGCCGGTGTGGTGCAGCGTGGATCTGCGGGACGGAAACCAGGCGCTGGTCGTTCCCATGACTTTGCAGCAGAAGCTTGATTTTTTTGACCTTCTGGTAAAGATTGGATTCAAGGAAATCGAGGTGGGTTTCCCGGCGGCTTCCGAGACGGAATATGAATTCCTGCGCGCCCTGATCGAACAGAACCGGATTCCGGATGATGTGACCGTTCAGGTGCTGACACAGGCGAGAGAGCATATTATCCGCAAAACCTTCGAAGCCTTGAAAGGCGCAAAAAATGCGATTGTACATGTCTACAATTCCACCTCTCTGGCACAGCGGGAGCAGGTGTTCCATAAGTCCAAAGAAGAGATTCTTAAGATCGCCGTCGAAGGAGCGAAACTTTTAAAGGAGCTTACAGAGGAAGAAGGGGCGGATTACCGCTTTGAGTACAGCCCCGAGAGCTTTACCGGCACGGAGCCGGAGTATGCGCTGGAAGTATGCAACGCGGTGCTGGATGTATGGCAGCCGACAGAGGAGAAAAAGGCCATTATCAACCTTCCGGTCACCGTACAGCTCTCCATGCCCCATGTCTACGCCCAGCAGATTGAGTATGTCAGCAAACACTTAAAATATAGAGACAACGTATTGGTTTCCCTTCATCCGCACAATGACCGCGGGTGCGGGGTGGCTGATACGGAGATGGGCCTCCTTGCCGGGGCAGACCGGGTGGAAGGAACACTTTTCGGCAACGGCGAGCGCACCGGCAATGTGGATCTTGTCACAGTCGCTATGAATATGTACGCACAGGGTGTCGATCCCGAGCTTGATTTCTCGAATATGAATGAAATTTGCGAGGGATATGAGCAATATACAGGGATGAAAGTCAACGAGCGGAACCCTTACAGCGGCGCCCTTGTCTTCGCGGCATTCTCCGGTTCTCATCAGGACGCCATTGCCAAGGGGATGAAGTGGATCGACGAGAAACACCCCGATCACTGGACGGTTCCCTATCTTCCCATCGACCCCACGGACGTGAACAGAAGCTATGACGCGGATGTGATCCGTATCAACAGCCAGTCCGGCAAGGGCGGCGTCGGATATATCCTGGAGCGTAATTACGGCATTGTTATGCCGCCGAAGATGCGGGAGGCGATGGGCTATGCGGCAAAAGCCGTGTCCGACGCACAGAACAAAGAGCTGCAGCCGTCTGAACTCTACCAGTTATTCGAAGCAAAATTTGTCGGGATTCAGACCCCCTATCAGATCCTGGAAGTGCATTTTAAGCAGGTGAACGGAATCACGACCGAGATTACCACCTACTATGAAGGAGAGAAGATGGTGACCACGGCTTCCGGAAACGGGCGTCTGAATGCAGTAAGCAACGCCCTTAAGAAAGCCTATGGATTTGACTATAAGCTTGTGACTTATCAGGAGCACGCGCTGACTGTAAGCTCCAGTTCCAGCGCCATCGCCTATGTGGGAATTCAGACCAGAGACGGAAAGATCCACTGGGGAGCCGCCATTGATCCGGATATCATCCATGCGTCCATCGATGCGCTGCTCACAGCGATCAATCATTCGGTGCAATAGCATTTTATAAGGTGACAATAAACGGGAACGTTTTTCACAATTTTTTGTGGAAAGCGTTCTTTTTTTCATTTTCTGTCATAAAAATGAAAAAAGTTGTTCATAATAGTTAACAAAATTGTAATATTTATATTGACATTTGGATTTGTCCAGGGCTATAATGCCAACTTGTAACCCGCGGGTGTTTTACAACCCGGGGAATTATGAAAATAGAAAAGGAGAGTATGTATGCGTAGATGCTATCGGGGTGCTGCGCTTGCGCTTGGGGGCGTCCTCATGACAAGCATGACATCCCTGAACTCCTGCAGCTTTGGGTCACTGGCCGTATATGCTGCAGAGGATGCTCTGACGGAAGAGCTGGAGACGGCTTTTCAGGAAGAAGTCCTGACAGAGGAACAAGACGTCGAAACAGATATACCAGAAGAGAAAACAGAAGTGCTTCCGGAGGATTCCGTTGAAGAAGAAGAGGAACCCATACCGGAGGAGACGGATGGTGAGGGAGCAGTACTACAGGAAGCGGCGGCACCGGAGGAACCGGTACAGGAAGTATCGGCTGAGGTGTCCGGAAGCAGTTTTGGTCTGGAAGAACAGGAGTATCAGGTACTCCTCAAAATAGTAGAAGCGGAAGCCGGAGGGGAAGATCTGACCGGCAGACTTTTGGTGGCCAATGTGGTCATGAACCGTGTGCGCAGCGCAAGCTTCCCCAATACGATATCGGAGGTCGTCTATCAGAGAAGCGACGGGACGGCACAGTTTTCCCCTATATCGGATGGACGGATCGACCAGGTGCATGTCTCCGCGGAGACGGTGGATGCAGTGCAAAGAGCCATGAACGGGGAAGATATTTCCTCCGGAGCGCTTTACTTCCGCTCCGTGTACAGCAGCAGCAGCTGGTTTGACAGTAGTCTGCACCGGGTGATGGAACATGGAAATCATATTTTTTATGCGATGTAAAAAAGAAAGAGGCAGGAAGCCTCTTTCTTTTTTTGTACAGCTGTGATATAATCGTTACGGTCTGCGAAAATCAGGTTTAAAAGCAAAGGAATGAGATTATGGAATTACGATATAAGAGTACAAGGGGCGGGCAGTCCGATGTGAGCGCGTCCCAGGCGATTCTTCAGGGACTGGCCCTGGACGGAGGACTGTTTGTGCCGGAGCGGATTCCGACACTGGACGTCTCTTTGGGAGAACTGTCCGCAATGTCCTACCAGGAGATTGCCTATGAGGTGATGAAGCTTTTCCTCACGGATTTTACCGCGGAAGAGTTAAGACACTGTATTGCATGTGCCTACGATGACAAATTTGACACGGAGGTCATTGCGCCTCTGGTGAAGGCGAAGGGAGCCTACTATCTGGAACTGTTTCACGGAGCGACGATTGCCTTTAAGGATATGGCGCTCTCCATTCTTCCCCATCTTATGACCACAGCGGCAAAGAAAAACGGTGTGAAGAATGAGATTGTGATCCTGACCGCCACCTCCGGAGATACCGGAAAAGCCGCTATGGCAGGATTCGCGGATGTTCCCGGGACGAGAATTGTTGTATTTTATCCCAAGGATGGAGTCAGCCCGATCCAGGAAAAGCAGATGGTAACCCAGAAAGGGGACAATACGCTGGTCGTCGGCATTCACGGGAACTTTGATGACGCCCAGAGCGGAGTCAAGGCGATCTTCGGGGATGCAAAATTACATGAGACGCTTTCGAAAGCCGGTTTTCAGTTTTCCAGCGCCAACTCCATCAATATCGGCCGTCTGGTTCCTCAGATCGTTTATTATGTCTACGCATATGTGAAGCTTCTGGAGAACGGGGAGCTCTCCGAAGGAGAGAAGATCCATGTGGTGGTGCCCACCGGCAATTTCGGCAATATTCTTGCGGCCTACTATGCAAAGCAGATGGGAGTGCCGGTGGAAAAGCTGATCTGCGCTTCCAACGAGAACAAAGTGCTGTATGATTTCTTCCGCACCGGACAGTATGACCGGAATCGTCCGTTTATTCTGACTTCTTCTCCGTCCATGGATATCCTGATCTCCAGCAATCTGGAGAGGCTTCTGTATCTGATCGCGGAAGGAGACGCCGGGAAGGACGCGGAACTGATGCAGGCGCTTTCGTCGGAGGGAAAGTATGAGATTACCGAGGAAATGAAAGAAAAGCTTTCGGACTTCCGGGGATATTATGCGACGGAGGAAGAGACGGCCAGGACCATCGACCAAGTGTACAGAGATACCGGTTATGTGATGGACACCCATACGGCAGTGGCGGCCTGCGCTTATACGAAATATAAAGAGGAGACAAAAGACGGGACAAAGACCGTGATTGCTTCCACGGCAAGTCCGTACAAATTTACCAGAAGCGTAATGGAAGCCATCGATGGGGAGCAGTACGGCAGCCTGGGAGATTTTGAACTGATCGATGAACTGTCGAAAATCTCGGGGACGAAAGTCCCCAATGCAATCGAAGAGATCCGCACCGCGCCGGTGCGCCACCGTACGGTCTGCAAAAAAGAGGACATGAAAGCGGTGGTGCTTGGATTTCTCGGTGTGGAGTAGGAGAGAAGTATGGGATTTAACGGAATATTCAATTTGATTGACTGGCTGGTGCTGGGATTCGGCTTTTATGCCATGTACAGCGCCTTTGTGCTGAACCGTGAGGGGAAGATCATCCGCACCTTTCTGGTATTCAAGGATACGGATCTTAGTTCCTGCAAAGATCTTCAGGGGTATGCGAACTGCATGTCTCCGAAGCTCTGGACGCTTGGGACTGTGATGGTGGTGTACAGCGGCATCTCGCTTTTAAACACCTATGTGGTGGAGGTCCGGAATCTTTTCTGGCTGATGATGGCCGTGTTTTTTCTGGTTCTGTTCTGGTATGGACTGGAAGTGAAGAAGGCCATGAAAAAATACTTTTGACTTGACTTTTTTTTCACAAACGGTATAATAATTTCTGACGGCGTATGGATATACGCGGTTTGGTTATCTATATGAGGGGAACATCCCCGGTTAAAAAATGAGGAGGACACGATCATGTCAACAAAAGCGTATTACCCGCTCAGCGAAATTGGCAAAGGGAAACCAGGTTTCTCAAAAACACGTTCTATTATTGAAGCTGCTTTCTACGGGAACAATGTAGTAAAAGTGAACACCCTGAAAGAAGCTTATGATCTGGCAAAGAACTCTCCGGGAACAATTGTGACCGATATGCCGGTATACAAAGGCGAGGAGTTTGGCCTCGAGGAGGATGCGAAAGTTCTTCTGTTCAATGACGGCGCGGTGACCGGCCGTTATGCACAGGCACGCCGGATCAAAGGCGAGCCGGGTGTGGATGAAGAAAAGCTTGACAAGATTGTCATGGATGCGGTATATGAGACCCGTTGGAAAACCATGTATCACGCAACCTGCTTTGCAGGACTTGATCCAGAGTTCATGGTCAAGGTTCATCTTCTGATTCCGGAAGGAGAGGAGAACCTCCTGTACAACTGGATGATTAATTTCCAGTACATGTCCGACGAGTATGTAAAAATGTATAAGAAGTCCAAACCGGTAGGCGACGGCAAAGAGCCGGATATCTATATCTTCTCCGATCCCCAGTGGGTACCGGTGGAGCGTCCGGACCTTGACTTCAGCTGCTTAAGCGATCCGCTGACCCTGTGCTACTTTGATACCAATCAGAACTGCGCGGCGATCCTTGGTATGAAATATTTCGGAGAGCACAAGAAGGGCACTCTGACCATGGTATGGGCGCTGGCGAACCGGAACGGCTATGCAAGCTGCCACGGCGGACAGAAGGAGTACACGCTGCCGGATGGAAGCAAGTATGTGGCTTCCGTGTTCGGCCTGTCCGGATCAGGGAAATCCACGCTGACCCATGCAAAGCACGACGGAAAATATCCGATTACCGTTCTGCATGACGACGCGTTCATCATCAACACGGAGACCTGTTCTTCCGTAGCCATCGAGCCGACCTACTTTGATAAGACGGCGGACTATCCCACCGGCTGCCCGGACAACAAGTATCTTCTGACCGCTCAGAACTGCTCTGCTACCATGGATGAGGACGGAAAGATTCAGCTGGTCACCGAAGACATCAGGAATGGCAACGGCCGCGCGATCAAGTCCAAACTCTGGTCTCCGAACCGTGTGGATAAGATCGATGCTCCGGTGAATGCGATCTTCTGGATCATGAAAGACCCGACCATCCCGCCGGTTGTGAAGCTGAAAGGTTCTGCGCTGGCTTCCGTGATGGGAGCGACGCTGGCCACCAAGACGTCCACGGCTGAGCGTGTAGCAGCGGGCACCGACCTGAACGCGCTTCGGATCGTACCGTACGCAAACCCGTTCCGTACCTATCCGCTGGTACACGACTATGAGAAGTTCAAAAAACTGGTGGAAGAGAAGAATGTAGACTGCTACATCGTCAACACCGGCGATTTCATGGGCAAGAAGGTTCAGAAGGAAGATACGCTGGGCATTCTGGAGACAATCGTTGAAAGAAGAGCAAACTTCCAGCAGTGGGGACCGTTTGAGGATATTGAGATCATGAACGACTGGTCCGGTAAGAGCGGTGACTTCACTCCGAACCTGCAGGACCCGGAATATGCGGCTGCACTTAAGAGCGCAATGCAGAATCGCGTGGACGCAGTGGCGAAGTTCGCTACCGCAAAAGGCGGCTATGACAAGCTTCCGGATGAGGCGCTGGCTGCGCTGGAGAAGCTGGTAAAAGAGCTGGCATAATCTGAATGCATGTAGAAGGGGCACTGTTTTAGGGTGCTCCTTTTTGCATATCTGTGAACAAAGTAACTGTTCAGCGCAGGCCGAAGCACTTGCTGCTGAGGCCGTAAGAATATGATTCAGGAGTGCAAAATTCCATCGCCGAAGGCGATCTCCAATGAATTTTGCATCGTAACTGCGAAGGTACTGAACAGTTACTAATCGAATAGATAGCGGCGTGAGGGGCAGGATCATGAGGAAAGGCATGTTGGAAGAGGCAGAAAAGCATCTGAATGGAAGATTGAAAAGCGTGCTGATTTTATCAGTCTTGATGGTATCTGCGGGGATGTTCTGGACATGGAACGGATGGGAGGAGTGGGAGAATGCAGGACGCATCTGGACGGCGGAAAACCGTACCCAGGTTATTTTGAGCGTCTGGTGTCTCCTGCTTGGCATCTGGGGAATCTTTTTTTCCAGAAGACGACATCGGCCTGTTCCGGATTGCCAGGTGATCCTGTGGCATTCTCTGGATGTACTGGGGGCGGGATGGTTTGTGGAAGCGATTGCGATGGGCTATGGGGCTTCCGCTTTCCTTTTTTATACCGGCTGGGAGGAAGATCGTGTATTCTTTGTGATATTCGCTCTGCTGTTTTCCTTCGCTGCGTTTTTTATGTTTTATAGTTACAGAAAATGTTATATTTTGCTGTGTAACGACCGGATCGAATGTGCAGGTTTTTTTGGGGAAAAAATATTTTTGCTATCAGATGTGAAGAAAATTCAGATCATAGAAAAGAGGAACCGTTACGGAGTCATGGTGAAGGTGGGCTATCGCTTTCTGAGCGCGGACGGAAAACGGCTGTTTACCGCAGGGGTAAACATGGTTCATGTGCAGGAATTCATGAATTGCTTTTCAGATCTGTACCAGCTGGCGGCGCTGGAATATGTGTCCGGAAAGCAGCAGGAAGAGGGAGAATTGTCCGAGCAAAAGATACCTGTTGATGTAGTAAGAAAAGTGAATTGAGATGTGCCGGTGTATTCTGATTTTGCCAAATCTTTTTTGACGGTTCAGAGATTGATTGTTAGATATTTTGGTTTATGTTAATACTGGAAAAGATGGGGAATATCTCTGACTCAAATGAGTAGTCTCTAGGTAGTGTAAAAAAGTTTGTGTTTTTGGTAAAAAATGGATCCTTTCTGGTAAGAATTCAGATATGACAATTCTTATCAAAAAGGAGCATTTTTATGGCGGTAGCAAAAGACCAGATACGACAGATTATTGCAGAAAACAACTTAAACAGCGTTGCCGATGTCTACTCTCTCTTAAAAGACAGCTTTAAAGACATCCTCCAGGAACTGATGGAGGCAGAACTGGATGCAACCCTGGGATATCAGAAAAATCAGAAAGGGGATCTCCGGACAGATAATAAAAGAAACGGACATTCTACAAAGAATCTCAAGAGTCAGTATGGTGAATTCTCCATTGACGTCCCCAGAGACCGCAATGGGGAGTTTGAACCAAAACTGATCCCCAAATACCAGCGGGATATTTCCGGCATTGAGGAAAAAGTGATCTCCCTGTATGCGCGCGGAATGAGTACCCGGGATATCCATGACCAGCTGGGTGACCTCTATGGGATTGAAGTATCAGCAGAAATGGTCAGTAAGATCACGGATAAGATCCTCCCGCAGGTGAAAGAATGGCAATCCCGCCCATTGAATCCGGTCTATCCGTTTGTATTTATGGACTGTATCCATTATAAAGTACGGGAAGACGGGCGTATCCTGAGCCGGGCGGCATATGTGGTTCTGGGCGTTTCCGTGGAAGGATATAAAGAAATCCTGAGTATTACTGTGTGGGCGAATGAGACCAGTAAGTTCTGGCTGGGGATGCTGAATGACCTGAAAAACCGCGGGGTAAAGGATGTACTGTTCTTCTGTGTGGATGGGCTCAGTGGCTTTAAAGAAGCCATACAGGCCGTCTATCCACAGGCGCAGATCCAAAGGTGCGTGATCCATATGCTGCGGAATTCCTTCAAATATGTGAATTACAATGACCTGAAGAAATTCTCTTCCGATTTCAAAGCAGTATATAATGCCCCAAACGAGACCGCAGCCCTTTCAGAACTGGAGGCCATGAAAGAAAAATGGGGACGAAAATATCCCTATGCCATCAGCAACTGGGAAAACAACTGGGAAGATGTAAGTTCCTTCTTCCAGTTTTCTGATGATATCCGCAGAATCATGTACATGACAAATATCATAGAGGGATTGAACAGGCAGTACAGGAAGGTAACAAAAACCAAAAGTGTGTTTCCGAGTGATACGGCTTTGGAGAAAATGTTGTATCTGGCCAGCGAGAATGTCGTAAAGAAATGGACCCAGAGATACCGCAACTGGGACCAGGTACTGAACCAGCTAATCGTCCTGTACGAGGGCCGAATCGCCAGTTATCTGTAAAAAAGGAAGGGACAGCAGATACCAGACATCTGCCATCCCGGCCTTATTCCTTCGGCATTTGTATGATTGCCAGAAAATCCCAACCTTATTCCAGAGGCCGGGTGTGGGCAGAGCCCACAAAATCAGCAATGATACAAATGCCTGTTTGCCGTGAAAAACTTTCAAAAAAATGTATAAATCATGTATAACGGGTTATACTATGATAAAGAAGAGAAATCGACAACTGCAAAATCATAAATTCGACGGCAGAATGTTACATATTGAGTCCTTATCAGGACAGCTTAAATTCCATAGACACAAAATTATTTACGCCCTCAATCTCTATCTATGTTACTGTTCACTCCCCCCCTCTAAATCATTGTGAAAAGTGCTGAAAATTATTTTTTTATTTTGTGTATAACCTCACCCAGGAGGGAAAGTTCTGTGAATGACTTTTCTTCCTGGACTTTAAAAAAATAATTATCCACATAAACAGTATCTCCAGGCTCTGTCCGGGCCCAAAAACGTCCATTCCCAGGTCTTATGCTCTCAGCAAAAAATTAGTTATCCACCGTCAAAATGCCAGTCCCACCGTTTGGGCAGATTCGCTTTTTCCTTCTTTTTCTGCTATACTTTTAGCAGCAAAGAGAGGACGAAGATATGAAGCCAGATAAAAACAGGGAGCCGGCCGCCATTTATGAGGAGCTGGTTGCCGCCCTGGAAGCACAGGTTGAGAAGCAGGACCAGATCATCCGCACACAGGAGGAGACAATCCAGATACTGACAGAACACAATGAAAAACTGATGGCATTCATTGACAGACTTTCCAGACACTGAAGCAGGAGGGCAGCTTATGGACCGTTCCTTTTCCCATATCACATTCCTGGAATACCGCCTTAAAGCAGCCGAAGCAGAAGTGTCGGCTTTTAAGTCCGGGGAAAAATATCAGAAGATCCATGAGGTGCACCGGAAGGAAGTAAAGGCTCTGGAACTGGAAATCCGGCATCTGAAGGAGGAGATCGCCCAGACCCGCCGGGACATGGCTGCCGCCCGGGACCGCTGGTTTGAAGTCTTTGAGGATCTGGAAAAGGAGCACCGGAAGGAAAAAGCCGCCTTCCAAAAGCAGCTCGCGCAGATGGAAAAACGGGTACTGAAGGCAGAACATGAGCGTGATGAAGCCCTGGACAAGGTAACACAGCAGCGCCATAAGATCTATGAAGTGGAGACGGAGCTGGAAGAAGAAAAGGGGAAAAACCTCCGTTTGAAGGCCCGGCTGAACCATGGCCATGAGAATTCCTCCATCCCTTCTTCCAAAACCATCCGCCGCAAAAAGATCACAAACAGCAGGGAGAAGACCGGGAAGAAGCCGGGCGGCCAGCCAGGACACAAAGGACACTGCCGCAGGAGGCAGGAACCCACCGCAGTTGTCTTCCTGGAACCGCCCCGGGAGATCCTTTATGACCCGGATTTCAGAAAGACATCAAAAACCCTGGTAAAACAGCAGGTGGAAGTCCGCCTGGTGCTGGAAGTCACAGAATACCATGCGGATGTCTACTATCATTCAAAAACAGGTGAAAGATTTCATGCCCCCTTTCCGGAAGGAGTCACAGACGATGTCAACTATGGCGGAAGCATCAGGGCATTTCTCTTTCTTTTGAACAATGACTGCTGTACCTCCATCGATAAGAGCCGCCGTTTCCTGTCCGACCTGACAGATGGGAAACTGAATATTTCCAAAGGGATGATAAATAAACTCAGCAGGGAGTTTGCTGCAAAGACAGAAGCGGAGCGGGAGAAAGTCTTTACGGAGCTGCTCCTTTCGCCGGTTTTGCACACAGACTGCACCAACGCGCTGTTGAATGGGAAGAGCGCCTACGTCTTTATCTGTGCGTCCCCAGATGGGAAAGCCCTTTATTTTGCCCGCCGGAAAAAGGGGCATAAAGGTGTGGAGGGGACACTGGTGCAGGATTATGAGGGGATCCTCGTGCAGGACCATGAGGCGACGTTTTACCAGTACGGTTCTGATCACCAGGAATGCCTGGCCCATGTCCTGAGGGCACTGAAAGACAGCATGGAAAACGAACCGGACCGGGCCTGGAACAAGGAGATGCACTCCCATATGCAGGAAATGATCCACTATCGGAACAGCCTGGAAGAGGGAGAGGAATGCGACCCGGAGGTGGTCAGCGGATTTGAAGAGAGGTACCGCCAGATCCTGCGGAAAGCGAAAGAGGAATATGAGTACCTCCCGCCAAACAGGTATTATAAAAAGGGGCACAATTTATCGATACGGCTGGAGGAATACATGCACAATCACTTCCTGTTCCTGTATGACCTGAGCGTTCCGGCCACCAACAATGAAGCCGAAAGACTATTGAGAGGCTATAAAAGAAAACAACAGCAGGCCGTGTCATTCCGGAGTTATGAAAGCATCGAATCACTCTGTCAATGCATGAGCATGCTTGTTATGATGCGCAAAGAAGAAAGCGTTAACTTATTTGGCAGAGTATCCCAGATCTTTGGATAAGGAAACCGATGGTTCCGACTAAATATAGTCTATACCATCGGTTTCTTTCGGTCAAGCTGACCTCTGAACTGTAACCTATCTATATCGCTCTATCTACATTTGATTTCCAGAACTTGAATATTTCGAGATTTTGTAATATAATTTCAGGTGTAAATAGTTTGCTGGGAGGAATCGAGATGGATTATTTGACTGTTAAGGAAGTTGGGGAAAAATGGGGCATTTCAAGTCGTATGGTAACAGTATACTGCAATGAAGAACGTATTCCAGGAGCTATTAAGAAAGGGAACCTGTGGTTGATTCCGGAAAATGCTGAAAAGCCAAAGGATTTGCGAAAGAAATGAGAGAAACGTTAGAAAGGAACAAGGTAGATATGTTTGTGGATGAGACAGGTTCGGCAGTAAATTTTATAGATTTGTTTGCAGGTGCAGGGGGGCTGTCCGAAGGCTTTATTCAGGCAGGTTTTAATCCGATTGCACATATAGAGATGAATACCATGGCGGCAGCAACTTTAGAGACAAGGGCAGCATACCATTACATGAAGAAACACAAGCCATTGATGCGCTGGTATTATGAATATGAAAGAGGTAATATTACCAGAGAAAAGCTTTTTGAGTATATTCCTGATGAAGTGACAAAGACAATCATAAATGCTGAGATGTCGCCGGAAAATATTTCTGATATATTCAGACATATTGATGGCATCATGCAAGAGGATAATGTAAAAAAAGTAAATATAATCGTCGGGGGGCCGCCATGTCAGGCATATTCTCTTGTAGGCCGAGCACAGAGCAGTCACATGCTGGTTCCTATGAGTGAAGATCCCCGAAATGAACTGTATAAGATGTATACGCGTTTTCTAAAGAAATATCAACCTGATATGTTTGTTTTTGAAAATGTGGCAGGCTTGAAAACAGCCAGAAATGGAGAATCCTTCAAAAATCTACAGGCACAACTTCGTCGTGTCGGGTATGTGATTGAATGTCATGAACAGAATGCTGTGGATTTTGGTGTCCTTCAAAATCGCAGGCGTCTGATTATTATTGGGTGGAGAAAAGGAACAGATTATCATTATCCTGTTTTTGAGAAAACCCAGAGTAGCGCTTTGGTGAATGATCTGCTTTCCGACTTGCCTGTACTTGAACGAGGAGGGCAGGAATTTACATACAGAGTTCCCTGCGCACAGGCGAGCCGCTATGTTAAAGATAATCAGCTTCGTACACGCAGTGATGTACTTACACATCATATGACAAGAAATAATATTCCACGGGATGTTGAGATTTATCGTCGCACGATAGAGGCGTGGAATAATGGTCATCGACGCCTGAAATATGCAGATTTGCCGGAAGAATTGAAAACACACAGAAATCAGACAGCATTTGCGGACCGTTTTAAAGTTGTCGAGGGCGATTGCACAAGCTGTCATACTGTGTTGGCGCATCTGTCAAAAGATGGACATTATTTTATTCATCCGGATATTAATCAGTGTCGCTCTATTTCGGTAAGGGAGGCTGCCAGATTGCAGACATTTCCAGATAGCTATTATTTTGAAGGGAATCGCACTTCACAGTATGTGCAGATTGGGAATGCTGTTCCTCCAATAATGGCAAGAAAGATTGCGGAAGCGATTCGCAGTATGATAGAAAATCAGGCAAAAGAGGTAGTTGTTTGTGAAGAAATCAAAGAAAATTTGTATAAAAAAGACATCAGTGCATAAGAAAAGTTTAATTTTTGTTATCATAATGCTGATTGTTGCGCCTGCACTTATTAACGGCGGTTTGGCTGCTACGGATGTTCTTTACAATAAACTGGGTATAACATTAACTGCAAAAGGGTTAGATAATGAAAACTGGTTGGATTTCTGGAAGTATTATCTGTCAACTGCGATTGCTTTTTTTGGTGTGTATCTGGTGTGGGATACTGCAAATAAAGATAGAAGGAGCAAAGATAATAAAGATGACTCAATTCAGTATCTGAATCGTGTCAGCCAAGAAGAAAAAACGTTGGTTGAGGTGGTGCAGTGTTTTAACACAGGGATAATATATAAGGCATTGAATCAATTAGGCGAGACTACAGTACAGGAGTGTAAGGCTGTGTTGCAGGATACCAGGGATAAGGTGGATGAAGCGCATATCAAATTTGAAATGCTGACTGATATTGTGGATGATTATGAAAGATGTGGAGGTTGTGATTATAATCCATGCGCAGACAGGAAAACAAAAGAGAAAGTCAGTGGCATATTTTATGATATGGAAAAGAGATATATTCATTTGCTGAATATGGGAGATGATTACCTGAATAAAGTGGCAGCAGAAAAACGCAATTTGGAAATGGAAGGAATTCAAAAACAAATTAGGGATAATGTAAAAAAGCAGATTTCTTGTCTGCAAAAGAGAGGGTGTTCTTATGAGGAACTTGTACAAAAGCAGGAAGAACTCTCAAATGTAGAACGGCAGATTGAGGAACTGAACAAGGCAAAAATGAGTTGGGAGGAAATGGAAAAGCTAATTGGGTCAGCAGAGCAGGAGATAGACTCTTTGGCTAAAGAAAGAGCTGAATTCATTGGGTATTGTAAGAGTTACATGAATCTGCGAAAGGCACATGCACGAGAATTGAAAAATAATGGGGTCATAACATATTTGAAAGTAGAAGAAAAATAATATCTATGGAAACGGTTGATGGTAGAATTATCTATCAGAAAAACAGTGAAGAATAATTTAGTAAAAACTTAGGAGGGAATCTGTGTGGACAACCACAAGCTTTTGAATGAGTATGCAATTATCAAAAGACAACAGTTGGAATCCAGTCCATACAGCTGTCTTGATAATGACAGGATTGATTTGAACCCTCACCAGCTTGAAGCGCTTATGTTTGCGGTGGAAGCGTTAAAGCTGGGCGGGGCAATTCTTGCAGACGAGGTCGGTTTGGGAAAGACGATTGAAGCCGGTCTGGTCATGCGGTTTTTACATAAATATGGTTACAGGAAAATGTTGTTAATTATTCCATCCAGCCTTTGCAGACAGTGGCAGATAGAATTGTATGAAAAATTTTCTTTGGAAGCGGCAATTGTGGACAGGCAGAATCTTGAAAGCTATCATGCGGAGACTTCCAGGGAATTCAGTGTTGTAATTGTATCCTACAATTTTGCTGCCGGAAATGCTACGCTTTTCAGTAATGTAAAATGGGATCTGGTAATATTTGATGAGGCACATAAGTTGCGCAATGTACACAAGGCTGGCAGTAAACAGGCAGAGCGGATATTGCAGCTGACGGAAGGTATTCCGAAACTGCTGCTTACGGCTACTCCCATTCAAAATTCTTTATGGGATCTGTATGGGCTGGTGCAGTTTATTGATCCGAAAATATTTCTGGACAAGCGTGTGTTCAGCAAACGGTATATTCGAGACGAAGAATATGACACATTGAAATTTCAGCTGAGTCCCATTGTTCAACGGACGCTTCGAAGTGAAGTCGCCGATTATCTGCAATTCAGCAGCCGAGTCGGGATTACTGTGGACTTTCAGCTCTCACCGCAGGAGGCGGCTTTGTATGTGGCTGTCAACAATTACCTGAAAAAGGAAATATTGTATGCGATTCCGGCTTCAAACCGAAATCTGGTAACCATTGCAATTCGCAAACTTCTTGCATCTTCCAGTCAGGCGGTGGCAGAGACTTTTAAAGCGCTTCGGAAAAGGCTGACTGTGCTGCAGCAGACACAGCGGGTGGAAAGTGTGGATGAGAGCCTGGATGCTTTCTTTGATATGTTTGATGATGATTACGAGAAAGAGGAGGAATCATTACAGGAAGAATTATTTGACAGGGAAAGGGTCAACGACTTTATTCAAATTGAAATAGATGAAGTGGACGGAATTATTTCCCTGGCTGAAGATATTCGATATAATGCCAAATTGAATGCATTGAAAAAGGCTCTGACCATTTCTTTTCAAAGACAGTCAGAACAGGGTATTCATAATAAAGCTGTTGTTTTTACAGAATCACTGCGAACACAGGCGTATCTTTTTGATGAACTGTCTGCCTGCGGATATGGTGGAAAGATACTTCTGTTTAATGGTAATATGAATGATCAGACTACAAAAGAGATATATCGGGCATGGCGGTCGCGTCATTATAATATACCTGTTGCAGGCAGAAGCATTGAAATCAAGAATGCCATTGTGGAGGCCTTTCGGGATGAGTATCAGATATTGTTGGTCACGGATTCCGGTTCGGAAGGATTAAACCTGCAATTTTGCAACACGGTTATCAATTATGATTTGCCCTGGAATCCGCAGAGAATTGAGCAACGGATTGGAAGATGCCACAGGTATGGCCAGAAATGGGATGTAATGGTTATCAACCTTCTGAATACAGAGAATATTGCGGACAGGCGTGTATATGAGATACTTGCCAAGAAGTTTGAATTGTTCGAGGGTGTATTTGGGGCTTCCGATAAGGCGATTGGTCTGCTGGAAAGCGGGGAGAACTTTGAAAAACGTATCCTCCAGATTTATCAGCAGTGTTCCGATAAAAAAGAATTTGACCGTGAGTTTACCGGGTTGGAAAAAGAACTGGAACGAAAAAGGGGCGCCAGAGCATTGCAACTTCGATCCATGCTTTCAAAAACAGATGAAGAAGGACACAGGAACGCTTTCAAACAGCGGATTACAGATGTTCAGGAGTATTTTAAGGAAAGAGAATACTGGAACAGTGTGACAGGTAATACTGCCGGGAAATATCCAATACTGTATGAACTGAAGAAGAAACCGGCAGAATTGCGGGGGCATGGATATTTTTTGATTGGAGGGCTTTATGATGGTCAAAAACTGCTGGAGCCTGTTTTGCACATCTTAGACAGACAGTTCAGGACTCGCAGAAATCATGAGAGTGCTCTGGTGCTGCTATTACAAAAAGTATGTGAAAAGGATCTGTTATCGTGTGATTTTGCTACGGAAGCGAAAGCCTGTGTGGATGCGTTGGAAGAGTATCTGTTAAGCAAAAGACAGGAAGTTATGAGAGAACTTTTGCTGTGGGAAGATTATAAAATTGATAATTGGCGTAGATTGTGTCTTGATGATTTTTCAATACAGGTTCAGAAGATAGAAGATAAAATTGCTACAGTGCGTGAAAAGTACGATACAGAGAAGAATTTCAGAGCGAAAATTGATTTGAAAAAGGATATGGAAAATCTAGAGCAGAGCCGCATGGATTTATTGCAGCAGTTTCATGAATTTACTGGCAGGGTAGACAGAGAAGCGGATGAAATGCAAAAGGAAGCAAAGAAAAACATTCTTGGCGCTCCGGTGCTGATGACTAAGATTGTGGTCAGGTTTTAGGAGGAATACAGATGCAGAAAAAAGGGAAGCTGGAGCTGACTTGGGTTGGGAAGTATGACAGGGAAGAAAATCTGGAACCTCGTATATTGGTGGAGAATCCGGCATTTTCTTATGGAGATCTTAATACAGATAATATGTTGATCCATGGGGATAATTTACTTGCGTTAAAAGCCCTTGAAAAAAAATACTCAAATAAAGTAAAGTGTATTTATATTGATCCGCCTTTTAACACTGGTCAGGCATTTGAGTTTTATGATGACAATTTGGAGATTTCTATATGGCTTAATATGATGCGCGAGAGACTATATTTGCTTAAGCAACTGCTTTCGGAGAATGGAACAATTTTTGTTCATATTGATGATACATATATGGGTTATTTAATGGTACTTATGGATGAAATATTTGGTAGGGCTAATAAACTATATACAATAACCTTTAAGCAAGGGTCGGCGACAGGACATAAAGCGATTAACCCAGGATGTGTTACAACAACAAATTTTATATTAATGTATGCTAAAGATAAAGCGAATTGGAAACCTAATAAGATATATACTCGTAGAGGAAGAGATGAACGATATGGTAAATTTATAATTAATATTGATTTGAATTATTCACATTGGAAAATAGTAACTTTAATGGAGGGTTTTGCAGATTATAAAAAAATAGAGTTAAAAGATGCAAGAAGGCTTGTTCAAGAGCATCCAGATCTATTAGATAAGTTTGTAATAGAAAACAGTGATGCTGTTGCACAGATAGTAAATCCAGATATTAACAATGTGGGAAGTGAGATTAAGGAAATTATAAAGAAATCTAAATCTCTTCCAGAAAAGATATTTTTTTTACATAGAGAAAATGATCCTGATATGTACTTTATAAACGGGAAACGCATTTTGTTTTACAGCAATAAATTGAAGAAGATAGACGGAGAAATGGTAACAGGGGAACCGCTTACGACCTTATGGGATGATTTACTTTCCAATAATCTACATAATGAAGGTGGTGTTGCATTTCCTAAAGGAAAGAAACCAGAGAGTTTAATTAAGCGAATATTAGAAATATCTACAGATAAAGGAGATGTTGTTCTTGACAGTTTTTTGGGGTCTGGTACAACAGCTGCTGTTGCACATAAAATGGGTAGATACTGGATTGGGATTGAAATGGGAACACAGGCTTATTCCCATTGTAAGGCTAGATTGGATACTGTCGTAGATGGAAAGGATGTAAGTGGTATTACAAAAGCGACAGCGTGGACTGGCGGTGGCGGATACAAATTTTACGAGCTTGCAGAGTCACTGCTTGTAAAGAATCCCAAGCTGCCAGTATATCAGATTAATCCCTCCTACACATTCGATATGGTGGCGGAAGCAATCTGTAAGATTGAAGGCTTTACATACGCCCCAAAGGGGGAATTTCATGGTTATTCTTCAGAAAACCGCTTTATCCATGTTACAATGGAGTTTGTAAATACGAAGTATATCCAGTCACTGATGAAGAACCTTGGGGAGCGTCAGTCTTTGCTGGTTTACTGTAAGCGGATGCAGGGCGATATGAATCTCCCGGTCAATGTAGAGGTTAAGCGGATTCCCAAAGACCTGTTAAGTAAATGCAGCTTTGAGGGGGGAGAATTTTGAATGTTCCATACCAAATATTGATTTTATGTCCGTTGAAGCGGGCAAGAGGGAATAAGAATGAACACAGTCGATAAGATAAACTGGGCAATGAGCCTGCGGGAACCCCAATATGATGCTCTGTGGTGCTTTGCCAACATCAGCGAACAGTTGGAATACAGGACAGCTAAAAAAGAAGAGGCGGAGCAGACTGCCTCCATGCAATGTCAGAATCCTCATGCGATTCTGGTTGCAAAAGAGTTTGATTTCCCCTCGTTTTGCTTTTCCATGGCGACCGGGATTGGCAAAACCAGACTGATGGGAGCCGCCATATATTATTTGTACAAGACCAAAGGGTATAGGCATTTTATGATTCTGGCTCCGGGAAACACAATCTATGACAAACTGCGGGCGGAAGCAGTACCCAGCCATCCCAAGTATGTGTTTCGTGGTCTGGAAGCAGAGATGGGAAGACCTAAGGTTTATGATGGTGAAAATTATCTCAGTTACCCTGTAAAATATGAACAGGGAGAGCTTTTCGTGGAGAATACTTCGGAAGTACAGCTGTTTATCTTCAATATTGGTAAAATATTTACCCGTGGAGATGTGCAGTTTAAATTCCATGTTTTTAATGAGGATCTGGGCGGTTCTTTTTCGGATGTGCTGCGCAGTTTTGATGACTTGGTGATCTGCATGGATGAGGCGCACCGTTATTATGCGCCTGCTTCCATGAAAGCCATTAATTATCTGAAACCGATTCTGGGTTTGGAGTTTACTGCCACACCTAAAAATACAAATAAAAATGTTATCTTTGAGTATGGATTGGCTGAGGGAGCCGGAAAATACCTCAAGGTTCCCGTTGTGATGGGGAGAACCAATACAGCAGGGTATTCGGCGGCAGATATTGAAGAAATGAAACTGAAGGATGGCATACGGCTTCATGAGAGGAGAAAAGCTGTTGTTTATAAATACTGTGTGGATAACAATCTTCCACAGGTAAAGCCTATTGTTCTGGTTGCCTGCAGGGACACCGGACATGCCAGAGAGGTAAGGGCGAAAATAGATTCCGATGCATTTTTTGGCGGGCGTTATATCGGTAAGGTCATACAGATAGATTCCAGTACCGGCAGTGTGGAGACGGAAGAGAATATCCAGAAATTGTTGACGATTGAAGAAAATACCAATCCCATCGAGATTGTGCTGCATGTTTATAAGCTGAAAGAGGGGTGGGATGTCAATAACCTGTTTACCATCATTCCATTGAACGCGGCAAAATCGGATATTCTGGCGTTGCAGACGATAGGAAGGGGGCTGCGTCTTCCGTTTGGCACTATTACAGGAGTTGAGGAACTGGATACTCTGGATATTGTGGCACATGAACATTATCGTGAGATTGTGGACGATTTAAGGAATAATCCGGTATTCCGTCATCGTGACCTCGATACAGAGGATTTGCCCGATATGAAGCAGGTATCTATCCAGACAAGTTTTGATGATTATCAGTTGTCTTTTATAGATATGGCTATGCAGAGCGAGCAGATTGCATCCTTTCAGCAGATTGGGACAAGGGATTCCCAGTCAGTGGCAGCTTTGTACAGCGCATATCTGCAGGCATATGCCAGGGTAGGGGAGCCTGAGAAAGAGAAGCCGGATGAGTTTCAGCAATTGTCATTGGCAGAAATGTTCAGTATGGAAGCGGAGGATAAAGACCATGTGACAGAATCGACGGAAGGAAATTCGACGGTACAGGACAGTGTGGAGCCTGAAATCTCAGAGAAGAAAGCAAAGCTTTCCGCGTTGAAAAAGGATGAGTTTGCCAGACGTCTGGAAGATATGGTCAGAGTAGCGGTCTCCGTGCCGAAGATTACAATTGGTTACAGCTCTACGGTTACATTTCATCCGATTACAGTTTGCCGGGGAATTGAAGATTTTGAAATTGCCGCATCTAAAATTGAACGATATGATGTAATAAATGACAGGCTTCTTTCATCGGTGGATGCGGATGCTCTTATGGAAAATGACCCGGAGAACTTTCTGGCAGCTGCTTTGCTGGATGAAATTCCGGAATTCTGTGCTGATGATGCGGATTATATTCTGGATGTGGTAGAGCAGTATCTTAAATTGATTGAAGGCGACTTTGACACCAGAAAGAAGATTGTACGCCGGTATGCTACGGCCATTGTGGAAGATTTGAGAAAACAGATATATGCTGCGAAGGAGGAGCATACAGAGTTTCTCTATCATGTTCAGAAAGATTTGATTGTCTTTGGCAGCGGTGTCAGGAATATCCGAAAGAATAACGGCGTTTTGCATTACACAAAGGAAATACGGGATAAGAAAAACATCCGGCAGTATGTTTTTGAGGGATATAAAAAGTCATATTACAGTCAAAATGCTTTTGACAGTGACGATGAGCGTCGTTTTTCCGTGATCCTGGAGGAAGATGATGCGGTGCTGCGGTTCATTAAGCCGCCATTGAACCAGCTGGGGCTGTTTTATAAGGCTGGTAAGCAATATAATCCGGATTTTATTGTTGAGACGGACGATGCAAAGTATGTGATAGAGATCAAAGCGGCTAACCGTACAGAGGATATAGATGTCCTTGATAAAGCCAAATCGGCCATACAATGGTGTTCCTGTGCAACGGATGTTGACACAGACCATAAGCCTTGGTATTTTAAGCTGATTCCGGGGCAGGAAATCATAATCGGGAATACATTCAAGTACATGATCGGAAAAGCTGTTCCCATAAGAACAGAGGAGGATTGAGATGGCAGATAATATAACTTCTTTTAAATGTGCGGCTGTCCGTGAAAAAATACTGGAAGCGCTGCGGATTGACCTGATGGGACCGCAGGAGGAATGTGAGGCGCTGAACGAGATGCCCACAGTCAGCTATATTACGGGTATGCTCTATCCGTCAGATACTTCATTCAGCGAAGATGAAACATATGATGATCAGGAATTTATGAATAATGAATATTACACTGAGGACAGAAAAGACAGCAGTACAGGTATGGAGGATTATGATTCTGAAACACCGGCTCAAGGCAAATTCAAAAAACAGGCTTCCTGTGGGCTGACCTGTTATGTCGGGGCTGATGTGTCTGTTATCACTGCCAGTATCAAGTGGGGATCATACGAAAAGACCCAGGAGAAGGTATTGGAGACGCAGGGAGGCGTGGAGAAAGAGGTAAAGCGTTCACGCTATGTCAGGGTACCGCATCTGGCGGTGGTTGATATTGATCTGGCATCAACAGGGTGTTTCGGGAAAATGTGTCTGGAAGAAGATGAACATCTTCAGCTTCATATTCTCCAAATGCCTGTCAGTGGCGGAAATAAAATGATTTCGGTGTATCTGTATAACCGCAGACCCAAAACGGAGAAAGAGAAAGAATACGAGCAGGTAATGTTTCAGGTGGAAATTCAGCTTGCAGATGATAACCTGAAGCCGATTTTTGTGCCGGAATACAGGTGTCGTTCCAATAAACTGGAGGATGAATATTATTATGAGACACGTCCTGTTTTTGCAAGAGGGCGTGGCTGCTCTGCAATATGGATCAAAACAGAGGAAAGTGAAAATGCTGTTGCTGTGCGTACATCATTTATTCCTGATTATGAGATGAATGGGGTAAGCCCGCAGATCAATACCTTCCCGGAGCATACTTTTTCCATGCGCTTTCTTATGCAGCCGAAAAACAGGGAAGAAAGCGTTGCGCGCCTCAGGAACATGACAGATGACTATCGAAAATGGATTGACGGCTTGAAGAGTCATAAATATATGGCTCGTGATGAATTCAGGGGAAAAGGTAATTCGATTATCAAAGAATGTGAGAATGCCTGTCGGAGAATGAATGCGGGCATTGATTTGATTGAAAATGACCAGGTTGTATTTCAGGCATTCTCTTTTATGAATCAGGTTATGTATATGCAGAGGAGTATATCTGCGTATGCCGGACAAAGCGGCCAGGGAATTAACTGTAATCTGAAAGATTATATGAAAGAGGATCATTCTGAGTGGCGTCCTTTTCAGATTGCTTTTGTATTGCTGAATTTGACAGGCATTATATATCCTGATTCGGAGGAGCGCAGGATTGTAGATCTGCTTTATTTCCCGACAGGAGGCGGAAAGACGGAGGCGTATCTTGGACTGATTGCGTTTACAATGGCCTATCGCCGTCTTACTGCCGGTGATGAAACAGAATATGAAAAAGACGGGGGTGTGACAGTCTTTTTAAGGTATACGCTGCGTCTTCTTACCACACAGCAGAGAGATCGTCTGATAAAATTAGTCATTGCAGCGGAAATGACCAGAGAGAGGCACCCGGATCTGTTTGGGAAGCAGAGGTTTGCTATTGGATTTTGGGTGGGAAAGCAGGTTACGCCCAATACATTCAGTGAATATAATAGTAAAGATTTTCAAAAGCAGCGTGACTTTAAGAGAAGATTGACAAAGCAGCTGATTAAGTGTCCCTGCTGTGGAAGGGAAATCACAGAAAATGATTATGATATTGACACCGTGCTCAAAACCGTAAAAATATCCTGCTCGAACAAGAAGTGCCATTTTTACAAATTTAATAATATATCTTTGCCGGTGTACTTGGTGGATGAAGAAATTTATCGGAAATGTCCGACTATTGTAATCTCCACAGTTGATAAATTTGCTACTCTGCCTTGGAGTGAGCAAACAGGGGTGCTTTTTGGTAAAGCAGACAGATTCTGTGCTAGATGTGGGTATATTGCAAAAGGAGAAGAACATGTAACTTATCACAAGGCCGTGGGGGATTTACCTCAGGTTAAACCGAGCCGTGTAAAACCTTTTTATCCGCCGGAACTGATCATTCAGGATGAGCTGCATCTGATTACGGGGCCTCTCGGTACAATATACGGGGGGTATGAGGAACTGGTTGAGGAATTGTGCTCTTTCTATCGTGCTGACCAGAAAATAAAGCCCAAGTATATTGTTTCTACTGCAACAATCAAGAATGCGAAAGAGCAGATTCGCTGTCTGTATGGACGAGAGAATTATGCCCAGTTTCCGCCGGACGGTTTTGATATGGGAAATTCTTATTTTATTACGGAGATCAGGCTGCCAATGCAGTCATATGGCATCAATGATGAGGAGCAGATTCAGCAGATGGAGCAGGCAGGGCAGAAACCATTCCGGCAGTATGTTGGCGTATGCGGAAATGGTTCATCTGTGAAGACAACGCTTCTGCGTGTTTATGCCATAATTCTTCAGACAGTATTTGACCTTGCCCAGCATGAGGAATATAAGGACTTTGTGGATCCTTATTACACATTGATTGGATACTTTAACTCAATCCGTGAGCTGGGAGGCGCAGTACGCCTGCTTGATGACGACATTCCCAGCCGAATAGAAAACCTGAAAAAGAAATATGGTCACGAGTTGAGGCGATTCCTGCCAAAGAAGAAAGAAATTACTTCCCGTATTCCTTCGTATGAAATTACAAGGATTCTGGAGGAGTTGACAGAGGAATATAATCCGGGACAGTCCAGGCAAAGTTGTTATGATGTGGTTATTGCGACTAATATGATAGCCGTAGGTATGGATGTTGACCGGCTGGGATTGATGGCGATTACCGGAGAACCGAAGCAGAATTCCGAATATATACAGGCAAGCAGCCGTGTAGGGCGCACATATCCGGGCTTGATTATTACAGTGTACAATCCATATCGCCCCAGAGATTTATCGCACTATGAGAATTTCACAGGGTTTCATTCGCAGATATACCGTTATATTGAAGGAACGACGGCAACTCCGTTTTCGGCCCGGGCAAGGGACAGAGTGCTTCATGCAGTGGTAGTTGGAATGCTGCGTTTACAGTATGAGGAATTGGCCGCCAACAAAAAGGCAGGCGCTATTGTTTCTTTTCCGGATGAAAAAATTCAGGAGCTGAAGAAAGAAATTCTGGACAGAGTTACGGTTGTAAATCACCGTGCCTGTGAGGATGCGGAGCGGGAAATAGATGATTTTATCAGCGGCTGGCGTGATCTGTGCCGGGATATCAAACCTTTGACTTACTATACAAGTGACAAGGGAGTGGAGAATCAAAATCGTCTGCTGAATTATTATCACAGTTATTGCAAAGAACGTGAGAAACCGACGCTGAATTCCATGCGGGAAGTAGAAAAGGCTGCTACCATATATTATTATAACGAGGAGGAAAGCTGATGAACTGGAATAAACTGGGTGAGGTTCGACCGAATCAGCTGATAACCACATATGGACCGGGAGCTATTATGGATGCCCTCCATGATTCGGTGACGGTGTTGGATATTGATTATTGGAAAAATACGGGAAATACCATTGTTGATCTGCGCTTGGCAAGCTATCTTGGCGTATATAATTTCAAGTCACCGCAGACAAGTGACTGGGATGATATTCCCATAGTTTCGTTTCCTTATTACCATGTATGTAAGCATTGCCATCATTTGTTTGATATCCGCAATGGCTTTAACAGGGATAAATATATCCGTGACAAAGGACCCAAATGTCCGGAATGTGGATGGGATGCTTTTCCAGCCAGGTTTATTCTTGCCTGTGAAGATGGTCATATGGAGGACTTCCCATGGTCGTGGTGGGTACATTATGGAGCTGGCTGTCCTGGCCATGAGCGCATGGAATTAATATCAACCGGCAACACATCTTCCCTGAGTGAAATGCTGGTTAAATGCAGCTGCGGAGCAAAGCGCACGATGGCAGGGGCAATGCAAAAGGAAAATTTTGATGGCTTGACATGCAGCGGTCATCATCCGCACAGACCGGGGGCAAAAAATCAACGATGTAAAAAGATGGTAATTCCATCACAGCGTGGTGCGTCCAACGTGTATTTTCCGGTTATCAGGAGTGCCATATCCATCCCGCCATGGACGGATCCAATCAATGACTTAATCAGCAATAACTTACCTACGATTGAGGCATTTGAGAAAGCTTTGGGGGAGTCGGAGGGGTTACAAAAAGCATATGAACTGTTTTTTCAGGAGCGTTATACCCGTCAGGAATTTGAGGATGCCTATAAGCGGATTAAGAATAAGATAAAGGAGTTTATAGAAATCAAAGAGATGGAGTACAATGCAATTACCCATCATGACGATTTGGCATTTAAGCGTGACTATAAATATTTTCAGGCGGAAGATGTGCCTGTAAAACCGGCTTTGAAACGCTGGTTTTCAAGACTTGTGAAGATTCATCGCCTGCGTGAGGTAATGGTTCTTTTGGGCTTTATGCGGATGGAGGCGCCGGAACCGGAGGTGAATGAACCAAAACATATCTGTAAGCTGAATAAGGGGTCAGGAAAAGATGCCTGGCTTCCAGCAGTCGAAGTGCATGGGGAAGGCGTGTTTCTTGAATTAAACCGTGATGCGATAAATGCCTGGAAACAGAGACCTGCTGTGAATGAGTTGTCAGAAAAATATAAACAGGTTTATGCCAAATACTGCAGGGAAAAGGAATGGACACTGCATGGAGAGCGGGATGCAGAGTATGTTCTTTTACATACACTGGCGCATCTGTTGATTAAGGAAATGGCAATGCAGTCAGGGTATTCGTCTACCGCTATAAAGGAACGTATTTACAGCAGCGAGAAGATGTGTGGAATTTTGATTTATACCGGCAGCTCAGATAAGGAAGGATCATTGGGAGGTCTGGTAGAACTGGGTAACTGGGAGAAATTTATTTTTATTTTGCGGGAAGCGCTGCAGAACGCTTTGAGCTGCACTACAGATCCGGAGTGTTTTATGAATAAGCCGCAGAAAGACAGAATTAATGGAGCTGCATGTCATTCCTGTACAATGATTTCCGAAACAGCCTGTGAAAATGGAAATCGTATGCTCGACCGTGCGCTTGTTGTTCCGGTTCCTAAAAGGGAAGAACAGGGCTTTTTCAGAGACCTGATTGGAGAATTATGTGGAATACAGATATAAACATTGATCTTATCGTAGAAACCGTAATAGACGATTTAGAAAAATGCTTGAAAAGGCCGAATATTCCTGAGTTTGAGAGATCAATGCAGGAACTTCGCAGGCATTTTCCGAATATTGATGAAAAAGAGTTGACGGACATTATCGGTCTGATATGTACAGCCTATTTTCGTAATACGGGTGATAAGTGTGAGTTGGTAATTACTGCTCCATCAAGTTTCAGACTGAGAGCAAAAAGGACGGAGGATGTGGTTGGTCAATTGATTATGCAGGCTTGTCGGAGCATTACAATTACAGGGTATTCCATCTCTGATTATTTTGACGGTATGCTTGACAGTATGATACAGAAAAGCACCACTGGCGTGTATGTGAATCTGTATATCAATGATGTTGAAAAACATGAGGAACAGTTGCAGCGTGTGAAGTCATATAGGGGACAATATCTGCGTTTATATGAGTATAACAAAGCAGAAAGTGACCGAATGGCAGCACTTCATGCAAAGATGATTGTTGTGGATGGAGCGTCAAGTTTAGTATCATCTGCAAATTTATCTTACCATGGTATGCAGGGGAATATAGAAATGGGGATTCTTATTACGTCGGCAGACAAGGCAGGGACGATAGAGGAATTACTGAAACAATTAAGACGTATGAAGGTTTTTTTGCCGGTTATTGACTGAATCTGGGAAGATTACCTGAAAACATGGATAGTAGAGGAAGTGAGCAAATGGATATTGTTACATCCGAACAGCGGAGCAAAAATATGGCGGCTATTCGTTCAAAAGATACAAAACCGGAAATATATTTCAGAAAACAGCTTTTTTCCAGAGGATACCGATATAGAATAAATTCCAAGCAGGTATCAGGGCATCCCGATATCTATTTGAGAAAGTATAATACGGCGATATTTATTCATGGATGCTACTGGCACAGGCATGAAAAATGTAAATATGCATATATGCCAAAGAGCAATATGGATTTTTGGAGCAGGAAGTTTGATGCGAATATTCGCAGGGATACGGTAGTGCAAAATGAATTAAGAGCAGTTGGTATTAAGTGTCTGATTGTTTGGGAGTGTACTGTCAGGAAGATGGAAAAGAGTAGAGAAATTTGTGATAAGTATATGAAATTGGTGGAGGATTTTCTCGATTCAAAAGAGTTATATAAAAATATATAACTCAAAACGCAACTTTCCCAGCAGATATTTTCAAACAAAGCCTGTATAAATGTCGTCTGAGAGTTTATCCCTGGCCTCTAATATTTCTGTCAGCATCGGCTCTGTTGTGAACCAGGTATCCATGAAGACATAATCCGCCTAGATTCCTGCAGCCAGTGCCCTGCGGATTAGGCGGATGCCGCTTTCGTCTTTGATAAAAGGCTTTCCTTACGGGCTTTGTAGCCATTGGTATGGTGGTCAATTTGATCAGATATTTCTTGATAGCGGTTGCTCTTCTTTGCAGAAGAAGGAAGGTTGAAGCCGGCTGGAACAAAGCTGTATCCATTCGACCATCCCGGCGTAAGCATGGTAAATCTCTTCTGGTATTTATGATCTACATGGTCATATACCCGTGCTAGAAGTTCCACCGCTTTACTGCGGTTACGTTTGACCACAGAATCATCCAGAACCAGCACTTTTACCCGTTCCGGTCTGGTAAGGGGGCTGAAAGCGCCGGTTACTTTTGCAGACAGGAGCAAAAGGAACCCTGTTCAGTTGAAGGACGTGTCATTTAAAAAGCGATAATAAGTATTTTTAGAGACCGCCAGGTCTTTCCGCTTTGAATTAAGAAACCGGAAAAGGTTCTTTCACTGAAATACTGACAGCAGGAGGAGCTGGAACACCTCATATGCGGAAATACCGCAGGATTTTGTAATGTTTGCTTTACGCAGCAGTTTCCCAACCTTTAGTTCTTTGATTGTATTGAAAAATTGATTTTGGGTATTTGTTACATTTTTGCTTGATAATTCAAGCATTTTTACCAGCTTTATTGGTGGGGAAAGTTGAGTAATTAATGAAAATGGAAAATGAAAAAGGTACGGTTTTCTATGATTTTATCCAAAAATATAGAATTTGTGTTTCTGTAGGCCAATCCTCCGGAATAAAACAAGAGCACGGAAGGAGACGACGATAAAATGAAGGAAAAGCATTTTGATATAAGTGTAAGAATACTGGAAATCCTGACGATCTGCCTGGGAGCCGTGGAATGGATTCTCGCAGCAGGACAGGGAATCCTGATTCCAGCCCAGTCCGTGTTTTGCATCTGGTGCCTTGCGGGGAGCGGAGCCGTCAATGTGTTGATCGGAATGTGGGGATTTCGGTTTTTAAAAGGCCGTGAGATCGTTCAGAAGCCGGAGACGATCATTGTGTACGAAGACGATATGGTTATGTTCTTGGCAATCGGAGTCTGGCTTGTTGCGACAGCCATGTCGTTTCTTGGGATTACCGGCAGCCTGTATGTCAAACCGGATCAGGTGCCGATCTGCCCGGTTATGAGCTTGTTCAACGTGATTGTGTTTCTGCTCATTCTGGATTACCAGAAGCGCCGGATTGTATTGCATGGGAACTATGTGTACCATACCAGCTTTTGGGGGAGAGAACGAACATTTCACAAATCGGAGATAAAAGAAGCAACGGCGAGTATCATAGGCAGTTGGGCCGTATATGGAAACGATGGAAAGAGATTATTCTATATAGAAGATAATATGGTGAACGCAAGGAAATTTATGGGAAAAATGCCTGTGATCTTTCCGCTCTCCACAGGATACGGGAAAAAGCTGCGATGAATCGCCAATTAGTTTTTTACATAAACGGCAGAACAGACGCATAGAATGGAATGTGGAAAAGCATGCCGATCACAGAGCGGCAGTCATATTTTGTCATTTTTGCCGTAAAATTGAAAAAATGGAAGAAGATTTTGTGCGCACTGGTTGTCAAAATGCAGAAAATAGGTTATACTAAGGATACAGATTTCCTGGGGTGTTCGAGAACCCTGTCATTTTGAACCTACATTTACGTTCATGGGATTCCAATATCTCAAGCTGGATGTCATGCCTCCGTCTTTATGGAGATGTCAGTGGAAGGCTGAAGGCTTGTTGAGGTTACCCACCTAGCTTGTGGCTAGGCGTCAAAATACAGGGAACGGCACTTTGGGAAATGGAAGATACCGGGTATTGCAAGTTGACTGCAATACCCGTTTTTAATGTGAAAGCGGGGAGGGATGGGGATGTACAGGAAGAGGTTAAAGCAAAAATCCATGCTGTTGATCGTCCTTGTGGGTTTTTTGATCCTGCTTGTGATGCCCGGGAGGGAGACGAGGGAGGAGGATCAGCCCGGGGAGGGCGAGCGGCTGGTGATACCGGAAGAAGAGGAAGAGCATACTGTAGTGCCGGATGAGGTATGGAAGATGCCGGACGCCAACGTGAAGATCCGGGTCCTGATTCTGGCAGAAGACGGGGGAATCTACCATGAAGAGAAGGAACTGCCAAGAGATTATCCGGGTGAGGTTCAGTACTACGAGGAGGAGGGCGGATGGGTGATCGTCAATGAGGTGCCTCTGGAGGAATATCTGTGCCGGGTGGTGCCCAGCGAGATGCCCTCCACCTACGAGAAGGAGGCTCTGAAGGCCCAGGCGGTCTGTGCGAGGACCTATGCCGTCTGGCAGATGAGAGAATACGCCTATCCGGAGTACGAAGCCCATGTGAATGACAGTGTCTCTTATCAGGTGTATAACCAGATTGAGAGCCAGGAGACGACGAATCAGGCGGTGGAGGCCACCGCCGGGCAGATCATGCTCTATCAGGAGGAACCAGTAAAAGCCTATTATTTCTCTACCTCCTGCGGCAGCACAACGGATGAAAACATATGGGAGAAGGGGGATCGAAATCAGACGCCCTACATCGCCGGAAGACGGGTCGGTACAAAAGAAAACAAGGACGATCTGACCGATGAAGAGACCTTTCGGACCTTTATCCTGAAAAAGCAGGAAGGGGACTTGGAGATCTCCGAGCCCTGGTACCGCTGGAATTGCTATGTGTCATTGGAGCAGATCGAACAGAATGTGAACGCCTGGGCCAAAGAGAGAGCCCGCCGTTCAGAAAACGGAATCTTATTAAAAGACGGGGACGCCTATATTCACCAGGAAGTAGACAGCATCGGAACCATTGAGGACGCCGTGATCCAGAAGAGAAATACCGGGGGTGCCGTCCAGGAACTTTTGCTGACCGGGAGCGACGGAACATTAAAAATTACCTATGAATACAATATCCGCCTGATGCTGGGGATTCCCGGCGGGGAGATACATAAAAATGACGGGACCATCGGCCAGGGAGGAAATCTGCTTCCCAGCGGCTACTTTGTCATGGAACCGGTGGAAGAAGAGGGGATTCTTACAGGATATCAGATCTATGGCGGCGGGCTCGGGCACGGCGCGGGGATGAGTCAGAACGGCGCGCGGGTGCTGGCAGAAGAAGGCTCAGGCTACGATGAGATTCTTCAGTATTTTTATCATGAAATCCGCCTTGCAAGATTAGAATAGATAGGGTATGATATTCACAATTATAAAAGTGGCAGGGCGAAGAGATGATCCGATTGATTGATATGATTCTGGATATGAAAAGAGAGATGGAGAGGAGCCATGTGGGGGCTTATGCCGCCCAGTCGGCCTATTTTATCATCCTTTCTTTTCTGCCGCTGATTATCCTGTTATTGTCGGTCATTCAGTTCACCGGCATCGGGAAGTCCGACCTGTATCTTCTTATCAAGGATGTGGTGCCTCTTGGCTTCCAGAGCTGGCTTCTTAGCATCATCGATGAGATGTACAGCCGTACGGTGGCCACCGTGTCCATCTCCGCTCTGGTGACAGTCTGGTCCGCCGGGAAAAGCTTTATGGCCCTCAACAAGGGGATGAACGCGATCTGTCATGTGGAGAAGAGACAGAACTATATTCAGATGAGGCTTCGTGGAGCGGTCTTTGCCCTGTTGTTCGTACTTCTGATCGCGGCGACGCTTCTGCTGATCGTGTTCGGGACGTCCATTCATGAACTGTTTGCTCTGTATTTTCCGTTTCTGGCCATTTTTACCCGGGTGATTCTTTCCTTCCGTATGGTATTGATGCTGGGGCTGTTTACTTTTTTCTTTGCGCTTTTGTATATGGTGCTGCCCAGCCGTCGGGCCGGATTTGCGGATCAGCTTCCCGGCGCACTGTTCGCCGCGGCCGGCTGGTATCTGTTCTCCTACGGATTCTCCATCTACATCGAGTACAGCCATGCGTTCAACATGTATGGCAGTCTTACGACTCTGGTGCTTTTGATGTTCTGGCTTTACTTTGTCATGTACATCGTGCTGATCGGTATGGAGTTAAATTGCTGGCGGGAAGAAAAATCAACCGGGATTCGCTGGTAGCGGAAAAAAAGGGGCTTGACTTTCTCCCATTGTATGTTATAGTAATTCTTGATATGAAAAATGCATCGAAGGTGTCAGTAGCAACCTGTTTTCCGCCAGAGAGGAAGGGTCATCGGCTGTAAGCCCTCCAGGTTCAAGCAGGATTGTGAATTTCCCACCGGAGCAGCATTCCTGAAAGCAGTAGGGAATGACGCTGCCTGCACGTTACGCAGCATGAGTGCCCGGCATAGTTCGGGAATCAGGGTGGTACCGCGGAGTATAAGTTTCGTCCCTTTCACAGGAGACGGGACTTTTTTTATTACAAAACAGCTTCAGCCCGGATGGGGGCGGAAGCGGAACTTTAAATAGGAGTAGAAGATGAAAGAGAGATTGCAGAAAATCAGAGAAGAAGCGCTTGCGAGAATCAAGGCTTCGAAGAATCCGGAAGCTTTGAATGATGTGCGCGTGTCCATACTTGGCAAGAAAGGAGAACTGACCGCTCTGCTAAAGAGCATGAAAGAGGTGGCGCCGGAAGACCGGCCTGCTTTTGGTCAGCTGGTCAATGATACCAGAGCAGAGATTGAGCGGGTGATGGAAGAGGCCAAAAAGCAGATGGATCAGCTGCTTCTGGAGATGAAGCTGAAGTCGGAAGTGATCGACGTGACGCTTCCGGCCAAGAAGAACCGCGTGGGACACCGGCATCCGAACACCATCGCTCTGGAGGAAGTGGAGCGGATCTTCATCGGTATGGGGTACGAGGTGATCGAGGGGCCGGAAGTGGAGTACGACCTGTATAATTTTGAAAAACTGAATATCCCGGCCAATCATCCGGCCAAAGATGAGCAGGACACCTTCTATATCAATAAAGACATCGTTCTGCGGACCCAGACCTCTCCGGTGCAGGCCCGGACCATGGAGAAGGGAAAGCTGCCGATCCGCATGATCTCCCCGGGACGGGTGTTCCGCTCCGACGAGGTGGACGCGACCCATTCCCCGTCTTTCCACCAGATCGAGGGACTGGTCATCGACAAGAACATCACCTTCGCGGATTTGAAAGGGACCCTGGAGGAGTTTGCGAAGGAACTGTTCGGGGAAGAGACAAAGACCAAATTCCGTCCCCATCATTTCCCATTCACGGAGCCCAGCGCGGAGGTGGATGTGTCCTGCTTCAAGTGCGGCGGCAAAGGCTGCCGGTTCTGTAAAGGCTCCGGCTGGATCGAGATCCTCGGCTGCGGCATGGTCCATCCCCATGTGCTGGAGATGTGCGGCATCGACCCGGAGGAGTACACCGGCTTTGCCTTCGGTGTGGGCCTGGAGCGCATCGCTCTTTTGAAATACGAGATTGATGATATGAGACTTCTGTATGAGAATGATATCCGGTTCCTGCGTCAGTTCTAGAGTCAGTGAGCCATAGTAGATAAAGAAAACAGCATCTGCCCGAAAGTAGCCCCGGAAGGATTTTACGGAACGAAGTGAAGGAAAATTCTTCCAGACGCCGGGGTGGAGTGAGGACAAATGCGGAACTTAAATAGGAGATAGAGAATATGAATACATCGTTATCATGGATGAAAGCCTATGTGCCGGATCTTGACGTGACCCCGCAGGAATTCACGGACGCCATGACCCTGTCCGGTTCCAAAGTAGAAGGGTTCACAAAGCTGGATGCGGATTTAGAAAAAATCATCATCGGTCAGATTGAGAAGATTGAGCGTCATCCGGACGCCGACAAGCTGATCGTCTGTCAGGTAAAGATTGGAGAGGGAGAAACCATCCAGATTGTGACCGGAGCGCCCAATGTAAAGGAAGGGGACAAGATTCCGGTGGTGCAAGACGGCGGCCGGGTAGCAGGAGGCCACGACGGCAAGATGACGCCCGGCGGCATCAAGATTAAGAAAGGAAAGCTTCGGGGCATCGAGTCCAATGGCATGATGTGCTCCATCGAGGAACTGGGTTCCAGCCGGGAGATGTATCCGGAAGCGCCGGAGCTTGGAATCTATATCTTTCCGCAGGATGCGGCGGTGGGCGCGGATGCCGTCGAGGCTTTGGGGCTTCGGGACGCGGTGTTTGAATTCGAGATCACTTCCAACCGGGTGGACTGCTACAGCGTGCTGGGACTTGCAAGAGAGGCGGCCGCTACGTTTCAAAAAGCGTATGAGCCTCCGGTGGTTCAGGTAAAAGGAAGCGGCGGGGACGTCAATGATTACATTCAGGTGGAAGTAAAAGACCAGAAGCTTTGTCCCAGATACTGTGCCAGAGTGGTAAAAAATATCCGGTTGGCGCCGTCGCCCAAGTGGATGCAGAGAAGGCTGGCTTCCGTGGGCATCCGTCCCATCAACAATGTGGTGGATATTACCAACTACGTGATGGAAGAGTATGGGCAGCCCATGCATGCTTATGACTTGGATACCATCGCGGGACATAAAATCGTGGTTCGCAGGGCTGGGAATGGTGAACGCTTCGTCACTTTGGACGGACAGGAACGGATCATGGATGATTCCGTACTGATGATCTGTGACGGAGAGAAAGCCGTAGGTATGGCCGGAATCATGGGCGGAGAGAATTCCATGATTACCGAGGACGTACACACCATGCTGTTCGAGGCGGCCTGCTTTGACGGAACGAATATCCGTCTCTCCAGCAAGAAAGTGGGGCTTCGGACTGAGGCCTCTGGAAAGTTTGAGAAAGGGCTGGACCCGAAGAATGCGGAGGCGGCCATCAACCGGGCCTGCCAGCTGATCGAGGAACTGGATGCCGGCGACGTGGTGGACGGCATCGTGGATGTGTGCACAGGGATCAAAGAACCGGTGCGGATACCCTTTGAGCCAGAGCGCATCAATGCGCTGCTGGGAACAGAGCTTTCGAAAGAAGAGATGCTCTCGTATTTTGCGCCGCTGGAGCTTCAATATGAAGAAGAGACAGGAGAGCTGATCATCCCAGGTTTCCGTCAGGATCTGCTGCGCACAGCGGATATCGCAGAGGAAGTGGCCCGCTTTTACGGATATGACAATATTCCTTCCACACTTCCCAAAGGGGAGGCGACCACCGGAAAGCTACCCTTCTACTTACGAGTGGAGGAAGTAGCCAGAGAGATCGCGGAATTCTGCGGGTTCTCCCAGGGTATGCATTACAGCTTCGAGAGCCCGAAGGTATTTGATAAGCTTTTGCTTCCGGAAGATGCAAAAGAGCGTCAGGCGATCGTGATTTCCAATCCTTTGGGGGAAGATTTCTCCATTATGAGGACGATTTCCCTGAACGGAATGCTGACCTCTCTGGCGACCAATTACAACCGCAGGAATAAGAATGTACGCCTTTATGAGCTGGGAAATATTTATCTTCCGAAAAGCCTTCCTCTTCAGGAACTGCCGGAGGAGCGGATGCAGTTTACGTTGGGTATGTACGGGGACGGAGACTTTTTTACCATGAAAGGCGTGGTGGAGGAATTCCTGGATAAGATCGGCATGCACAAAAAGGAGACCTATGATCCCAAGTCCGGGAAGCCTTTCCTGCATCCGGGACGGCAGGCGGATCTCTTTTATGACGGAACCAAGATCGGATATATGGGAGAGGTACATCCCCTGGTTTTGAATGCCTATGGGATCGGCGAGCGGGCATATGTGGCGGTGCTGGATATGCCTTCCATCGTGGAGAAGGCCACCTTTGACCGGAAGTACGAGGGCATCGCCCGCTTCCCGGCAGTGATGAGAGACATCTCCATGGTGGTTCCCAAGGAAGTGATGGTGGGACAGATCGAAGAGATCATCTCTGTGCGCGGCGGCAAGATCCTGGAAAGCTATGAACTTTTCGACGTCTATGAGGGCGAACAGATTCAGGAAGGCTGCAAATCGGTCGCTTATTCCATCGTGTTCCGCGCGAAGGATAAGACGCTGGAGGAAGCGGAGATCATGGCGGCCATGAAGAAGATTCTGAATGGACTAAAGTCCCTGGGGGCAGAGTTAAGGCAATAATGAACAGTAAAAAGTTTCTACGGATACTGTCCGTTCTGGCAGTATCCGCTGTTCTTTTATCGGGAACCCTGTTCTGGAAACAGGAAGCGGAAAGCCGGGAGGGGATGCATGACATTCTCGTGTCGGAAGAAAACTCCTTTCACGCAGGGGATCTTTCCCTGTCTCTTTCCAACAGAAGCGGCGCTCCCATCTACTATACGACGGATGGAAGCGTACCGACGCTGGAGAGCGAATTGTATACCGGACCACTCCGTTTTACGGCATCTGAGAACGTGTCAAGCTGCGTGATTCGCGCCCGTTCCTTTGATCCGGCCACAGGGGACTGGGGAGTATTGTTTACCCATACGTATTTTTATGCAAAGGAAGAAAGCGCTTTTGAAAAACGGTTCAGCACCTACATTGTCTGTGTGACCAGCGATCCTTATAATCTATACGATCATGAGTACGGGATTCTGACAGAGGGAAAAGTGAGAGAGGAGTATCAGAACAGCGAGAATTACGACCCGGAGCTTCTGACCCAGCCGGCAAACTTTACCCAGCGGGGCAGAGCTTGGGAGCGGGACGCCCATATTGAGATCCTGACGGCAGGAGGCGAGCGCGTGGTGGACCAGGAGGCGGGAATCCGGGTATTTGGACATGCCAGCCGCCAGTCTTACCGGAAATCTCTGAAACTGTACGCCAGGGAAGAATATGGAAAAAAAGTCTTTGACTATCCTCTTTTTCCGGACAACGTATCTCTTGATACGGATCAGGTGCAGTCGTCCTATGAGCGGCTGGTCCTTCGGAATCACGGGACCGACCGGGCAGTGACCCTGTTCCGGGAGGAGCTTTTCCAGACCCTTTGTGCACAGATAGAAGGGATTGACCACAAATCTTTCGCTCCAGCCGCTGTTTATCTGAACGGAGAATACTACAATTTTGAATGGATACAGGAAGTTTATGATGACCGCTATATGGAAGAAAACTATGGAGTCTCCGGTTCCGGATATTATGAGGTGGTCACGTCGGGAGGCGGCGGAGAAGAGGAAGCAGAGGAACTGACCCGGGAAGAACAAAAAGCAGAGGAGGACCATCAGGTTCTGCGGGGTTATGGGGAGAAAGATCTTCTAAACGAACGTACATTCAGTGAACTCTGCGAACTGGTGGATATAGAGAATCTGCTGCAGTACTTTGCCATAGAAATCTATATCGCCAACTGGGACTGGCCCCAGAATAATGTGAAGCTGTATCGATATTATGCACCGAACGGCGTCTATGGGACCGGGCGGCAGGACGGCAGATGGCGGTATCTGTATTATGATATGGAGGCCGGCTTCAATCTCTATGACGACGCTCCGGAAGACTTAAGGAGTATCCAGGATGTGCTGGAGGGCAACAGTCTGTTTTGCGCCATTATGAAGCGGCCGGATATGCAGGAACGGTTCGCCTATTATATGGAGCGGTGTATCCATGAATATTTCACGGAAGAGCGGGTGGAGAGGGCGGTCGAAGCACTTCGTCTTGTGCGGGATGGGGAGCTGTCGGAGAGCATCGCTTATAAGAAAAGCCAGGACGCCAGCTATGTACTGACCATGGAAGACATTGAGGAGAACATCCAGGTGATCTACGAGTTTGTGAGAAACCGGCCGGAGGAGATCCGGGCACAGATGGAGGCATTGTTTGGCATTCGATTGGAGGATATATGAACTTACACGATTTTTACTACGAACTTCCAAAGGAACTGATCGCCCAGGATCCCTTGGAGGACCGATCCGGGTCCAGACTGATGCTTTTGAATCGGGAGACCGGGGAGCGGAGGCACCGCGTCTTCCGGGAGATCACAGAGGAGCTGCATCCCGGCGACTGTCTGGTGGTCAATGACACGAAAGTGATTCCGGCCCGGCTGATCGGCAGCAAAGAGGGGACGGAGGCGAGGGTTGAAGTGCTTCTCTTAAAGCGCAGAGGAGATCATCTGTGGGAAACTCTGGTGAAGCCGGGGAAAAAGGCGAGGCCCGGGGTCCGGATCTCCTTTGGAGACGGTCTTCTGACAGGGGAAGTAGAAGAAGTGGTGGAAGACGGCAACCGAATCATCCGTTTTGAGTACGAAGGGATCTTTGAAGAACTTCTGGATCAGCTTGGGCAGATGCCGCTGCCGCCCTATATTACCCATCAGCTGAAGGATAAGAACCGCTATCAGACAGTCTACGCCAGACACAACGGGTCCGCCGCCGCTCCCACCGCGGGGCTTCACTTTACGCCGGAGCTTCTGGATGAAATCCGGAGAAAAGGAGTGAAGATCGCTCATGTGACGCTGCATGTGGGGCTTGGAACCTTCCGTCCGGTGAAATCGGAAAATATTCTGGAGCATCATATGCACTCGGAATTCTATATGGTGGAAGAAGAACAGGCAATGCGGATCAACGAGACGAAGGCCCAGGGAAAGCGGGTGATCGCCGTGGGAACCACCAGCTGCAGGACGCTGGAGTCCGCCACAGGGGAAGATGGAATCCTGCGGGCGGGAAGCGGATGGACGGATATCTTCATCTATCCCGGATATACTTTCCGGATGATCGACGGTCTGATTACCAACTTCCATCTGCCGGAATCCACACTCCTGATGCTGGTGTCTGCGCTGGCCGGACAGGAGAATATCCGGGCCGCCTATGAGGAGGCAGTAAAGGAACGGTATCGATTCTTCAGTTTTGGCGATGCGATGTTTATCTCATAACGAAAAACCTCCGGAGAGAGCGTGCTCCCGGAGGTTTTTGTGCCATGATAATCAGTACGCTTCCTCCTCCAGCATCAGCCGGATCTTGGAGCGCACAATGTCAAAGGCCACATTGTTCATACCGCTGTTGATGACAATGTCCGCCAGCGCCCGGGTCGGCTCTACGTAGAGGTAGTGCATGGGCTTTACCGTGGTCAGATATTGTTCCACGATGTTATCGATGTCCCGTCCCCGCTCCTTGACGTCCCGCACTACCCGGCGGAGGATTCGTTCGTCCGCGTCCGCCTCCACATAGATCTTGATATCCAGGAGATCCCGGATGCGTTTGTCCGCCAGAAGCAGAATTCCTTCTGCAATAATGATCCGCTTTGGCTCGATGTGAAGTGTCTGATCGGATCGGTTGTGCTGACTGTAATCATAGACCGGACAGTCGATGGCCTGTCCGTCTTTCAAGCGGTGCAGATGCTCCAGTAAAAGCTGGGTTTCCAGAGAGTCCGGGTGGTCATAGTTCACTTTCTTCCGGTCTTCAAAAGATACGTCGTCCTGTCGGCGATAATAGTTGTCATGATAGATGACCGTCACATCGTCCTCGAATTCCTCTTTCAGCCGTCTGGTGAAGGTGGATTTTCCGGAGCCGGTTCCGCCGGCGATTCCAATAATGATACAATTCATGTCTGTCCTTTCTCCTCTTGCGGTGATAATTTCCCTTTCCGTAACTGTTCAGTGCCTTCACAGTTACGATGCAAAATCCATTTAAGATCGCCTACGGCGATGAGATTTTGCACTTCTGAATCATATTCTTACGGTCTCAGCAGCAAGTGCTTCGACCTGTACTGAATAGTTTCCCTTTTCTTCTATTTTACAATGATTTCAAAAAGATTTCCATAAAAATATAACAGATTATCTTTGCTTCATGGCTTTGATCAAATTCATCAGCGCGTCGATCTCCGCATCGGTCAGTCCGGACAGGTCGATCTCCCTCTTTTTTTCCAGCCCGAGAAGAAAGTCGGTGCTTACTTTGAAGACTTTGGAAACGTTGATCAGCACGTCGTAGGAAGGCATCCGTATGCCGGTCTCATACGCTTTGTCCGCCATGACAATGGATCCGGACACATCCACATGCTCCAGAAGCTCATATGCCACCGTGATGTCACTGATTTGACCACCGGTAAGCTGAACATGCAGTGGATTGCTCAACCCGTCTACGATTGCATGAATTTTTGTATTCCTGCCGCCGCGTGTCATTCCGATATGTTCTGCAAACCGGGAATCAGAGGCCCCTTTTTTGTACCTGCGCTGTGTTGATGCGCTTTACAGCAGGAACTGTCAATACTCACATCCTGCATGTCGGCATCTTCGGAAAGGATTTTGAATATGGATTCAAATACACCTGTCTGTTCCCATTTGGCAAAACATTTGCATATGGTGTTCCAGTTTCCATAAACAGGCGGCAGATCTCTCCATGGAGAACCCGTCCGCAGGATCCAGAGGATACCATTGACCGTATCACGTACATTATCAAACGGGCGCCCTTTACGTCCAACCGGCAGATATGGATAAATCCGGTTCCACTGTTCATCTGTCAGATCGCCTCTCCGGGTGACTGGTAAATCCTGTCTCTGCATGGTATATCCTCCTGTTATAACCTTATGTATAGATTATAACAGATTTATGCATTATTCAACACGCCCTAATTCCGCGGTTATTTTATTACATTGGTAAAGGGGAAAAGAATTGTCTTGGGGGGCTGATTGACAAAGCCTATCATTTTGTGTTCTTATTTTCTGTTCCGGCCTGTATCGGTTTATATATGCTGAGTGATGATATTATTCTGTTTTTCAGCGGAAAGGATTTCTTCTATTTTCAAAGGGGATTATCAATATTGGCTGGCAGCAATTCCGATCTTGTTCATTGGTTATGGAACGGCGAAGTTTATGGATCATTCTCTTTCAAAAGAATCCATATATGCTGGAAGTAAAGGATAGCATAGCAGGTAAAAAACAGCGGACTGTATCTGCACAGCCCGCTGTTTTTTCCGGCTCGGTCAGCCAATCACCGTTGCGGCGTTTATTACAGCGCCGAACCCGAACCCTGAACCCATATTTCTATTTGTCGTTGTATCGCACCCGGTTAACAGTATTGCACATAAACTTAAAACTAAAATTTTCTTCATAAGATTAGCCCTCCTATGGACAATTACCTGGGTCAACTCTGTAGAAAGAGTAACTAGATCAGTGAAATAGAAATGGTCCCGTCATACGACAGGATCGTGGGCAGATGAGAAAACTTACATATACGGCCCCCTTTCAGAATGATGTTCTTATCTGCGCGATATGACGAAACAGAAAGATCATATCGTTGTGTTTTGTACAAAAGTACTGTTTAGATTTTGCTAAGATTTTATATGTTAATAACAGTATACATGATTTTGGGGGAAATGTCACCCTTATTTATAAAGTTTTTTCAAATCTTCGTAGAAATTCGGATAGCTGATACGGACACAGTCTGCCCCTTTGATCGCTGTCTCTCCGTCACAAGCCAGCGCCATGACGGCAAAAGTCATAGCAATCCGGTGATCCAGCCGACTGTCGATGACGGCGCCGTGCAGCGGACGGCCTCCTTCGATGATCATGCCGTCGTCGGTGGCGGTGACGCAGGCGCCCATGGCGCTTAGATTCTCAACCATCACGTCGATGCGGTTGGATTCCTTTACTTTCAGTTCCTGGGCATCTTTGATGACGGTGGTACCCTGGGCAAAGCAGGCGAGAGCGGCCACGACCGGAAGCTCGTCGATCAGCGTGGGGATAAGGGCTCCGCCGACAGTGACGCCGCGAAGGCTGCTGTGGCGCACCAGAAGATCCGCCGTCGGTTCTCCGCTCGCATCGTTTCTATTTAATAAGGTAATATCCGCGCCCATATCCCGGCAGACTTTCAGGATGCCGTCCCGGGTCGGGTTGACGCCCACGTTTTGAATCAGGACCTCGGAATTCGGAACGATCAGTCCGGCGGCGATAAAGTAGGCGGCGGAGGAGATATCTCCGGGCACTTGAATCTCCCGGGCCAGAAGTTTTGGTTCCGGCTGGATGATGGCAGTGGTTCCTTCGCTTGTGATGGAAGCTCCAAAGTGCTTCAGCATGATTTCGGAATGGTTCCGGGACAAATAAGGTTCTGTGACGCTGGTGGGGCTGTCCCCATAGAGACCGGCCAGGAGAACGCAGGATTTGACCTGGGCGGAGGCCACCGGAGAGCAGTAGTGAATGCCGTGCAGGGCGGAAGGCTGGATACGAAGGGGGGTGCAGCCGTTGCCCTTGAGGCTTTCGATCCGGGCGCCCATCAAAGAGAGCGGGTCGATGATTCGTCCCATGGGGCGGGTCTGAATGGATTTGTCGCCGTTTAGTTCGGTGGTAAAAGACTGTCCGGCCAGAATGCCGCAGATCAGCCGGGTGGTGGTCCCGCTGTTGCCGGTATCAAGAGGTTTTGAAGACTCTCTCAGTCCGTGAAGTCCTTTCCCGTGAATCCGGATCTCGTCCGGGTGATTTTCAATCTGGATGCCGAGCTTTTGGAAACAGTGGATGGTAGAAAGACAGTCTGCCCCTTTCAGAAAATTGGTGACGCGGGTGGTTCCTTCCGAGAGGGCGCCGAACATGACGGCCCGGTGGGAGATGCTCTTGTCTCCTGGTACAGTGACTGTTCCTTTCAGGGAACTTCCTTTTTTTAATCTCATAAGCGGCCTCCTTTAACGTTCATAGATGACATAGCGGTATCTGCGCAGGATGTCCGCAGCCTGTTTCATGGATGTTTCGTCGTAAAATTCAATTCGCAGGACGGCTTCGATGAATTCCCGGCTGTGAACAATGCCGATATTTTTCAGGCTGATCTGATTGCTGGCCAGGATCGTAGCCAGGGTGGCGATGCCGCCGACTTCATCCACCATATCGCAGTAGATTTCATAGATCCTCTGGAGCGGGCCGCGGCCTTTTTCCGGAAGACTGTTCCGGTAGTCCCGGGAAGTCTCAAAAAGGCGATGGACGGCGCCTGCTTCTGCCTGATCGAGCTGCTGCCGGATCTGATTCAGGGATGAAATATAATCATTTAATATAGAAGAAATATTTTTCCGGTTGGACATGCAGATCTGTTCCCACATTTCCGGGGAGGAGGAGGCGATCCGGGTGATATCCTTGAAGCCGCCGGCGGCCACCAGCTTCATGACACCGTCCTCGGTGTCGGAATCCTTGATGAGATTCACCAGCGAGGAGGCGATGATGTGGGGCAGATGGCTGATGCCGGCGGTCACATAGTCGTGAACCTGGTAATCCAGGATCAGAGGCAGCGCATTCAGGCTTGCGACGAAATCCCGGTAGCGTTCCACGGCTTCCGGCGGTACCTGAGCGGTAGGCGTGATGACATAGTAGGCGTTTTCGATCAGGATGCGCTTGGAATTGGCGTAGCCGGTCTTTTCGGAGCCTGCCATGGGGTGGCCGCCGATGAAGCTGGCCTCCAGACCAAGGGCCGTCACCTGGGCATGGATATCGCTTTTGGTACTGCCTACATCGGTGAGGATGCAGGAAGGGCCGATGAGCGGTTTTAATTTCTTAAGATATTCCAGATTGCTGCTCACAGGAGCGCATAAAAATATGTAATCACAATCGCCAAAATCTGTATTGACTTCATCCGGAATCCGGTCCACGATCCCATCGGACATTGCCTGCTCCACAGAAGCGCGGGTACGGGAACAGGCGATGATCTCTGCTTCCGGATAAAAATGACGGACCGCTCTGGCGATGGAGCCGCCGATGAGTCCCAGTCCGATAAATCCGATTTTCATAACCATTCTCCTTTAACGCGTTAATGTATTGAGTATAGCACGATTTAATAAAAATGGGAAGAGTGATATTTCGTGAAAAAGTTTGACAAATTTTAGTGGTTATATTACACTGATAGAGTTATGAAAGTTTAAAGGACTATGGTTTATATAAAACAGGAGGCATATGAGATGAAGCATAATTTCCGAAAGATTGAGGAAAAATGGCAGCAGAAATGGGAAGAGGCCGGGATATTCAAGGCCGTGGACGGCAGTGACAAGCCGAAATTTTACGGGCTTGTGGAGTTTCCCTATCCCAGCGGCGCCGGTATGCATGTGGGGCATATCAAGGCGTATTCCAGCCTGGAGGTGGTCTCCAGAAAGAGAAGGATGGAAGGGTACAATGTGCTGTTCCCCATCGGATTTGACGCGTTCGGGCTTCCGACGGAGAATTATGCCATCAAGACGGGTACTCATCCCCGGAAGATCACGGATGATAATATCGCAAAATTCACGGATCAGTTAAAGAAAGTAGGCTTTTCTTTTGACTGGGATCGGGTCATCGACACCACGGACGAGGATTATTATAAGTGGACCCAGTGGATTTTCCTGAAGCTCTTTGAGCACGGACTGGTGTTCCGCAGCAAGGCGCTGGTCAATTACTGCCCGTCCTGCAAGGTGGTGCTCTCCAACGAGGACAGCCAGGGCGGCAAGTGCGACATCTGCCACAGTGACGTGATCCAGAAGTCCAAGGACGTATGGTATCTGAAGATTACGGATTACGCGGACAAGCTGCTTCTGGGGCTTGACGACGTGGACTATCCGGCCAATGTGAAGCAGCAGCAGGTGAACTGGATCGGCAAATCCACCGGAGCCTTTGTGAACTTTAAGCTGGAGGGCGTGGACGAGGAGCTGGAAGTCTACACCACCAGACCGGATACCCTGTTCGGCGTGACCTTCATGGTTATCGCTCCGGAGCATCCGCTGATTGACGAGAATAAAGATCGAATCGGAAATATGGCGGCGATTGAGGCCTATCGGACCGAGTGCGCGAAGAAGACGGAGTTCGAGCGGACACAGCTTGTAAAGGACAAGACCGGCGTGAAGGTCGAAGGTATCGAGGCGGTCAACCCCATCACGGGTCAGAAGATCCCGGTCTTCATCGCGGACTATGTCATGATGGGCTACGGTACCGGCGCCATCATGGGTGTGCCGGCTCACGACCAGCGGGACTATGAGTTTGCGAAGAAATTCGGAGCCGAGATCATCGAGGTCATCAAGGGCGGCGACATCTCCGTGGAAGCCTATGCGGGCGACGGGGAGATGGTGAATTCCGATTTCCTGAACGGTTATACGAATAAAAAGGACTCCATTGCCCGGATGATTGAGGAGATCGAGAAGCGGGGCGTCGGGCACGCGGGCGTGCAGTTCAAGATGAAGGACTGGGCCTTCAACCGGCAGCGGTACTGGGGAGAGCCGATTCCCATCATTCACTGCGAAGACTGCGGTGTCGTTCCGGTTCCCTACGAGGAACTGCCCCTTCGCCTGCCGAAGGTGGAGAATTTTGAGCCGGGCGCGGAGGGAGAATCTCCGCTGGCGAAGATCGAGTCTTTTGTGAACTGTACCTGCCCGAAATGCGGGAAGAAGGCGAGACGGGAGACGGATACCATGCCCCAGTGGGCGGGTTCCTCCTGGTATTTCTTAAGATACATCGATCCCCACAACGACCAGGCGCTGGCGGACCCGGAGAAGTTAAAATACTGGATGCCGGTGGACTGGTACAACGGCGGCATGGAGCATGTGACCAGACATGTGATTTACTCCCGGTTCTGGCATCATTTCCTCTATGATATCGGGGTCGTGAACACGCCGGAGCCCTACGCGAAGCGCTCCATCCAGGGCCTGATCCTGGGACCGGACGGGGACAAGATGAGCAAGTCTAAGGGGAACGTGGTGGACCCGCTGGATATCGTAAAGGATTACGGCGCAGATACGCTCAGAACATACGTTTTGTTCATGGGAGACTACAGCGCGGCGACGCCCTGGAACGACAATGCGGTGAAGGGCTGCAAGCGTTTCCTGGAGCGTGTATCCGGCTTTACGGATATGATTTCGGAAGATAAGGAAACCCAGAAGCTGGAGACGCCTTTCCACAAGACGATCAAAAAAGTGTCTTCCGATCTGGAGGAGATGAAGTTCAACACAGCCATTGCGGCGCTGATGACCCTGACCAACGACATCTATAATCTTGGAAAGGTCAGCCGGGAGCAGGTGCAGATCTTTGCCAAGCTTCTGTGTCCCATCGCGCCCCATGTGTGCGAGGAGATCTGGGAGGTAACCGGCGGAGAAGGATTCCTGTCTCTTGAGTCCTGGCCTCAGTATGAAGAGAGCAAGACCGTGGACGCCCAGACCGAGATCGGCGTGCAGATCAACGGCAAGCTTCGGGGAACGGTCGTCATTCCCACCGACGCGGAGAAAGAAGAAGTATTCGCCATTGCGAAGGCGGATACGAGGATTGCGTCCCTGACTGAGGGCAAGACCTTTGTGAAAGAGATCTATGTGCCGGGACGGGTGGTTAATTTTGTGGTAAAGTAAGCAGATGAAAAAGAACCGATATCCTGATAAAACAGGGTATCGGTTTTTTTAGGGTTTTCAGGATTGTAAAAACCGGAAAATATGCCATAATAAAACATGGACAGAAGGTCAAAATATATGATTTTGCTGCCCCTGCCTTTTCGACAGCCGTATTTTTACGGCTGCCGGTAGTTCAGCCACAGGGGCGGTTCCTCTTTGTCATAGGTGGCGTTGGAGAAGCTGGTGCCGTCGGGGAGGATGGTTGTCTCCGCCCAGCCGATGTGATCGATGGAGCCGCCCACCAGGACGATGTGATGGGTGCCGTCCGGATCGTCGCTCTCATACCGATAGCAGGTGGTCTGCGAGCATTGATCGGTGATGTCGGTGTAGGAGCCGTCCAGGGTAAAGTAGACGCGGCCATCGGTGATGACCACCGGATCAATTTCAAATCCGGTGTCCACAGAGACGACGTCTTCTCCGTATTCATTGATATATTGCATGATCCTGCCGCCGCCCAGCATCGGAAAGATCTTTTCTCCATAGGCAAAACCGGCCAGCGCCGCAGCCGCTGCGACGACGGCAGCCACGAGTGGAAGCCGTAGCCGCAGGGTTTTCTTTTTTATCGGGGCCGGTTTTTTTTCGACATTTCTCATATGGGCGGTCAGCTCGGACGCGATTCGCTCCCGGCTTTCATCCGACAGTTCCAGACAGTTAAAGGTTCGCTTCCAGTGTTTTTTCATACCCATCCCCTCCTCTTAATTGTTTTTTCAGCAGTTTTCTTGCCCGGTGCATCCGCATGGAGACGCCGGAAGGACTGATCTTTAAGAATCCGGCGATCTCCGGAAAGGTATATCCCTCATAATAGTGCAGATAGATGACGATCCGGTATTTTTCCGGAAGCGCCATGACAGCATGGAACAGCTCCCGGTCCTCGGAATGCCGAAACGGAATTGTATCGTCGATGGGGATCGTCCGGCTGCGCCAGGCGGAGCGGAGCTGATCCTTGCAGCAGTTGATCGTGACGCGGGTCAGAAACGCCCGCTCGCTGCCGGGCTTGGGCAGCGCTTTCCCGTCGATCAGCTTTAAAAACACCGTCTGGACCAGGTCTTCAGCGTCCTGGGGCGACCGAAGATAGCTGTACGCCAGCCGGTAGATCATATTGGAATATTCGTGAAACAGAGACAGAATCTGTTGTTCTTCCATAGGCGGTAACCTCCTTTTTCGTGTGTCATGCGAGATCTCATATAGAAAACGAATGAGAACAGGAAATCAGCACATTTTTTGTGATATAATGTGCGTTAGCGAGAAGAATAAGCCTGCTTATTCGGCGAGCGGCGAATGGCGTTCCTGAACCGCAGATGCATGATATAGTATAGTAGAAAAAGACATAAACTGCAAAAAAATTAAAACTCTTTGTAACGAAATGTTGTTTTTCCGGATATATAGATGACAGAAAACACAGACAGGGGGTGGGTGGCCTGAAGGAAATCGAACAGGCGTATGTACAGCACGCGAAAGATGTATACCGTTATCTGCTGAGCCTGTCCCATGACGCGGATCTGGCAGAGGAACTGACACAGGAGACGTTCTTTCGCGCCATGAAGACCATGAGCAGTTATGATGGCAGCTGTAAGCTGTCTGTGTGGCTCTGCCAGATCGCCAAGCATCTCTGGTATCAGTGGATGGACCGGCGCGCCCGGTGGAAGCAGACAGAGTTGACGGAAGAGGTGCCGTGCCGGGATTCCCCGGAAAAAGCTACACTGCTCTATATGGAGAAGACGGAGCTGTACCGGGCCATTCACGCGCTGCCGGAGCCCATGCGGGAGCTGGTGCATATGCGGTTGACCGGGGAATTCACCTTCGCGGAGATCGGACGGATCATGGGGAAGAGTGAAAACTGGGCCCGTACCACCTTTTACCGGGCAAAACAGAAAATTATGGAGGAAATGGAGGGATCAGGATAAGATGAAGTGCTGCATTGTCAGAGACCTGCTGCCAGGCTATATCGACGGCCTGAACAGCGAAGAGACCGATGCGGAAGTAAAGGAGCATCTGGAAACCTGCGCCGAATGCCGTACCGTCTGCGAACGGATGTCAGCAAAGCTTCCGGAGGAACCGCCGCCCAAGAAGAAGGACATTGATTTTTTGAAAAAATTAAAGGAGAAGCTACGGCATCGGTATGCGTTCGGCGCGTTTCTGATCTGCGCCGCGGTGATCTGCGCTGTCAGTTATATGAAAGCATATGACCTTCCGGTTCCCTATGATCCGGAGCGGATGACCATCGAATTGTTTCAGAATACCTATACGCCCAATGACTATGGACTTATGGTCTGGTCCGATGTGAGGACGCTGGATGAGGAGACGGCCGAAGCGGCTGCCAGGGGAGAGTATGAAACGGTGGACGAACTCCGTTTTGTCCTGCAGGAAAATGTGAGGAGTGACGGCGTGACGTCCAGAGGAAGGACGATCCGGCGGGACGGCAAGACGGTGCGAGTGGTCTATTACTGCTACACCAGGAGCCTGTGGAACAACTTGTTCCGTCCGGGAAAGAATGGGTTTATGGACTCCTCGGTCTACCGGGGAGCAATCTATGAGAAGAATTTCTTCCGGGAATCTTTGGAGAAGTATGAGCCCCTGATGCGGGAGATCTATTATCTGCCTATGGGGAACATGAACCGGCTGAACCGGCTTTCCGATGAAGAATTTGATGCACAAAGAGAGGATGCGGTGCTGGTCTGGAGCGGAGTGATCTGAGCAGGGGACAGCGCTTATGGAAAAAGAGAGGAGATGTTGAAGTTATGTTGTATGTTGTTTATTTGGTATGCGCGGCTCTTTATCTGGTCTATGGAATCAACTGGGATCGGCTGCTTAACTTTTTTGATCCGATTACTCTGGAATTCCTTTTGTTTCCCTGTATTCTGATCCTGTTCGTCACCCGATCTTTTACGGCTTTTGGCAGAGCGTTTCTGATCGCCTTTGGAAGGAAGGAATATGCTCCTTCCCAGTGCAGGGAGAGCCTTCTGGCGGTCCGGATGGTGATGTGTACTGCATCAATTTTCGGGGGAATCTGTTTCCTGATCGAGATCGTTAACGGCATACGAGCCCTGGACTGGTCCAGCCTGGACAGTATTGGCTGGCTCCTTCTGGATCTGAGCGTGGCGGCGCTGGCTCCGTTTTATGCGTTTTTGATCTGCATGGTTCTGCTGCCGGTGTACTTCCTTTTGAAAAAAGAGCAGCAACAGGAAAACTGCTGAAAAAAGGACGCTTCGGATACAAAGTACAGATATAGAATTTATTTGGGGATATTGAAAAAACAGGGCATAAAGGCCCTGTTTTTTCAATGAGGGGAGAGTTTATGTAGACCTGTGAGAGGGATCGGTATTGGGGATTGGCAGATTATGGTGTTGAAATGGTAGTGTTTGAGTAGACAGTAACTGTAATATGTTGAAAATATGGTATGATATTACTGAATATTACAATTTTTGACAGTAATATATTGAAAAATCAGACAAAACAGTGTAAAATATAAACAATTCGGAAGCTTCAGACTTCTCTGATTTTGTTTGGCAATGAAACACCGACAGTCAGAGAACTTCTGGAGCTTTATTTGGATATAAAGCGGTTGGAAATGTTGACTTTGGGAAATGGGGTGTTTGAACTGAACGAAAAATCAGGGAAACAGGGAACGCCGGGTGCTGATTTGGGACAAATCTTGAATCTGGAACGGGAACTCTCGGTTTTGGAGCAGAGTATTGCCGATGCAAAAGGAGAACTGGAACATCTGCAGGCGGAACTTTTGCACACAAGGCAAGAGGAAGAGGAGGCAAAAGCTCTGGCCAAAAGTATTTTGGAAGAGACAGAGAAAAAAGAAGAAGCGCTTCGAGAAAAGAGAAATGAACTGGAAGGGCAGTGCGCTGATCTGTCAGTCAAAAGCAAACAAATGACGGATGATTTGGATATAAAATCCAAAGAGCTGCTGGGTAAAAGTGCACAATTGGAGGATATCAAACGGCAGGGAGACCTGATCCGCCGTGGCCGGAAGCACAGATTTGTATTCACAGCGGTAATGATTTTCCTGCTTGGCGTTATGTTTTTTGGATATGTAGGTTCTCGGGCGAAGGTCGCCGACCTGAATGAAGACGTCACTGAATGGAAGAATTTATGCCAGAGCACAGCGACAGAGAAAGCAGACGCTCTTGCAAAGCTTTCCGAGATGAGAGGATATGCAGGTTCGGCGATGGTTCGGGTCAACCGTGTGTATAACGCGGATGAAGAAGGTCGTAAAATCAGTGATGATCTGAAAGCATCAGAAATGCGGTATTTACATTATGATTTTGATCTCCTTTTTTTAGAGGACGTTGCTGCAGGGACCGTTATCTATGTGGATTTATATTATCCGGATGGTTCCTTGAAACATTCTTCCTCCAGTCCTCCCGGGCATACTACCAGTTATGATGTCTATGAATCATGTAATGTAAGCAGGGGGTGGGGGAATGCTTCGAAAAGTATTTATACCGCCGGTTTGTATCGTATGGATCTTGTATATGAAGACCGGATTATCTGTTCGAAAAAAATAGAGATATCTGATTAAGCATATCAACAAAACCGGATGATTTACAGTTGTGGAAAAGCGGAAAAAGCTTATTGGAATAAACGCAGAAAGGAAACAGAGGGGATGAATGGTCAGGAGCTGTTAAAAGAAGACGGGCAGTTTTTTACAGATGAGGAACTTTTGGAGATGGATGATGCTTTGTTTCAAACAAGTGGAGAGATTATGAAAAAAATAAGCGGAATAACCAGTATAATAGGAAAACATGACAATTCGGTTCAGAGACTGCGTAGAGAATATCTTTCTCTCAGATCAATCTTAAAGGATAAGAAAAAAGCTTTGGAGGAAGAACAGAATGAAAAGGGGGTATGGAAAGACAAAGCGAATTCGCTGCACAATAAGTATGAGGCTCTGAAAGCAAAATACGAGGAATTAGAGAAGGGATTAGAGAGAGCTAACCGAGAAAAGGACGATGGCCTTGGAGAAATTCGGAAACTGGAGAAGCAGCTGATCGAACAGAGAGAGGAATACAGGACGCGGGAAAAAAGTTATGAAGAGATCCGGCAGGACTACAGAGAGCGTTACGAAGAAGAAAAAGCCCAGAAGGAGCAGGCAGAGTCCGATTTTCAGCAGTGCCGGAAAGATTATGAGATATTACAGGAATGTTTGAAAAAAGAATCGGAAGCGTTGAAAGCAAAAGAGAGTGAGACGGAGGAACAGAAAAAGCAGCTGCAGGCTAAGAATGACAGGATTCAGAGTCTTGATGAAAAGGTGCGGCGATATGAGGGGCAAAGAGAAAACATGCCGTTCCTGGTGCGGCTATGCGATGCCTATGACCGCATTATGGAGAAGAGAGATGAGCTTCCACGGGAATTTTTTGAATGTCTGCAGAATGTTGTGCCGTCAGATGATTTTGACCGCTTTCTGTCCAGGGCTCTGGAGCCGTCCTTCCCTGTCTACTATCATGATGCAGTCCAGTCCTTTCTTGTGGTCTGCAGACATCGCGGCGAGGTGTCCGATGAAACCGTGAAAAAGGCGCTTTCTGTTTTGGATGCGCTGCTTTCCATAGTCCTGGATTTTGGAAACAGATATTTCGAAGAAGAACGGTTCGTGAGGATTCAGATCGAGGCAGGAGACCCGTTTGATAAGCTGCTATGCAGATACATAGATGAAGGCGGAGGAATTTACGGAAAGATTGTAGAAGTGTGGCTGCACGGTTTCAAGGATGAAAAGAAGAACAAAGTATATTGTTCTTACGTGGAAGGAGAGTAATTATGCTGGTGGTGCGGGAAGCATATCTGACAAAAAAACAGATGGAAAGTATGGGAATCCAGGACGGAACAGGCACATTGGATGAGGATATGAGCAGGCGGACGAACCGGGCAGCGGCGGGAGAAACGGCGAGACAGCTTTGGGAAAAGCCTTATTTTCCTCTTTATGAGGGAGACCATATGGATAGTCCCGCCGCTTATTATTTCACCAGTGAAAAAGTAATTGTCCCAATCGGACTGGAGGAAAACGGATTAAAGGAGAAAATATATACCGAATGGAGTCGTATGTATCTGGGGCAGGGATTTGCTTCCGATCAGACAGAAGCCCGATATCTTTCGGCGTCTGAACAGCAGACGGCACGTCTTTATTCTTATTTGCGTCAGCTGATCAGTTCCGATGGTGTGATCAGGGTGCCTGCTCTTGACTTTTTATCACAGACCAGATATCTGTTTTGCTGGGGAGATTCCGGATGGAAACACTATAAAATTGGTTCTGGAAGATATTCTCTGCCGGTATGGAGCTATTCTCTTGCGGACAAAGAGGAAGCTCTGGATAGCTGGGCAAAGTTATATCAGAAGTATGGACTGGTTCCGAATGATGCAAAGATGCTTGCCTGGCTGCATGATCTGCCGAAAACCAGCCGGACCGTACTTACAAAAGAGCAGTACGAGGAGTGGAAAAGGTCCTGTCGGGAATCTGATTTTCTGCGTTTGGGGAATCCGTATTATCTCTTGTCCAGGGGAGTATTTGATGATGGCCGGTGTTGGGATGTGTATGAATACGGGCAGCCGGACGTCAATAAGATCTGCTGTGCTTTTCCGGAAGGCGAGTGGCTCAGCGCAAAAGCGCCTTCCAGAAGCCTTGTGGAAGGCGGACTGGTCTCCATTGACTTTGGCACAAAAAGTACCGTAGTGGTAGTCAGTGACCAGACGTTTGGCAGTTTGAACACGCTGAAGTTTAAGACGGAGCATGAGGACGATGACCCTCTGTATCCAACGATCTTGAAGTTCTGTAATCTGGAAGCGTTTATGGAATGTTATCAGTCAAAGGCCGGAAGGCCGCAGACTCTGTGGAATGATGTTTCCATAGACGATTCGGAGCATGAAAGCGCGGGTTCTGATTCCGCTTTGGGGATATTCCGAAGCTTAAAGCAATGGATGCTGGATACTGACTCCAGAGAGGCAGTGCTGCGGCAAAAGGGTGCACCGGACAAGCCGATCATATTGAATGAGTATGGTTCGGATAAAAATACGGTAGATCCGATTGAATTGTATGCCTATTATCTGGGACTGCATGTAAACAACAATCAGAACAATAAAATATTTATGAGGTATCGTCTGTCCTTCTCGGCGGTCTGTCCGGAACGAATCCGGATCAGGATGAGAGAAAGCTTCAGGCGGGGAATTCGAAAATCGCTGCCGGTCAGTATTCTGAATAACAAAGATATAATGGAAAATTTTTCGGTAGTCTGTACCTGTTCCGAACCGGCGGCTTACGCAGTATGTGCGCTGGCATGTATGGGTATGCCGGCTCTGTACCCTCAAAATTTTTTTTACGGAATCTTTGATTTTGGAGGCGGAACCTGCGATTTCAATTATGGAATCTGGAGGCTGGAAGAGGACGAAAAGCTTCATACAGTCAAATACAGAATCGGAATGCTGGGCGACGGCGGTGATCCGTATCTGGGCGGCGAAAACCTTCTGGAGCTTTTGGCAGTCCGGCTGTATATGGAGAAAAGAAAATGGTTTGGGGAACATGGTTATAAAATTTCTCGTCCGCGTTGTTATGAAAAAGGAAACGAAGATTTTTTCTCTACTTCTTTTGAAGCGGCGCATAATCTGGAGTTTCTTGTAGGTCAGATCAGAGGAGAGATTTGGGAAAATTCTGCAGACAGCGAAGAAGAGTCGGAGGAATTCGAGATTGGAGTTACGGGGCTGCTGCCGGAGCGGGAAGACGGCGGTTGTTCACCGTCAGAATTCAAAATCCCGGTTGCCCGTAAACCGCTGAAAGCGTTGCTGGTAAAACGGATCTATGAGGGAGTATCTGCATTTTTTCATACGTGTTATCGCATTCTGGAAGAATATAGAAAAAAAGAAGTACCTCAGCTGTGCGTGTTCCTTGCAGGAAATTCCTGCCGGTCAAAATGGGTTAGAATCATGTTTGAAAAATATGTACGCGAAGAACTGGACAACACGTATATTAAAAAAGTGTATGTATGTGATCCGATGGGGTCGCCCGAATTTAAGAAGTACATTCCATCCGATTTATGGGACGAAGAGCAGCAAGAAGGAATGTGCGAAAAGATTTCCAGGCTTGGAGATCTTGACGGCAAGACAGGAGTTGCCTATGGTCTGGCTCTGTATGGTAATAAAGTGGAGATCGACAATCTCTGCGTAGAAAAATCGCTGCAGTATTACATTGGGACAAGCGTCTTTTTTGACGTCAAAGTTTTGAAAGGAGCTCATGGCGACCGGCTGGCCATCGGGGAGTGCGTTCCCTTTGCGGCTTCCGATATCTGTAATCTGTATTATACACAGATGGTTCCAAAGAGAGGAGAGCTAAGAGGCGTGAAGCCGATTATGCTGAACGGGCAAAATGTGTTGATGGAGGAAAATATGATCTGCTTTGTCCGGGCGGACAGCCGGACGGAAATCAGTATTTTCGCTGCTCCGGACGGCGATCCTGAACAGCATGACCCTGAGAAAGAATTGATATTTGATCTGCAGTCTGGACGATTCAGAAAGCAGCGAACTCAGACAGAATAAGGAGAAGAAATAATGGCTCATAAAATGGGAGCGGATGATAACAATATTATCAAAAAATGCCGCGAATATAAATTTTGCTGTACTTATGATGAAGAAAAGAAATTTCAATATGAAAGTGTGACCGATGCGATTTACGCGGTTCTGGCGTCCAGAGAACAGCAGTCAGAAAAATTGCATCAACTCATAGCGAGGACAGACCGTGTCATGGTTCCTCTGCAAAAACTGATTGACTGTGCGAAAGAGCTGGATGAGCTTGCGGGCAAAGACGCCGGACCGGGAACTGGTATTCTAAATGGAATAGGGTTGTATGTAGAGCAGCTGGAAAAAAAGAGCGGCTGTTTGGAAAAGAATCTTCACGAGCTTGAGAACGCCAAAAGAGTTATGGACCGGAAGTACATTCATGTACCGGTAGTGGGCGTCATCAATTCCGGCAAAAGTACATTCCTTCACTCTGCGTTGGGAGGCAGGGTCAGCGACAGGATAAAAGAGAATCTGTTCCCCAGCGGCGGAGCGCTCACATCCTGTACCGGTACGCGGACGGTTCTGATTTATGACGATCATTCAGAGGGCATTCAGGCAACGGCGATATTCAAGGATAAGGCTGCATTTATAAACGACTGTAAGCGGTCAGTCCGCCGTATGATCGAAGCGGTGGAAGAGGAAGATCCGGGGAGGGCCGGTCTGTTTTCCAAAATACAAAAGCTGGAGAAAGATCTGACGGAGGCTTCGGAACCGATTGCTCTTTTGAAAAATTATTATCAGTCGGCGGAATTTAAAAGTCTTTGCAAAATCCGTTATAAAGACGAACGGCATATGGAGTCGGTGTATGATTTTTGTTCCTTCGTTCATTTTTCCACGGATGAGAATTATTGGGAGAACAGGCTCGATTCGGGAATGCCGAATCACGTATTGTGTACAGACGATCTTGTAAAAAGCTGGGAGGAAGGTACCAATTACAGTTTGCAAATATCGTCGGAAGATGATTTTGCGCAGGTAAAAAGCTTTGTCTGTAAATACAATCCGGACATCAAGCAGAATAAGAACCGGAGTATGGAACAGGGAATGGAACGCTATACGGCATATTGCGGTGTGAAAGTAGTTGAGATCAGGGGAAATCTCTGCGGGGATATTGCTGGTCTGGAGCTCATTGACAGTGTTGGCGCCAATGATGACGCGATCAGCAATAAGGACCAAATGGAAGCGTTGATGCAGGACAGTGATGCCATGATCCTGCTGGAAAGACCGCAGTCTCAGGCCCGCGCGGGCTGGTCGGTTACGGAGTACGTCAAGTTTGTCAGGGAACAAAAGAAATCATCAGAACATTTTCTGCATCTGGTTTATAACTGCTATGACAATAATACAAGAACTCCTTCCGAACTGTCCTATGGTCTGGACAATGCGAAAAAGTATTATTCTGAGGACTGCAAGAAAATCTACGTTTCCGACATCGGCGAGTGGGAAGAGGTGCAGTCAAAAATGCTGGTGGATATGCTGGTGAATCTGTCCAACAGTGTGGAAAAAACTCATGAAGAATACATAAATCTGGCGGAGAAAGCGAAGGCGGAAATTTCCGACAGCTTTGCTGCCATTCGTCAAATAGCGACCAATTTGGGACAGAGCTGCAGCATAGAGGATGAGAATGCTTCGGAAAAAAGGAGTACGATTGATGAGATTCTGAAAACGCTGTTTGGTAAAATAGAAGAATTAATTCTGGGAACAAAAGGTGAGAGCGAGACAAATTTGAGAGTCAGTGCCAATGAGGTTACACAAAATCTGGTTAAGAATCTTGAGCAGGATTTCGAGACAGTTGGTTTTGGAAAAGCATATGAGTATGTATCTCCTACAGGTCCAAGGTACATGTATAATCGTTATGTGGCGTATTTATGCATGTATTCCCGCATGCTGGAAAATGCGAGGCGGCGGTATAATGTTTTGAAAAATGGTATCCATACCTATGTGAATGGGAAAAGAAGGGATTTACTGAAGATTTTCTGGGTACAAGGTCGCTTTCAAAGCATCCTGTCCGGCTCTGAATTAAAAGTCTCTTCTGAGGTTCCAAAGGCAGAGCAGATATGTGAATGGCTGAAAAAGGATGGGAGAGAACTTCTTGCGGGTGTATTAGAGGATTTGCTGCTGCAGGACATTGGGGCTGAAAGCCTCATTGACAGGAGTATCGGCAAGGTGATCGGACAGTTTGAACCCAAAAATCTGACAGCGGAGCAGCTCTTTGGCCAGAAGCTCTCTGATCCGGGCCTGGAAGAGAATGAGGGGAATAAGACTGCAGCGATCGTGGGACAGCTTTCGGCAAAGGCGGAAGAATTGAAAGCCGCGTTGCTCCAAAGCCTGTCCGGAAATGTCGAAACTTCGTCTGTTAAGGAAAATGCAGGAAACAAGAATACAGAGAAGAAAAAAGAGGATGACGACTGGATCGATGATATTATCAATAAAAAAAATCAAGACAGTGGGAAGACGCCCAACAACGATGCCGTAATATCCGGGGACGAGCCGACTTTGGATGAGAATTTATTTGATTTGGATCAGAAAGTTCGCAAAGATGTGGTCTGTGACGGCATTTTGCAAAAGGTTCGCGATAAGCTGCGCGGCGAAGGGTTACAGCCAAATGCAGAACAAGAACTTTATAATCTGTATGATCATTATTACGAGGCACTGTTGACGGAGGAAGAGGCTGACAGGAAAAGGAACATGAACAGACTCTGCCGCGATACCAATCAACTGGCCGGGCAGCTGGTCGATCTGTGTGAAGATGGGAAATAGTTCAACTTTTCTAAAATCCTTGCTATTTTCCCGATATTTTAGTATAATTCTAACATGAGGGGTAAAAGCCGTGTTTTTTCCCTTTGTGAATATGCTGTGGCCTTTGGCCGCAGGATGACAAAAAGTATTGGAGGAGATTGCTAATGAACGTGTACACAACAGACAGTATCCGCAACGTGGTTCTCTTGGGACATGGCGGGAGCGGAAAGACCAGCCTGGTTGAGGCGATGGCGTACGTATCCGGACTGACCAGCCGGATTGGAAAGGTCACCGATGGAACGACCATCAGTGATTATGATAAGGAAGAGATGAAACGCAAGTTCTCAATCAATACTTCTGTCGTACCGATTGTCTGGAAAGATACAAAGATTAACATTTTAGATACCCCGGGATTCTTTGATTTTGTCGGGGAAGTGGAAGAAGCAGTGGCGGCGGCGGATGCGGCTGTGATCGTGGTATCCGGCAAGGCAGGCGTCGAGGTCGGTACAGAGAAAGCGTGGGAGCTTTGTGAAAAGTATAAGCTGCCCCGGATGTTCTTCGTGTCCGATATGGATGTGGACAACGCGTCCTTCCGCGAGGTGGTGGAGACGCTGACGGAGCGTTACGGCAAGAAGATCGCGCCCTTCTATCAGCCGATCCGTGAAAATGAGAAGTTCGTGGGCTATGTCAATGTTATGAAGATGGCGGGGCGCCGCTTTACCGGCATCGGAGAGAGAGAGGACTGTGAGATTCCGGAATACTGCCAGGCAAATCTGGATATTTACCGGGAGGCGATGATGGACGCGGTGGCGGAGACCAGCGAGGAGTTCATGGAGCGCTATTTTGCAGGTGACGAGTTTTCCGTGGGTGAGATCCGCGCGGCGATGAAGATGAACGTGGAGGACGGAAGCATCATTCCGGTATCCATGGGCTCCAGCACCGAGCTCCGCAACATCCACAACATGCTAAATGATATGGTGGAACTGTTCCCGTCTCCGGATAAAAAGGAGTGCGCGGGAATCAACACCAAGACCAACGAGATCTTCCAGGCAGATTATAATTTCTCCAAGGCGAAATCCGCTTACGTTTTCAAGACCATCGCGGACCCGTTCATTGGAAAATATTCTTTGATCAAAGTGTGCTCAGGAGTCATCAAGTCCGATGATGTGCTCTACAACTCCTCCACGGAGTCGGAAGAGAAGCTGAACAAGCTCTATGTCATGCGTGGCAACAAGCCCATCGAGATCACCGAGCTTCATGCGGGAGACATCGGCGCCATCGGCAAAGCAAACTGCAAGACCGGCGATACCCTGTCCACGAAGGCAGCTCCGGTGCTGTACGGCAAGACGGAGATCTCCAAGCCCTACACCTACATGGCTTACCGGGCGAAGAAGAAGGGCGACGAGGACAAGATTTCTCAGGCTCTGGCCAAGATGATGGATGAGGATTTGACGATCAAGGCTGTCAACGATGCAGAAAACCGTCAGACCCTGCTCTATGGTATGGGGGATCAGCATCTTTCCGTTATCGTCAGCACGCTTGCGGAGAAGTATAAAGTAGAGGTGGAGCTGGATCGGCCCAAGGTGGCGTTCCGTGAAACCCTCCGGAAGAAATCTGACGTGGAATATAAGTATAAGAAGCAGTCCGGGGGACACGGACAGTACGGTCATGTGAAGATGACATTCGAGCCTTCCGGCGATCTGGAGAATCCCTATGTATTTGAACAGATGGTGGTAGGCGGCGCGGTGCCGAAGAATTACTTCCCGGCAGTGGAAAAGGGAATCCAGGATTCTGTTACCAAGGGACCTCTGGCCGGATATCCGGTGGTAGGTGTGAAAGCGGTGCTCTATGACGGATCTTATCATCCGGTAGATTCCTCCGAGATGGCGTTTAAGACTGCTGCGATCCAGGCGTTTAAGAAGGGCTTTATGGAGGCGTCTCCGGTTCTGCTGGAGCCCATCGCGACCATGACGGTGCTGGTGCCCGATAAGTACACCGGCGATGTAATGGGTGATCTGAACAAGAGAAGAGGCCGCGTGCTCGGCATGAATCCGGCCGGTGCAGGCAAGACCGAAGTCGTGGCGGATGTACCCATGATGGAGATCTTCGGATACAATACCGATCTTCGCTCCATGACCGGCGGAAGCGGCGTGTACTCCTATGAGTTTGCGCGGTATGAGCAGGCTCCGTCTGATGTACAGGAGAAAGAAGTGGCAGCGAGAGCTGCGGAAGCATAATTGAAGAATAAAAACTGCTTGAAAGGCAGTACATAAAATCAGGCAGGAGGGAGTAATCAACTCCCTCCTGCCTGACTTATGGTGTGCAAGTGTTTCTTTTTTGCTGAATTTATTTTCCGACATTCTCGTCCACCTCTTTTCCCACCAGTATATTCCGGCCCAGGAGAAGATTGTTAAGAGGCACTTGACATGGAAAGAACAGGGGGAGATAATAAAGGGAAAGTTGTGGTATGGGGAGTGATCGGATATGAAAAAATTTGTGGAGCTCTGTGCGGGCAGGGCCTGGCTGCTGGCCAGATGGCTTTTGCTGGCGGGAGTGACGGGGGCGGTTCTGGGATTTTTGGGAGGCCTGTTCGGAAAGAGTATCACGCTGGTGACGGCTTTCCGGGGCAGCCATCCGTGGATGCTGTATCTGCTTCCGCTGGCGGGACTCTTGATTGTGGCCATGTACCGGATGGACCCTTATAAGACGGGGACCAACCGGGTATTGGAGGGGATACAGTCGGATCGGCTGATCCCCCTTCGGATGGCTCCTTTGATCGTGGTTTCTACGGTGATTACCCACGCCTTCGGCGCTTCCGCCGGACGGGAAGGAGCGGCGCTGCAGCTGGGAGGAAGCATCGGAGGTACTTTTGGCAAATGGCTGAAGATGGACGACTACGACCACCGGATCATGATTATGTGCGGGATGAGCGCAGGCTTCTCCGCCCTGTTCGGGACGCCTCTGACTGCCACCATCTTTGCCATGGAAGTAGCCAGCGTGGGAATGATGCAGTATGCGGCTCTGGTGCCCTGCTGCGTGGCGGCGCTGACCGCAAAGGAGATCGCGGAGTTCTTAGGTGTACACGGGGAACACTTCGCGCTTCCGGCGGTGACGGTGTTTGACTGGAAGAACGGGGGATTGACGGTGCTTCTGGCAGTCTGCTGCGCAGGCATCAGCATCTTATTCTGCCTGGTGCTGCATTACACGGAGCATCTGTATAAAAAGTGGATTCCCAATGAGTATCTCCGAATCGTGGCGGGGGGATGTCTGATCATCCTGATGACGGTGCTTCTTGGCACTGCCGATTATCTGGGGGCCGGGATGGATGTCATCGAGCATTCTATGGAAGGCCAGGTAGTTGCGGCGGCATTTCTGCTGAAAATGATCTTTACCGCCATATCTCTTGGCAGCGGATTTCGGGGCGGAGAGATCGTGCCTACGCTGTTTGTGGGCGCGACTTTTGGCTGTCTCTTTGGACAGTTGACCGGGTTTCCGCCTTCTCTGGGTGCTGCCTGCGGTATGGCGTCCGTATTCTGCGGGGTGACCAACTGCCCGGTGTCTTCTTTATTTTTAAGCTTTGAACTGTTTGGATTTGAATGCATGCCTTTCTTTTTGCTGTCAGTGAGCATCAGTTATCTGGAGTCCGGATACTACGGCCTGTATCACAGCCAGAAGATTCTTTACTCCAAGACCAAGCTGCAGTTCATTGATGCGCATACGAAGGAATAGTCAGGAGGAGGAAAAAGGCCATGGATCGAAAAGCAACCGCCAGAGAAACGCTGGCAATTATCGAAAGAGGGTATTATGAGAGTAATGGAACAAGAGTCGATATCCGAAAGCAGCAGGAGGATTCCTTAAAGGGGAGTTTTCTTGTGACGCCCGCACAGGGAGAGGAGCTGCTTGCGGCTTATGAACAGGCGGCGGCCTTCAGGGAAGAAGAGACAAAGCCTGCGGTATGGAACGGCTCCACGGTGGACGCGATCCTGCGGCTTGCAGAAGAGGGGAAGGACCCGGCGGTTCTGAATTTCGCCAGCGCCAAGAATCCGGGCGGCGGATTCATCAACGGAGCCATGGCCCAGGAGGAGAGTCTGGCGGCGTCGGGCTGCCTGTACGAGACGCAGCTCGCCCACGAGGAGTATTATGTGAATAACAGGGCCTGCAAGTCCATGATGTATACGGATCACGCGATCTATTCACCGGACGTTGTGTTCTTCCGGGACGGAAGCTTTCGGCTCCTTGCACATCCGGTGACGGCATCTGTGCTGACGCTCCCCGCCGTCAATATGGGACAGGTGAAGCGGAAAGGGGAGGATGTAAAGGCGGCAGAAGCGGTTATGAGGCGGAGGATGATGCTGTCCCTTGCCATCTTTGCAAAGCAGGGATGCGCCCATCTGATCCTGGGCGCTTACGGCTGCGGCGTGTTTCAAAATGATCCGGATCTGATCGCCAGGTGGTGGAAGGAACTTCTGACCGAAGACTTCCGGGGCGCTTTCCAGTCGGTGCTTTTTGCGGTCCTTGACCGGTCCGCCGCAGGAAAATGTATCGGAGCTTTTCAGAAGTATTTCGGCTGAAAAAGCTATGCAAAGAACCTTTGCGTGACATTTCCCATAAAAAAGGTTACCATACAGGAGAGGTGATCTTATGGCAAATGTGGGAAAGAATATACGACTCTTGAGAAAACAAAGACAAATGACCCAGGACGACCTGGCGGAGCGGTTGTATGTCAGCCGCCAGACAGTGTCCAACTATGAGACGGGCAAATCTAACCCGGATATCGATATGCTGGTGAGGATCGCGGAAGTGCTTCAGACGGATGTGAAGATTCTGATCTTTGGACTGCCGGTTTCCCCTTCCCGAAAAAAAGAAGTCCGGAAGCTTTTGCTGGGGGCGGTTCTCCTGGCAGTGCTGGCGTTCCTTTTCTTCTGGCTTACGCCCCTGGAGATGACATGGAGACAGAATCGGTTTGATCTCGGTCCTGCGTTCGCCATGCAGATGCTCCTTCGACCGGCAGTCTATCTGACCGGTGGTTTTACAGTGATGCAGGGAATTTCCCTTTTATGGGGGATCAGAAGACGGCCCGAGAAGGCTTTTGTGAGAGCGCATCAGGGAGTGGTTGCCTTTTTGACGGTTTATCTGCTTCTGACGGTTCCCTATTGTGTAATGCGTCTGTACGTCAGCTGGCAGATGACCAGGGTATCGGATTTCTCCACGATTCCATATTTTCTGCCGGTGTTCTGGCAGGACGCGGCGCTTTGGGTCTGGGCAAAACTGCTGGCTCATGGTTCCTTCCCTTTTTTTCTTATAGGTCTTGTTCTGTGGAATGGGAAAAGGGAGCGTCCAAAGACGGCCTCTGACTCAAAAGTCGATAATCCCGGGGGCTGATGCCGACCATTTTTTTAAACATCTGTGAAAAATAACTTTGTGAAGAGAAGCCAAGCGTGCGGCTGATAAAGGACAGGGTATAATCGTCGTTTTTCAGGAGCTGTTTGGCTTCTTCTATGCGTCGAAGCAGCGTATAGCGGATGGGGGAGACATGGTATTCTTCCGTGAACGCGTGCACCAGATAATACTTGCTTACATGGGTCATCTCGGTCAGCTGGTCAAGGGTGATGTTTTCGTTATAGTGGGTGTCGATGTATCGCCGGACCATGGTGCACAGCCTTGTAGCATTCTTCTGTGCGGGAACCAGAACTGTGGAAAAATTCGTCTGACGGAACAGGAGAATGACCAGAATCTCCATAAGATCCTGGCAGACCATCTCATACCCCGGGGCTTTCGTCTCAATTTCCCGGAGCATATGGCGCAGATAGAACAGGATATTGTCGCGGAAGCTTCTGCAGTTGATGATGCAGAACGGTCCTCCGAAATCATCTGTAATCTCCAACTCCAGCCCCTCGGCGCCCACCACGATGTATTCCAGCGGATTAGAATTCAGGCTGACTTCTGTGTGATTGACATTGGGGTTAATGATGACCAGGTCATCGGCAGACACCTGATAGGTGTGCTCCTCGATGCGGAACTGACCGACTCCTCCTGTGACATAGAAGAGTTCGGAGCAGTTGTGGGTGTGCAGAGTGCTGTGCCAGTCGCCGCCGTATTTGGCGGAACTGACATATAAAAGTCTTGCGGTGTGTTTGATCTTTGAAGCTTTGTCAAAGGTAAGGTCATAACGGTTGGTGCTCATGATGCTGTCTCTTTCTTGATATCTTGCTTTGCTTTTGAAAAAATGGAACAATATTATTATAATATAGAGAGACAGAATACACAATAGAAACCAAAGAAAAATTGTGAACCACAAAATTCTATTTGATAAAACAGAAAATAAAATTTTATAAGGAAATAAAATATACAAAAAACAGTGAGAAAAGTCGAAAAAAATATGCGAAAACACCAATGACAGCAAGATATATAAAAAAGAAAGCAACAATACGATTGAAATCGGATGAAAAAGGAATATACTGAGATTATAACAACTACATACGGGCGTTTTAAAAAGGAGGATGAAAAGAATGGCAAAAAAAGTATTCGGCGTATTGTTGAGTCTGGTAATGACTGCGTCTCTGCTGACTGGCTGCGGCGGTTCGGGCGGAGGTTCTGACAGCACTGCAGAAGCACCAGCAGCGGACGGCGGAAGCGAAGAGACGGAAGCACCGGCGGCAGACGCGGGAAGCGAGGAAGCACAGGCGCCTGCAGGGGACGTCACCATCAAAGTGGCGGCCATCGAGACGGCGTACGGCTCCGACATGTGGAAGGAAGTATGCGACGCATTTACGTCTGAGACTGGTATCCAGGTGGAACTGACCACCGACAAGAATCTGGAAGATGTGATCGGACCGTCCATGCAGGGCGGCGATTATCCGGATGTGGTACATCTTGCCACAGGCCGGGAGGCAGCGCTGACCGAGCAGTTTATCAAAGGCAATCTGATCGCGGAGATGACCGATGTCCTTTCCATGACTGTGCCCGGAGAGGACAAGCTGGTTTCCGAGAAGATCGCCGGCGGATTTACGGAGACTTCTCTGACGAATCCTTACGGGGACGGCAAAACCTATCTGGCGCCCATGTTCTACTCTCCCTGCGGTCTGTTCTATAACGCGGGACTTTTGAAGGAAAAAGGCTGGGAAGTACCCAAGACCTGGGACGAGATGTGGGAACTGGGAGACAAGGCGAAGGAAGAAGGAATCTCCCTCTTTACCTATCCGACCACCGGTTATTTTGACGCATTCTTCTATGCGCTGATGTATTCAGTAGGCGGACCGGAATTCTTTGATCAGGCGACCAATTACGCGGAGGGCGTATGGGACACGCCGGAAGCGCAGACCTGCTTCGATATCGTTGCAAAGCTGGCCACTTACACGAATCCGATCACGCCGGCACAGGCAAACGATCAGGATTTTACCCAGAACCAGCAGCTGGTGCTTGACAATAAAGCGCTCTTTATGCCCAACGGCACCTGGATCGTCACGGAGATGGCGGAGGCTCCCCGCGCGGACGGCTTTGAGTGGGGCATGACCGCTCTTCCCGCAGTCAGCGAAGGCGGCGACAGCTACAGCTATACCTGGTTTGAGCAGGCGTGGATTCCGGCCGGTGCGGAGCATGTGGATGCGGCAAAGCAGTTTGTTGCATTCCTCTACAGCGACGCTGCATGCGAGGCCTTCGCAAAAGCAGGCGCGATTCAGCCGGTTCTTGGAATTGCGGACAAGCTGGAAGGCGATAACGTAATGTTCTACTCGATCTACGACAACGGCGCGAAAGCGGCAATGGGCAACTTTGCAGCCTTCGAGGCGATTCCGGGCGTGGAAGTGCGTACGGTGTTCTTTGATCCGGTCAACTCTCTGGTATCCGGCGAGACGACAAAGGAAGCGTGGATGGAAGGAATCAAGAGTGCCAGCGATCAGATGCGCGCGAATCTAAAGTAGATGAAAAGCAGAATCTTATAGACATGACAAGCGGCGGCGGGCAGGTGTATATGTCCGCCGCTCTATTATACAGAAAGGAAGAATGCCATGAAAAAAAACAGGGGCAGGAATCGGTTTCTGGCGGTTTGTCTTGCACCAGCCTCCATTCTCTTTTTCCTCTTTATGATCGTGCCTACGTTCAATGTCTTCCGGATGTCATTGTTTGAAAAGGGCGCATATACGCCGGATGAAACCTTTGTGGGACTTCGCAATTTTCAAATGCTTCTGACGGACACGAAGCTGATCCGCTCCATGCAGAATATGATCCTGCTGGTGGTGGTAGTGACGATCATTACTTTTGCGTTTGCGTTGATTTTTGCAGCCATTCTGACCAGGGAGAAGATCAAAGGTCAGAACTTTTTCCGGATTGTGTTCTACATACCGAATATCCTTTCGGTGGTGGTGGTTTCCGGTATTTTCTCGGCGATCTATAAGCCGGAAAACGGCATGCTCAACAGCATCGTCGGCCTTTTCCGGAAGATGCAGGACCCCATCCTCTGGAAAGGAGAGCAGCTGGTGATGGTCAGCCTGATCATCGCCATGGTCTGGCAGGCCATCGGATATTACATGGTCATGTACATGGCCTCCATGTCCAGCGTGCCCGCAAGTCTGTATGAGAGCGCCGGGCTGGACGGCGCCGGAAGACTCACACAGTTTTTCCAGGTGACGCTGCCGCTGATCTGGACCAATATACGGACCACTCTGACCTTTTTTATTATCTCTACCATCAATATGGCGTTTCTCTTTGTCAAAGCCATGACTTCCGGAGGACCCAACGGAGCTTCCGAGGTGGCGCTGAGCTATATGTACAGTCAGAAGGACGCCGGACTCTACGGCTACAGCATGGCCATCGGCGTGGTGATCTTCCTGTTTTCCTTTGCGCTCTCCGCACTGGTGAACAAAGTGACCGAGCGTGAGGTTCTGGAATTCTAAGGGGGTGGAAGAGATGAAGAAAAAAGAAACGATTTCCGCAGAGCGTCTGTACAAGATCTTTATCTATGTGGTGCTTTTGACGCTGGCGGTGGTGATCATCGTGCCGGTGGCCTGGGTCTTTATGGCTTCCGTGAAGCAGAACAGCGAATTTTACGGCAATCCCTGGGCGCTTCCGGCGGGGCTGTACTGGCAGAATTTTGTGGACGCCTGGAACACGGCAAAGATGGGAGAATACATGCTCAATTCGGTGTATGTGACCGCACTGGGGCTTCTGATTCTTCTTTTGGTGGCGTTGCCCGCCGCTTACTGTCTGGCGAGATTTGAATTCCGGGGGAGAAAATTTTTGAACACCTGCTTTATGGCAGGACTGTTTATCAATGTCAATTATATCGTGGTGCCGATCTTTCTGATGCTTCGGGACGGGGATCTGTGGGCAAAAAAGGTTTTCGGCGCTTCTGTGTTCTTAAATAATCTGTCCATGCTGGCCGTCGTCTACGCGGCGACGGCGCTGCCCTTTACGATTTATCTGCTGTCCGGCTACTTTGTAACCGTGCCTCATGACTATGAGGAGGCGGCCTATATCGACGGCGCGGGCTATGGAAAAACCATGTGGAAGATCATCTTTCCCATGGCGAAGCCTTCGATCATCACGGTTATTTTGTTCAATTTCCTGTCTTTTTGGAACGAGTACATTATATCTATGACGCTGATGAGTTCCGCCACCGGTTCCAGGACGCTGCCGGTGGGACTTTTGAATCTGATGCAGGCCCAGCAGTCGGCAGCTCAGTACGGCATTATGTATGCGGGACTGGTGCTGGTGATGCTTCCCACCTTGATCCTGTACATCTGTGTACAGAGCAAGCTGACCCAGGGAATGGCTGTGGGCGGACTGAAAGGATAAGGTGACTGTATGAATTTTTGGAAAGAACACGCAGGACTTCGGATGTCCCTGATTGCCGCGTTTTTTGCGGCGGGGCTTTTGCTGGTGATCGTCGGCTTCCGGATGACCGGAAGTCTCGCAGGTCTTGGGCTTATGATGCTGGGCGTAGCATTTTTACTGACCGCTTTGTCGGTTTATAACAAGCCTTTTGAGACGCCTCGAAAAAAGACAGGAGAGTAGATCAGTGGGAGAAAAAGAGAGAAATAAGGGACGGGTGACCATTCCGACGGATCTGGACATCATTCCGGAGACTCTGGAGATTCTGAAGCGGTGGGGAGCGGACGCTTTAAGGGACTGTGACGGTACGGAATTTCCCCAGGAGCTTTCAGGGACAGGCGCCAGAATCTACGCTACCTACTATACCACTCGTAAGGACAACGACTGGGCCAGGGCGAATCCGGAAGAAGTGCAGCAGTGCTATGTGATGAGCGGATTTTATACGGCGGAGGCGGATGCGCTGGAGATTCCGCTGATGCAGGGAATCTCCGGGGAGCTTCTGAAGGTAAATGACCGGGATGACATCCGGCGCTGGTGGGAGGTGGTGGACCGCTCTTTGGGAGAGCCTCTGGACACGGACGACTGGGAGTACGACGCCAAAAAGGGCTGTGTGATCATCCGCCGGGCGATACCCTTTCATGAGTATACGGTGAGTTTTTTGGCCTATATGATCTGGGACCCGGTGCACATGTACAATGCGGTGACCAACGGCTGGAAAGATTTTGAACACCAGATGACCTTCGACGTCCGACAGCCAAAGACACGCAGGTACTCCATGGAGCGTCTGCACAACTTCTGCAAGAGCCACGAATATGTGGATGTGATTCGTTATACGACGTTTTTTCATCAGTTTACTCTGCTGTTCGATGAACTGAAGCGGGAGAAATATGTGGACTGGTATGGGTACTCGGCGTCGGTGAGTCCGTATATTCTGGAACAGTTTGAGCGGGAAGCGGGATACCGGTTCCGACCGGAATACATCATTGATCAGGGATATTACAACAATCAGTACCGGGTACCGTCGAAAGAATTCCTGGATTTTCAGGCCTTTCAGCGCCAAGAAGTGGCAAAGCTGGCAAAAGAGATGGTGGATATCACCCACTTATACGGCAAAGAAGCGATGATGTTTTTAGGAGATCACTGGATCGGCATGGAACCCTTTATGCCGGAATTCGCATCCATCGGTCTTGACGCGGTGGTGGGCAGTGTGGGGAACGGCAGCACTTTGAGGCTGATCTCGGAGATTCCCGGCGTGAGATACACAGAAGGGCGGTTTCTCCCGTATTTTTTCCCGGATACCTTTCATGAAGGAGGAGATCCGGTCAAAGAGGCGAAAGAGAACTGGGTGACGGCGAGGCGGGCAATCCTCAGAAAACCGGTGGATCGGATCGGCTATGGCGGCTATCTGAAGCTGGCTTTAAAGTTTCCTGAGTTTGTGGAGTACGTGGAGCGCGTATGTGAAGAATTCCGGGAACTGTATGAGAATGTCAGGGGAACGACGCCCTACTGCGTGAAGCGGGTAGCGGTGCTCAACAGCTGGGGTAAGTGCAGAAGCTGGGGCTGCCATATGGTACACCATGCGCTGTATTATAAGCAGAATTACAGCTATGCCGGCGTGATCGAGGCTCTGTCGGGCGCGCCCTTCGAGGTAGCGTTCATTTCCTTTGACGATATCCGGAAGGATGAATCGCTTCTTGGAACCTTTGACGCGGTGATCAATGTGGGGGACGGCGATACGGCGCATACTGGCGGCGCGGTGTGGGAAGATGCGAAGATCTCATCGGCAGTGCGGCGTTTTGTCCATGAAGGAGGAGGCTTTATAGGGATCGGGGAACCTTCGGGACATCCGTATCAGGGGCATTACCTTCAGCTTTCCGGTGTGCTGGGCGTGGAGAAGGAGACTGGCTTTACGCTGAATTATGATAAATACAACTGGGAGACGCATCCGGAGCATTTTATCCTGGAAGACGCCGACGATCCTGTGGACTTTGGAGAAGGGAAGAAGGGGATCTACGGGCTTCCCGGCGCACAGATTCTGGTGGAGCGGGACAGGGAGGTGCAGATGGCGGTTCATTCTTTCGGAGACGGCCGGAGCGTCTATATCAGCGGTCTGCCTTACAGCCATGCGAACAGCCGCATTCTGCAGCGTGGCATTCTCTGGAGCACGAAGAGTGAAGAAGAACTAAAGCGCTGGTACAGCGAGAACATCCATGTAGAAGTCCATGCGTACCCAAAGAACGGGAAATACTGCGTGGTGAACAATACCTACGAGCCCCAGGATACGGTGGTGTACCGGGGGGACGGAAGCAGCTTTTCTCTTCATATGGAAGCCAACGGAATCAAGTGGTATGAGATATCGGGGGGAGAACTGTAAAATGGCCATGGAGAACAGGATGAGACAGTTTACAGAAGAAGTCCGTCAGGCGGCGTGTCAGTTTTCGTTTGAGGGAATCCTGGAAAAGGTGGAGCCCTACGGCAACGGACACATCAACGACACGTTTCTGTTGACTTACGCGGTGGGGAAGATGGGCTGTATCCGGGTCATTCTGCAGAGAATGAATCAGAAGGTATTTCCGGAGCCGGAGGCTTTGATGGAAAATGTGGTGGCTGTCACGTCGTTTTTGAGAAACCGGATTGTGAGAAACGGAGGAGATCCTTATCGGGAGACGCTGAATGTGATTCCTGCGAAAGATGGAAAATCTTATGTAAGGACGGAAGGCGGCTTCTGGCGTTCTTTTATGTTTGTGGCGGATACCTGCTGCTATGATCAGGCAGAGAAAGCCGAAGATCTCTATGAGGCGGGCATGGCGTTCGGAAATTTTCAGAGGCTTCTGGCGGATTTTCCGGCCCGGAAGCTTCATGAGACTATCCGGGATTTCCACAATACGAAAAAGCGCCTGGCAGATTTTCAAAAAGCGCTGAGAGAAGATGCGGTGGGCCGGGCGGGCCGGGTGCAGGAAGAGACTGCGTTTGTGCTGGAGCGTAAGAAGGACGCGTGCTTTTTCCAGGAGATGCTGGAACGGGGCGAACTGCCTGTGCGGGTGACCCACAATGATACCAAGCTGAACAATGTGCTTCTGGATGCCCGGACGCGCCGGGGACTCTGCGTCATCGATCTGGACACCACGATGCCCGGATTGGCTATGTATGACTTTGGAGACGCAGTCCGCTCCGGAGCCAGCACGGCGGCGGAGGATGAGAAGGATCTGTCCAGGGTCAGTCTGGATCTGAACTTTTTTGAAAAGTACGCAGAGGGGTTTTTAAAAGGCTGCGGCGGCAGTCTGACGCAAAGGGAGATTTCCCTGCTGCCCATGGGGGCCAAAGTGATGACCTACGAGTGCGGCATGCGTTTTCTGACGGATTATCTAAAGAATGACGTCTACTTTAAAACCCGTTATCCGGAGCATAACCTGGACCGGGCCCGCACCCAGTTTCGGCTGGTGGCAGATATGGAACAAAAGCGGCAGAAGATGGAGGCCGTCATCGCCGGGCTTCAATGAGATGAGGAAGGGAACTTCACGATCCCTTCCTCATCATTTTCTGCGCTTTTTGAAGCGTGTCATCCATCTTCCGCTTCTCTGCCTCGCTCTTTCCCTCCTTCATGATCTCGAAGATGAGCTGGAATTCCTCCGTGGTAAACTGCAGATTCTGTCTGCTCGCGGACGATACGGCGCCGATCAGGATCGGCATGGCCTGCTTTTGATTCTTTCCTTCAATCTGCTCTGCCAATTTTAGAAGAAAGGCGAGCTTGTCAGGCGAGATGTTTTTGATCCGCGGGTCCTGAAACCATTCTGGTGCATTCATACATGATCCTCCTTCTGGTCGGTCGTGAAGGTGGAAGAAAAGCCTTCAAACATATCTCGATACATATCCATATTTTCGAAAATATCAGCAAACTGTTCCATCTGAGACTGTTCCTCCGGGGGAAGAAGTCCCTTGAGACACTGCATCAGATTTCCCATATCCGGCGATTTCTGAACGGGCGTATTCCGATTGAAATATTCGATGGTTTTCTGTAACTCCACCCATTTGATATAGATTGCCAGCATCTTCTGTGTGCTGGAAGGAAGAAAGGGCAGGAAAGCTTTTAGCATCTGCAGTTCTTTTGGAAGAATAACTTCATCGAATATCATGGCAGATTGCTCCCTGCGTCTTTCTTCAATATATGAACGGTCATCGGAAATCATGCGGTTTCCAAAGCCGGAATCTTACGGAAGGCCACGGCCGGATGGAGGGCGTCAAGAATCATGACGCCCTCCGGAGCTTTTTAGCATCCGCAGTTGTTGCAACCGCAGTTGTTGTTGCAGCCGCAACCGCTGTTATTGCCGCCGCCGAAACCATTGCCGCAGAAGAGCAGAAGCAGGATGATCCACCAGCAGCTGTCGCCGCCGAATCCTCCGTCGCCGCAACCGCAGCTGTTGCCGCCGCCGAAGCCGTTTCCGCAGCAGGAGAACAGAAGCAGGATCAGGATCAGGCAGCCGCATCCGCTGCCGCCGAATCCTACGCTGTTGTTGCCGCATCCGCAATTGTTGTTGCAACCGCATCCGCAGTTGTTGTCGCAGCCACAGCCGCAACCATTTCTTGAACTTAAGTCACCCATGAAGATAACCTCCAAAAACTATTTACACTTCATCATATGCAGAAGCAGCGGATTGTGCTATACTGAAACTAAAAAGATATTTTTTCATAAGAGAAACAAAGATCAGGAGGATAACGTCATGCCAGCAACCTACGCGCACTATGTGTTTGGGAAAAAGGTTTATCATAAACTTCCGGAGAATTTAAGACAGAAGATCAGGGAAGGGAAAGATGCATTTCTTCTGGGACTTCACGGACCGGATCTTTTATTTTACTATTACCCGTTTCAGAAGAACCGGGTCAATCAATATGGGGTAGCCATGCATAAAGAGCTGGCGGCGTGTTTTTTTGACCGCGGCAGGATTTGTTACCGGAAGGACCCGGACCCCGCGCTTCGCGCCTACCTCTACGGGTTTTTATGTCATTTTGTTCTGGACAACGAATGCCATCCTTTTGTGAATCTATATATGGAAGAAAAGGGGCTGGGCCATCTGACCATTGAGACGGAATTCGACCGGTATCTCATGGCTCTTGACGGACATGAGCCGCTGAACTATGTCCCCATTCACCATCTGGTCAGCAGACGGCATACGAGAAGGCAGATTGCCAGGATGTTTGATGGGATTACTTCCAGGCAGATTGCGGTCTGCATCCGGCAGTTTCGCATGGTGATCGCACTTTTTGTCTGCCGTAATCCCATAAAAAGAGTGGCGCTTCGAATGGTTTCCAGAGTAACGGGGCAGGATAACAGTATCGGCGGTTTGATCATGGACGGCCGTGTCCACCCGGTTTTTCAGGAGAGTGACCGCTTCCTTCAGGAACGTATGGAACATGCTGTATGGACCGCGGTGGATGAGATTCAAAAATACAGCAGGGTTCTGGAAACGGGCGGACTTTTGTCTGACCGGCTGTATCAGAACTACGAGGAGTCAATCTGATGCGTCTGACAAGACAGGAGAGGGACTGGGTGTTGTACGATGTGGGAAATTCTGCGTTTGTCATGCTGACAGCAACCGTGATCCCGATTTATTTTAAAAATGTGGCGGAAGGGGTGGGAATATCGTCGGCGGATTCCACAGCGTATTTTGGCTACGCCAGTTCGCTGGTGACCATCCTGGCGGCGGTGCTGGGGCCGGTTCTCGGCGCGGTGGCAGACATCAAAGGCTTTAAGAAGCCGGTATTTGCCTGTTTTATGGGGATAGGTGCGGCAGGCTGCGCCCTGCTCTCCCTGCCGGGCGGCTGGCTTCTCTTTTTGGGTGTCTATGTGGTGGCAAAGACAGGATATCAGGGGAGTCTGACCTTTTATGATTCTATGCTGGCGGATGTGACCACCAAGGAGCGGGTGGACCAGATCTCTGCGCACGGCTATGCCTGGGGATATCTCGGAAGCTGTATTCCCTTTGTCCTCAGTGTGCTTCTGATTCTGAAACCCGGACTTTTGGGATTGACCAGCCGACAGTCAGTAATAGCGGTATTTCTGCTCAATGCGGCGTGGTGGCTAGGCATGACAGTTCCGCTTCTTCGAAGTTTTGAGCAGACTTGTTATGTGGAGTCAAAGGAGCACAGGATCAGGGAGAGTTTTGGGCGGCTTTTTAGTGTGTTCCGGGAGGTGCGGAAGAATAAGAAGATCTTCTGGTTCCTGGCCGCCTTCTTTTTCTATATTGACGGGGTCTATACGATCATTGATATGGCGACCGCCTACGGGAAGGATGTGGGAATCTCGGACACAGATCTGATCCTGGCGCTGCTTTTGATGCAGGTGGTGGCATTTCCCTGTTCGATTCTTTTCGGTATGCTGGCCAAAAAGACAGAGAGCGGCAGGCTGATCCGGATCTCAATCCTCGGGTATCTGGGGATTGTGCTTTTTGCGGTGCGGATGACAAGGGCTCTGGAATTCTGGCTTCTGGCCGTCTGCGTGGCGGTCTTTCAGGGAGGCATTCAGGCGTTGTCCCGGTCGTACTTTACAAGGATCATTCCGAAGAATCAGGCGGCGGAATATTTTGGATTCTATGACATCTTCGGCAAAGGAGCCGCCTTTATGGGAACGCTGCTGGTAGGCGCGGCGACCCAGCTTTTTGGTACCTCCCGGGCCGGGATCGGACTTCTGGCGGTCTTATTTGTCGTTGGATATGGATTCTTTCGGAAAGCAGAGCGCATAAACACTTGACCTGGAGTGGACTTCAACTGATATAATGGAGGTCGTGAAACGTTAATGCGGAACTTCAATAGGAGGTTAAGGTTGTGAAGTACAGAGAACTTGGGAAGACAGGGCTGAAGGTCAGTGAGATCGGCATGGGCTGCGAAGGCTTTGTGGACAAATCTTACGAGCAGGTGAAGGCGTTTGTGGACAAAATGGAGGAGAGCGGGGTCAACGGTATCGACCTGTATGCGCCGAATCCGGATATGCGTTCCAACCTAGGCCGGGCGCTTGCAGGGCGCAGAGATCGCTTTATCCTTCAGGCACATCTGTGTACCATTTGGAAAGACGGCCAGTATAAACGCACCCGGAAAATATCGGAGGTGAAAGAGGGCTTTGAGGATCAGCTAAAGCGGCTTGGAACCGATCATGTGGAGATCGGCATGATTCATTATGTGGATTCCCTTTCCGACTGGGAGAAGGTTCGGGACGGTGAAGTAATGAAGTACGCCATGGAACTTAAAAAGGCCGGGACCATCGGCTGCATCGGCATGTCCAGCCACAATCCGGAAGCGGCCATGGCGGCGGCGGAGAGCGGACTGGTAGACGTGCTGATGTTCAGCGTGAATCCCTGTTATGATCTGCAGCCGGCCGGTGAGGATGTGGAGGAGCTCTGGGCGGAAAAGAATTATGAAAAGCCCCTGGTCAATATGGACCCCGGACGACAAAAACTTTATGAGACCTGCCAGCGAAAAGGAGTGGGCATCACAGTGATGAAAGCCTTCGGCGGCGGAGATCTGCTGAGCGAAGAGCTTTCTCCGGCGGGAAAGGCGCTGACGGTACATCAATGCCTTCACTATGCACTGACCCGCCCGGCGGTGGCGACGGTCATGTCAGGCGCAAGGACCATGGAAGATCTTGAACGCAGCGTCGCCTATGAGGATGCGCCGGAGGAAGAGAAAGACTATGCGTCCGCCTTCGCGTCTTTCCCGAAGATCAGCTGGAAGGGACATTGTATGTACTGCGGACACTGCGCGCCCTGTCCTCATGGGATCGACGTGGCGTCGGTGACGAAGTTTTTGAATCTGGCAATCGCCCAGGGGGAGGTGCCGGAGACGGTGAGAGAGCACTATGGAGTGCTGGAACATACGGCCAGCGAGTGTGTGGCCTGCGGGGCGTGCGAGAAACGATGTCCCTTTGAAGTGCCGATTGTGAAAAATATGAAGAAGGCGGAGGAAATCTTCGGGAAGTAAAATCAGTCCTGGATTGCAGGTAGAGTCTGTGATGAATGACGATCAACCAGGGAGGAGGAAAAATGATCTGCAAAATAAGAAAATGGCTTCTGACGGATGCGGCGGATTTAGCGGCGGCTCTTTCCAATAGAAAAGTACAGGATAATCTTAGAGATGGGCTGCCGTACCCTTATACGGAACAGGACGGGGTGGACTTTATTTCTGCTATGCTGTCCGCAGATAAAAATGAAACATTTGTTTTTGCCATAACAGCAGATGGACGGGTGGCGGGAAGTATCGGTGTTTTTCGTCAGGGGAACATTCACAGGCGGACAGCCGAGATGGGATATTATATTGCGGAAGAATATTGGGGAAAAGGGCTCATGACAGAGGCTGTAAAACAGGTCTGTGAACATGTTTTTGAGAAAAGTGATATCCTCCGTATTTACGCAGAGCCATTTGCGTATAATACGGCGTCCTGCCGTGTGCTGGAGAAAGCGGGCTTTCAGTGTGAAGGAACGCTGAGAAAGAATGCTGTAAAAAACGGGAAAGTGATCGATATGAAAATGTATTCTCTGCTGAAAGAGGACTTTTATAAAGATTTGGATATGCAGCTAAAGCGGGCGGAATGTCCGGCGAAGGTGGCGGAGATTGTGGAGAAGACAATAAGGGCCTTCTATCCCCATTATTATCCTTCCGGGGCAGTACAGTTTTTTCTGGACTTGCACAGCGAACGTAAGATAAGGGAAGCGCTTGCAGGGGAAGAAATTTATATTGCGGAGGTACAGGGGGAGATCGTAGGAACCGGGAGTATCCGGGGAAATGAGATCTGCAGGTTGTTTATCTTACCGGAATACCAGGCAAAGGGGTATGGAAGCAGGCTGATGGATTTTCTGGAGGATATGGTTTTTGGGAAATATCATGCAGTACATATTGATGCGTCTTTTCCGGCGGAAAGTATGTATTTGAAACGGGGATACCGGATAAAAACCTATGAGAAAATTGAGACAGCGGGTGGGGATTATCTTTGTTACCATACGATGGAAAAGGCGGCAGTTGGAAAGGGAGAAGGACAGTAAGGCGGGAATTGGATCATAATATAAGTTTACGAAAAAGGCTGAAAATGCTAAAGAGGCATTTTTCAGTCTTTTTTCATAGAGTGTTGTAAGAGAACGAAAGTATGTTTGACTTACGGTGCGGTCGGCGGTAGAATAGGGGTAGGGAATTGCGAAACTTAGGATAGAAGGAGAGGAGTGCAAAAATCATGGAACGAAAGGCAGAGATCAAGCCGCCGGTGGAGGTGCGGTATGAGAGGGAACTTCGGGCGCTTGAGGCGCTGGATACGGGGAAGCGGCCTTTGAACTGGAAGCTGTCTCCCCGGGCGGTGCGGACGTTTATTCTGGGCAGCAGGGAACCCCTTGTGTGGAACGGGGAGGAGATCCCGGTGCGCAAGAAGTATCTGGGAAACGACGCTCTGGTGGAGCGGTGCATCATCACCCTGGCGGGGAACCGGGGACTGATGCTTGTGGGAGAGCCGGGGACAGCCAAGACGATGCTCTCGGAGCTTCTTTCTGCGGCCATCAGCGGAACCAGCACCAATACCATCCAGGGGACGGCGGGGACCACGGAAGATATGATCAAATACAGCTGGAACTACGCCCTGCTGCTGGCGAAGGGTCCGGTCCGTGAGGCGCTGGTGCCCTCTCCGCTCTATGTGGGGATGGAGCAGGGAATTCTGACCCGGTTCGAGGAGATCACCCGAACGCCGGCGGAGATCCAGGACAGCCTGATCAGTGTGTTAAGTGATAAAGTGCTGAATGTGCCGGAACTGGGAGAGGAGGGGCTTCTCTTCGCCCGGGCCGGGTTCAACGTCATCGGAACCGCCAACACAAGGGATAAAGGCGTCAATGAGATGAGCAGCGCGCTGAAACGGCGTTTTAATTTTGAGACGGTTATGCCTGTGAGGGATGTGGCGCTGGAGAAGCAGATCATCATCAGCGAGGTGGAAGAGCTGGCAAAGGCAAGCCAGATCGATATGCCGGTGGACGAGGATGTGGCGGAGCTTCTGGCATCCACCTACCATGAGCTTCGGGAAGGCGTTTCTTCCATGGGCCACCGTATCGACCGTCCGGCTTCCGTGATGAGCACGGCGGAGGCGGTGTCCGTCTACTATCAGACGATGATGACAGCATATTACTATGGAGATTCCCGTATGGACCTTGGATGTCTGGTACAGAATCTGGTGGGAGCAGTGCAGAAGGAGAATCAGGACGATCTGGAAAAACTCCGCGGCTATTTCCAGACGGTGGTGCGGGATAAAGGAGGAAAAGAAGGACCGTTATGGAAACATTATTACGAGGCGAGAAAATTCCTGAAGTAGATCTTTATGATCTGGAGCGCCCGGTTCTGCACTTTCCGATCCGTCATCACAGCCCGGCCTGCGCCTGGCATCTTCTGCATGCCATAGAAGAATACGGTCCGGACTGCATTCTGGTGGAAGGCCCGGAGAATGCCCTGGAGCAGGCGGCGGTGCTGGCGCACCCGGATACGAAGGCGCCGGTGGCCCTCTATTATTTCTACAAAGACAAAAAAGGGCTGTTGAGCGAAGAAAAGGAAGATTATAAGTGCTATTACCCCTTTTTGGACTGTTCACCGGAGCTTTTGGCCCTTCGGGAGGCGCAGAAGAGGGAAATTCCCGCACGGTTTATCGACCTGCCATATGGGGAGATTTTGATTGGGACGAAGGAGAACCAGGGCATCCGCACCGAGGGGGAAAAGCAGACCTACAATGACGATTATCTGTTTTTGAGGAGCCGGTATCTCAGGCTGCTCTGTGAGAAGACCGGGCTTCGAAGCTTTGACGAGCTGTGGGAAAAGTATTTTGAGATCGGCGGGCTCTCTCTCTCCACAGAAGCGTTCGTCCGGCAGATGGGGAACTACTGTCGGCTTTCCCGGGAGCACACCCCAAAGGAAGAACTTGAGGAGGACGGATGTCTCCTGCGGGAGCGATACATGGCGGAGCAGATCGCAAAGGCTTCGGAAGATTTTCGAAAAATTCTGGTGGTGACCGGCGGCTTCCACACCTACGGCCTCCTGGAGCTTCTCTCTGAGGAGGAGGGGCGGCTTCGTTATCGGGGGAAACCGATGAAGCTCCACAGCCTGGGGGACAAGGACCAGGGGGTCTATCCTCTTGCTTACTCCATGGAGGCGGCGGACGCTCTCAATGGCTATGCCAGCGGGATGCAGTCTCCGGGCTTCTATCAGCTGATATGGGAACGACTCCTGAAAAATGATGTTCCGGAAGGCGCCTACAAGGACGCGGTGCTTCATCAGCTGGTGGCGGCGGGGCGGCAGGTGCGCAGGAAGAAGGAGAATCTTTCTTCCTATGATGTGATCTGCGCCCTTTCTATGGCGGAGGGGCTCTCGGCTCTTCGGGGAAAGCAGGAACCGGGGCTCTATGAACTGCGGGATGCGGCTCTTTCTTCCTTTGTAAAAGGGGAGTGCAGTCCGTCTACGGATCTGCCGCTTCGGATTCTGAAAGAATTGAATACGGGAAAACAGGTGGGAAAGCTCTGCGAGGACGCCTTACGTCCGCCTCTTCTGATTGATTTTGAAGAGCGGTGCAAAAAGTTCGGGCTGAAGATTCAGGGAGCCGGGCAGCAGGAACTCACGCTGGAACTGTTCACGAAGAAAAAGCATCTGGAACTGAGCAGATTTTTGTATCAGATGGAATTTTTAGAAACCGGCTTTGCCAGACGGACGAAGGGGGCGGATCTTCTGAACCGGAGGGACAAGAGCCGGGTCCGGGAGATCTGGACCTATCGGTTCTCCGGGCAGGTACTGTCGGCGCTGGTGGATGTGTCCACCCTGGGCGGTACGGTGGAGGAGGCTTCGAAGACCCGGCTTGTCCGCGAGTTTGCGAAAAGCCTGAACACCCGGGAGTCGGCCCGTCTTCTGGCCCGGGGATTCCTGATGGGATTCCTGGAAGAGCAGGCTGGTATGGGCGTACATATGCGGGAAATTCTGGCGTCGGACGGAGATTTCTTCTCCCTGGCGGAGGGTTTCTCTCATCTTCGGATGCTGTATGAACTGCAGGATTTGTACCAGGTGGAAGATTCTCTGGAACTGGAAGAACTGATCGGCAGCTGCTTTCAGAAGAACTTACAGCTTCTTCCTTCCATGGCTCAGGTAAAGGAAGAACAGCTTACAGAGTGTATGGAGAGCTGCCTGTCCCTGTACCAGATTACCGGAAGGCCGAAGTTTGCCCATCTGAGGCAGGCGCTTATGGAGACCTTTGATCGGCTGATCGGCCAGCCGAAGGTGCAGCCGGGGCTGGAGGGAGCGGTGCTCGGCCTGCTCTATGGTTATGACGCCGGTTATGACGAGGCGATCCGGGGGACGGCGGAGGGGTATCTGAGAGGTACAGAAGACATGCAGATGAAGAGCGCGGCCTTTCTTCGGGGACTTTTTTATACCGCCCGGGATTTTGTCTTCGTCAAAGAAAATTTTCTTGGCATGATCGACGAGCTGTTGGGCGCGCTGTCCGCGGAAGCGTTCATGGGGCTTTTGCCGGAGCTTCGGCAGGCCTTCGGATACTTTACGCCCCTGGAGACGGACCGGATCGCGGGAAAGGCGGCGGCTCTTCATGGAGCGACCAGACAGAAGCTTTTAAGGGGCAGGGTGGTCTATCCGGAGGAGTACGAGTACGGAGAACTTCTGGACGCCTACGCTTCCGGCTTTGCAGAATAAGAAAGGGGAAAAGGTGTGGCAGAAAATACCAGTCAGTTAAACAGATGGCGGCTGATCCTTGGAAGCTATGCCAGGAATCAGCTGAGCTTCGGAGCGGGCGCTTCTCTGGAGAACGGAATCTCCTGTATGGATCTGGAGGAGGCGCTGGACTTTTTATACAACCGGGAGCAGGGGGAAGACGTGCGCAGGGAAGGGAGCCTGGATGCCAGCCGTCTGACGGCGGCCACCTGGATCACCCGGATTCGGAAGCTGTTCCCCAAGGAGACGGTGGAGATCCTGGAACGGCATGCGCTGGAACGATACAACATGACAGAGCTTTTGACCGACAAGGAAGTGCTGGAAAAGCTGGAGCCGAACCAGGAGCTTTTGAAGACGATCCTGCAGCTAAAGCATCTGATGAAGGGAGAAGTGCTGGATACCGCAAGGAGGATCGTCCGGCAGGTGGCGGAGGAGATCGCCAAAAAGCTGAATCAGGACATCCGGCGGTCGCTGCTTGGAAAGATCGACCGGAATACCGAAAGTCCCGTCCGCTCCATCCGGAATCTGGATATTCAAAAGACCATCCAGAGGAATCTAAAGCACTACGACCGGGAAAAAGAACAAATCCTGCTGGAACAGGTGTATTTTCACGGAAGGACCAGGCGTTACAGTACGTGGCGGGTGGTGATCGCGGTGGACGAGAGCGGGTCCATGCTGGATTCGGTTATCCACAGCGCGGTGATGGCGGGGATCTTTGCGAAGCTGCCCATGCTGGACACGAAACTTGTCATCTTCGACACCCAGGTGGTGGACTTAAGCGGTCACCTGGAGGACCCGGTGGCCACGCTTATGAGCATCCAGTTAGGCGGCGGTACGTATATTACCGGGGCGCTTCAGTACTGTGAGACGCTGATCAACAATCCTCATCGGACCATGGTGGTGCTGGTGTCCGATCTGTGCGAGGGCGGTAGCGTGGCCGGACTTCTGAGTGTGAGCCGGGGGATCATCGAGAGCGGGGCCAGGCTGATCTGTCTGACGGCGCTGGATATGGAGGCCAATCCGGTGTACGACCGGCACACCGCCCAGCAGATGGCGGATCTGGGTGCTTTCGTAGGCGCTATGACCCCGGAGGCTCTGGGGGATTTTATGGGAAAGATCATGAACAGCTGAAAGGGAAATGACAGATGGACGCATTGAAGGAAATGTTGAGAAAGGCGGACGACGACTATCTGATCGGTCTTAGCAACAAAGGGACCGTGAAGCGGGCGTACAAGGATCTGGCTTTGGAAGCGCCTGCGGTTACCTGGAAGGGCGAAGAGGCGGAAGTGGCCTTAAAAGAAGAAACCTGTGTGATCCGGACGCCCCTGGGAGAAAGCAGCTGTTCCTGTCCGTCGAGAAGTATCTGCCGACACACCATCACCGCGATTCTGTGGCTAAAGCAGAACCTGCCGGAAGAAGGAGATGCGGAAGAAGAGACCGGTCAGAAAGATTCGACCGCAAAAGAAGGGGCGAAAGAGGACGTCGCTGGAGGGCCGGGAGCCCTGACGGAGGTTCTGGAGCTTCCGGCGGAACGCCTGAAGAAAGCCTGCAAGGGCAGACGATATCAGCAGTTTCTTGCGCACGTGCGTATGGGGGAACTGCCGAAGATTGAGGAAAGTTCGATTGTCACCGTGCCGCTTCCCTGGGAGAATGCGACGGTAAAGCTTCTGGAACCATTCGTATATTCCACCTGCACCTGTCACAGTAAGGAGCTGTGCGCCCATAAGGCTCAGGCGGTGCTGCTTTACCAGCTTTCGAAAGGCAGGCTTCAAATGAAGGATCTGGAGACCTCTTCGGAGGCGGAGAAGGTGCTGGAAAAAGAAAAAGTGCAAAAGGCCTGTGAAAGTGTCAGAGAGTCTGTGGCCCACCAGATCGGAACCGGACTTTCCAGACAATCGCCGGAGATATCAGACAGCTTGGAACGGCTGGCGATCATCACCCATCGGGCGGGCCTTGCGTCCCTGGAGGGCCGTCTTCGGGAGGCGGCCTCCGAGTATCGGCAGTACTTTTCCCGCTCCGCGGTATTCGACAGCGAGGCGCTGTTTCGCCGACTGCTTTCGATCTACCAGAGATCGAAGGTTTTGAGTACGTCAGAGGACCAGGAACAGATCCGAAAACTGGCGGGAACCTTTCGGGACGCCTACGAACCGGTGGGAAAGCTGCATCTGGTGGGGATGGGCGGAAGAACCTTCGCAAGCAACACCGGCTATGAAGGGGAGATCTATTATTTTCTGGAACCGGACCGGGGGCAGTGGTATACCTGGACCGACGCCCGCCCGGTCTTCTATGAGGGAACGCGGAGAAGGCCGCCCAGCTCTTCCGGGAACGGGGCGGCTCCCTGGGGACTGTCCTGTAACCGGGAGCAGCTTCAGAACGTGGAATTCGAGCTGATGAACGCGAAAGCGGCGTCCGGAGGGCGTCTGTCCGTGAGCAAGGATTCCGTCGGAGAAATTCTGGGAAACAGAAGCCTTCTGATGGAAGGAATAAAGGAACAGATTTTCTGGGATTATAAAGAACTTTTATTTCAAAATTTTGCAAACGGAGCGGGAGAGGAGGCCGTTTTACAGAACCGGGCTTTCGGCAGAAAGGAGCGGCTGGCTCTGGCGGGAGCTCTTGACTGGGGGCAGACCGTATTTGATCCGGTGGAGCAGCGGTTTTCCTGGTGTCTTTATGACCGGGAAGGGAGACCCTTGTTCCTCTCTCTGAAATATAAAAAAGAAGAGAAGCTGACCATACAGCTTCTGGAACGCCTGGAGCAGAGATTAAAAAAACGTCCTCGGAAAGCCATCGTATTTCTGGGAGCCTTGTATCTGGATGAGAGAGGGCGGCTGTGTCTCTATCCGATTGAATTTTTTCTGGATGAAGCGGAAGCTGCGGCAGAGATACTCTGCGAAACGCCCAAAGAAGGTTCCAGAACCGATTCTGGTCTTCCTTCCAGAGAGGTACTGATGACGATGGAACAGTACTTAGGCGAGGTGATCCGGCAGCTGTCAGATCTATTCGTCAGTGGATTGTATTCCTTGCAGGAGGATACGGCGGAGCAGATCGCGATGCTCTCAGAAGACGGGGAGCGTCTGGGGATGCATCAGGCGGGGAGAGAGCTTGCCGCCATCAGCAGCTTTTTGAAAGAGAAAAGACATCGGATGGAATATTCCATGGAGCCGGTTCTCGAGGCGGCGGAGCGCCTTCATCGGTATCTGGAGGCGTGCCGGGAGAAGATCTCCTGTGATCTGGCCGCCTGGTCCATGGGGAGAGGAAAAGAAGAGGAACAGGAAAAAGGAGAGTGAATCGTATGAACTTAGGGGAAGAAAGAAGCCGCCAGAAGCTTATGAGTACGTTGGAGCTTATGAACTTATCTTCAGAAAATGACGCGCTGGCAGGCCGGTATCTCGATCCGGATGTTCCGGAGGATCGGGAACTGCTTGGGCAGGCAAAGCCTCAGGATTTTTCAAAGCTCGGAACGGAGGCGAAGAATCAATGCCGGAAGTATCTTGGCCACTGCCTGAAACGGAATCGAAGAGACGACCTTGGGCGCTACGTGCGTTTTGCAGCCGCCGTGGGCGGTTCCACTGCCTATTATGTGCTGGTGCAGTACGGATGGAATCTGAATACAGTTCTGGAATTTTTGACCAGGGAGCAGGCGGCGGCGATCCGGGCGGAAGGAATCGTCTGGAATGTCTATGGGATCAAAAATGCGCCCTCCAATATCGAGGCAAAATCTCCGGAAGTCTTAAGAGACGCCATGAAGCTCTGCTATAACAAAAGTGATAATGCCAAAGTGCTGCTGGGGGCCTTGTCTTTGCATTATACGAAGCCGTACAAACCGGCGGGCGGAGTCGCTGGAATGCTGTTTCCGGGGGGGAAGACGGAGCGGGAAGCCCAGCAGAAGGTGCAGGATACGGTGGATTATATAGAAGAAAATATGCTGAACAGCATCCCAAATCTCTTTACCGGAGCCGCGCCCTTGGAAGAAGAGCTGGAGCGGATGAAAGCATTTGTCAAAAACTCTTCGGTGAAGGAGCCCTTCCCCCGGGATCTTTTCGGGATTATCCGTAAGACGCAGACTTCCGCGTACCTTTTGACGATGCTGTCTGCCGCCGCTTTTCTGGCCCAGGAGCATTCCAGGCAGTGTCAGGCGTTCCTGAGGCTCGCCATCGCCATGGACCATCAGGAGAAGCGCACCGATGTGCTCTCCATTTGCTTAAGCGTGGGCGGTTCCTCCTGGTTCTTCTCCCACATCAAAGATCTGGAGGAAGAGATGCCCATGCCCCGGGAGGACTATATGGTCTGGTGTCTGAAGAACTGCAAGTACGGCAGTCCGGTGAAGCGGGTCGTCAAGGATCACCCGGAAGTGGTGAAAAATCTGGTCTCCAAAGTGACCTCTGAGGAATACCAGCATCTTCTGGCCATGACCAGGGAGATGAACCCGATGCTGTATCAGGAGCTTGAAAGCCTTGGTTCCGGAGAATTCCGGGGGAAGCTGGCAGAAGAGCTGACCGCCCACTACAACAGGGGAAGACAGGAAGCCAGGCAGTATCTATTGGGGGAGGCGGAACTCGACGCGCTGTATCCCTACGTAAAAGAGTGGAGGAATATCTATACCTATGACACCAGGGGATGTTCCAAGATCTACGCGATGAAAAAGAACGGACAGGAGCTTCCGATGCATCGGAGGGCAGTGGTGCTGGAGGGGCTCTGTATGCGGTCCCGATATTTTCTTTCTTACTGGCATGGGAAATATCAGAAGATGGACCGGGCCACCATCGGTGAAATCTTGCAGTTGTTTGAACAGGAGCATCTGCCGGTCAGCTATCAGCTGGAGGCCTTAAGCGGCATCTATGACAGCTATTACGCGGAAAAAGAAAAAACTGGTTTTGTCAATGACTGCGTCATGGTCCTGCGGCTTAAGAAAAAGGACTGGAGCGAGGAGCTGATCCGCTTGTCCAGGGAGGGGGCGACCATCGTCCGTTTTCTGTGCATCCGTGTGATGGATGAGTTCTGGAAAGAATATAAAGAGCCGCTTCTTGCCTGCGCCATGGACAGCTCCAAGCAGGTGCGGGAGCTTTTGGCAGCGGTTTATGAGAGCAGAAAGGAATGGGAGCCGGAGATGAAGGCTATGCTGGCCTCCCGTAAATCCCAGGAGCGGGAGATTGCCCTTAAAGTGCTTACGCGCTGGGGAGCCGAAAACTATCAGGAAGAGTTAAGAGAAGCTTTTGAGAAAGAGAAGAGCAAGAAGCTCAAAGAACTTTTGGCGGACAGTCTCGGTCTGGAGGCAAAGACACCGGAGGAGAAAAAGGAACAGACACTGGAGACCCTTACAAAAGAGGTACTAAAAGGCGGGAAAAAGCGCAAAATTGCCTGGGTCTACGAGGGGGACAAGCCGCTTTTGCCCGTGCACCGGCTGGACGGGTCGGAGGCGTCGGAGGACGAACTGGCGGCCATCCTGGTGTGCTACGCGGATATGGGCATCCCGGGGGTGAGCAGAGATGCGAAAAAGCTGGCGGAAGGACTGAACCCGGAGGAGCTGTCTCTGTATGTGGAGCAGATTTTTGAGAAATGGCTGGCAGCGAAGGCGGAGGCGAAGAAAAAATGGGTGCTCTACGCAGCATCCATCCACGGCGGGGAACGCATCGTTCCGGTGCTTCACGCCCAGATCCCGGAGTGGCCCAAGGCGTCCAGAGGCGCCATGGCGGCGGAGGCGGTCAAAGCCCTGGCTCTGAACGGAAGCTCCACGGCGCTGCTTCTGGTGGATCAGATCTCGAGAAAATTCAAATTCCGCCAGGTGAAGACCGCCGCCTCCGAGGCCCTGTCCTACGCGGCGGAGCAGCTTGGCATCACAAAGGCGGAACTGGAAGACCGGATCGTGCCGGATCTTGGATTTAACGAGCAGATGGAACAGACCGTGGACTATGGGACCCGCCGATTCCAGGTGCGTCTGACCGCCGCTCTGGAGCTGGAGGTGTACGACGAGAATGGGAAGCGGCTTAAGAATCTGCCGTCCCCCGGCAAAAAGGATGATCCGGAAACGGCAAAGGCAGCCAATACAGCATTTAAACTTCTGAAAAAGCAGTTGAAGACCGTGGCGGCCAATCAGAAATCCCGCCTGGAACAGGCTCTTGGCACGGAGCGGCTGTGGGAAGTTACGAAGTGGAAGGCATTGTTCGTGAAGAATCCGGTGATGCATCAGTTCGCCACCGGCCTGATCTGGGGCTTATATGAGAACGGCGAACTGAAAGACACCTTCCGCTACATGGAGGATGGGAGCTTTAACACCGTGGAGGAGGAAGAATACGAGCCGAAGGAAGGAGCGCTGATCGGTCTGGTGCACCCCATCGAGCTTACAGAGGATGCGCTGTCAGCGTGGAAGGAACAGCTTGAGGACTATGAAGTGATCCAGCCCCTGGAGCAGCTTCAGCGCCCGGTCTTCCGGTTGACGGAGGAGGAAAAGGAGCAGACGGAGCTCACCCGCTTTGGAGGAAAGCTGCTAAATGGCCTCTCCCTGTCCGGCAAGCTTCAGAATCTGGGCTGGTATCGGGGAAGCGTCCAGGATGCCGGAGGCTACTATACCTTCTACCGGGAAGACGGGCAGGTGGGCGCGGAGCTGGAATTCTCCGGCTGCTTCGTGGGGGATGAGAATGAGGAAGTGACCGTCTATGGAGTCCGTTTCTACCGGGCAGGCACGGTGCAGCGGGGCAGCTATGTCTACGACACCATCAAGAAAGAGAATGAGTACCGACTTTCTGAAGTAGCGCCCCGATATTTCAGCGAGATCGTTCTGCAGCTTACAAAAGCGACGGTCTCCAGCCAGGAACAGCTTCCCTATCCGGAGTGCAAGGAGAGAAGATGAAACGAATCTTACTGATTGCGACAGGAGGCACCATCGCTTCCAGATATTTGAAGGAGGGCCTGGAACCTCAGATTACAGCGGAAGAACTGATTGGTTATGTGCCGGAGGCGAAGGCCTTCTGTCAGATCACTGCCTGCCAGCCCTTCAGTCTGGACAGCACCAATGTGTGTCAGGACCACTGGCTCATTCTGGCGGGACTGGTGGAAAAAAATTATGACGCCTATGACGGCTTTGTGATCTGCCATGGCACGGACACCATGGCATACACGGCGGCGGCGCTTTCTTATCTGATTCAGAATAATTTAAAGCCGGTGGTGATCACCGGGGCACAGAAGCCCATCGACCTGGAGATCACGGACGCCCGGCTGAACTTAAGAGACAGTCTTCGGTTTGCCTCTGACGACCGCGCCCACGGAGTCAATATTGTCTTTGGCGGGAAGGTCATCGCAGGCACGAGGGCCAAGAAGGAGCGGTCCAAGAGCTACAATGCCTTTGCCAGCATCAACTATCCGGATATCGCGGTTATACAGGATCACCGGGTGATTTTCTATATCGACGATCGCAGCCGGGTTCGGGAGCGGGTCAGATTTTATCATGGGATGGATTCCAAAGTACTTCTGCTGAAGCTGATTCCGGGGATGGACGGGCGGATGCTGAACCGGATGGCGGAGGACTATGACGCGGTGATCATCGAATCCTTCGGCGTCGGCGGCCTGCCCTCCTACGGCGAACAGAGCTTCCAGGACGCCATAGAAGGATGGTGCAGGAAAGGTAAGAAAGTCATTATGGCCACGCAGGTGACCCATGAAGGCAGCGATATGGAGGTCTATCAGGTAGGAAAATCCATCAAAGAACGTTTTCCGGTGGTGGAAGCCTTTGACATGACCCTGGAAGCGACGGTGACCAAGACCATGTGGCTTTTGGGCGCCGGAATCCGGGGGGAGGCCTTTGACTCAGGTTTTTACCGGACCATCAATCATGATATTCTGTTAGCAGAATAGCGGAACTTTAAAAAAACAGCATCTGCCCGAAAGGAGCCCCGGAAGGATTTTACGGAGCGAAGCGAGGGAAAATTCTTCCAGACGCTGGAGCGAAGAGAGCGGCAGATGCGGAACTCTCATAGGAGATACTTATGGATATTTATCTGATCCGTCATGGAGAGACGGAGTACAACAGACAGAAGCGGCTGCAGGGCGTAGGAGATATTCCTCTGAATGCCCGGGGAATCGAGCTGGCAGAGAAGACGGCGGAGGGACTTCGGGAGATTTCTTTTGACAAAATCTACACAAGTCCTCTGATCCGGGCAAAAAAGACGGCGGAGATCATCCGGGGAGACCGGAACATCGAAATCATCCCTACGGAAGGCCTGATGGAGATCAGCTTTGGAGACTATGAGGGCCTGACGGTGGCGGAGGGCTGTTATAATATTCCGGACCCGGACTTCCGCAATTTCTTCGACGCGCCGGACCGATATCACACGCCGCCCGGCGGGGAGAGTATCGAACACTTAAGAGAGCGGACGACCTCCTTTATGCGTCAGGTGATGAACGATCTGGAGAATGAAGGAAAGACGATCCTGATGGCCTCCCACGGCGCCGCCATCCGGGGGATACTCTCCGGACTGCAGGGGCTTCCCGTGGCGCAGTTCTGGAGCGGCGGCGTACATAAAAACTGCGCGGTGACGCTGCTTCATGCGGAAGACGGGAATTTTGAGATTGTATTTGAAAACCGGGTGTACTATTAGAAGTACACCCGGTTACTGTCTGTTAATGTTATGAAATTCTGGTATGGGGGATTCCGCACATAGCAGCAAGCTCAAAGAAAAAGTAAAATACACGGTTATTTCCTGTTTAAATGATAGCATAAATGATATTAAAAATCAATGGATAAAAGTCCTCGATTTCTTCTTTGATGGTCACAGAAAAGACATATTCCCATGCTACATTACAACCATGAAAAATGGAAAGCGAGGTGAGACCTGTGGAGAGACGACTGCTGGTGGTGGAAGACGACGCTCTGATGGCAGAGGCCGTGGCGGATTATTTCAGCGGGAAGGGATGGTCGGTGAAGACGGCCTCTGACGGGATGGAGGCTCTGGCTCTTTTTGAACAGAGTTCTTTTCATCTGGTTCTTCTGGACGTCATGATGCCGGGCATGAGCGGCTTCTCCGTCTGTCGGAAGCTGCGGGAGAAAAGCGACGTTCCGGTGATCTTTATCACGGCAAGAGTGATGGAAGAGGATAAATTGAACGGGTATACCATGGGAGCGGACGATTATGTGACCAAGCCCTTCTCCCTTCCGATACTGTATGCGAAAGCGGAGGCGCTGACCGGACGGGTGTGGGGAAGCGACGCCCATATCCAGAAGGCGGGAAGCCTGAGCGTAAATCCGAGAAGCCATGAAGTCCGGGTGCAGGGCAGACCGGTGAATCTTCCGCCGAAGGAATATGAGCTGCTTTTATTCTTTTTGGAGAATCCGGGCAGAGTTTACTCAAGAGATCAGCTTCTGATCCGCTTCTGGGGTTATGACTTTGACGGAAATGAACGGGTGGTGGACAGCCACATCAAAAAGCTTCGTAAGGCCCTTGGAGACTGTGGTTGCGCGATCCGGACCGTGAGAAAGTCCGGATATCGGATGGAGGTGACAGGATGAAAAGGAAAATAAGGAAAAAAAGATGGAGGATGCCGGTGATCACGGGATTCCTGGTATTGTATCTGATGACCATGGGGCTTTCCACTTATCTGGTGGGCATCCGATACCGGGAAGCCTTCGAAAGCGTCTGTCGGGCAAAAAGGGGGGAGGCGGAACAGCTGCTCTGGAACTATCAGGAGCAGTTTCAGGAGGCAGATCCCGTATTTCGGGATGGATTTGCCCGGTATCTGCTTGGGACGCTATTGAACTCCGGTTCCCGATACCAGCAGTTCTCCATGGCTCTGTATGATGAGGAAGGAAAGAAGATCACAGAGACCGGGAGCAGCCTTGGTATCCTCTACGGCTACGCTTATGAGGGAGACTATGAACCCTTTTGCTGGCCGGCGGCGGACTACCTGACGGAAGCCGAGATCGACGAGCTGGCCCGATATATGGACCTGGCCTATGACTGTATCCGGAAAAATGCCTGGACCGACGATACGTCGGATCTCCCGAAGGAAATGCAGGAATACCGGTTCACTCTGTATATCACCTCCGGAACCCGGAAGCCCTTTGCTCTTGTTGTGCAGAAAATCCGCTGGTCGCAGGCAGGAGAGGCGATTCTGGACCCTTTAACGGGAAACTTGAATTCCTATGGCGTTCCGGGGTACGAGTATGTGGAGATCGAAGGAGACATTGTCTGGCAGTGGGGAGATCCGGAGGAATATGGTGGACGGATCGTCAGTACCATGAATTTGGGGGATACATTTCCTTATATATGGGACGGTCATGAGGCGTGGAAAAGCTGGCAGGAGAATTTTTATCTGCAGACCCTCCCGGAGACCATTTTGACGTCTTCCATGGAAGCTTCCGGAGGATTCCGCCTGGCGGCAGGGCGTACGCCGGATCAGAGAGAGCTGTGGATTCCCTCGGTGAAAGAATCCAAAGAAGGCGGGTATTCCATCGCTCTTCGCATGGACAGCCATCCCTGGCTTGCGGCGGTGGAGGCAATGAAGTATGTCTATCTGTCCTGCTTTGCGGTGATGGCGGTCTGCATGTGGAAGATCCTCTATGTGACGGGATACGTATATCGGCAGCAGGAGGCGCTGGAGGAGACCCGGAGAGATTTTACGAACGCCATGGCTCATGAGCTGAAGACCCCTCTTGGCGTTATCCGGGGATTTGCGGAAAATCTGCTGGAAGGCATACACGAAGAAAAGAAGGACTATTATCTCCATCAGATCATCCGGCAGACCGAGGAGATGGACGCGCTGACCAGGGAGATGATCACCATCTCCAGGATGGACAGCGAGCAGCTTTCGCTGGAAAAAGAATCCGTTTCTTTGGGAGAATTAGCAAAAGAAGAGTTGGAGCATATGCGTCCGATGGTGGAAGAAAAGCAGCTTCAGGTACAATGCCGCACGGAAGAGGCGTTTGTGCTGGAAGGAGATAAAGGGTATCTGGCCAGGGCAATTCGGAATCTTTTGTCCAATGCGGTTTTCTACAATCGGTCCGGCGGCAGGATTGAGATCACCGTGACCTCCGGATGTTGTACGATAGAGAATACGGCGTCTCCTCTTTCCGAAGAACAGCTCGCCCGGGCCTTCGAGATGTTCTATCAGGGGGAAGAAAGCCGCAGCGGGGAGCACCTTGGGCTTGGTCTCTATCTGGCCGATAAGATCTTCAAACTTCATGGTTTGAAAGTGGAAATCGAGAATACCCAGCAGGGAGTAAAGGTAACCGTACAAAAGATATAAAAATATAATTAGACATAAGCAGAGGAATCCCTTATAATAGAGAATAAGTAAGAATGTTAAGGAAGTAGTTGTAAGGAGTATTCGGATGTTTAGACAAACAAAACGGTTTCTGGTGGCCAGTGCCTGCGGACTGATTGCCTTGTGTATTGCGGTTTTTCTGTGGGTAAGCGTATATATGAGTGAAAGGAGCGGCGACGCGATCAGTGAGATCGGCATGATCTATATGTCGGAGATGAGTCAGCAGCTTCAGGAGAAGTTTGACGCAATCATTCATCTGCACCTGTCGCAGCTGGAAGAAATGGTCAAAAGCGTCCCCTCTGATCAGGGGGATCGGAACGAGCTGGTAAAGCAGTTGTCTGAGAATGCGGAGCTTCTTGGTTTTACCTGTCTGGGTTTTTATGGGACAGAGGGCGGATGGGAGACGGTCTTCGGAGAGCAGGTGGAAGCTCATGATGGACAAGAACTATTGGATGTGTTGGAAAGAGATGACAAAAATGTAACCAGCGGAACAGACAGTCAGGGAAACCGGGTGCTGCTGCTGGTGGCGGATGCTGCCTATCCGATGGAGAACGGGGCGGTCAGTGAAGTATTGGTGGCGGGGCTTCCCATGGAATACCTGAATAACGTCCTGGTTCTGGAGAGCGATAACTCACTGGTGTACAGCCATATCATCCGTCGGGACGGAAGCTTCGTGATCCGGAACGGAGAGGCTTACAGAGACAATTATTTTACCCGGATTATGGAGATGTTCACGGAATTTAACGGAAAGACGCCGGAACAGTATGTAGAAGAACTGAAGGCGGCGATGGAAGCGGAGGAAGATTATTCTGTGCTGGCGAAGATTGATGGAGTGCACAGACATCTCTACTGCTCTTCTCTGCCGGATTCGGAGTGGTATCTGATTGCGGTTATGCCCTATGGAACCTTAGACGATGCCATTCATCATCTCGGGGTTCAAAGGCAGAATATTATGCTGGGCGCCTGCAGCATCATTCTGGCGGCGGTACTGGCGATCTTTGCCCTGTATTATCGGATGTCCCAGAAGCAGCTTCGGGAGCTTGACCGGGCGGAGAAGGAGGCGGTACAGGCCAACAAGGCGAAGAGTGAATTCCTCTCCAATATGAGCCATGATATCCGAACCCCCATGAACGGAATCGTGGGCATGACCGCCATCGCCATGGCGAATATCGAGGATATGGAGCGGGTCAAAGACTGTCTTGGGAAGATTACGCTCTCCAGCAAACATCTGTTGGGCCTGATCAACGATGTACTGGACATGTCCAAGATCGAGAGCGGCAAGCTGACGCTGAATCTGAATCAGATCTCTCTGCATGAGACGATGGACAGCATCGTCAACATTGTCAAGCAGCAGATCGAGGCGAAAAGGCAGCATTTTGATATCTTCATCCAGGATATTCAGACGGAAGAAGTGTACTGCGACAGTGTGCGCCTGAACCAGGTTCTGATCAACCTGTTGTCCAATGCGGTGAAGTTCACGCCGGAGGGCGGCGTGATCAACGTGCACCTCTCCCAGGAAGCTTCCTCTCTGGGGGAAAATTATGTAAGGTGCCACTTCCGGGTCCGGGACAGCGGAATCGGTATGACGCCGGAATTTCAGAAGACGATCTTTGACACCTTTACAAGAGAGAAGAAGGAAAGCGTGGATCGGACAGAAGGAACGGGTCTTGGCATGGCCATCACAAAATGCATCGTGGACGCCATGGACGGAACGATCACGCTTCAAAGCAAACCAGGGGAGGGAACGGAATTCCATGTGGTTCTGGATCTGGAGAAAGCCATGACCAAAGAGTCGGATATGATTCTCCCGCCCTGGAGAATGCTGGTGGTGGACAATAACGAAGCCCTCTGCCTGAGTGCGGTTTCTTCTTTAAAAGAGATCGGTATTGATGCGGAGTGGGCCATGAGCGGGAGAGACGCGGTGGAGCTGGTGAAAAAGCGCCATAACGAGGGTAATAATTATGAGATCATTCTGCTGGATTGGAAGATGCCTGGAATGGACGGACTGGAGACCGCCAGAGAGATCCGAAAGCATCTGGGAGACAATGTGCCGATTCTGATTATCTCCGCCTACGACTGGAGCGAGATCGAGAAGGAGGCGGAAAGCGTCGGCATTCATGGATTCATCAGCAAGCCTTTGTTCAAGTCCAATCTTTATTTGGGCCTTAGCCGTTATACGACGAGCGGCGAGCCTGCGGAAGAAGTACAGGAGGAGAGAGACGAACAACAGTTTGTCGGGAAGCGGATTCTTTTGGCGGAAGACAATGATCTGAACTGGGAGATCGCGGAGGAGCTTCTGTCTGATGTGGGATTTTTGCTGGAGCGGGCAGAGAACGGCAAGATCTGTGTGGAACGGTTTGAGCAGTCTCCGGAGGGGTATTACGACGTGATCCTGATGGATATCCGGATGCCGGTAATGAGCGGATATGAGGCGGCCAGGATCATCCGCGGCCTGTCCCGAAGGGACGCGGATCTTCCCATTATTGCCATGACGGCGGACGCTTTTTCGGAGGATATCGAACACAGCAAAGAATGCGGCATGAATGAACATGTGTCCAAACCTATCGACGTGGACCGGCTTTTGCAGGTTCTGCAAAAATATCTGAAATGCACGCGTCTACAGGAGGATTAAGAACATGTCCATGAAGAATTTCAGCACACTGTGTTATCTGGAAAAGGACGGAAAATATCTGATGCTCCACCGGACTGTGAAAAAGAATGACGTCAATAAAGATAAGTGGATCGGAGTCGGGGGACATTTTGAAGTGGGGGAAAGTCCGGAGGAATGCGTCCTCAGGGAGGTGAAAGAAGAGACCGGCTATACGCTGACCTCCTATCAGTACCGGGGACTGGTCACCTTCGTGTCCGGCGACGGGGTGACCGAGTACATGTCCCTGTTCACGGCCGACGGCTTTGCGGGGGAAGAGATTCCCTGTGACGAGGGCGAGCTTGAATGGGTGCCAATCGAAAAGGTATGGGAGCTGAATATCTGGGAGGGAGATAAGATTTTCTTTCGTCTTTTAGAAGAAAAAACGCCGTTCTTCTCCCTGAAGCTGGTGTATGACGGACACAGCGGCCTTGTAAGCGCCGCTCTGAACGGTCGTCCCATGGAGCTTTTTGATATCCTGAATGAAGACGGCACGAAGAGCGGAGTCGTCCGGGAGCGGGGAGTGACTCATTGCCAGGGAAGCCTCCATCCCACGGTGCACATCTGGATCGTACGGGAGAAGGAAAAGGGCGCATTCGACGTACTATTACAGAAGCGAAGCTTCGGCAAGGATTCTTATCCGGGATGCTACGATATCTCTTCGGCAGGTCATGTGGCTGCCGGAGAGGATATTATTGCGTCCGCCCTTCGGGAGCTAGAAGAAGAGCTGGGGCTTAGAGTCCGCCCGGAAGACCTTCGGGAAGTCGGTATTCGCCGGGGAAAGAAAGAAGAGATCTTCAGGGGAAGACTTTTTAAGGACGATGAGTGGAGCCACATCTATCTGTATCGGGAGCCGGTGGATATAGACGAACTGATCTTGCAGGAATCCGAGGTGGAGGAGGTCATCTGGATGGATTACGCCGCATGCCTTGCGGGAATCAGGGAACAGTCTTTCACCAACTGTATCTATGAAGAAGAATTACGGATGCTCGGAGGCGCGCTGGGATTGTCAGAAAAGTAAGAAAATGCACGGTTATTGTTGGTTTTGCACCCGGTAACCGTGCATTTTGCACTTTCTTTTTTTCCGTTGATAGGCTATAATGAGCGGTAGCGAAAATCTTAAATCCGGCAAAGCGAGGAAATACTGTGGCAGAACTTACACCAATGATGCAGCAATACATGAAGACAAAAGAAGCGTATAAAGACTGCATTTTGTTCTATCGTCTCGGGGATTTCTACGAGATGTTTTTTGACGATGCAAAAATCGTATCCAGGGAGCTGGAACTGACCCTGACCGGCAAGAACTGCGGCCTTGAAGAGCGGGCTCCCATGTGTGGCGTGCCTTTTCACGCGGTGGAGGGGTATCTGAGCAAACTGGTATCCAGAGGCTATAAAGTCGCCATCTGTGAACAGATGGAAGATCCGGCGACGGCAAAAGGCTTGGTGAAGCGGGAAGTGATCCGGGTGGTCACGCCGGGAACCAATCTAAACGCCCAGGCGCTGGATGAATCCAGAAATAACTATATCATGAGCATCGTGTATGTCAGCGACCGGTTCGGCGTCTCCTTTGCGGATGTGACGACCGGCGATTATTTTGTCACGGAAGCGGAATCCGTGAGAAAGCTCATGGATGAGATGTATAAATTTTCACCCAAAGAGGTGATCTGCAACGAAGCCCTTGCCATGAGCGGAGTGGATGCGGATGAATTAAAAGGACGTCTCGGCATCTGCCTCTATTCCCTGGAAAACTGGTATTTTGACGACGATCTGTGCCAGAAGGAGCTTCTTGACCATTTTCAGGTGAAATCGCTGGAGGGGCTGGGAGTGGCGGACTTTGGCTGTGGTGTGATCGCGGCGGGAGCATTGCTTCGGTATTTGAGAGAGACCCAGAAGACTTCCTTAAGTCATCTGTCCAGGCTTCAGCCCTATGTGTCCGGGAATTATATGATCATCGACAGCTCCAGCAGAAGGAACTTGGAGCTGGTGGAAACCCTTCGGGAGAAGCAGAAGAAAGGTTCTCTTCTGTGGGTGCTGGACAAGACAAAGACGGCTATGGGAGCCAGGACTTTAAGGGGGTATCTGGAACAGCCCCTGATCGATCAGGAGGAGATCGAAGAACGTCTGGAGGCGGTGGAGGAACTTCAAAGCCAGTTGATTACGAGAGAAGAACTGCGGGAATACTTAAGTCCCATCTATGATCTGGAGCGCCTGATCGGGCGGATCAGCTACCAGACGGCCAATCCGAGAGATCTGATCGCCTTTAAGACCTCTCTTGGGATGCTGCCGCACTTAAAGACGTTGCTTAAGGAGTTAAAAAGCCCTCTGTTTCTTAGAATTCAGGAGGATCTGGACAGTCTTTCCGATCTCTATGAACTGATCGACGCGTCCATTCAGGAGGAAGCTCCGGTTACCATCCGGGACGGGAATCTGATCAAGGACGGCTACCACGAGGAAGTGGACAAGTACCGGAGAGCCAAGACGGAAGGCAAGTCCTGGCTGGCCGGGATTGAGGCGAAGGAGCGGGAGCGGACCGGCATCAAAAATCTTCGGATCAAATTCAACAAAGTGTTCGGCTATTATCTGGAGGTAACCAACTCCTACAAGGATCTGGTACCGGAAGATTATATCCGGAAGCAGACGCTGACCAACGCGGAGCGCTATATTACGCCGGAATTAAAGGAACTGGAAGAGACGATTCTGGGGGCGGAAGAGAAGCTGACCGCTTTGGAATATGAACTGTTTACCGGAATCCGGGATCAGATCGGGGCGGAAGTGCTGCGCATCCAGAAGACGGCGAAGGCCGTGGCCAGGCTGGACGTATTTACAAGTCTGGCTTATGTGGCGGATAAGAATCATTACGTGCGTCCCAAGATCAACAGCAAGGGCCTGATTCAGATCGAAAACGGCCGCCATCCGGTGGTGGAACAGATGCTTTCGGGCAATCTGTTCATTGCCAATGACACCTGTCTTGACAACCACGCCAATCGGATCTCGGTCATCACCGGACCGAATATGGCGGGGAAATCCACCTACATGCGTCAGACGGCGCTGATCGTTCTGATGGCCCAGGTGGGCAGCTTCGTGCCGGCGGAGCGGGCGGATATCGGTCTGGTGGACCGGATCTTCACCCGGGTGGGGGCGTCGGACGATCTGGCCAGCGGACAGAGCACCTTCATGGTAGAGATGAATGAAGTGTCCAATATTTTGCGGAACGCCACGCCGAACAGTCTTCTGATCCTGGATGAGATCGGCAGGGGGACCAGTACCTTTGACGGCTTAAGCATCGCCTGGGCGGTGATCGAACATATTGCGGACAAGCGGCTTCTGGGTGCCAAGACGCTGTTTGCCACCCACTATCATGAGCTGACGGAACTGGAAGGAACCATGGAGGGAGTCAATAATTACTGTATTGCCGTCAAGGAAAAGGGAGATGACATCGTCTTCCTGCGCAAGATCGTAAGAGGAGGCGCGGATAAATCCTATGGTATTCAGGTGGCAAAGCTTGCCGGCGTACCCACGAGCGTGATCGAGCGTGCAAAGGAGCTGGTGGAGGAGTTAAGTCAGGCAGATATTTCCGTCAAGGCAAAAAATATCGCCGAGGAGGGACGGACAAAGGCAAAGCAGAAGAGCCGTCCCAAACAGTATGACGAGGTGGATCTGGAGCAGATCTCCTTGTTTGACACGGTAAAAGACGACGATGTGGTAAAGGAACTGGAGGAACTTGATATCTCCAATATGACGCCGATGGACGCCCTCAATACCCTTTACCGGCTGCAGAATCGGCTGAAAAACCGATGGTGAAAAGAGAATGGGCAAAATCACAGTATTAGATCAACAGACAATCGACAAAATTGCCGCCGGAGAGGTGGTGGAGCGTCCGGCATCCGTGGTAAAGGAACTGGTGGAAAACGCAGTGGATGCGGGCGCTTCCCAGGTGACGGTGGAGATCAAAGAAGGCGGAATCGGTTTTATCCGGATTACCGACAACGGAAGCGGTATGGAAAAAGACGATATTCCGCTGGCTTTTCTGCGCCATTCCACCAGCAAGATCAAAAGCGTGGAGGACCTGACAGGCGTCCGGTCCCTTGGGTTCCGGGGGGAAGCCCTGTCCAGCATTTCGGCGGTGTCCATGGTGGAGCTGATCACGAAGACCAGAGAGAATACCCTGGGAAGCCGCTGTTACCTGGAAGGCGGCGAAAGGAAAAGCCTGGAGGAGATCGGCGCTCCCGACGGGACCACGCTCATTGTGCGTAATCTGTTCTATAACACGCCTGCAAGGAAGAAATTTTTAAAATCAGAGATGACCGAGGCGGCGGCGGTTCATGAGATGATGACCCACCTTGCCTTGTCTCACCCGGAGATTTCCTTTAAAGTGGTCATCGGCGGGCAGATGAAGCTGCAGACCCCGGGGAACGGAAATCTTAAGGATGTGATCTACCATATCTATGGAAGAGACGTCGCCATGCGTCTTATTCCGGTGGATCAGGTATCCGGGCCTCTTCACATTACCGGTTTTGTGGGGAAACCGGAGATTTCCAGAGGGAACCGGAATTATGAGAACTATTTCGTCAATGGAAGATATGTAAAGAGCAAGATCATCGCCAAAGGGATTGAGGACGGCTACCGGACCTTCATGATGCAGCACCGGTATCCCTTTGTGTGCCTGTCGATCCAGGCGGACGGCGCTATGCTGGATGTTAACGTGCATCCCACCAAGATGGAGCTGCGCTTCAGCGATCAGAACCTGGTCTATGACGCTATAGAGAGGGTGGTAAAAGAGGCGCTGTCCGGGAAAGAACTGATTCCGGAGGTCACGCTGAAAGAAAAGAAAGAACCCCACAATGAGCCGGAAAAACCTGAAAAACCGCCAAAAACAGAAGTTCCGCAGCAGAAACTGCCTTTGGAAAAAATGTGGAAAACCCCGGAGCCGACCAGAGAACCGGTGGAACCAAAGGACAAAGATCTGGAATACTTTCTAGCCGAGATGCGGAAAAGGGTGGAGGAGCGCCACCGGCAGAATGCGGAGGTTTTAAAAGAAGAGAACGGCTATGAGGCTTTGCCGCCAGAATCTCCGCCGAAGAAAAAAGAGACGAAAAAACCGGCAGAACCGGAAAGGATACCGGAGCAGCTGGAATTGTTTGACGGAAAGCTTCTGTCAAAGGAGGCGGCGGTTCGGCATGTGATCCTTGGTCAGCTTTTCGACACCTACTGGCTGGTGCAGTACGGGGACAAGCTGTATATCATCGATCAGCACGCGGCCCATGAAAAGGTGCTCTATGAGCGGCTGATCAAAGATTTAAGGCAGCGGACCTTTCAGTCCCAGCTTCTGTCGCCGCCCATCGTGCTGAACTTAAGCATGCAGGAAGAGCAGCTGTATCTTCGATTTCAGTCCTGCTTTTCGGATATGGGATTTGAGATCGAAGAATTCGGAGACCGGGCCTATGCCGTCCGGGCGGTTCCGGCGAATCTGCCGGGGATCGGAAGATACGAGATTCTGATGGAGCTTTTGGACAGCCTGTCGGAGATCTCGGGAAAGGGAAGTTCTGAGTCCCTGCTTGACAAAGTGGCCTCCATGTCCTGCAAGGCGGCGGTCAAGGGAAATCACCAGATGTCCGCCATGGAGGCGAAGGCGCTGATCGACGAGCTTCTGACCCTGGAGAATCCCTACCACTGTCCCCACGGCAGACCCACGATCATCTCCATGACAAAGTATGAGCTGGAGAAAAAATTTAAAAGGATTGTGTAGAGTAAGATGAAAGAACCTTTAGTGATTCTGACTGGTCCCACAGCGGTCGGCAAGACAAAGCTTTCCATCGCCCTGGCGAAGGCCATCGGCGGGGAGATCATATCGGCGGATTCCATGCAAGTATACAAATATATGGATATCGGCTCCGCAAAGATCCGGCCGGAACAGACGGAGGGGGTGCCGCACTATCTGGTGGATGTACTGGAGCCCTGGGAAGAGTTCCATGTGGTCCGTTTTCAGCAGATGGCCAGAGAAGCCTTTGCCCGGATACGAAGTCGCGGACACATCCCCATCCTGGTAGGAGGGACCGGATTCTACATTCAGGCGATGGTAGGGGATATCGATTTTACAGAAAATGAGGCCAGTCCCTACCGGCAGGAGCTGGAGAGGCTGGCGTCGGAAAAGGGCGCGCATTTTCTGCATGAAGAGCTCCGGAAGGTAGATCAGGAGTCCGCAGAGGCGATTCATGAAAATAATGTAAAGCGGGTCATCCGGGCGCTGGAATTCTATCATCTGACAGGAAAGAAGATTTCCGAACACAATGAAGAACAGCGGAAAAAAGAATCCCCTTATCAATTCGCGTACTTTGTCCTGACGGATGAACGGTCGAAGCTGTATGCGCGCATCGAACAGCGGGTCGACGAGATGCTGGAAGAAGGACTGGTGGAAGAGGTGCGCCGTCTAAAAGAGATGGGGTGCAGGCGGGAGATGGTGTCCATGCAGGGACTTGGCTATAAAGAATTCCTGGCTTATCTGGACGGAGAGTACAGCCTTTTGGAAGCGGAAAAACTTCTAAAACAAAATACCCGCCACTTTGCCAAGCGCCAGCTTACCTGGTTTCGTCGGGAGAAGGAAGTGATCTGGCTTGACAAAGGGGATTACGAATATCAGGAAGAACGGATTCTGGCAGCCATGCTGGAACGGTTGAAAGAGAAGGGAATGATACAATGAACGAGAATCTGGAAGCCATGTACAAGAGCCTGGGTATTTCCGAAAAAGTTTTTGCTTACGGGCAGCGCATAGAAGAAGAACTGAAAGAACGCTTTGCGTTCATTGACGAGAGTGCGCAGTACAATCAGCTGAAGGTGCTTCATGCCATGCAGAAGTGCCGGGTCAGCGATATTCATTTTGCCAGCACCAGCGGCTACGGCTACAATGATCTGGGAAGAGATACGCTGGAGGAGGTTTACGCGGAGGCCTTTCACGCGGAAGCGGCGCTGGTCCGCCCTCAGATCACCTGCGGAACCCACGCCCTTTCCGTTGCGCTTGCCGCCAACTTACGCCCCGGGGACGAGCTGCTGGCCATCTCCGGAAAACCTTATGACACGCTGGAGGAGGTCATCGGTATCCGTCCCTCCAATGGTAGCCTGGCGGAGTACGGCGTCACTTACCGGCAGGTGGACCTCCTGCCCGACGACCGATTTGACTTGGAGGGCATCCGGGCGGCCATAAATGAACGGACAAAGATGGTGCACATCCAGCGCTCCAAGGGCTATCAGACCCGGCGGACCCTGTCCGTGGAAGAGATCGGAAAAGCCATCGCCTATGTCAAATCTTTGAATCCCGGACTGATCTGTATGGTGGACAACTGTTACGGAGAGTTCGTGGAGCGCACAGAGCCTTCCGACGTAGGCGCGGATCTGTGCGTGGGATCTCTGATCAAAAACCCCGGAGGGGGCTTAGCTCCCACGGGAGGCTATATCGTCGGGAAAAAAGCATATGTGGAAAACTGTGCCTTCCGCCTGACCTCTCCCGGCCTTGGAAAGGAAGTAGGCGCCACCATGGGCGTGATGCAGTCCTTCTATCAGGGCTTTTTCCTTGCTCCGACGGTGACTGCAGGAGCGTTAAAGGGGGCTGTTTTTGCCGCCAACGTCTACGAGCGTCTGGGATTTGACGTGCTGCCGGACGGGCAGGAGAGCCGCCATGATATCATCCAGGCGATCACCTTTGGAACGCCGGAGGGCGTGATCGCTTTCTGTAGGGGCATTCAGGCGGCGGCGCCGGTGGACAGTTTCGTGGAGCCGGAGCCCTGGGCGATGCCGGGCTACGACAGTGATGTGATCATGGCGGCGGGGGCTTTTGTGCAGGGCTCCTCCATTGAGCTGAGTGCGGACGGTCCCATCAAACCTCCTTATGCCGTCTACTTTCAGGGCGGGCTGACCTATGAACACGCGAAATTCGGAATCCTCATGTCTTTGCAGAAATTGCGGGAAGCAGGGATTGCGAAACTGCCCGGGGAGTAAAGGACGATGAGACGAGTACTGGTAATCGGCGGCGGCGCCTCGGGGCTGATGGCCGCCATCACGGCGGCAAGGCAGGGCGCGAAAGTGACTTTGATCGAGAAGAACCAGCAGCCAGGGAAGAAGCTTCTGACCACCGGCAACGGACGGTGCAACTTTACGAACCGCCGGCAGGAGCTTTCCTTTTATCGAAGCGAGGACCCGGAGCGGGTGCGGGAAGTGTTGCGGGCATTTCCGGCGGAAGCGGCGGTTGCTTTTTTTGAAGAACTGGGAATCCTGGTAAAGGACCGGAACGGATATCTGTATCCCAACAGCGGCCAGGCTTCCTCCATGGTGGAGGTGCTGAAGCTGGAGGTGCGTAAGTTTTCCCGACGGATCAAAGAAGCATACAACACCGAAGTGCTGTCGGTGGAAAAGCAAAGGGATGTATTCCGGGTGCATACAGAGGGATGGACCTATGAGGGGGACGCTCTGATCCTGGCCTGCGGCTCCAAGGCGGGTCCGAAGACCGGCTCCACCGGGGACGGATACCGCTTCGCAGAAAGCCTGGGCCATCGGGTGATCCCGCCCCTTCCGGCCCTGACAGGGCTGTATGCGTCGGAGGGCGACCGGGGAACGCTGGCGGGAGTGCGTATAGAAGCGAAGGTGACGCTTTTCATCGACGGACAGATCAGCGCGGAGGAGGAAGGGGAGGTGCAGTTCGCTTCCTATGGGCTTTCCGGAATCCCCGTCTTCCAGGTGAGCCGGTATGTGTCCAGGGCCCGGGAGGCGGGCCGGGACTGCATGGCGGTGCTGGACGTGTGTCCGGGGTACTCGCTGGAAGAATTAGAAAAGATACTGCTGAAAAAAGGAGTGACGATGGGAGAGCGAAAGGGCACGGATATCCTTCTGGGGATGTTTCCGGAGAAACTGTCCCAGGTGTTTCTTGGGCGGGCCGGGATCTCTCTGAAGAAGCCCAGGAGAGACTGGACGGAGGGGGAGTGCCGCCGTCTGGCGGAGCAGATGAAGGGGCTTTCGTTCCACATCTTCGGATGCCGGGGGTATGAGCAGGCTCAGGTGTGCACGGGTGGGGTGCCTTTGTCAGAGCTGAAGGGTGTCTCCATGGAATCGATTCTGGTGCCGGGGCTTTATTTTGCTGGAGAGCTTCTGGATGTGGACGGGGCCTGCGGCGGGTATAACCTGCAGTGGGCGTGGAGCAGCGGGTACCTGGCAGGGGTGCATGCGGCTGGATTTCGATAGCCATACGGGCGCCTGACCAGGGCCATCCGCCCTCCCGACCGCGTCCGTCCCTCAAAAATTCCGCGGGTTATAAAATTTTTTGAAATTTCTACCAACATTGATGCAGAGTATGATATAATGAAAGTCAGAAAGAAGAATAAGGAAAGAGGAACTCTATGCTTCGAATCCAGCAACTGAAGCTGTCGGTTGGACACACCGGGCAGGATTTGAGAGAGAAAATCATAAAGACTTTGCGGGTTCGTCCGGAGGATTTGATTCGTTACGAGATCGTCCGCCGTTCGCTGGACGCCAGAGGCGGACAGCTTCATTATGTCTATCAGGTGGACGCGGAGGTCAAAAGGGAATCGGCAGTACTGAAAAAGTGCGGCAAAGGCGTGGAAAAGGCCAGGCGCGTCGCATATCGGTTTCCAGAGAGCGGGACGGAACGTATGTCTCGTCCTCCGGTCATCGTGGGGACCGGACCCGCCGGGTTGTTCTGCGGCCTGATGCTGGCTCGGGCAGGGTATGGGCCGATCCTTCTGGAACGGGGACAGCGCGTGGAAGAGCGGGCGAAGACCGTGGATGCCTTCTGGAAGCTTGGGATTCTTGATCCCGATTCCAACGTTCAGTTCGGAGAAGGAGGGGCCGGAACGTTTTCCGACGGGAAGCTCAATACGCTGGTAAAAGACCCGGCGGGCAGGAATAAAAAGGTGCTGGAGCTTTTTGTAGAAGCAGGAGCGCCGGAAGAGATCCTGTATGAGAAGATGCCCCATCTGGGCACGGATGTGCTGATGGGGATCGTAAGTCACATAAGAGAAGAGATCGTAAGGCTGGGAGGAGAGGTCCGGTTCGGCTGTAAAGTGACGGATCTCATCCTGGAAAAAGGAGCCGTACGCGGGGTTGTCATAGAAAAAGAAGGAACTGCCCCTGAAGTACTGGAGGCGGAGCAGGTGGTTCTGGCCGTCGGTCACAGCGCCAGAGATACCTTTTCCATGCTGAAAGAACGTAAGATCCCCATGCAGCCGAAGGCCTTCGCGGTGGGAGTCCGCATGGAGCATCCTCAGAAGCTGATCAACGAGAGTCAGTACGGGAAAGATTATCCCTCTGTTCTGCCTCCGGCGTCCTATAAAGTGACCCGAAAGACCGGAAGCGGCCGGGGAGTCTATTCCTTCTGTATGTGTCCGGGCGGCTATGTGGTCAATGCGTCTTCAGAAGAAAAAATGCTGGCGGTCAACGGCATGAGCTATCAGGCCAGAGACGGGAAAAATGCCAACAGCGCCATGATTGTGACGGTGACGCCGGAGGATTACGGCGGCGTGGACGTCCTCTCCGGCGTAGAATTCCAGAGGAGACTGGAACGGGCGGCCTTTTCTCTGGGAGAAGGGAAGATTCCGGTGCAGACCTTTGGGGACTTCTGTCAGGATACCGTATCCACGGCGCTGGGAGAGATTGCGCCCTGTACGAAAGGGGCTTATACCCTGTCCAATGTGCGCAGAATCTTTCCGGAAGCGCTTTCTCTGGCTCTGGAGGAGGGCATTGCGGGATGCGAGCATCTGATTCCGGGATTTGCCAGGAAGGACGCGGTGCTTTTGGGCGTGGAGAGCCGGACCTCTTCTCCAGTGAGGATACTAAGAGATGAGTATCTGCAGAGTACGGCGGCAGGCCTGTACCCCTGTGGAGAAGGAGCCGGTTACGCGGGGGGGATTACCTCCGCTGCCATGGACGGATTAAAGATTGCAGAAGCGATTGCAAAAAGATATGCGCCGTGTTATGATAAGAGATAGTGCTTTATTCGGGAGGTAGTGTCTGACATGAGAGGCTCAAAAAACGGCTGGACCTTGCTTCTGCTGGTATTGGCAGGCGTGGTGCTGGGCGGTTTCCTCGGCAGTCTGGCGGCGGATGTGTCGGGACTTGGCTGGTTGAATTACGGGCAGTCTTTTGGCCTGGAGAATCCCATCGTCCTGTCTCTGGGACTTGTGGTTCTGACCTTCGGGCTGACGATTAAGATCACGATTGCCGGTATCATTGGGATTCTTCTTGCGATTCTGATTTATCGCTGGATATAGAATGGAAAATAGAAGATAATAGGAAGAGACGACAACAAGATAACTGACGGGATATCTGGAGAGATCAAACGGAGGTTATCGAAGATGAATGAGAATTTTAACAGTCTGCCTGAGGAAGAACGGCCCTATGAGCGGTGTATGCGTCATGGAGCCGGGCAGCTCAGCGACCGGGAGCTTCTGGCGGTGCTTTTAAGGACCGGAGCAAAAGGGCGTACCGTGCTGGAACTGGCGGGAGAACTTCTAAAGCTGGTGCCGGAGCGGGAGGGTTTTACCGGGCTTCGCAGGATGAGTCTGGAAGAATTGTCCGCGGTGAAAGGCATCGGGAAGGTCAAAGCGGTCCAGCTCAAATGTGTGCTGGAGCTTGCCAGACGCATGGCGCGGGAAGAGTCCGGAGCAGGAATTTATTTTAAAACGCCGGCTTCCGTGGCAGAATATTATATGGAAGATATGCGTCACAAAGAACAGGAAGTTCTCCTGCTTCTGATGCTGGACCAGAAAGGCAGACTGCTAAGAGAAAAATATATATTTAAAGGGACGGTCAATGCGTCCATGATATCGCCAAGGGAGATCTTTCTGGAAGCGCTGTCTTCCAGAGCGGTTCAGATCATCCTGCTGCATAACCATCCAAGCGGGGACGCAAGCCCCAGCAAGGAGGACCGGAATGTGACCAGGAGGATTCAGGAAGCGGGCAGACTTTTGGGGATTACACTGACAGATCATATTATCATAGGGGAACGCACCTATGTAAGCTTCCGGGAGGAACAGGAACTGTAGCAAAGCCCGCTAAAATCAAGAGAGAAAGAGGGAAATATACCATGAATAATCATAGTTTTGGCTGCGATTTTGGTTCGTACCATCTGAAAATATATCACAGAGATACCGATGCTTATCTGATGCAGCACAATATGGTGGCCGTGCAGGACAAAAAAGGAATGCTGGCCTATGGAGACGAAGCCTATGCCATGTATGAAAAGGCGCCGTCTAATATCCAGGTCTCCAGCCCCATGTCCTACGGAAATCTGGCCAGCATCAGCAATATGCAGGCATTTTTGAAGAGCCTTCTGGAGAAAAACATCAAAGGACAGCTCAAAGGCGCGGATTATTTTGTGGCGCTTCCCACAGACATGCAGGAGCGTATCTTTACGACTCTGATTCAGGACTCTAATATGAAGCCGAAGAATGTCTATCTCGTGGATAAACCGGTGGCGGCAGGCTTAGGCCTTGGCATCAATGTCAAAGAGGCCCAGGGAGTCATGATCGTGGATATCGGCGCGGAGACCACAGAGATCTCTGTTCTGTCTCTGGGCGGAATTGTGATCAGCCGTCTGATTCAGAACGGCGGACGCTCCATCGACGATGCAATCCAGAGTGCGATCCGCAAAGAGTATAATTTCTTTATCGGAAGCAAGACGGCGGAACAGATCAAAAAAGAACTTTCCTATGCGGTGGACCCGGAGGAGGCCTCCCTTCAGATCTGCGGCCGCAATATGGTGGTTGGTCTTCCGCAGATGATGGAGATTACCTCCGCCTTTGTCTATGAAGCCATCAAGGAGCAGCTTGGCATCATCATGGATGCGGTGAAGACGATCCTGGAGCGTACGCCCCCGGAGCTGGGCGTGGACATTATCCAGAACGGAATCTACCTGACAGGAGGTTCCGCAAGGATCAAGAAGCTGGACCTTCTTCTGGAACAAAAGTCAGGGATTCGGGTAGTCGTGGATGGAGAGCCGGAGTTAAGTGTCGTGAGGGGAATGGCAAGAGTGATGGGAGAGAGGGAATTCCGCTCCCTGGCCTTCGTTACCAAGGAGCAGAAATATGAATAACGGCTGGAGCTGTAGGAAATGAGACGAAGAGATCGATTTACGATTCCCGGGAAATATATATTATTTGTACTGACGGTTCTCTGCGTAGGAACCATGTCTTTGTCCTTTCTGACCGATTTTGACGGCGGCCCTTTAAATGTCATATCTGGATATGTGCTGATTCCAGTACAAAACGGGATCAACTACGCGGGAGGCTGGCTTCGCAGCCGGGTGGAGAATCTGGAAGACTTGACGGCGGTCAAGCAGGAAAATGAACAGTTGAGAGAGCAGATCGCGGAACTGACGCTGGAGAACAATTCCCTTTTGCAGGAACGCTATGAGCTGAATGAACTGCGGTCCTTATATGAGCTGGACGGAGAGTACGAAAGCCTCGAGAAGATCGCTGCCAATGTCATCGGAAAAGACACCGGGAACTGGTTTCATATGTTTTTGATTGACAAAGGCTATCAGGATGGTATCCAGGTGGATATGAATGTGATCGCGGGCGGCGGACTGGTTGGAATTGTAACAAAGACCGGGCCGGACTGGGCTCAGGTGCGTTCCATCATCGACGATATGAGCAACGTCAGCGCCATGATTCTGAAAAACTCGGATCTGTGCTATGTGCGTGGTGATCTGCAGATGATGACGGAGGGAACCATGCAGCTCAATGAGCTTCGCGATCCGAACGATGAGGTGGAGCAGGGAGACAAGGTGGTCACTTCCCATGTGAGCGCGAAGTTTCACAAAGGAATTCTCATCGGCTATGTGAATGAGATCGCAACGGACGCCAATAATCTGACCAAGTCCGGCAGCCTGACGCCTGCTGTGGACTTTGAACATCTGAGCACTGTGCTGGTGATCACAGATTTGAAGCAGCAGATTGATGTGGACAAGACGGAGGAAGCGGCAGAGGAGACGGCCGGGGAAGCGCAGCCCGTGGAGGAGGAAGCGGCTTCCGGCGGTGAGGAGGAGCAGCCTTTGGAGGGAGAAGCAGCGATTGGCGGTGAGGAAGCGCAGCCGGAATGACGGGGCGGGAAAGGAGTTCGGATATTGAAACGTAAGATCGTCACCATCTTGATTATTCTCGTGTGCTTTCTTTTGCAGAGCACCATATTCAAGACCCTTTCCATCGGTTCCATCAGCCCGAACCTGATGGTGATTGTGACCTCCTCCTTCGGATTTATGACAGGAAAAAAAGATGGGCTGTGGGTTGGATTTTTCTGCGGTCTTTTAGAAGATATCTTTTACGGGAGACTGATGGGGATGCATGCCATGATCTATATGTACATAGGTTATGCCAATGGATACTTCAACCATATTTTTTATGGTGAAGACATCAAGCTTCCAATTTTTCTCATATCTGTCAGCGAGCTTGTCTATGGACTTGGCACTTATGTGATTATGTTCATGATGAGAAGCCGCTTTGCGTTTTCCTACTATATGATAAGAATTATACTACCGGAACTTTTATACACAATTGTAATTACGCTGGTTTTCTACCGTCTGGTCTATTTTGTCAACCAGAAGCTGGAAGACCCGACTTAAGGAGCAGATGGATTGTTTGAAGATTTTAAAGAATCTTTTGTGAATTTTATAACCTCCAGAATTTTTGTGCTGATGCTGGTCTTTCTGACGTTTTTTGGAATTGTGCTGGGCAGAGTCTTTCTGCTCCAGATCATCAACGGAGAAAACTATGCGGAAAGCTTTACGATGAAGATCAAAAAAGAAATCAATATTGCCAGTACCAGGGGCAAGATCTTTGACCGGAACGGAGAGACTCTGGCGGACAATGTTCTGTCTTATTCAGTGACGATCGAAGACAACGGAACCTATCAGAGCGACCGGGAGAAGCAGACCGCTCTGAACCGGATCGTGTCCAGGGTCATTGAGATCGTGGAATCCCATGGGGACAGCATTATCAGTGATTTCGGAATCATCTGCGAGAACGGCAGATACGTATTTACCCAGGAGGGGACGGCCCTTCTGCGATTCAAGGCGGATATCTACGGGCGCAGGACGATCGACGAGCTGGAACCCAGGGAGTCGGCGGCCTCCGCGGATCAGATTATGGAATATCTGTGCAGCAATGATCGATATTATATCTCAAGGGACGCCTATACAGAGGAGCAGAGAGCGGCCTACGGACTTCCGGATGAAGAACTTCCGCCGGAGATGAAGCTTAAAATTGCCACGATTCGCTATGCCATGGGATTAAACGGTTATAAGCGCTATGTGGCGACGACGGTTGCGTCCGATGTGTGCGACGAAACGATGGCGGAGATTATGGAGAATATGGACGAGCTGCAGGGCGTAGATATCGCCCAGAGCAGTCTTCGGGTCTACACAGACGCCAAGTATTTTGCGCCGCTGATCGGCTATATCGGCAAACCGTCCCAGGAAGAGCTGGACAGCCTGCTTTTGGAGAATGAGAATTATGAGCTCAATGACATTGTCGGGAAAGCGGGCATCGAGCAGTACATGGAGACGGAACTTCAGGGGACCAAGGGCAATCGTACCATCTATGTAAACAGTATGGGAAATGTGCTGGAGGTGGAAAAAGAGACGCAGCCGGAATCCGGCAAGGACGTCTATCTGACGATTGACAAGGATCTGACCATCGCGGTCTATGATATTCTGGAGCAGCATTTAGCGGGAATCCTTCTCTCAGAGATTCGCAATATGAAGGAGTATGTTCCGGGCCCCAACAGTTCCGCGGCCAGCATTCTGATTCCGATCTACGACGTCTACTATGCGCTGATCAACAATCGGGTGATTGATACTACCCATTTTACGGCGGAGGACGCCACAGATCTGGAGCGTTCCGTGCAGCAGCGGTTCGATGGAAGGCTTTCAGAGACCATCGACCGGATCATGGCGGAGCTTCATTCCGATCAGCCAACTGCCTATCAGAATCTGCCCATAGATATGAAAAATTACATGAGTTATATTGTGTCCGATATTCTGATGGGAGACCGCAATATTCTCATGAGCAGCGCCATTGACAGAAACGACGAGACGTATATCGCCTGGACGACGGAGGAAGTCATCGGTCTGAAAGAGTACCTGGAGTATGCCATCTCCATGAACTGGGTGGATGTGTCGGGGCTGGAAGTAGAGTCGCCCTATCTGAATGCGGAAGAAATCTACCGCGTTTTGATGGATTATATTTCGACAGAGCTTCGTCAGGATGTCGATTTTCAGAATATGCTGTATAAATATATCATATTAGACGATCTTGTGACGGGAAAAGAGCTTTGTTTGCTCTTGTACGAACAGGAAGTTTTGGAGTATGATGAAGAGGTGATCGGAAGACTTGAGAGCGGCAGCTATTCCGCGTACAATTTTATGTTGGACAAGATTCGCAGTTTGGAGATCACTCCGGCGCAGCTTGCACTGGAACCATGCAGCGCAGGATGCGTGATCACGGACCCGAATACGGGAGATGCACTTGCCTGCGTGACCTATCCGGGATATGACAATAACCGTCTGACCAATACCATGGACTCAGCGTATTTTGCAGCGCTGAATAAAGATCAGTCAAGGCCCCTGTACAGCCGCGCCACCCAGGAACGCACGGCGCCGGGTTCCACCATGAAGCCGGTGATCGCGGTGGCAGGACTGGAGGAAGGGGTCATTACACCGTCGGAGATCATGCATGCCACAGGCGTTTATACAGACGCTTATGGTTCTCCTACCTGCTGGATTTATAATCAATATCACGGAAGCCACGGCAATGTCAACGTGGTCGATGCGATTCGGGAGTCCTGTAACTACTACTTTTACGAGGTGGGGTTCCGTCTGGGAGGCGGACGGAGCACCGGATATTCTTCGGACCAGGCATTGGAGCAGATCCACCGGTACGCGGCGGAATTCGGGCTGGATCAAAAGTCAGGGCTGGAGATTCCGGAGAGCGCGCCGCAGTTGTCCGACATGGATGGAATCCGGTCTGCCATCGGTCAGGGCACGAATCAGTTCAGCGTCTCTCAGCTGAACCGGTATGTCAGCGCGGTGGCCAACAGAGGAACCGCCTATAATCTGACGCTCCTCGATAAAATAACGGATTCTGAGGGAAATACTATTGAAGATCGCTCTGCATCAGTATATAATGAGATAGATATATCGGACAGCTCCTGGAATGTCATTCAGGAGGGCATGCGGGAGGTGGCGGAGGATACGGATGCCTTCAAAGGCCTTGATTTGACGATTGCCGGGAAGACCGGTACCGCACAGCAGTCCAAGCGGCATCCGAACCATGCGCTTTTTGTGGGGTATGCGCCTTACGAGAATCCCGAGATCAGTGTGGCGATCCGTATCACCAACGGTTATACCTCAGCCAATGCGGCAGCCATGGCCGCGGATATCTTCCGATATTATTTTAAGCTTGTAGATGAGGAAGAATTACTGAACGGAGAAGCGGCAGCGCCGTCATCCGCGGTGATTTTTGACTAGGAGAACAGAATGAAGCAGCAGACAGTAGTGATTAAAAGTAATAAATACGGCATCACATTATTCCTGGACAAAAAGCTTCCGTTCCAGGAGCTGTTAAAAGATATTTCGGAAAAATTCAAGACTTCTTCCGGTTTTTTTCAGAATGCGCAGATGGCGCTCGCCTTTGAGGGGCGGGATCTAAGCCAGGAAGAACAGCTGGAAGTCATCCGGGTCATTCAGGAGAACTCTTCCTTGGAGATTCTCTGTATCCTGGAGCGCGATGCTCTGAAAGAATCTTTTATGAAGCAGGTGGTGGAAGAACGTCAGCAGGAGCGCAGTACCAATAACGGTCGGTTTTATAAGGGAACCTTACGATCCGGACAGGTTCTGGAGTCAGAGACCAGCATCATTATCCTTGGGGATGTGAATCCCGGAGCGACGGTGGTGTCCAAAGGAAATGTGATTGTGCTGGGCGGTTTGAAGGGAATGGTTCATGCGGGCGCGGCGGGCAACGACAACACATTCGTGGCGGCCCTGAATATGGCGCCTACGCAGATCCGCATCGCGGATGCCATCGCCCGGTCGGCGGACGGGCCGATCTATATAAAGGCCAAAGCGGACGCAAAGGGCCCGATGATCGCATACGCGGAGGAAGGCAATATCTATATGGAACCGATCACAAAAGAGGTAATTAATGATATTCGGATCTGATAGATGATATGACAGATATTGGAAAGGTTGGAGGAAACAATATGAGCGAAGTAATCGTAATAACATCTGGAAAGGGAGGCGTTGGCAAGACAACCACAACTGCCAATGTCGGAACCGGACTTGCAAAGCTGGATCGGAAAGTTGTCCTGATCGATACCGACATCGGACTTCGGAACTTGGACGTGGTGATGGGTTTGGAGAACCGGATTGTGTACAATCTGGTGGACGTAGTGGAAGGAAACTGCCGGATCAAGCAGGCGCTGATCAAGGATAAGAGATATCCCAATCTCTATCTTCTGCCTTCCGCGCAGACGAGAGACAAGACGGCGGTCAATCCGGAACAGATGATCAAGCTCATAGAGGAACTTCGGGATGAGTTTGACTACATACTTCTGGACTGTCCGGCAGGCATTGAGCAGGGCTTCAAGAACGCGATTGCGGCGGCAGACCGTGCGCTGATCGTAACGACGCCGGAAGTTTCCGCCATTCGTGACGCGGATCGGATCATCGGTCTATTGGAGGCCAATGATATTCGTAAGTCCGAACTGATCGTCAATCGGATTCGTATGGATATGGTGGAGAGCGGCAATATGATGTCCATGGATGATGTGGTGGAGATTCTTGCCATAGACCTGATCGGGGCGGTACCGGATGATGAGAGCGTCGTCATTGCCACGAACCAGGGAGAACCCTGTGTGGGGGACAGTTCTCTGGCGGGACAGGCTTATATGAATATCTGCCGCAGGGTGCTTGGGGAAGAGGTTCCCTTTTTGGATCTGAAAATAAAGAGCAGCTTTTTTGGAAAACTGAAAAAGCTGTTCCAATAAGAAGGGAGCAAGAATATGGCGTTCATGGATTTCTTTCGGAAGAAGAATTCAGGGGAAGTAGCAAAAGACCGTCTGAAACTGCTTTTGATCTCCGACCGGGCAAACTGCTCTCCGGAGATTATGGAAGCGATTAAAAACGATATCATAAAGGTGATTACCAAGTATATGGAGATCGACAGTGAAGGACTGGATATCCAGATCACACAGACAGAGTCAGAAGGAGGACACGGTACTGTTCCGGTGCTTTGTGCCAATATACCGGTGAAGGATGTCATAAAAAGGTGACGGTTTTTGTGCCTTTATTGAAGTACATAAAAAGATCGAAGAAATCAGGTGAGATATGTTCAAACAATATCAACTGCGCGATTTTAAACTGCGTCTGGTTGTATTTGTATATGCGATTACGATACTGGGGATTCTGGTGATCGGCAGCGCTAAGGTAGAGTATCAAAGTCAGCAGGTATTGGGTATGGTGCTGGGCACCATCGCCATGCTGATCTTCGCACTGATGGATTATCATTTCATGTTGAATTTTTATTGGCTGATCTACTTGTTTAATCTGGGGCTTCTTCTGGCGGTGGAGTTTGTGGGAACCAAAGTAAACGGCGCCCAGCGCTGGCTGGATCTGAAGGTTATGCGGTTTCAGCCCTCGGAGCTTACCAAGCTGCTTTTGATTTTGTTCTTTGCAAAGCTGTTTGCCAAGTACCAGGAGCACATCAACACCTGGCGGGTGATCGTGATGTCCGGCATTCTGCTGCTGGTTCCGCTGTACCTGGTGAAAGAGCAGCCGGACCTGTCTACGACCATCACTATTGCATTTGTGTTCTGTGTTTTGATCTATATTGGGGGTCTTAGTTATAAAATTATTGGAACAGTACTTGCAATTTTGATACCATCTGCTATTATATTTATAAACCTGATTATGCAGGAAGGACAGGAGATACTGGATTCTTACCAGTTTACAAGAATTATGGCATGGCTGAATCCTGCGGAGTATGCGGATGACGCGTATCAGCAGCAGAATTCCATCATTGCCATAGGTTCGGGACAGCTATATGGAAAAGGCCTGTATAATAATGACATATCATCGGTAAAGAATGGAAACTTTATTGTAGAACCACAGACCGATTTTATCTTTGCCGTCACGGGGGAAGAACTTGGGTTCATCGGCTGCGCAGCGGTCATCATTCTGCTGGCGCTGATCGTGATGGAATGTCTTTGGATCGGTAAGAATGCAAGAGAGCAGGAGGGTACCATCATTTGCTGTGGATTCGGCGGATTGATTGCTTTTCAGAGTCTGGTCAATATCTGTGTTGCCACAGGTCTGATGCCGAACACGGGAATTCCGCTTCCGTTTGTCAGTTATGGGCTTACATCACTTGTTATGCTGTATATGGGGATAGGTATCGTTTTGAATGTCGGACTTCAACCTAAAAAATATTAACAGGGGGTTCAAAACAATGAATATTGGATTGATTGCACATGATGCCAAAAAAGTCCTGATGCAGAACTTTTGCATTGCCTACAGAGGAATACTCTGCAAAAATGAGTTATATGCAACCGGAACCACTGGACGTTTGATTGAAGAGGTTGCGAACTTAAATGTTCATAAATTTCTGGCGGGTCATCTGGGCGGAGAACAGCAGCTCGGCGCGCAGATTGAGCACAACCAGATTGATCTGGTCATCTTTTTAAGAGATCCCATCCAGCCCAAGAGACATGAGCCGGATGTGAATAATGTGGTACATCTCTGCGATGTACATAACATTCCGATTGCAACGAATCTTGCGACCGCAGAGCTGCTGATTAAATCACTGGACAGAGGAGATATGGAGTGGCGTGAGATGTACAAATAAAAGAATCAGGCGAAGCATCAGCCTGACTCTGGCCGGGATGATCTGCTGCGTATCCCTTAGCGGATGTTCATGGGGGACAAAACTGGAGGACGCCTATACCGTGGACCGCCCCGGCTTTGCGATTCTGGAGCAGGGAGAAGAAGAGGAGATCTCTTATTTCGCGGAGGATTTGTGCGTGGCGGATGAGGATGTGTCGGCGGTGGAAGCGGATGTGTCTGATTCTCTGGCTGCCTGCTTTTTTAATCTGGATACCAAAGAGATTCTCTACGCGAAAAATGTGCATGAGAGGCTTTATCCTGCCAGTACGACCAAGATTATGACGGCACTTCTTGCGCTGGAGCAGGAAGATCTGGATGTTCAGGCGACGGTGAGCAAGGAGGCTATTACGTTCCAGGAGAGCGGAGTCTCTACGGCAAAGTTAAAGGAAGGCGATGTGCTGACGCTTCGCCAGCTTTTGTATGCGCTTCTAGTGGTGTCGGCCAATGATGCGGCGAATGTAATCGGAGAAAAGATTGCCGGAAGTACCGAAGCGTTTGTTACGATGATGAACGAGAAGGCGGTTTCCATCGGGGCGACCAATACGCATTTTGTGAACCCCAATGGACTCCATGACGAAGAACACTATACGACGGCTTACGATCTGTATCTGATGTTCCAGGAGGCCATGAAGTACGACGTCTTTTTGGAAATCCTCGGCACGGTGGCTTACGACGCCGCCTATATGTCGGCGGACGGCAAGGAAGTGACCGCCTCGTGGCCCAGTTCGAACCAGTTTACAAAGGGCGATGTAACGGTTCCAGAGGGCATGGCTGCGGTTGGAGGAAAGACAGGGACCACGTCCGCTGCAAAGTGCTGTCTGGTGCAGCTTTTTGAAGACGGAGCGGGAGCGCGTTATGTGGCGATTATCTTAGGATGCAGTGACCGGGCAGTCATGTATCAGGAGATGCAGAGCTTTTTATCCAGTCTGAACAATTAGTTCTTGTATTCTGGCCTTTTGGATGGTATAATGTGACTAATAAGTCAGGAACCTAAGGAGGGCAAACGATGGTACAGTTAGTAGTAGGAGTAAAGGGCGAAGGAAAGACAAAAAAGATGCTGGATTACGTTCATGACGCAATGAAGACAGCGACAGGTAATATCGTATATCTGGATAAGTCGTCCCGCAATATTCATGAACTGGACAATAAGGTTCGCTTGATCAACGTAACAGAGTATCCGATTCGGAATACGGACCAGTTTTTAGGTTTTATCTGTGGGATCTGTTCCCAGGATTATGATCTGGAAGCGATGTATTTGGATGGATTTTTGAAGATTGCAAAGCTGGAAGGGCAGGATATTTCGGAAGCGCTTACAGAACTGAACCAGATCAGTGATCAGTTTAAGGTCAGGATTGTCGTCAGCGTATCGCTGACCAGGGAAGAGTTGCCAGAATTTGCCAAAGCTCAGGTAATTTAGGATTGCTATATTTGATACATATAAGCGGGTGCCCGGGAAGGACATCCGCTTTTTATTTGTGAAAGGAAGGTTCCGATGGCACAGCGCCGCAGAAGAAGTAAGGTAGTCAGCGTACGAAGAAAACGGCCAATCAATATTGACCTTGTGTTTTTCGGCGCAGTGGCAGTCTATATCTGTGTGATATGCTATATGGGTATGAGTTCGGAGCACATCGCCGGCTATGAAGTCAATGCAGGAAGTCTGTCAGTGAATCATACCTATACGGGGTTTGCCGTCCGGCAGGAAAAGATCTACAGTGCAGGCACGTCCGGATATGTAAGCTACTATGCCCGGGAAGGAGAACGGGTATCCGGTCCGTCGTTGGTCTATACGATTGACGAGAAAGGAGAGATCAATTCGCAGATTCAGCAGAATGCGGAAAATGTAGATTTGACGGATGAGAGCTTTTCCATCATACGCAGTACGATTCGGAGCTATATGAATGAATATGACCCGCTTCAGTTTTCCGGGGTGTATGATTTTCAGTATACTCTGGAAGGCTCCGTCATGGATCTGATGAATCAGAATATGTTGGAGAGTCTGGAAGAGACGGAAGGAAACTCCATGTTTTCCAGCGTCTACGCGGAGGACATCGGCATCCTGGAATACTATATGGATGGATATGAAGAGGTGACCGTGGAAGGCATGACCGAAGAGATGCTGGATCCTGCCGGTTATGAGAAGCAGAGTCTGAAAAAGGAACTGATCCAGGCAGGTGAACCGGTATATAAGCTGTCGACTTCGGAAAAGTGGAGTCTCGTCGTTCCACTGACGGAAGAGGAAGCGGCAGGCTTTCAGCAGGAGGAACGTAAGTTTATGGAGGTAGAATTCACCTCCGATCACACCAGGGCATGGGCGGAATTCTCTGTCATTCATGTGGGGGCCGCTCCCTGTGCCCGGCTGGATTTCAACAATTCCATGGTTCGCTATGCAGGGAACCGTTATATTGAAGTGGAATTTCTGGTGGAAGATCAGGAGGGCTTAAAAATTCCGAACAGCGCCATTGTGGAGAAGGAATTTTATCTGGTTCCCAAGAAGTTCAAGATTACCAAAGATGAAGAAGAAGGATTCTTAAAAGAAGTCTATGACGAGAACGGACAGCCGTCGGCGGAGTTCGTTGTGCTGACGCTGTATTACGAGGATGAGGAGAATTATTATATCGATCCGAAAGAATCGGATTTCTCCACCGGGAGGGAGAAGCTGCCCATCGGGACTTACCTGGTGAATGAAGACACCCAGGAGCGTTTTCAGATCGGTATGAACCGCACGCTCCAGGGCGTGTATAACATCAACAAAGGATATACCCAGTTTCGGCAGATCAACATTTTGTTTCAAAATGAGGAGTTCGCCCTGGTGGAAGAAGGAACCAAGTACGGACTTACGGTCTATGACCGGATTGTGCTGAACGGAACATCCGTGGACGAGGACGAAGTGATTTATAAATAAAACATAGACCCTGAGAAGTGCACAGATCAATGAGGGAGCCCCGCAGGGGATCAGGAATTGATCTCCACCCGTGTACTTGGAGGGCTGTAGCGGAACTTATATGGGAGGATATATGGTTGCAGAAAACTATAGGAAAGTAGAAAAGAGAGTGCAGGAGGCATGCCTGCGAAGCGGGAGAAAGAGAGAGGAAGTCACACTGATCGCTGTCAGCAAGACGAAGCCGGTGTCCATGATCCGGGAGGCCATGGATGCAGGGGCGGAAGTATTCGGCGAGAACAAGGTGCAGGAACTTTGCGAAAAGTACGAAGAGCTGCCGAAGAGCCTGCGCTGGCATATGATCGGACATCTGCAAAGGAACAAAGTAAAATATGTGGTGGACAAGGCAGAGTTGATTCACTCTGTGGACTCTCTGCGCCTGGCGGAGGAGATCAGCAAGGAAGCTGTGAAAAAGCAGGTGGAGGCCAATATTTTGATCGAAGTGAACGTGGCGGAGGAAGAGAGCAAATTCGGCGTACATGCAAAAGATGTGGAGGAGTTGGTTCGAAAAGCGGCAATTTTGCCCAATCTGCACATTCGCGGTCTTATGACCATCGCGCCTTTTGTGGAAGATGCAGAAGAAAACCGGCCGGTATTTCAGGAATTGCGTAAATTGGCTGTTGACATCAAATTAAAAAACATTGATAATGTAGACATGAGTGTTCTTTCCATGGGTATGACCGGAGACTATGAGGTGGCCATTGAGGAGGGAGCGACAATGGTACGCGTGGGAACCGGTATCTTCGGCGAGCGTAATTATGCAGTGTAAAGGAGAATAAAAATGGGTTTTTTCGATAAAATCATGGATACGATGCATCTTGGAAACGATGATTACGACGATTATGACGATTATGATGATGAGTTCGAGGAGGAACGTCCGAAGCGCAGCAGCGTCTTTAAGAAAAAAGAGCGGGATTATGACTACGATATGGAAGATGATGTGGTGACGGATTCCGGCAAGGTAAAATCGGTGAAGCAGTCCTCCAGGATCACGCCCATGCGTACTAAGAAGACCGGAACCGGTATGGAAGTATGCGTCTTTAAGCCGACTCTTTTTGAGGAAGCCAGGGAGATCACGGATACGCTTCTTGGCAACTGCACCGTAGTGCTGAACTTTGAAGGACTGGATGTGGAGGTCGCACAGCGGATTATCGACTTTACGTCCGGTTCCTGTTATGCCATCGGAGGAAACTTACAGAAGGTTTCCAACTATATCTTTATCGTGACACCCAAAAGCGTGGATATCTCCGGAGATTTTCAGGATATCTTATCCGGAGCTTTTGATATTCCGACCATATAGGCAGAAGCGCAGGAAGGCTGCCGCAGTTTGCGGCAGCCTGTTTCACGTATCAAACAGTGAACGTTGAATCGGAGGGACTATGGAGACAAACAGCAGAAACAATCGAAAACTGGAAATAAAGAGAGACGGAACCTATTGCTATTCGATCTGGCTGGAGCCGGATTTTCAGGGGCTGCCCCAGGCGCTTTTGGAGCTTTCGGTGAAGGAACGGCGTCTTTGCGTGGTGACAGACGCAGAAGTAGAGAAGCGGTACGGAGCATCTGTGGAAAAGGTGCTGAAAGGATGCTGCAGGAAGCTTACGTTTTTTACGTTTTCGGCAGGAGAAGCGCATAAGACACTGGATACCGTAAGAGATCTCTATGAACACTTAATCCGGGAGGGATATGACCGGAAGGACCTGTTGATTGCGCTTGGCGGCGGCGTGGTGGGAGATTTGACCGGCTTTGCGGCGGCAACGTACTTAAGAGGAATCGACTTTATCCAGATTCCCACGACGCTTTTGTCCCAGGTGGATTCCAGCATCGGGGGAAAGACCGGGGTGGATTTCGACGCCTACAAGAATATGGTGGGCGCTTTTCATATGCCCAGGCTGGTCTATATGAATCTGGCGGTACTGTCCACCCTCCCCAGGCGGCAGTTTGCCTCGGGGATGGCGGAGATCATCAAGCATGGTCTGATTCAGGATCAGGAGTACGACCGATGGCTCTCCTCGAACTACCGTTCGGTTATGGAGGGCGATTATGAGGCGCTGCTCAATATGATTTTTGAAAGCTGCAGGATTAAAGGCCATGTGGTGGAAGAGGACCCTACGGAGCAGGGAATCCGGGCGTGGCTGAACTTTGGACATACCATCGGCCACGCGGTGGAGAAGCTGAAAAACTTTGAATTGTATCATGGGGAGTGCGTGGCCATCGGCTGCGCGGCGGCGTCCTGGCTGTCCTTTCAGAGAGGATGGATCACGGAAGAGGATCATCGCCATGTGGAAGCGCTTCTTGAACAATACGGGCTGCCGGTCCGGGCTCCTGGCCTTTCGCCGGAAGCAGTGTTAAAGGCGACAAAATCAGACAAGAAGATGGAAAGCGGGCAGATCAAATTCGTATTGCTGAAAAAAATCGGAGAGGCGGTCGTGGTAAAGGATGTATCGGATCAGGAGCTTTTGGGGGCTATCCGGTATGTATGCGCCGGGGAGGAGCAAAGATCATGAATCAATGGTTGTTGAAGCCCTGGCGGGCAGCGTTTTTTACCGTCCTTCTGGTGTGGCTCGATCAGCTGACCAAGGAGCTTGCGATTCGTTATCTGAAAGGTCAGGACCCTTTTGTGATCTGGGACGGAGTCTTTGAGCTTCGCTATCTGGAGAATCATGGAGCGGCGTTCGGGATCTTCCAGGGGCAGAGGGTCTTCTTTCTGTTCATGGGGCTTGCGGTGTTCGCCGCCGGCGTATATCTGTTCCTTAAGATGTCGAAAGACGCGAAGTTCTTTCCGCTTCGGCTGATCGGTATCTTTGTGGTGGCGGGGGCCTGGGGGAATATGCTGGACCGGTTTCGACTCTCCTATGTGGTGGATTTTTTATATTTCCGGCTCATAGATTTTCCCATCTTCAATGTGGCGGATATCTATGTGAGCGTGTCGGTAGCCGTGCTTGCACTGCTGATCTTCTTTTATTACAAGGACGAAGATCTGCAGGGGCTGCTTGTGAAAAAGACGAATGAGGAGGACGGGGCATGAGCAGAATCCATCTGACGGCGGATGAGCATCACGCCGGCAGTCGGGCGGATCAGTTTCTGCACGCCCTGCTGCCGGAGCAGTCCAGATCTTATCTGCAGAAGCTGATCAAAGACGGAAGCGTCCTGGTAAACCAAAAGCCGGTAAAGCCAAGCTACCGGATGGAAGAGGAGGACCAGGTGGAGCTTCATATTCCACAGCCGGAAGCACCGGAAATCAAGGCAGAACAAATCCCGCTTAAGGTCCTCTATGAAGATGAGGACCTTTTGATTGTGGACAAACCAAAGGGCATGGTGGTACACCCTTCCGCGGGCCATGAGACCGGGACCCTGGTGAATGCGGTGATGTATCACTGTCAGGGCAGACTTTCCGGGATCAACGGCGTCATGCGTCCGGGGATTGTCCACCGGATAGACCGGGACACCACCGGGGCGCTGGTGATCTGCAAAAACGACCGGGCCCACAACCATGTGGCGGCTCAGCTTAAGGAACATTCCATTACCCGCAGATATGTGGCGGTGGTGGAAGGGGTGATCAAAGAGGAGGAGGGCTGTGTGGATGCGCCCATTGGACGTCACCCGGTGGAGCGCAAAAAGATGGCCTGTCATGTGAAGAACGGCAAGAGAGCGGTGACCCATTACCGTGTACTTCGGCGTTTTTTGAACCACACGCTGATTGAGTGCCGCCTGGAGACCGGGCGTACCCATCAGATCCGGGTGCATATGGCCTCCATTCATCATCCGATTCTGGGGGATACGGTGTACGGATCTTCCAAAAATCCATTCCACCTGGAAGGACAGGCTCTGCACGCTCAGGTTCTGGGTCTCACGCATCCGACCACCAGGGAGTATGTGGAGGTGGAGGCGCCTCTTCCGGAATACTTTGAAAAGCTGCTGAAAAAAATAACTTGAAATATATTTGCCACTGTACTATAATAAAGGAAGTTTTTAAAAAATTAATATTTTTTACAAATTTTTTAATTTTTTGATGCGAAATCCTGTAGTATATGTGGAGGAATCATGGGTTATACAAGAGAGACTGCTATCGCGCGTCTGCTGAAAAGCTACGAGGCTTACTATGATGTCCATTTGTTCGAAGACGAGCAGATCCCGATCACAGCCCGCTGTGATTTTTTTGAGCATTCGCAGAAGTATGTGGTCTCCAGGAAGGCGGAACTCTGGTCTGCGGACTGTGAAGAGTTCGTGTATCTTCTGACTCTCCCCCATCTGACGCTGCCGCTGTATGAAAAGTGGCGGGATTATGTATATGAGGACGGCATGAGCCGGCTCCATGTGGGGCCGGGCCATATGTATTCTTTTATTACTCCGGTCTTCGTCTGCGATACCTGCGAGGAAGACGCCAGGAAGGCGCTTAAGAAATGCCGTATTTATAAAAGTTTTCATTTTTCGCTCCATGGCTGGATGGATTATCACGCGGCAGTGGTGGACCTGTCAAAAGGCAGGATTGATGCAAACCGCAGCGGTCATGACACGGCGAAAATTTTGAAAAAAGTACTATATTCGCAAACCAACAACAAAAAGAAGGGAGAGAGTTAGTATGAATTCATTAGTACTTCTGATCATCAGCATCGCAGTGCTGGTTGGCGGCTATATTCTGTATGGCGGCTGGCTGTGTAAGCAGTGGGGGGTTGGTGAGAGCAAAGAGGAGACGCCGGCCCATACCATGGAAGACGGCGTCGACTATGTTCCCGCAAAAGCGCCGGTTCTGATGGGTCACCATTTTTCATCCATCGCAGGCGCAGGACCGATCACCGGTCCCATCAATGCAGCGCTGTTTGGCTGGCTTCCGGTCACCCTCTGGATTCTTGTGGGAGGTATTTTCTTCGGAGGCGTTCATGACTTTGGAGCATTGTTTGCTTCGCTCCGTCACAAAGGACAGTCCGTGGGAGAGATCATCTCCGCCAATATGGGCCGCCGTGCCAAAAGACTGTTTCTGACGTTTGCCTATCTGACGCTGATCCTTGTAGTGGCGGCATTCGCTTCCATTGTGGCGACCACCTTCGGAGTGAAGCTTGACGACACAGGGATGGTGGACTATGCGGCGTCCGCGTCCAATGCGTCTGTGGCTATGGTATCGCTTTTGTTTATTGCAATCGCCATTGTATTCGGCTTCTGTGTGTACAGAAGGAATGCTCCCATGTCCGTTGCGTCGGTGGTGGGCGTGCTGGCCATCATTCTGATTATGGCCATCGGCATGAACTTCCATCCGATCTACCTGACGACCGGTCAGTGGATGATCATTGTAGGAATTTACATAGCCATTGCTTCCGTCACTCCGGTATGGATTCTTCTGCAGCCCCGGGATTACTTAAGTTCCTTCCTGCTGTACGCGATGCTGATCATTGCCGTGGTCGGTGTGGTCGGCGCGCATCCGGCTCTGGAACCGGATCTGTTCCCGGCATTTGCAGGCTTTGCAGTGACCAATGAGAGCACAGGAGTGACTTCTTATCTGTTCCCGGTACTGTTTACAACGGTTGCCTGCGGCGCGATCTCCGGTTTCCATTCGCTGGTATCCTCCGGAACCACTTCCAAGCAGCTGGACAAAGAGACGGACGCAAAGCCCATCGCCTACGGCGGTATGCTTCTGGAGTGTGTGCTGGCAGTCCTGACTCTGTGTGCGATCGGATATGCAAGGAAGATCGGCACGACTGCAGGAGCGACGGATATCTTTGCAGGCGGAATTGCAGGCATGGTGGCGGCGATTCCGGGACTGAAAGGAACCCAGAACGTACTTTATACACTGCTGGTTCTGACCTATTCCGCCTTCTGTCTGACCTCTCTGGATACGGCAACCCGTCTCGCGCGCTTTATGTTCCAGGAGTTCTGGCTGGAGCCGGGACAGACGGTGAAGGATGTGGACAGCGGCCTCAAGAAGACGCTGGTAAATCCCTATGTGGCGACTATCATTACGGTTATCCTGGGCATTGCTCTTGGTATGACCGGTTATGCAAAGATCTGGGGACTTTTTGGAGCTGCGAACCAGCTTCTGGCCGGTCTTGGACTTCTGGCAGTTGCCACCTGGCTTGGCAACATCGGGAGAAACAACAAGATGTTCCTGTTCCCCATGGCATTTATGATGGTGGTGACCATCTGCTCCCTGATCCTGACGGTCAAAGACCAGCTTGGGCTGATCTCGGCGGGCGGAGCGGACTGGGGTCCTTACGCACAGGTCTTCTTTGCTGTACTTCTGATCGTTCTGGCAGTGGTTCTTGTGATCGAAGGCATCCAGACATTGACTGGAAAGAATACGAAAAACGCATAGAATTTAAGGAAAGAGAAAGGGCTCTGCTGGGGGCTCTTTTTCAATTTTTACGCCGTTTACATTTTTCCGCGCATATGATATAATCGTTTAAAAGGGCTTGTTCGCTGACAGGAAAGGCACACAGAGTGTTCGGGAGGGAGATATGAAGACATTTCAGTATACGATCAAAGAAGAGCTTGGAATGCATGCGCGGGTGGCCGGGGTAGTGTTGCAGCTTGCAAAAGAGTTCAGGAGCAGCATTGTGATTGCCAACAAAGGAAATCAAGGGGATTTAAAGAAGCTTTTGTCCGTGATTGATCTGGACATTCAGTATGGAGATACGGTGACCGTGACGGTGGAGGGATCGGACGAAGACGTGGCGGCGGAAGAGATGCTGGCGTTTTTTGAAGAGAATCTCTAATGATGGGAGAGAACAAAAGGGCTGGTCCTTTGGGACGAGTCCTTTTTACTGGACGGCGCGTGCCTTATGAGGCGTTCGGCGAACCAAAAGACTAGATAGAAAGACGGGATAAAGATATGAATAAAGCCAGACAATCCGGAAGCAGGAAAAAGGCTGCTTCGGAAAAAAAAAGTGTGGAAAAAAAGAATACCAGTGTAAAAAGGACAACCGAGGAGTCAGGTGAAGGGATCTGGGCGGAGGTGCGCCTGGTGGCGCTTCTCATTGTGTCTGTTCTTTTATTTTTCAGCAATTTTGGGTTCGGCGGAAAAGTAGGAGGCGCCATGAGCAGCTTTTTATTTGGCATCGTGGGGATTTTTGCCTATCTTTTCCCGGTGGTGATGCTGCTTCTGCTGCTTTTTTCTCTGGCCAACAGGGAGAATCTGATCGCCGCCGTCAAGATCGCAGGCGCGGTGCTTGGATGCCTGGCATCCGTTGCGCTTCTTCACCTTGTCACTATGGGGAAGAGCGATGCGACCGGTTTTCAGGAGATCTACCGCTACTGTTCTGAATACAAGACCGGGGGCGGTCTGCTGGGCGGCCTGCTGTCCGGTCTCTTAAAAGAAGCGTTTGGGACCGTCGGCGCCTATCTGGTACTGATCGGGATTCTGATCATCTGTATTGTGATTGTCACAGAACGCTCCTTTGTCAAAGGAATGTCCAGGGGAAGCAAAAAAGTATATGAGTCTGCAAGACAGGATATGGAGCGGCGCAGAGAAGAGGCCGTCGTGCAGAAAAGGCAGAGAAGATCAAGAAAAGAAGAGCGGAAAAAAGAGCAGCGCCTGGAGCGGAAGGTCAGCGGGGTATCTTCAGACCTGTTGATTCCAAAGCGTCCGGCGTCCGGTGTTCTGGAGATCGGGGCGGAAGAGCCGGTGCTCTCCCCGGAACCGGAGGAAGAAGCGTCGTTTCCGATACATAAGCCGGCACCCAAAAGACAGAAGGAAGAGCCGCCGCGGGAGGAACTTCTGGCGTCCGGGGATGCGGAGGAGATCTCTTTCAGCGAGGAAGATCTTATGAAGAATGCGCTGAGCCGACGGGAACTTGAGGCGGAGCGTTCCAGAGAAGAAAAGGCAGAGCGGGTGAGACCGCCGGAATCGGCAGAAGAAGTCCAAAAGCCGGCGCCGCTGGCCGGAGACACCGGGAAAAATTCTAAAGAATATCAGTTTCCGGATCTGTCTCTTTTGAAGGCTCCGAAGAAAACCGGCGGCAAAAAGGACAGCACAGTGCTTTTGCAGGAGACCGCCAGACATCTTCAGCAGATCATGGAGGACTTCGGGGTCAATGCGACGGTCACCAACGTCAGTCAGGGTCCCTCTGTGACCCGGTTCGAGGTACAGCCGGCGCACGGGGTGAAGGTGAGTAAGATCATCTCTCTCTCTGACGATATCAAACTGAACCTTGCGGTACCGGATATCCGTATGGAAGCGCCGATTCCGGGGAAAGCGGCCGTGGGGATTGAGGTCCCCAACAAGGAAAACTCCATGGTTATGCTCAGGGAACTGATTGAGGCAAAAGAATTCCAGGAGCATCCATCCAGGATCGCCTTTGCAGTGGGAAAAGATATCGGCGGAAATATCATGGTCGCCGATATTGCCAAGATGCCCCATCTTCTGATCGCGGGGGCCACCGGTTCTGGCAAATCCGTGTGTATCAATACGCTGATTATGAGCATCCTGTACAAAGCCCGGCCGGACGAGGTCAGACTGATCATGATCGATCCTAAGGTGGTAGAGCTCAGTACTTATAATGGGATTCCCCATCTTCTGATTCCGGTGGTGACAGACCCGAAAAAGGCGGCGGGAGCGCTGAACTGGGCGGTGACGGAGATGATGGGCCGGTACAATAAGTTCGCGGAACTCAATGTCCGGAATGTGGAAGGCTACAACAGCAAGATTGATTCGATTGCGGAGATCGAGGATGACCATAAGCCGGAAAAGATGCCTCAGATTGTCATTATTGTGGACGAGCTGGCGGACCTTATGATGGTGGCGCCGGGGGAGGTAGAGGACGCTATCTGTCGTCTGGCGCAGCTGGCCAGGGCGGCGGGTATCCATCTGATCATCGCGACCCAGAGACCGTCGGTCAACGTGATCACCGGACTGATCAAGGCGAACATGCCGTCCAGGATCGCCTTTGCAGTGTCTTCCGGCGTGGATTCCAGGACCATTCTGGATATGAACGGCGCGGAAAAGCTCCTGGGGAAAGGAGATATGCTCTTTTCGCCTTATGGGCTTCCCAAGCCTTTAAGGGTTCAGGGAGCTTTCGTATCAGACGCCGAGGTGGGGGCGGTTGTGGAGTTTTTAAGCAGCCAGAAGAAAGCGGAAGATCCTCAGGCGGAACTCCATATGGAAGAGCAGATGAAAAAGATGCAGGCCGCACTGGAGAGTGCGGCGGTTCCTGACGGCGGAGGCGGCAGCGACAAAGACGTGCTGTTTGCCGAGGCTGGAAAGTTCATCATTGAGAAGGACAAAGCCTCCATCGGCATGCTTCAGCGCTGGTTCAAGATCGACTTCAACCGCGCGGCCCGGATTATGGACCAGTTAGCGGACGCCGGAGTGGTCGGCGAGGAAGAAGGTACAAAGCCGAGAAAAGTTCTGATGTCCGTGGAGGAGTTTGAACAGTATCTGGAAGATTGCCTGTAAGGAAAGGAACAAAATCCTGATATGAGATGTCAGAAATGCGGGGCGCAGATACCGGACGGGAAAATTTTTTGTGAAAAATGCGGCAGCGCCATTCAGATGGTGCCGGATTACAATCCGGAAGAAGACTTTACCATTGGTTCCGAAGACCACAGAGCAGAGGAGGAGACAAAGGAAACGGTTCGTCCCTGGTGGTACCGATACCGGTATGGGCTTCTGGGGCTGTGTCTGGTATTGGCGGGAACGCTTGGGTATCAGGCGGCTTATTACTATACGGCAAAACAGGCAGAAACGGCGGCGGAACCGGAAGAACCGGTTTTTTTAGAGCGGCCTCAGTTCAGCGTTCAGCCGGGGACTTATGACTATTCTCCGCTTTTAACCATTTCCCATAAGGAGAAAGCCCAGGGAGAGATCTATTATACGACAGACGGAACGACGCCGGACCGGGGGAGCCGTCTTTATGAAGGGGCGATCTCCATCGGCGAAGGGACGACGGTGATCCGTGCGGTGTTCATCCGCTACGACAGCGTGTACAGCGAGGAGGCGGTGGGCACTTATCACGTGGCGTTTGATTATCCGGATGAACCGGTCTTCAGCGTCCCCGCGGGGAGCTATGACCACAGCTTTTCGGTTGCTTTGACCACAGAAGAGGGATGTAAGATCTACTATACCACCAACGGGGAGGAGCCGGGATACGATTCGAAGCTTTACAGGGGTCCCATCTATATCTCTTCCGGGCTTACAGTCTTGCAGGCGGTGGCTGTGGATGAGGACGGCGGAATGAGCGGCATCGTGGAGGCAATCTATGATGTGACCCAGCCATATGTTCCTCCGGCGGAAGAATCCCCTCCGGCTTTGGAAGAAGATGTGGTAATTCCGTAAATTTTTGTTGAAATATTGGCAGTTTTGCATTATGATAAATACGGACAATCTACGTCTGCTGGGTAATATTGCTAAGAGTCGTAAATCAGTATCTGCTGAATCAGGAGTCCCGGAAGGATTTTTGAAACGATGGGGCAGAGGGAGCGGCGGATGCGGAACTTTAACAGGAGGAAGTATATGTTTAAGATTTTGGAAGCAGAGCAGCTCTCTGCAAGCGTCTACAAGCAGGTCATCCATGCGCCGCGTGTAGCGAAGTCCTGCGAGCCGGGACAGTTTATCATTGTGAGAGTGGATGAAACCGCGGAGCGGATTCCACTGACCATCTGCGATTATGACAGGGAAGCAGGGACGATCACGCTGGCATTCCAGCCCATTGGTGTCTCCACACATAAGCTGGTGGCATTGAAAGCGGGAGATGAGCTTGCAGATTTTGTGGGGCCTCTGGGACGTCCGTCGGAGCTGGTAACGGATGATTTTGAGGAAGTAAAGAAGAAAAAAGTTGTCTTCATCGCAGGCGGAGTCGGTACGGCGCCTGTTTATCCGCAGGCGAAGTGGCTGCATGATCACGGGATTGAGTGTGATATCATCGTAGGCGCAAGAACAAAAGATCTTCTGATCCTGGAAGAAGAGATGAGCAAAGTCGGCAATCTGTATCTTTGTACAGACGACGGAAGCTACGGGTTCCATGGGGTCGGCACAGCGATGCTGGAGAAGCTGGTGAGCGAAGGACATCATTATGATCTCTGCGTGGCCATCGGACCAATGATCATGATGAAATTTGCCTGCATGACCACAAAGAAGCTGGGAATCCCGACGATTGTCAGCATGAATCCGATCATGGTGGACGGAACCGGCATGTGCGGCGCCTGCCGTGTGCTTGTAGGAGATGAAGTGAAGTTCGCGTGTGTGGACGGACCGGAATTTGACGGCCATAAGATTGATTTTGAGCAGGCGATGAAGAGAGCAGCGATGTACAAGACGGAGGAGGGCAGACGTCTTCTGAAGTTCCAGGAGGGCGATACCCATCATGGCGGCTGCGGAAATTGCGGAGGTGACAAATAATGGCAGATGTATTAAAGAAAATACCGGTCAGAGAGCAGGATGCGAAGGTTCGTGCGACGAATTTTGAAGAGGTATGTTACGGATATAATAAAGAAGAAGCGGTGGAAGAATCCCAGCGCTGCATCACCTGTAAGAATGCAAAATGTGTGGAAGGATGTCCGGTATCCATTGATATCCCGTCCTTTATCGCGGCAGTGAAGGAGGAGAAGTTCGAGGAGGCATTCCAGATTATCAGCAAGTCTTCCGCACTTCCTGCAGTTTGCGGACGCGTATGCCCTCAGGAGAGCCAGTGCGAGGGCAGATGTATCCGCGGCAAGAAGGGCGATCCCATCTCCATTGGTAAGCTGGAGCGCTTTGTGGCGGACTGGGCGAGAGAGAACGGCATCAAGCCGGCGGTTCCGGCAGAGAAGAACGGCAAGAAGGTGGCGGTCATCGGTTCCGGTCCTTCCGGACTGACCTGCGCGGGAGATCTGGCAAAGCTTGGTTATGACGTGACCATCTTTGAGGCATTACATAAAGCCGGCGGCGTGCTGGTCTATGGAATTCCGGAATTCCGTCTTCCCAAAGACCGCGTCGTGGGACCGGAAGTGGAGAATGTGAAGGCCCTGGGCGTGAAGATCGAGACGGATGTGATCGTCGGAAGAACCGTGAAGCTGGACGACCTGATCGAAGATGAAGGCTTCGACGCGGTTTTCATCGGTTCCGGCGCGGGACTTCCGAAGTTTATGGGAATTCCGGGTGAGACAGCCTGCGGCGTGCTCTCCGCCAACGAGTATCTGACCAGGAATAACCTGATGAAAGCATTTGACGAGAATTATGATACGCCGATCGTACACGGCAAAAAAGTTGTTGTGGTGGGCGGCGGCAATGTGGCCATGGATGCGGCGCGTACGGCGCTTCGTCTCGGCGCGGAGACTCACATCGTGTACAGAAGAAGCGAGGAAGAACTTCCGGCTCGTGTGGAAGAAGTGCATCATGCGAAGGAAGAGGGCATCATCTTTGATCTTCTGACCAATCCGGTGGAGATTCTCGCGGACGAGAACGATTGGGTGACCGGAATCAAGTGTATCCGTATGGAACTTGGCGAGCCGGACGCTTCCGGAAGACGTCGTCCGGTGGAGGTTCCGGGTTCCGAGTTCACCATTGACTGTGATACGGTGATCATGTCCCTTGGTACTTCTCCGAATCCGCTGATCTCTTCCACCACAAAAGGATTGGAGATCAACCGGAGACAGTGTATCGTTGCCACTGAGGATACCGGCGCTACATCCAAAGAAGGTGTGTATGCGGGCGGCGACGCCGTGACCGGAGCGGCTACGGTCATCCTGGCTATGGGCGCAGGCAAGGCGGCGGCCAAAGGCATTCATGAGTATTTAAGCGCGAAATAAAATAAAAAGTATTAGAAAATGGCAGTACAGAGGACCGGAATGGGTCGCTGTGCTGCCGTTTTCTGTTTTGATTCAGAAGAGTTCATTGTAAAAGTCTTCGGTCAGTTGTTCCGCGTAAGCGTCGTCTACTTCCGGGAAGGCGGGCATGAGCCGCTCGTGGATGGCTTCGGAGATCAGGAAATAGCGCATCTCCTCGGGAGTGTCTTCTGTGATTCCGGCAGACAGTTCTTCCGGGATCAGGTGGTCTTTGGCCCATTCCCGAATGCGGGTTTCCAGGCTGTCTTCTCTGGAGACTTCGTCCAGCAGTTCTCTGGCACTGCGGAAGGAGACGAAGGCGAAGATCAGGAAGAGCAGGAACATGCCCTCCAGGATGACAAGAGAGAAGGTGTTGAAGGGAAGCTGAATCACGCCTGCGAGCGCCAGGGTGATTACGGCAAAGCCGATGCCTCCCACCACCAGGAAAGTCCATGCGGAGGAGCGGGTATCGGATTGCCGGTCCCGGGCAGAGACGTGGGTATTCATATGGCTGGTGGACGCCGCCCGGGCGGCTAAGTCGGACAGGTCTTCTTCACTGGGGACCGGAATGGGGACGGGGACTTTTGGTTCGGGATCTTCGGTGAGCTCGTCTACCAGGTCGACGTCGCAGTCGGGGCAGTGGGTTTTGCCTGCGATATATTCGTTTTTACATATGGGACACCAGGGCATGAGGGGGGTCCTCCTTCTGTGATTGTTATGTTTTATTATATCGAAAGATATGGGGAAATACAATATGGAAATTGAAAACAGGAACAGACGTCGCCGACAGGATACTGGCAGCCCCGGGCAGGCGCGGGCAACGCAGATCTGAACTAAGCTCTAACTTCGACCAGCGACGCTCGGCAAAAGCCTCGCGCCGGGTCTGCGTAAGAGCTGGATTTCATCTCTGCTAAGGGCGCCCTTGAAAAGCCTGCCCGGGGCTGTCGATATCCTGTCGGCGACTGGGGTTGGCAGAGGATACGGGTGTATGTAGATGGATATTTACAGGAGGTTGGCAGCGGTATACGGATCGGCGTATACAGGCGAGTGTTGGCAGGCAGGTCGATACAGATGGTTTCGGATAGGATTTGAAGGGATGGAGGTTTTATGGTATGATGGAGAGCAGAAGAAGGGAGAGAGGGGATAAGGGATGAGGATTACGGTGATTGGGGTTGGGAAGGTGAAGGAGCGGTATTTTACGGGGGCGATTGAGGAGTATGGGAAGAGGCTTGGGCGGTTTTGCAGGCTGGAGATCGTTGAGGTGGCGGATGAGAAGACGCCGGAGGGGGCCAGTGAGGCGCAGAAAGTGCAGATCAGGGAGAAGGAGGGAGAGCGCATCCTTAAGAAGCTTCCGGCGGGGGCTTATGTGGTGGCTCTTGCGATTGATGGGAAGATGTTTAATTCGGAGGAGTTGTCTGAGCAGATGGAGCGGTGGAAGGTGGGCGGAATCAGCCATGCGGCGTTTGTGATCGGCGGTTCTCTGGGACTGTCGGAGGAAGTGCTTTCGCGGGCGGACTTTCGGCTCAGCTTCTCCAGGATGACGTTTCCCCACCAGTTGATGCGGGTGATCCTGCTGGAGCAAATCTACCGGAGCTTTATGATTCAGAGCGGAGCGCCTTATCATAAATAAGTTGGAATCAGGAGAGAGATATGATTGATAGAGAAGACATGATGGAACTGACCCGGCGTATGACGCTTTCCAGGACGTCCATGACGCGGATCGCGGGCGGCTATATGGATGCGGACGGGGAGATCGATGGCACGTTTAATACAAATTTTTTGAAACTGTCTCCGAGGGAGAAGGAGAAGAATCTGGCGATTGCCAAAGCGATTCCTTATGCCAGAACGAACGAGCAGCTCAGAGAGGCGTTTTTTTCTGAAGGGCAGACCGGCCCGGGCAGTATGCGGCAGCTTTTGATGGCGATCAAGGACTGCGGCTTAAAGAACGATGCGCTGATGGAGATGTTTTACGAATTGGCGGGAGTGCGGTACCCCGAAAAAGAGCCTTATGCGGTTCTGGTATTTCACGACCGGTATGACGTGCCGGTGAAGGCAAAAGATAAAGAGCGGCTTGGAGAGTCGGAGGAAGTGTATGAGTATCTGATCTGTGCATTTTGTCCCCTGGCGGGGGAATATGAACCGGGATCTCCGAAGTGGGGGTTCTTATTTCCGGCGTTCTCAAAGAGAAGCGGAGACTGGAACCGGGTGAATCTTTTTTCGGCGGTTCCTGAATCAGCAGACAACAAATGGCTATTGGAACTGCTTGGATGTTGCCGGTAGGCCGGATTCATGATATGATGAAAAAAATGCATGAGGGAAAGGGAAGTAAGATTATATGGAATTATTGGAGATGATGAAGAACCGACGCAGTGTCAGAGCCTACACACGGGAACCGGTTCCGGAAGAAAAGCTTGAGAAAATCCTGCAGGCAGGACTTTTGTCTGCCTCCGGAAGGGCGATCCGTCCCTGGGAGTTCATTCTTGTGCGGGATAAGGAGACTTTAAAACAGATGGCGAAAGCCCGGGCGGCAGGGGCGAAGATGCTGGAGGAAGCGGACAGCGCCGTCGTGGTGCTGGGGGACGAGACGAAGACGGACGTGTGGACGGAAGACTGTTCCATCGCCATGGCCAATATGCACCTGATGGCGGACAGTCTGGGCGTTGGAAGTTGCTGGATTCAGGGAAGACTTCGGGAGGCTTCTGACGGAAGGACGACGGAAGCGTATGTAAGGGAGCTGTTGGGATATCCGATGCAGCTTCGGCTAGAAGCAATCCTGTCTCTTGGAATGCCGAAAGATCATCCGTCACCTCATACAGAAGAAAATCTTCTGACGGAGAAAATACATAAAGAATGCTACGGCGCAAAATAAAAAACCTGAAAACAGCAGATGCGGAACTTAAATAGGAGATTAAGAGGATGACAAATCAGATTACAGAGATGATCGAAGAGATTGCAGCATTTCAAAAGGAACTGGAGCAGATGCCGAAGAGCAAGGAGGCGAAGCCGGTGGACCGGACTGCGTTCACCCTGCTTTTGAGCGGGATTTCCACTTGCCGGAAGATGCCGGGGATTGAGGGGCATATGGGGTATGACGTTTTGTATCACTGCCCCACAGAAGAGGCGGCAGCCAAGGGCCGGGAATTCCTGCAGCAAATGTATGAGATTCGTGACCGGGAATCTTTGGAAGCGGCGCTGCTTCGGGAATTTTCCGACTGTGAGCAGTATGAGCAGTTCCGGACCTTCTGGGTAGGTGCGCCGATGTTCGCCCTGGAAGAGCTGCGCCCGGAGGGAAGAGAGTGGTTCCTGGCTTCCAAAGAGATGGCGGCCTGCTTCGCGCCTCTTGTGGGGGAGCGGGGACTTTATGCCTGGGATATCAATGAGAAGATTGGGCTTTGCCGGAAGGCGGCGGCCTTCGGTGTGATTACGGAAGAAGCGTTCTGGGAGATCACAGACCCCTATGTCCGTATGGCCCAGGTGTTCTATCACTCCTGGGAGGAGTATGCTTTAAGCTGTCTGTGCGGAGCGGTGTACTTTATGCGCCGGGAAGAGGAAGGGCTTAACGATTTCCTGAAGCTGAATATCCGGCTGGTCCGTCAGCTCTTTGAGGAAGGAATGGCCTGGCAGAAAAATGGATGGTATCATCCGGAGGCAAGGGAATGGGCGGCGCTTTTTGACATGAGTCAGAAGTGTCTGGTCACGAAGAAAGCTCTGGAGGAAGAGCGGGTCGGCTATATGTACCGGCAGGAGCCGGAGACCGATTTTGCGGACAGCGGATGGCGTTTTCTGACCGGAGATGAGACCGAAGAGTATGTGAACCAACCGGGTAATATCGTACTGTGCAGCTTCAGCGATATCTGCAACATCGCGCCATGTGTCCGGGCGTACTTTTACGCCGATTACGGCAGGCAGTATATCAGGACAAAAGAAGGGTGGGAGGAGATCGCGTAAAATAGCGAAATTCATAAAATATTAAGAAATATTAACATTATCTATCTCCGCTTCTGTGCTATGATTGCTTATAATGATAAAAAACGAGGAGAAAGCACGATGGGAGAGAAAATACTGGTGGTGGATGACGAGCAGGAGATCACAGATCTGGTGGCCTTGTATCTGGAGAGTGAGAATTATACGGTATACCGCTGTTATAAAGCGCAGGATGCGCTGGCTTGCATAGAGAGAGAAGAGCTGGATCTGGCGATTCTGGATGTGATGTTACCGGGGATGAGCGGCTTTGAACTCTGCCAGGAGATTCGAAAAACTCACACCTATCCGGTCATTATGCTGACTGCAAAGGATGCGGAGATCGATAAGATCACCGGGCTGACCCTGGGGGCGGACGATTATATCACGAAGCCCTTTCGCCCTCTGGAGATGGTGGCCCGGGTGAAGGCGCAGCTTCGCCGCTATAAGAAATATAATCCGGCGTCTGCGGGGGAAGAGGAGCGCTTTCTCTTTCATTCCGGGATTTGCCTCAATGTGAGCAGCCATGAATGTACTCTGAACGGGAAGAAACTGGACCTGACCCCGACGGAGTTCGAGATTTTGAAGATTCTCTGTCAGAGGAAAGGGAAGGTGGTCAGCTCCGAGGAGCTGTTTCATGAGATTTGGAAGGACGAGTACTACCAGAAGTCCAACAATACCATCACCGTCCATATCCGCCATCTCCGGGAGAAGTTAGGAGACACGGCGGAGCGTCCCAAATACATTCATACGGTGTGGGGAGTGGGGTACAAGATTGAGAACTAAATGGTTTCATTCCGGTTACGGAAAGCTGCAGAGGAAAATCTTCTTTCAGATCGTGCTGATGATCCCGGGCGCATGGTTTTTATTTTTTCTGATCTATAATCTGCTGTCGGGAAAGATTGCCAACGGATGCGTCAGACTGATTCAGATGGTGCTGTTTGTGGATTATCAGGATGCGCTGACGATCTATCAGTTTTATATCCGCAACCACATGGATCTTTATATTGAGATTTTCATACTGCTTTCGATTCTGTTGTTCGTCTATATCTCGCTCAGCTGGTTTATCCGGTATTTTCGGCAGATTGACCGTGGACTGGACGCGCTGCTTGCGGGGAAGGAGATCGAGATGTCCCCGGAGATGGAGACTATGGAGCGGAAGATGAACCGGGTGCAGCATACGCTGGAGAAACGTCAGATGGAGGCGCAGCTGGCGGAGAAGCGGAAGGATGAGCTGGTCATGTATCTGGCCCACGACATCCGCACGCCGCTGACCTCCGTCATCGGTTACTTAAGCCTTCTCCATGAGGCGCCGGATATGCCGGGGGAGCAGAAAGAAAAATATGTACAGATCACGCTGGAGAAAGCCTGTCGGTTGGAGACGCTGGTCAATGAGTTTTTTGAGATCACCCGGTACAACATGCAGCAGACCTCTATGGAGCGGGAAGAGATTGATCTTTCTTATATGATGATGCAGATGGCGGATGAATTTTATCCGCTCCTGGAGAAAAACGGCAATCAGATCAAGCTTGGGATTCCTGAGGATCTCCGGATTCAGGGGGACGCGGCAAAGCTTGCCAGAGTCTTTCAGAATCTGTTAAAGAACGCGGTCTCCTACAGTACGCCTGGGACGTTCATTACGGTGGGAGCGGAAGAAAAAGAAGACCGCATACAGATTTCTTTTGAAAATGAAGGAAAGACGATTCCGAAGGAAAAGCTGGCCATGATCTTTGACCGCTTTTACCGTCTGGACGACGCGAGGGCCACAAAGACCGGCGGAGCGGGGCTTGGCCTTGCTATTGCAAAGGAGATTGTTCTCCTTCACGGCGGGACGATTACCGCCGAGAGTCAGAACGGGAAGACGCGTTTTCTTGTGGCGCTTCCCCGCATATCTGAAGATGGATGCAGGTTGTCGGCCACAGAGTGAATCGGAACAAACTGAAGAAAATCTGCGGAAAGCCTTAAGGTTTTATTAGGAAATTTCTAATACGGTGTTAAAGTGTCAAAACCTTCTGTCTGGTAAACTTTTACCAGAACAGGAGGTTTTTTTGCGATGAAGAAAAAGAAAGTTGCAGTGTTGTTCGGCGGCTGTTCCTCGGAGTATGAGGTGTCTTTGCAGTCCGCTTACGGAGTGATCTGCCATGTGGATCAGGAAAAATATGAGGTGTATCCCATTGGCCTTCATAAGACCACGGGACAGTGGTTCTGGTATCAAGGGAATCCGGATGAGATCGCCAGGGACGGTTGGTGTCAAAGCGCGCAGTGCACGCCGGTATATGTGCCCACGGACAAAAGGGTGCAGGGATTCTATTATGACACAGGGGAAGGGAAGCGCGTCCTGCCTCTTGATCTGGTGCTGCCGGTGCTCCACGGCAAAAACGGGGAGGACGGGACAGTCCAGGGGGCTCTCGCCCTGGCCGGAATTCCGGTGGCCGGATGCGGCGTCTTAAGCTCCGCCCTCTGTATGGACAAGGAGCTGGCGCACCGGGTGGCGGCGCAGGCGGGGATTTTAGTCCCGGCTTCCGTACTGGTCCGAAAGCCCTATGAGCCGCTTAACGTTTGGAAGGACGCAGAGCGCTTGAAGTATCCTCTTTTTGTCAAGCCGGTCCGCGCGGGATCTTCCTTTGGCATCACCATGGTCCGGACGGAGGTGGATCTGATCCCCGCTTTGGAACAGGCCTTTCTCCACGACACCATGGCGATCATGGAGGAGCGGATTGAGGGCAGAGAGGTGGGCTGCGCCGTGATTGGAACAGGGGAACTGCTGGTGGGAGAGGCAGACGAGATCGAGCTTTCCGAAGGCTTTTTTGACTATACAGAGAAATATACGCTGAAGACCTCCCGGATACACGTGCCGGCCCGGGTGGACCGGGAGGAGATGGCCAGGATCAAAAGGACGGCCCAGACCGTCTACCGGGCGCTTGGGTGCAGCGGGTTCGCCCGGGTGGACCTTTTTCTCACCGGGGACGGACGGCTTTACTTTAATGAGGTCAACACAATCCCCGGCTTCACTCCCCACAGCCGTTTCCCCAATATGATGAAGGCGGCGGGACACTCTTTTGAGGAGATTGTAAACCGGATTCTGGAGACGGAGGGACAGCCATGAAGCAGACGACGCTGACCTACGAGGATACGAAGAGGGGTTCTCTGATTCTGGTGAATCCAAAGTACAGGCTTTCCGGGGAGGGAGAGCCGGGGGACCTTATCCGGGTGATGCCAAACGGCATACCCGCCCTTGAGAAGGATTCCGGGACAGAACGCTTGCCGGAGGGCGCGGAGGACGAAACGGACCTGGTTTTGGAAAGCGAGACAGCCAGGATGCTCTGCCGCCTGTTGGCTGATCTTGGAAGCGGAGACCGGATTGTCCTGGTGAGCGGCTGCCGAAGCCATGAAGAGCAGGTGCGGATCTGGGAGGACACCTGGGAGCGGGAAGGGGAGGCGTTTACCAGAACCTATGTGGCGGAGCCCGGGCACAGCGAGCACGAGAGCGGACTTGCCGTCGACCTGGCCGAGAATCGGGCGCACATTGATTTTATCCGTCCGGAATTTCCCAGGACGGGCATTTGCCAGGAATTTCGTCGGCGGGCGGCCCGTTATGGCTTCATCGAGCGCTATCCTGCGGGGAAAGAGGCAGTGACCGGGATTGGAGTGGAACCCTGGCATTTCCGGTATGTGGGCGTGCCACACAGCCTGGCCATGAAGCGGGAAGGGATGGTTCTGGAGGAGTATGTTTCTTTTTTGAGAGAAAATACGTCCCCTCAAAGTCCTTACCTCTGCTTTGGACCGGAGGCGGGCGTCTGTACGGAGATCTTTTATCTTCCTGTGGAGAGGGGAAAGAACCGCGTGCTTTCCTGCCCGGCGGATGAAACGCTGTGGTTCTCCGGAACTAACGAGGGCGGCGTCGTAGGGTGCAGAAGAAGGAGTCTCTATGGGTAGCGCGCGGTCGGCTGGTCCCCGGGAGTACCGTCTGTATGAAAAGGGCAGGGCGTGGATCGAGCTGAACCTGGAACATCTTGGACACAATGTGAGGCGCTTTCAGAAGCTGCTTCCCGAAGGCTGTGCCCTGATGCCCGCTGTGAAGGCCAACGCCTACGGACATGGCGCGGCGCCTGTGGCGAAGGAACTTCAGAGACTGGGGATTACGGACTACTGCGTGGCGTCGGCGGAGGAGGGGATACAGCTTCGGCTTGCCGGAATCAGCGGACAGATTCTGGTTCTCGGTTACACGCATCCCCGGGACTTTGACGCGCTGTCAGAATATAGACTGACCCAGACCGTCCTGGACGCCGCCTACGCAGAGGAGCTTAGGGCTTACGGAAAAAATCTATCCGTACACGTGGGAATCGATACGGGCATGCACCGGCTGGGGGAAGCCTGGGATCATCTCTCCGGGATTCGGAAGCTCTGGGAAATCAATAATCTCCGGATCACGGGCGTGTATTCCCATCTGTGTACCTCCGACGGGGAGGGGGAGGAGGACCAGGCGTATATGCGGCTGCAGGAGACGAGATTTCAGCAGGTGGTCCGTTTTCTGCGCGCAGAGGGAAAGCGCGGCTTTTCCACGCATCTGCAGGGAAGCTACGGGATCTTAAACGGAACCCGGCTTCTGAACACCTATGATTATGCCAGGGCGGGCATCGCTTTGTACGGGGTGTTCAGCGGGTCTTCGGCAAGATTAGAACGAATATATGGACTAAAACCGGTTCTTTCCCTGAAAGCGAGGATTACGTGTATAAGAACGCTGGAGGAGGGAGAGGGGGCGGGATACGGTCTTTCCTGGCACGCGGACGCAAGACGACGAATCGCGGCGGCGGCAATCGGCTATGCGGACGGATTCCCACGGACCCTCTCCAACAAAGGACATGCTTTGGTGAGGGGAAGAAAAGTTCCGGTTGTGGGGAGAGTTTGTATGGACCAGCTTCTTCTGGACGTGACCGACGTGCCGGAGGCGGTTCCGGGAGAAGAGGCGGTCTTTATCGGAGAGAGCGAAGGACTCGTGCTTCGGGCGGAGGAGATGGCGGAGGAAGCCGGGACCATCTCCAACGAGATCTTAAGCGGGCTGGGGGAGCGCCTGGTCAGAGTCTGCAGGGGAACAGGGCCTCATACTGATTAAGAAGCGTCTGAAATTCCGGGTCTTCCCGCAGAAACGCATACTCCGGTGATTCTCTCAGGCTGACAAGTAACGGGGGCAGGATGCGGGACGCAGGGGCAGTCCCCGATGTAAAGGAGACGGCAATCTGGTCATAGAGGGGACAGTCTTTCAGTTCCCACAGGCGGGAGGCGGCGTCCAGGAGGATTTTCAGAAGCCGGATGCTTTCTTCCCGGTCCTTCTTCTCGAGGGCGATGTCCAGCGGCGAGATGTAGGTGAAGTATTCCCCGAGGCCCAGAAGCATGGCCGCTTTTCCTGCGATGTCGGCGACGGCTTTTGCCTGCCCGGGATTCCCGTCAGCCTGGTGGATCTTTACCATCAGGGACATCAGGCTGTTGATCTCCATAACCTGGGTGAGAAGTTTTTTCTCAAGCAGCTCAAGGGCTTTTGGCAGCTGGTCTTTTTTCCGCAGATAGAGGTGCGCCTGGATCACCCGGCCGTCCAGCGGATTTGATTCCGGCAGAAGATCGATCATCTCCTGTGCCTCATCATACTGCTCCTGCTGAAGGTACTGGGAGGCCAGCATGTAGGCAGAGCGGGTTCTGAGACTCTCGTCCTCGCTGTCCAGCACCCGTCGGTACCAGGACAAGATCAGTTCTTCATAGGGCTTTCTTTCCTCCTGGGACAGAACCGACATGATCAGCGCCCCCTGGAGCATTAGGGCGGAGGTATGGATCAGCTGCAGGCAGCGGGGATATTCCTGAATCTTCTGCTTCAGGAACCGGCAGCCCGCCTCGATGTCCAAGGCGCCTTCTTTTTCTTTCAGGAGCCGGGAAAATTCCATGCAGAAGCGGTTGATCTCCTGCGGGGAAGGCTCTTCCTCAAAACAAAGAAGGGTGTTGGGATCGGTGTTCAGAAGTCGGGCCAGCGCCGGCAGCAGCGTAAGATCCGGACAGGTGCTGCCAGACTCCCACTTACTCACAGCCGGGATGGACACCCCGAGATGATCTGCGACCTGTTCCTGGGTCAGTCCAAGTTCTTTTCTTTTTTCCCTGATCATTTGATTGAGCGACATAGAGAGGTTCCTCCTTTAGTTTTTCTTAGATTATAGCAGGAAGCCCTGCCAGGTTCAATTGAGCAGTCTTTAAACAAAGACGCAGGGAATTTAACGACAGGTTAAATTCCCAAAAACAGGGTCTATTGTATTCCCAAAATGCATGTGTTACAATGTGGTAAAAGTATTAAGGAAATAGATACGGAACTTTCAAACAGGAGGACAAAATGGTATTTCGGAATATGGAGGAGCAGAGTACCTACACGCTGCGCAATCAGGAAATGGAGAAGATGAGCTTCGGAGAGGAAGAACTGGAGGATTTTCTGGAAGATATGCTGGTCACCCCGGACCAGTTTGTGGTATTGACCGCTCCAAAAGCGCAGAACCAGCAGATCCGATATGTGCAGGCGCGCGTGCACGAGGAGGAGGAAGAGATCGAGGTGGAACTTGGCATTGAAGAAGCAGACGGGACGCACCTGTACCATAAGATGTGCGGGGAAGAAGAGTGCGTTCAGGTCTTTCTGGACTTTTTTCACAATGGGTTGACGGTGAATCTAAAAGCGTATCAGCCGGTTGCTTTTTAGAGGAGGGATGTCGGTGAATCTTACAAAGACAAGCAAATATTTAAGCCTGATTCTCCGCCACAAGCCGGAGGCGGCGGGAATCACGCTGGACGAACACGGCTGGGCCAGTGTGGAAGCGCTGATCGCCGGAATCAGGAAGACCCAGAAGTTCGATAGGGAGATGCTGGAAGAGATTGTCCGGACGGACAGCAAGCAGCGTTATTCCTTCAATGAGGATAAGACAAAGATTCGGGCCAACCAGGGGCATTCCATACCGGTGGATGTGGAGCTTTTGGTGTGTAAGCCGCCGGAACTTCTCTGGCACGGGACCGGGGAGAAGTATGTGGCATCCATCGACCGGACCGGGCTGCTTCCCAAAGGCAGACTGTATGTGCATCTGTCCGGCGACCGGGAAACCGCCGTAAAAGTGGGAAGCCGACACGGAAAGCCGGTGGTCTATCAAGTGGACAGCGGTCAGATGGCAGCGGACGGCCTTTTCTTTTACCGCTCCGTCAACGGCGTATGGCTGACGGAAAAAGTGCCTGTAAAATATTTGAAAAAACAAGGAGAGGTTTAGAAATGCATGGTTTGGAGAAGATAAGTTTAGAGATGGAGCCGCCCGCAGAGGAACCAGCCCGCCAATATTACTTTATGGCAAAATGCCGGGAGTGGGTTCGCAGGTTTGAGAAGAAAAACGGGCGCCGCCCGTGCTTTTTTACGCAGACCTTTGGCTGTCAGATGAATGCCAGAGACTCAGAGAAGCTTTCGGGAATTCTAAGAGAGATCGGATATGAGGAGAGCCCGGGCGAGGAGGCGGACTTTGTCATCTACAACACCTGTACGGTCCGCGAAAACGCCAACTTAAAAGTGTATGGGCGTTTGGGGGTTCTTCACGGTTACAAGAAGAAGAATCCGGATATGAAGATTGCTCTCTGCGGCTGTATGATGCAGGAACCTTCCGTGGTGGAAAAGCTTCAGAAGAGTTACCGTTTTGTAGATCTGATTTTCGGGACCCACAATCTTTTCCGGTTTGCGGAGCTGCTTTATACCGCTCTGGAATCCGACCGGATGATCATCGATATCTGGAAAGATACGGACCAGATCGTGGAGGACCTTCCTGTGGAGCGGAAGTACCCTTTCAAGTCCGGCGTAAATATTATGTTCGGCTGCAACAATTTCTGCAGCTACTGCATCGTTCCCTATGTCAGAGGCCGGGAGCGAAGCAGGGAGGCAAAGGATATTCTCCGGGAGATCGAACACCTTGCGGCGGACGGCGTGGTGGAAGTCATGCTGCTTGGGCAGAATGTGAATTCCTATGGGAAAAATCTGGCAGAGCCCATGACCTTCGCAGAGCTTTTGCGGGAAGTGGAGAAGATCGAAGGACTCGAAAGGATTCGCTTTATGACGTCTCACCCCAAAGACCTGTCGGATGAATTGATTCAGGTGATGGCGGAGTCCCGGAAGATCTGCAGACATCTTCATCTGCCCCTGCAGTCCGGAAGCACGACCATCCTGAAGGCCATGAACCGGAGATATACAAAGGAACAGTATGTAAATCTGGCGGAAAAGATTCGCAGGGCAATGCCGGATATCGCATTGACGACGGATCTCATTGTGGGATTTCCGGGAGAGACGGAGGAAGACTTTCAGGAAACGTTGGATGTGGTGCGCAGGGTCCGCTACGACAGCGCTTTTACGTTTATCTACAGTAAACGGACCGGTACTCCGGCAGCTTCCATGGAATGCCAGATTCCGGAGGACGTCGTAAAAGACCGTTTCGACCGGCTGCTTAAGGAAGTACAGGATATCTCCAAAGAGATGGCTGAGCGCTTTGCGGGCACCGAGCAGCTGGTGCTGGCGGAGGAACCGAATCGCCAGATGGAGGGCTACGTCACCGGACGCATGGGGAATAATCACGTCGTGCATTTCCCCGGGGACTCCTCTCTGATCGGAAAGATCGTCAAGATCCGTCTGGAAGAGTGCAGGGGCTTTTACTATATGGGGTGTCTGGTGTAAATGTGTCTGGAAAGGTTGAGAGCGGAAAAAGCGGTAAAAAGAAAGGAAGTGCAGGATGAAAAAGAAATGGATTCGTGTTTCATGGGATTTGATCAAGATCGCAGCCGCGGCGCTGATCTATGGGGCGGGAATCAGCCTTTTTCTGGACCCGAACAATCTGGCTCCGGGCGGAGTGACCGGAATCTCCGTGATTCTGAACCGGCTTTGTGGGGTCGAGACCGGTACTCTGTATCTTCTGCTGAATATCCCTATCGTGCTCCTGGGCATCTGGAAGTTCGGGTGGCGGTTTATCTTAAAGACGGCCTACGCCATCGTACTAACGTCCACATTCACCAACGTTTTGTCCGGATATGGGGCGCTGACTTCCGACCCGCTTCTGGCCGCCCTGGCCGGGGGTGTTCTGATTGCCTGCGGCATCGGCATTATCTTTAAGTCCGGAGCTACCACCGGCGGGACTGACATTATCATTAAGATCATCCGGCAGAAATACCGCCATCTCAAAACCGGATATTTGTTTCAGTGTACGGATATTGTGATTGTTGGGATTTCCGGATTGATCTTCCGGGATCTGAACATCGCTTTGTATGCGCTGATCGCCGTTCTGATCACAGGCAGGGCGCTGGATTATGTGCTCTATGGAAACGATGAGGCAAAGCTGTTTTATATCATTACATCGAAGCCCCAGGAGACCGGCAGAGAGCTTCTGGAGCATCTGGGGGTGGGCATTACCTATCTGCAGGGAAAAGGCGGCTGGACCGGCAGCGAGAAGCAGGTCATTTTCTGCGTGGTTCGTAATCAGCTGGGGCCTCAAGTGGAGGAGATCGTGAAAAAGGAAGACCCGGCGGCCTTTCTGATTATCACAAGAGCCAGCGAGATCTACGGGGAGGGTTACAAAGATTTTTTTGCAGAAACGCTGTAAAATCAGCCTTTGTTTGATGTTGACGTTTTTTCTTCGAAAAATACTCTTGCATCTTCTGTCCGTTAGTGATACTATATTTAGCGCAGGATAATCATAAATTGTACCAGATATAGTTTTTGGAGGCGATAAAATGAGGGGAAATGCCGTGATATGCCCGGAGATCATCAAAAAGCGGAATGGAGCGCCGGTGCCTTTTGACGTGAAGAAGATCCGGGACGCGATCCGGAAAGCCAATGATGCGGCGAGAGTGGAGGCGATCGCTCCGTTCCAGTTTGAAAAGCTGGTGGATGCGGTGGTGGATGCGATTCCGTACGGACGGACGCCGAATGTGGAGCAGATTCAGGATCTGGTGGAAGAGAAGCTGATCGAGAATGGATTTGCCAAGACGGCGAAAGCGTATATTTTGTACCGGGCGGAGCACACGAAGGTTCGTAAGACGGAAGCGGATCTGGTGAAGATTTATCGGGAACTGACGTTCACCAGCGCGGCGGATGCGGATATCAAACGGGAAAATGCGAATATTGACGCAGATACTTCTATGGGAACCATGCTGAAATACGGTTCCGAGGGCGCTAATTATTTCGTGGACAACTATATTCTGCCCAAGGATATTGCGGCTGCTCATATCAACGGGGACATTCATATCCACGACAAGGACTTTTACATGCTGACGGAGACCTGCTGCCAGATTGATCTGCTCAAACTGTTTGAGGGCGGTTTTTCCACGGGGCATGGCTATATCCGGCAACCCAGATCCATCGCCAGCTATGCGGCGCTTGCCTGTATCGCCATCCAGGCGAACCAGAATGAGATGCACGGCGGACAGTCGGTTCCGAACTTTGACTACGCGATGGCGGAGGGCGTGGCGTGTACCTTCCGCAAAGAATATTACGATGCGGTTCAGAGATATTTCTGGCTGGAGTATGACTGCCAGGAAGTTTTGGAAGAAGAATTCCGTCAGGCTTTAAAGGACGCTATGCCGGAGCGCATCAATATGGCCAATATCGACGATTATGAGGCTCATTTTGTGGACTGGTTCATGGGCTGCGGGGAGAAGTGGCTGAAAAAAACGCCAAAGGAGGAGGACATCCGCAGATGTCATCGGACGTCCATCCGCATCGCCATGAAGGAGACGGATATGGCGACCTATCAGGCTATGGAATCTCTGATCCATAATTTAAATACCATGAATTCCCGGGCAGGGGCCCAGGTGCCTTTCAGCTCGATCAATTATGGAACCTGTACTTCCCTGGAAGCGCGTATGGCCATCCGCAATCTTCTGAAAGTAACGGAAATCGGACTTGGCAACGGAGAGACGGCGATTTTCCCGGTGCAGATTTTTAAAGTCAAAGAGGGGATCAACTATAACCCGGGGGATCCTAACTATGATCTGTTCCGGCTTGCCATCAAAGTGTCGGCAAAGCGGCTGTTCCCGAATTTCAGTTTTATCGACGCGCCTTTTAATCTTAAGTATTACAAAGAGGGCGATTATAATACAGAGATCGCCTATATGGGATGCCGGACCAGAGTGATGGGGAACCATTACGATCCGGAGAAAGAGGTGACCTGCGGAAGAGGGAATTTAAGCTTTACGTCCGTCAACCTTCCGAGACTTGGAATCAAAGCGCATCGGGATCTGGGGGTTTTTTACCAGGAACTGGACAAGCGTCTGGATCTCTGCTGCAGACAGCTCTTGCACCGTTTTGAGATACAGAAAAAAAAGACGGTAAAGAATTATCCCTTCCTGATGGGACAGGGAATCTGGATGGGCTCGGAGACTTTGGGAGTCCAGGACCAGGTGGGGGAAATCTTAAAGAACGGGACGTTGAGCGTCGGGTTTATCGGGCTTGCGGAGACGTTGGTGTCGCTCACCGGAAAGCACCATGGGGAGAGTGAAGAGAGCCGGAAGCTGGGATATGAGATCGTCGCCCATATGAGGGCGTATATGGATCAGAAGTCCGAGGAGACGGGCCTTAACTTTACCTTGCTGGCAACACCGGCGGAAGGTTTATCCGGAAGATTCGTCCGCATGGACCAGAAACGTTTCGGAAAGATCCCCGGTGTGACGGACCGGGAATATTATACGAATTCCTTCCATGTACCGGTATACTATCCGATCCAGGCCTTCGAGAAGATCCGGATTGAGGCGCCTTATCACGCCTTGACCAACGCGGGGCATATCAGCTATGTGGAACTGGACGGAGACACAGCGAAGAATCCGGAGGCTTTTGAGGCGATTATCCGCTGTATGAAAGAGAGCGGTATCGGCTATGGCTCTGTGAATCATCCGGTGGACCGGGACCCGGTGTGCGGGTATACCGGCGTGATCGACGAAGTATGTCCCCGCTGCGGAAGACGGGAAGGAGAGTCGGTGACGGTGGAGCGGCTGAATGAATTGAGGAAGAAGTATCCAGATGTGCCGGTTTACTTGGATGCGAATCATTAAAATGTGTTGCTTCACGGACGCCCGACACAGGCAGATCATCCTTCAAGACCCCGCTTTCGCTTAGAGAAGAGACGCAGCGGTACGCCATACCCCGAAGGGGTATCTGAATCCCCGAAGGGGACATCAGGCACGGATGTGCCTGATGTCCGGCGCTCTTCGATGGGTCTTTCAGGAAAATCTGCCTGTGTCGGGCTGGTTGTGGAAGTCGGACATTCGGTGTGAAAAATATCAGAGAAAAGATAAGGAGAAGAAAGATGGCAGGAAAAGTGACAGCGAATAACGGACAGGTGGGAGAGAATGTGAAGTTTGACCGGATCAGGAGGATTACCGGGTATCTGGTGGGGACGACGGATCGGTTTAACAACGCGAAGCGGGCGGAGGAGAGGGACCGTGTCAAACACAGTGTGTAAGCCTCTTCGGATCGCGGGAATCCAGCAGGATTCGATTGTGGACGGTCCGGGGATTCGGTTTGTGATTTTTACCCAGGGCTGTCCGCATCATTGTCCGGGATGTCATAATCCCCAGACCCATGATCCGGAAGGCGGGACGGAGGCGGATGTCCGGGAGATTTTGTCGCAGATCCGGGAGAACCCGTTGGCGTCCGGCGTTACGTTTTCGGGAGGGGAGCCTTTCTGCCAGGCAGAAGCGCTTGTTCCGCTGGCGGAGGGAGTGAAGGGACTTAGGAAGCATTTGACGATCTATACGGGTTATCTGTATGAGCAGCTTTTGGAGCGGGAAGATCCGGCGGTGCAGAGGCTTCTGGCTCTTGCGGATCTTCTGGTGGACGGTCCTTTTCTGATTGCGGAACGGGATTTGACGCTTCCTTATCGGGGAAGCAAAAACCAGCGGGTGATTGATCTTGTAAAAACAAGGGCATTCGGGGCGCTGGAATTGTATCGAAGCGAATATGAGGATTTATAAAATAAACTGCCGGCCTGTGATTGGCTTCACAGGGCCGGCAGTTTATTTATCTTATGCTTCTTCCGGTATCACCAGAAATTTCTTGATTGCAAACAGGACTGCGCAGAGCAGAATGAGAGAGATGGCCAGAATCGCCCAGGCATTCTGTACGAAACCGGCGATGCAGTATCCGACAAAGGATACGGCGGCCACCAGCAGCGCGTAGGGAAGCTGGGTGGATACGTGATTGATATGATCACACTGTGCACCGGCGGAAGCCATGATGGTGGTATCGGAGATAGGAGAGCAGTGATCTCCGCAAACCGCACCGGCCAGGCAGGCCGCGATGGTGATGATCAGAAGGTTGCCGGGCAGGTTGATGCCGACCACGATCGGAAGCAGGATTCCAAAGGTTCCCCAGGACGTACCGGTGGAGAAGGCCAGGAAAATCGCTACCAGGAATACGATGGCCGGAAGCATACCGGTAAGGCCGGCTGCGCTTCCCTCAAAGATCCCGCTGACGTATTCCGCCGCGCCCAGGTTGCCGGTCAGGCCGGACAGGGTCCACGCGAAGGTCAGGATCAGGATCGGGCTGATCATGGCTTTGAAGCCTTCCGGGAATGCGTCCATACAGTTTTTAAAAGTAAGCACCCGGCGGGCGAGATAGAACACGATGGTGATCAGAAGCGCCGCTACAGAGCCCATGGAAAGTCCCGTCGGGGCGTCGCAGTTTGCGAAGGAATTGACAAAGCTTTCTCCCTCGAAGAATCCGCCGGTGTAGATCATACCGACGATACAGGCGATGATCAGGACGATGACCGGGAACGCCAGGTCAAGGACTTTTCCTTTATCGGACACCGCGTTGAAGGAATCGTCGGAGGCCACTTTCTCACCGGAGGTGAAAAGATCGCCTTTTTTCGCGTTATCCTCATGCTTTTTCATCAGTCCGAAGTCAATGTCAAAGCAGGAGATGATGATGATGGTCGCGATGGTGAGCAGGGAGTACAGGTTATAGGGAATCGCGCTGATGAATAACGTCAGTCCGTCGGTTCCTTCCACCACGCCTGCCACAGCGGCCGCCCAGGAGGAGATCGGAGCGATCATACAGACCGGAGCGGCCGTCGCGTCGATCAGATAAGCCAGCTTTGCACGGGACACCTTGTGTTTGTCGGTTACCGGACGCATGACGCTTCCAACGGTCAGACAGTTAAAATAATCGTCCACAAAGATCAGAGCGCCTAGGACGAAGGTTGCCAGCAGGGTTCCTTTGCGGCTTTTGATCTTTTCCTGGGCCCATTTTCCATAAGCGGCGGAACCGCCGGCCTTGTTCATCAGAACCACGATGGTTCCGAGGATGACCAGGAAGATCAGGATGCCCACATGTCCGCTGTCTGCCAGAGACGAAATGAAACCGTCGCTGAACATGGTCGTATACGCAGAGGGCACATTAAAATTAGTAATGAACAGGGCCGCCGTTACAATTCCGATGAACAGGGAACTGTAGACTTCTTTGGTGATCAGCGCAAGGATGATGGCTACCAGCGGCGGCACCAGAGACCAGAAAGTTGCATACATAACATTTTCCCACCTAATTCTTTTATTTCTGTAATCGGAAAAAAGAAAAAGCCATGGCACGTGTAACGTCCATGACCGCAAAAAATCCCTTTCACAAACGATAGCGCTCCACATATCTGTGACAGTGTACAACATATTCTGCTGCACCCCAGCCGTGTCCCTTCAGGCAGGAACATGACTTCGGCGGATCATCTCTTCGGACTCTATGGGATGCCTGTCCCATGGCCTTAGAATCCGACGGTATAAGCCGCGCCTCTATCTTTTCCTTTTATGTACTACAGATGGTTATAGAGTAATACGAATGACGAAAAATGTCAAGAAAATGTGAATAAATTATAAAATTTCGCTTAAATACGTCAAAACAGGCAACTCTACCAATGGTGGATTGCCTGTTTTGACGTATTTATGATACACTTCAGGAAGAAAGGCGGTAAGGAAAACGGGATGGATACAATCAGATTTGGAAAATTTATCAGAGAGATGAGAAAAGAGAAAGGGCTGACCCAGAAGCAGCTGGCGGAGCTTCTGTATGTGTCGGACAAGGCAGTTTCCAAGTGGGAAAACGGGGCCTGCTTTCCGGATATCAAGATGCTGGATTCTCTGGCGGAACATCTGGGGGTGAGTATCCTGGAACTGATGCAGAGCGAACGCATTCCGGAGCCGGTTGTGGACCGGGATGAAGCGGAGCATGCCGTGATGGATACGATCGCTCAGTCCGAACAGGCAGAGAAACGCAGGCGGCAGATGGGAAGGGCAAAGATTCTGCTCTTTGCCAGTGCGTGCGGGATTCTCTACCTGATATGGGCCGGGGTCCGGTATCTGATGGACCAGAGCGCGGGCGTGCCTCCGGCCGGGGCTTTAACCGGAGCATGGCAGGAGAATCCGGTGTTTTTCTATATCTGGGCGGGGATTCTGTCCGTGGTCTGCGGAATCGGGGCCTTTGTCCTTCTTTGGAAGAGCGAACAGATCAACGAGGTGAAGATCGGGCGTCACAAGATAAAAAGCGCACTGACCATTCTGATGGACATTCTGGTGGTTCTGCTTCTGCACACGTATCTGGCGAATATTGCCAATAACAAAGAACAACTCCAGTCGCTTCCGGAAGCTATTCCCATCCAGGCATATATCACAACGCTGAATGGGAACAGTTCGACCGGGATATTCATCCCGGACGAAATCGTACAGGGACTTTTAGACTCTTCCTATGTGGAGAAACCTCGTCTGAACGTGCGTCTGAAGGCGGGGATTGATCGGGTGATTCCGGGACAGTGGGAGACGCTGAATCTGTTTCTGGCCGGAGGGAACTGTCTGGAAGCGGCCGTGCGGGACCTGAAGGAGACTGACGTGGTCTGGAACGCGGGGGAGGACAGTTCGTTCCTTGCGGGGACCGAGGCAAAATGCATCGTGTCGAAAAAGCTGTTTGACCAAAAGGGCTGGAAGCTGGGGCAGAAGATTACCCTGTGTCAGTATTACTATTACCGGCAGGATGAGAAGAGCACAGAACTTTACATGGACCCCCTGGAGACGACAGTTTATGAGATCGCCGGGTATGCAGATTTTATGGAAAAAGCGAACGCCGAAGACGTAAATGTAACGCCGGATATTGTGGTTCCCTTTCTGGTGGTCCGGGAGGCTTATGAGCGGCAGGAGATTCCTTTTTATGCGGATTCCATATCCTTCTGGCTTTCGGACAGCCTGAAGCTGAATGAATTCAAGCAGGAGATGAAGGCGCTGGGACTTCAGAATCGGAATCCGCTGTCGGAGGATTACAGTCTGAACGGTACGGCATTGACGGTGCAGGACGCGGCGTTTATCGATACGGCCAATCATTTAAGACAAGTGATCGACGCGGTCCGGGCGTTCTTCCCGTTCCTGCTGGTGCTGATCGTGGGCGTGGGGTATCTGGTGACGCTGCTGCTTTTGAACAGCCGGAAGAAGGAGGCGGCGCTTCTTCGCTCCATCGGGCTTGGAAGGTGGAGGTGCTTTCGGATCTTTTTCATGGAACAGCTTCTGCTGGTGGTATCCGGAATCGTCCTAGGAAGCATCCTGTCCGTGCTGCTGCAGGGAAACTATGGAGTGGACTCGGTGCTGTCCGGCTGTCTGGTGGGGATCTTCTACATGCTGGGTAACAGTCTGGCCATCTGGAAGATTCTGAAAGTAAGCGTCATGGAAGCGCTGTTTCAGACTTGATAATATTTTAGAAAGAGAGGTAGAGAGAGTGGAAATTTTACGGGCGGAGCATGTGTCATACAGTTATCAGACAAAATATCAGAAGGTGGATGCGGTAAAGGATGTGAGCTGCGCGTTTGAGCAGGGAAAATTTTATGCGATCATCGGAGAGTCCGGAAGCGGAAAGAGTACCTTTTTGTCGCTTCTGGCGGGACTGGACGTCCCGTCGGAGGGAAAGATCTATGTACAGGGGCAGTCTCTGAACCAGATGGATCGGGATGCGTATCGGCTGAATCAGGCCTCGGTGGTCTATCAGTCCTTTCATCTGTTTCCGCTTCTGACCGCGCTGGAGAATGTGATGCTTCCCATGGAGTTTAAGAAAATCCGGAAAAAGGATGCGTCTGTGAGGGCAGAAAAATTGCTGAAACGAGTGGGGCTTGGAGAGCGGATCTTCCGGCAGTTTCCGAAGATGATGAGTGGGGGAGAGCAGCAGCGGGTAGCCATCGCCCGGGCGGTGGCGGCGGGAGGAGAGATCATCCTTGCGGACGAACCTACCGGCAACCTGGATTCTGAAAACGAGCAGAAAATTGTAGAACTTTTAAAAGAACTGGCCCACGAAGACGGCTACACCGTCATCGTCATCACCCACAACCAGGGGGTGGCGGCCGAGACTGATCATGTGTTCCGGATGACGGACGGAAAGCTTGAGCAGGTGAGATAGGATGATGATCAAAAACAGTATCCGTCAGCTCTGGCGGATGAAAGGAAGAGTCGGTCTGTTTCTGCTGCTGCTTCTTTTGGCCTCCGGGCTTTTCAGCCTGGGCAGGGGATTTCAGGCCGTCAACCGACGGAACATGGAAAGGTATGAGGACAGTTTCATGACCATCGGCACAGTGGAACAGAAAGCGGATGCGGTGCAGGAGATCAAGAGCTGGGACGCGGGGATCAAGGATTACCATATCTACAGCCGATCCACCTATGATTCTTATGTTCCTTTGTCTGTGCTGGATTTTGAAGGGGCAAACTATCTGTCTGGTCCGGAAAAAAGGGTGTTCTATGGCGCTTATAATCCGGATTATGTCATGTATCCGAGAGGTCTTTTCGGCTCGATCCTGGTGGAAGTGACGCCTCCGGAGGATGTGCTCCCGGACCATCCGGTGGAGCTTACCGTTACCAGGATTCTCATGGGGAATTCTGACCTGTGGGAGGGACTCAACATTACCTTCTGCAACCATTACGATCCGGACCCGGAGATGCTGTATGCCGGCAAAACCTATCTTATGAGCCTGCAGCAGCGGCCGGGACACGACAGTGAAAAGCAGTTTGCAGAAGATAGCCCGCTAGAATATGTTCCGTATTCGATGCTTGAGTCGGATCAGGTGGGTCCGGAGGGAGAAGTCCTGCAGGATGAGGTGGAAGACGGGGCCTTTTATGATGAAGTGACGGAAGGCTTCTATGAGACCAGAAGGGGAAAGAGATGGATGGAACTTCTTAAGACCCTGGACTTGGACTATACGAATCATATCTTTCCCGTGACCGGTACCAACGACATTCATCTGATCATGGCGTTTTACAACGGGGACGTCTGGATCAGTTCCGGCCGGGAATTTACGGAGGAAGAATACGCGGACGGAGAAAAGGTATGTCTGATCAATGAGACCTTTGCCCGGACCAACGATCTGGAGATCGGAGATTCCATCCGGCTTCCGCTTCTGTATGCCAATCACAGGTTTCCCGCAGGCAGACGGTTCGGCAGGAACGGACTTGGAGTCACGCCGCTTTTAAACACAAAAGGGGAATGCTATCCGATTTTTGAAGACGGCGATTACACGATCGTGGGTATGTACGACGGGGCCACCGGATTCTCGGACGAATACGGAATGGGTCACAATGAGATTATCATACCAACCCGATCCGTGAAAAACAGTGATGCGGACAACATTGTGGCCTACGGTCCCATGCGGGGCGGCACCACGTCCTTTCAGATCGAGAACGGGACCATCCGGGATTATCTGGAAAAATGGAATCAGCAGGGGATCGACAATCTGGAAATCACCTTCTATGACGGCGGATATACGCAGCTGGAAGCCGGCATAGAGAATATGAAGCAGATCTCCCGGATTCTGGTGGCGATGGGACTGATTCTGGTTCTTATGGTGCTGCTGTATTTCACCTGGCTCTTTATCATCCGTCAGGGAGAGCGCACGGCGGTGGAACGGTGCCTGGGACTTTCCAAAAAGAAGTGTTTTCTGTCGCTGTTTACCGGGCTCTTCCTGCTGGTGGCCTGCGGGAGCGTGGTCGGATGTACGGCGGGTAACCTTTTGTCCCGTGAGATCGCCGGGCGCATGGGGCCGGTCAGCTATTACGACACTTCCTTCAGTAACGGTCTGATATCGAACGAGGAGTCCGTGCAGACCGAAGAGGCATCCGAATTTCCGGTAGAGGAAGTGGTTTGGCCGATAGCAGGAATTCTGCTTACTGCAAGTCTGATCTCCGGAGCGGGGATCTGGCTGAACCTGAGGGCGGAACCTATGGATATGCTCTCAAAAAGAGGGGAGTAGCTGTAAATCACAATAAGATCTGTAAAAATCGGCTCTCTGTCGGCACAGGGGGGCCGATTCTTTGCACAATGGAAAAAATGACGGCATCTCCCTGCGGCGAATGATTGTGTTTCGGGAAAAAACATAGTATAATCAGGGAAATATAGAAATGAAATGGCGGGAGCGCCAGAGAAAACAGTGAAGGAGTAAGGGATATGAAAATTGTTGAGATCATATTCAGCCCCACAGGAGGTACGAGGAAAGTAGCGGGCCTGATTAGCGGGCATTGGAGCGAAGAGATTGTAAAAATTGATCTGTGCGACGCCAAAGACAATTTTTCCGGTTATGAAATTGCAAAAGAGGACCGAGTTCTGATCGCCATGCCTTCCTTCGGAGGGAGGGCACCGTTGACCGCCATCGAGCGGCTGAAAAAGATCAGAGGAAACGGAGCCGATGCGGTTCTTGTCTGTGTATACGGAAACCGCGCCTATGAAGATACGCTGGCGGAAATGGAAGACGCGGCAAAAGAGTGCGGTTTCCAGATCATTGCCGGAGTTGCGGCTGTTGCAGAGCATTCCATTCTGCCCCAGTATGCGGCCGGAAGGCCGGATCAATCCGATGAGAGACAGCTGGCGGATTTCGCGGAGCAGATTGCAGGCCAAACTGGGACGGTCTTCACCCTGCCGGGAAATCGTCCCTATAGAAAGTACGGCGGCGTGGGACTGGTGCCAAAGCCGGGCAAAAACTGTATTCGGTGCGGCCTGTGTGTAAAAAAATGCCCGGTACAGGCCATTGATCCTGCTGATTTTACAGCGGATTCCAAAACATGTATCTCCTGTATGCGCTGTGTCAAAAGATGTCCCGCAGGCGCCAGAAAGGTCAATGGCGTGATGGTGTCCGCCGCTGCGGTGGCGTTGAAAAAAGCATGTTCCCAGAGAAAAGAGAATGAACTGTTTCTTTAAGCGGAATATATTCCGTAGATGTGTTGACAGATCCTTGTGTATAAAGTATATTAGGATTATCTTAATTACTTAATAAATATTTGGAGGTATCATGGCAAGATCAAAGAAATATGCTCAGGTCGGACGGGAGTGTGTGGCGTGCGGAAGCTGTCTGAAAGTCTGTCCCAAAGGGGCGATTCGGGTGGTATCGGGTGTGATCGCCCGGGTTGACAAGGAGATCTGCATCGGCTGCGGAAAATGTGCACGGACTTGTCCGGCGGATGTAATTACAATCGTAGAACGGGAGGCGGAAAAATGAAACAGAAATGGTATGATTATCTCTGGATTGCGGAGCTTGCCTACTGGGTGCTGGGGCTCTTAAACATCCTCTTTGCCTGGCTGGGTGTGCTCTTTTTCTGTATCCCGCTGCTTTTTGCAGTATTCGGCGGGAACAAGGGTTACTGCAACCGCTACTGCGGCCGGGGACAGCTTCTGGGGCTGCTGGGCAGGAAACTGTCCCGAAACGTACCGCCGCCGAGATTCCTGCGGAGTCCCTGGTTCCGTTACGGTTTTCTCACTTTTTTCATGATCATGTTCGGCCTGATGCTGCGCAGCACCTGGATGGTCTTTACCGGAGCGCCCCTTCGCCAGACGGTGACGCTTTTGTGGGTGTTTAAGCTTCCCTGGCAGTGGGCGGACGTGTCTATTGCGGCGCCCTGGATGGCTCAGTTTGCCTTCGGATTTTTCAGCGTCATGATGACTTCCACAGTGCTGGGACTTCTGACCATGGTTTTGTTCCGGCCCCGCTCCTGGTGCGTGTACTGCCCTATGGGGACCATGACCCAGGGAATCTGCAGGCTCAGGCAGGGGAAGGAGGATACGGAAGATGGAAGAGAAGGCAAAAAGAATCGCGGAACTGCTTAAGCTGCTGGCCAACGAGCACCGACTGCTGATCCTGTGCGCGCTGATGAAGGGGCCGCTGACGGTAGGGGAGATCCATCCGTTTACCCCCAACATCACTGCTTCCGCTCTGTCTCAGCACTTAAACCAGCTCCGCATGGCCGGGATCCTGGAGTCCGAGAAGCAGGGGATGAACGTCATCTATCGGATCCGGGATCAGCGGGTGACCGCGCTTCTGGGGGCGGTGAAGGAGTGTTACTGTGAGGAGTGAAGACTGCTGCAGAAGAAATGAGGTGACACCTTGACACGGATAAAAAGAATCCCGTGCGGAATGGTAAACTGCTATCTACTCACGGGAAAGAACAGCGCTGTGCTTGTGGACACGGGAGAGACAGGGTATGAAGAAAAGATACTGGAGGCATGCGCGGGCAAAAACGTTCGCCTGATCATGCTGACGCACGGGCACATCGACCACATCCAGAACGCGGCATACCTGGCGCGGGAACTTAAGGCGCCCATCGGGATGAATGAGAAAGATCTGGCGCTGAAGCAGAACCAGTTCGCGCAGCCTCTTTATGGTACCGGAATCTTTGGAAAGATACTGGAAGCGGCATCCAAAAAGAAAATGAAGGAGAACCAGATCGAGGATTTTACACCGGAGATCTTTCTGAAAGAAGGTGATACACTGGAAGCGTATGGCATAGAAGCGTCCGTGCTGGAGCTGCCGGGGCATACGGAGGGGTCCATCGGCCTTGAAGTGGACGGACAGGCCGTGATCGTCGGGGACGCCCTGATGCATATGCTGCGGCCGGGGATGGCCTGTATCTTCGGAGACCGGGAAAAGCTGCGGGAGAGTGTGGGAAGGATTTCGGCTCTTGGCAGCAGGACGATTCATTACGGACACGGAAGTCCGACAAAGAACCGCAGCTGGAAACAGGGCAATTTCTGTTAAGACAGACGGCCCCGGAAAGTGGTATCATAAGGACAGACAGCAAAAGCCCGAAAAAGGGCCTAAGCGGTACTTTCAATCAAAAAGGAGCGACTTTTTATGGTCAGCAGATCAGTGACCGGCAAAATTCTATCTTATATTGATGCCCACCCGGACCAGGACCTGACGTTGGAAAGACTGGCGGAGAAACTGCATTATTCTAAATTTTATATGGCCCGGACATTCAAAGCGGATACCGGTATGACGCTTTGCAAATATATCCAGGGCAGGCGGCTGGAGACTGCGGCCAGAGAGCTGGCAGAGACGAAGCGTCCGGTGGTTGAGATCGCGCTGGAGGCGGGCTATGGCTCCCAGCAGGCATTTGCCAGGGCCTTTCGCCGGGAATACGGATGTACGCCCCGGACGTACCGAAAAGCGGGAGTCTTTTCTGTAAAATATGGCAGGCTCTCGCTGCGTATGGGCGGGCGGAGATCTGCGGCATTTACCATACACGAAAGAAGCAGGATGGCCGCATGAGTTATATTCCTTATGTAATCCGCCGAACCGGGCGGGGAGAACAGAGCTTCGACCTTTATTCCAGGCTTCTTTCGGACCGGATCATATTTCTGGGCGAAGAAGTCAGCGATGCTTCTGCAGGCGTGATCATCGCTCAAATGCTGTTTCTGGAAGCGGAAGATCCGGAAAAAGACATTCAGCTTTATATCAACAGTCCCGGAGGCTCCGTATCTGCGGGATTTGCGGTCTATGATACTATGCGTTATATAAAATGCGACGTATCTACCATCTGCATTGGACTGGCGGCCAGTTTCGGCGCCTTTCTCCTGGCCGGAGGTACAAAAGGTAAGCGGACGGCCCTTCCCAACGCGGAGATCATGATCCACCAGCCGGCCATTCACGGGGACGGCATCCGGGGACAGGCGTCGGATATCCGGATCCTGTCGGACCACATCCTCAAGAGCCGGGAACGGCTGAACCGGATCCTGGCGGAAAATACGGGCCGGACGGAGGCGGAGATCATGGCCGCCACAGAACGGGATCACTATATGAGCGCAGAAGAGGCGGTGGAATTTGGACTGATTGATTCTGTGCTGAAAATGGACAGCAGATAGAAATCATATTTCAGATGATATTTACAGGCGGCGTGATCAACGATGCGGCCGGGACGGTTTTTCGAAAATCTTCGGGTTTCCGCCGGTATGGAAGCGGAGTCAAAGTCTGATGTGATGTGAGTCGGAATGCGCAAAGAGATGGGCAGGAGCTGCTGCATGGAAAGGTTCTTTCATGCAGCAGCGTTTTTTGTCATCCGGGAATGCAGATCTGTTGGGATCTCTGTCCCATTTTTATTCCACCATCCGCACCGTGCAGGCGTTTCTGCGGCAGGCGATGCCGTATTTGAAGATCGTATCCATATCGTCCTCCATCAGGTGTTCCGCATAATTTTTTTCCTCGATCTGTTCCAGCGCTTTCTGGCAGGCCGCTTCCATGTTGCGGCTCTCAGAGTATTTGAGTTCAATGACGATGCCGGTGTTTTCGTCCGGAATTTCGATCAGGATGTCGCTGTAGTCGGCGCCGGACTCGGCATTGGACAGAAGCAGCCAGTCCTCCCGGTGGCTCAAAAGTCCCAGCAGGATGCCGTGGTAAAAGTTTTCTTTTCGTTCTTTGCGAACGGCGGTGTCGCGGATGCTGATGGTTTTCTTCAAATAGGAAGTGAACTGGCGTTCGATGGATGCGGGATCTCCCTGTCGGAAAGCTTCGCAGAAGGCATCCAGTGCGGGCGCGTCTTCTCTTGCTTCCTTCTGAAACCAGTCCAGGATCTGTTCGGTAAAGATCATGCGGATCTCCCGGTTGGGGATGATCAGCTCGTAGGTGTTCAGACCGAGTTCTGCCTGTCTGGTCAGGTAGCCGGTGGTGAAAAGGACGCTCCACAGGTTGTCAAGGCTGTCATACAGCTCCCGGTAAGTCAGTTCTTCATTGATTTTTTTCGTGACAGGGCTTCCGTTTACCAGACGGTCCAGTTCCATCCGGGTCTGAGGCGTCGCTTTCTGAAGCAGCGTACGGAGGATGGTATTGCCGCTGGAATTGATCCAGTAGGCCCTGGGGCGGGCGTCCGGGTTGTCCCTGAGTTCATCCACATAATTAATCACGTCCCAGGGGCAGTAGACGTCGGATGTTCCGAAACGATAGCCGTTATACCATTCTTTGATGGTCCGGTAATGGTCTTCCAGTCCATAGTAGTCCAGCATATCTTTTACCTCTGCATCTGAGAAACCGAAATGCTCATCGAACGGAATATTGGTGATGGACCGGATTTTGAAGTTATTGAGTCCTGTAAAAATGCTTTCCTTTGCGATCCGCAGGCAGCCGGTGAGAACGGCGAACTGCAGGCTTTCGTTGGTCTTAAGAACCTGTCCGAACATGCCTCGGATCAGATCGACCATCTCGTCGTAATAGCCGTTCTGCTGCGCCCTGTCCAGGGGCACGTCGTATTCGTCGATGAGAAGGATCACTTTCTGCTCGTAGTGTCTGCAAAGGAGCTGCGACAGAGTCTGAAGGCTTCCCCTGAGCACATCATCAGACATGGGAAATTCCTGCGGACTGTCAGCATCAATGCTGATCAGACGCTGGTAATGTTCTTTCTCTCTGGCGGAAAGAAGTTTGCTGTCCAGAAGAAACTGAAACCGTAATGCTTCGCTGCCGATAATGGAACAGAGAAGAGCCTGTGCCTTTTCAAAATTCCGTGCCTCCACACCTTTCAGCGTGATGGAGATCACCGGAAATTTTCCCATATATTTTTCGCAGAACTTCCCTTCTTTCGCAACCGCAAGGCCCTGGAACAGCTCCGGCTCACAATCGAAGGAAAAGAAATATTTCAGCATGCTCATGTTCAGAGATTTTCCGAAGCGGCGGGGGCGGGTGAAAAGGTTGACTTCCCCCCAGCTGTTCAGAAGTTCCGTGATCATTTCCGTTTTATCCACGTAGTAAAATCCTTCTGTACGGATTTTTTTAAAATCTTCAATGCCGATGGGCAGTTTTACAGGAGCATTCAAGTGCAGTCCCCCTTTCTGTTCTTTATATTATATAGGAGAAATATTTCTCTTTCAAGCCTTTCCCAATATCCCGGATTCCTTTCCATGAGGGCTGATCTTATTCTGCGTTCCACAACCGGCCAAGGATATCCTTCAGCACCAGCATGGCGTCCATGTCATTGTAACCATACTCGTGCTTCAGCCGATCCAGAAGCTCTCTTAAAGGGGTCTCATAATCGTCTGTCCGGACCGTCTGATGGTAGGTGGTCAGGACCGGATACTTTTTCCCCCATATTTTGGTCCAGTCAATGCTTTTTTGCTTCTCTTCGCCGGTGTTTTCGATGACCCGCTCGATTTCTTTCAGGTCCGGATCAAAGTCGATCAGCTCATCCAGCGTCAGATGATAAAGTGTAGACAGCTTTTTCGACTGGCAGATATCCGGAAGCGTCTCGTCCAGCTCCCATTTGGAGATGGTCTGTCTGCTGACGCCCAGCTTTTCCGCCACCTCTTCCTGTGACATTCCGCTTTTCTTTCTTGCCTGAAACAGGCTGTTTCCCAAACTCATCATTGTTGCCTCCTGTGAAAGTTTTGTGTCTGCCCTCACTTCGCTCCGTAGAATTCTTTCGGGGCTGCTTTCGGACAGATGCTGTTTTTCATAAACTGCTTGACACTGCTGAAAATATGACATCTTCTCCCCTGGAATCCAGGGTGTGTTCCGGCTGTCCGGCAGCCTGGAATTCTTCTGGAACCGGAGTCGGAGGGTGCTTTTTCTTTTGTTCCCCTGTCAGCCGGCGGATAGGGACTGGATACAGGTAAAGTATAAAGGATGTAAAGGAAAAAAACTACCTACAGAGCGCGGCATTTGCGCCCGTTTTGTTGACATTTGACAGGTATTCGAAGGTTATTATGGGCGATTGTTTTATTCTGGGTATTAAAGCATATGGAGGAGTAAAAGTATCGCGTCTTTTCGGCTATGGAAAATGACAGCTTGATCTGGTGGAGTACGGTGTGGGCCCGGGTTCTGTCGGCTGTGCTGGCACTGATCCTGAAACAGCGGGTCGACAGGCAGGAAATGTTTGTCTGAGCGTACGTGACAAAAGATAGAATGTTTGTATACAGAGAAAGTACGAAATAAAAATGTTACTATCATGTTAGAACTATGCGAAACACTGGAAAAGGAATGAAAACGGTGCTATAATTATACCAAAAGGACGTTAAATTTGCAGATATGAAAAAAGTGTGTTAAGGAAAGGAACCTCACATGTGGAAAAAATATTATGATATCGGCTTAAATCTCTTCTGCCGGCAGTTTCCGGAGCCGGAGAAGGTGATTGAAGAGGCGAAAGAGCACAAGGTGTGCTGCATCCTGACCGGGACAGACCCGAAGGAAAACCGGAAGATTGATGAGTTTGTAAGGACCCGGGAAGCTTACGGCACAGCGGGGATCCATCCCCATAACGCGGACCGGGCGAGGCAGGAAGACTTTCAGATGATCGAGCGTATCCTGTCGGAGAATGAAAGGATCGTTGCGGTGGGAGAGTGCGGCCTCGACTATGACCGGATGTTTTCCACGAAGGAGAATCAGATCCGATGCCTGGAGAAGCAGATCGTTCTGGCGGAAAAGCTGCAGAAGCCGCTGTTTCTGCATGAGCGCAGCGCTTCGGAGGATTTTATCAGGCGATTCCGGAAGCATCCGGATATCTGCAAAAAATCCGTAGTACACTGTTTTACGGGCAACAAGGAGACGCTGAAGCAGTATCTTTCCATGGGATTTTCCATCGGAATTACCGGCTGGATCTGCGACGACCGGAGGGCCGGGGAACTCAGGGAAGCGGTACATCAGATCCCGTTGGACCGGATTCTGGTGGAGACGGACGCGCCCTATCTGACGCCCAGGAATGTGCAGGGACTTCCGAGGACGAATGTTCCTCAGAATATCGTATATGTGGTTCGGGAGCTGGCGAAGTATATGAAAGTCTCCGAGGAAGCATTGATGGAGCATGCGAAGGCAAATACGGAGAGAATTTTTCAGTTATCTCTTTGATCAGATAAGATAGATACAATATTGAACTGGAATAGGAGAAGTGATGATGACATTTTATGACAAGGTAAAAGAATCCGCAGACTATGTAAAGAGCAGAATGAACCAGAATCCGACCATCGGCATCATCCTTGGCAGCGGCCTTGGAAGTCTGGTGGACATCATGGAGGACAAGACGGTGATTCCCTATGCAGACATTCCCGGCTTCCCGCGCTCCCATGTGGCGGGCCATGCGGGAAATCTGGTGATCGGCCGCATCGGGACCGAGACCATCGCCGCCATGCAGGGAAGATTTCATTATTACGAAGGCTTTGAGATGAAGGAAGTCACCTATCCGGTCTATGTGATGAAGCTTCTGGGCATTGAGTACCTGATCGTGACGAACGCGTGCGGAGGCATCAACAGGAATTTCCTCCCCGGAGACCTGATGATTCTGACCGATTATATCAACATGCTTGGGAAAAATTCTCTGATCGGTAGAAATGACGAGCGGTTCGGTGTCCGGTTCCCGGATATGTCGGAAGCCTATTCCCAGGATCTGATCAGAAAGGCGGAGGCTGCAGCAGAAAAGCTGGGCATTGATTATAAGAAGGGCGTCTATGCCATCTTCTCCGGTCCCTGTTACGAGACGGCGGCGGAGATCCGTGCCTATGCCGGCCTTGGGGCGGATGCCATCGGGATGTCCACGGTTCCGGAGACCATCGCCGCCAATTATCTGGGCATGAAAGTATTCGGAATCGCCTGCATCACTAATATGGCAACGGGGATCGCCACGACAAAACATACTCATGAGGAAGTCGTAAGGATTGCCAATGAGAGCAGCAGCAGGCTTTGCTCCTGGGTAAAACAGATCCTTCTGGATTGGCAGATGTAAAGACATGAAAAAATATAAACGGATATTTGTGATTGTAAGCGGCGGCTTTTTGAGAAAATCAAAGCCGCCGCTTTTTTCGCTGACCGTACCTTCAGGCCTGATCCATTCCGCAGGCCGTGGCAGACTTAATCATGGCCCGGTCGTTTTCCACGGCGTCATAGAACCGGTAGCCGCCGGAGAAGTTCCAGGCGTCGTATCCGTTTCCGGCCAGGATCCGAAGAGCGATGTAGCTTCGCAGTCCGCTCTGGCACATGACGTAGACCGGCTGATCTGCTTTCAGTTCATGGAGCCGTTCCCTGAGTTCGTCCACCGGGATGTTGACGAAGCCGTCCACATGTCCGTGTTCATACTCTTTCTTCGTGCGCGCGTCCAGAAGCGTAACATCCTTTCTTTCAGAAAGCGCCTTCAGATCTTCCAGATGGAACTGCTTCAGCAGGCCGTCCGCTATATTTTCGATCATAAATCCAGCCATATTGACCGGGTCCTTGGCCGAAGAGTAGGGCGGGGCGTAGGCAAGATCCAGCTCTTTCAGGTCCGATGCCTTCATGCCGGCGTGAATTGCTGTGGCGAGTACGTCGATTCGCTTGTCGACGCCGTTATAGCCCACGATCTGAGCGCCCAGCAGACGGAAGGTCTTCTTCTCAAACACCACTTTCATCGTCATAAGCTTTCCGCCCGGATAGTAGCCGGCATGATTCATGGGAGAGAGGATCACTTTGTCCACATTCAGCCCGGCTTTTTTTGCATTGGTCTCGTTGATGCCGGTGACGGCGGCGGTCATGTCAAATACTTTGATGACGGAGCTTCCCAAAGAACCGGGGTAACGGTTGTCTCTGCCGCACAGATTGTCCGCCGCGATCCGGCCCTGGCGGTTGGCGGGACCGGCCAGAGAGATCAGCGCGTCCTGCCCGGTGACAAAGTGCCGGACCTGTACGGCGTCTCCCACGGCGTAGATATCGGGTGCGGACGTCTCCATCCGGTCATTGACCAGGATGCTGCCCTTGATGCCCAGTTTCAGTCCGGCTTCTCCGGCAAGTCCGGTATCCGGCGTGACGCCGATGGCCAGTACGACCAGATCTGCCCGGAGCGGTTCTTCTCCTTTGAGCAGAATACGAACACCAGTTCCGTCCTGTTCAAAGCCTTCCACCGTATGGCCCAGTGCCAGTTTTACGCCGTGCCTGCGCATCTCGTTGTGGATGAAAGCGGCCATATCCGGGTCAAAGGGGTTCATCAGCTGTTTCGGGCGCTGCACGATGGTGACCTCCATGCCCAGTTCCCGCAGGTTCTCGGCCAGTTCCAGTCCGATGAAGCCGCCGCCTGCCAGCACTGCGGATTTGGGGTGATTCTGATCGATGTATTTTTTGATGCGCAGGGTATCTTCCACGGTCCGGAGGGTAAAGAGGCTGTCAATGTCCGTGCCGGGGATCGAAGGCTGCGTCGGTTTTGCTCCGGGAGACAGGAGCAGCTTGTCGTATTTTTCATCAAATTCCTCGCCGGTCTCCAGATTTTTCACCGAAACCGTATGCTGCTCCGGGTGAATGGCGGTGACTTCATGGTGCACTTTCATGGTCACCTGAAATCGGGAGAAAAAGCTCTCCGGCGTCTGGAGCGTCAGATTTCTCCGGTCGGTGATGACGTCGCCGATGTAGTAAGGCAGTCCGCAGTTTGCATAGGAGACAAATCCGGACCGCTCAAAGACGACGATTTCTGCCTGTTCGTCCAGCCGGCGGATTCTTGCGGCGGCGGTCGCTCCGCCGGCTACGCCGCCTACGATCACAATTTTCATATTATTTTTCCACCTTTCCTGTGTAGGAGGCGATCCCTCCCAGATTTTTTACATTCGTATAGCCCATGCTTTTTAGTATGTCTGCAGCCTGACGGCTTCTGCCGCCGGAATAGCAGTATACGAAAAGCGGAGTGTCTTTCTGAAACGTGACGGCGCCTGTCTGAGCAAGCGACGCGAGCGGGATATTTTTGCTGCCGGGAATATGCCCTTCTTTGTACTCCTGGGGCGTGCGCACATCCAGAAGAACGGCGCCGGATGTCTGCTGATAGTCCTGAATGCCTTGGTTGATGTCGGGTCCTTTTATAAAATTGAAAAATCCCATATGTGTGTACCTTCCTGTTCTCTTTTGTAATCTTAGTATAACCGAAAAACGGGGCAGGTTCTGTGACGTGGTCACATTACATGGGGAAATTTGCGCATTGTATGAAACGGGAAAAAATGGTATTCTTTTATAAAAGAGTTATGATGATCTGATTTTTTACAGGTCAGGAAGGGGGATGGTTATGGCCCGTGTGATGCCGCCGATTGGAATTGAGAACCTTCGGGAACTTCGGGAAAAAACTGGTACTATATTGATAAACACATTTCATAGAAGAACTGATTTGTGAACAGTGGATGAATCAGCGTCCCGCAGAGCGCTTTTTGATGCATTCTGGAGCGGAAATGTGAAAGAAGCGACGAATTTGGTTACAGATATTCTTTTTGACAGGAAGATGGATGAAGTCGTGCCGTAAGGCAGCGGGCGAAGTGGCAGTGAGTCAATAAACAAACTACAATTCAGAAATCGTATAAGGAGGACACAATGGATTTCAAAAATTTTAAATGGACACGGCAACCAAAGAGTTGTCATATAGACGACGACCGGGTGGAGATTATCACAGCGCCGCACACTGACTTATGGCAGAGAACTTATTATCATTTTCAAAATGATAATGCGCCGGTTCTGCAGATGGAGACGGAGGAAAAGTTTTTCAGCTTTGTAGTGAAAACGGATTTTTCGGAAAGCCATCATCGATTTGACCAGTGCGGGATTGTGATGTATCTAGACAGTGAAAACTGGCTGAAGGCTTCCGTTGAATATGAGAACGAGGAGTTTCAGCATCTGGGCAGCGTCGTGACGAACGGCGGTTATTCAGATTGGGCGACTACCGCCATCTCTGCTGATGTAAAAACGATGTGGTATCGTTTTAGCCGCCGGGAGGACGATTACTGTATGGAATGTTCGGAAGACGGCGTACATTTCAGCCAAATGCGCATATGCCATATGAACCAGGGAGGCGGAAAAATACGATTTGGCATCTACGCCTGCTCACCGGAAGATTCTTCCTTCAAGGCGGTTTTCACGGATATGAAGTTTACGGAATGTCAGTGGAAGGCGCACGACGGGCAGCAGCCGGACTAAAACGGACGTTTCCTTAAGGGTCCTCCAGTCTGAGATGGAGTTCAGACTGGAGCCCCCCCCTTTTTAAAACGGTTTTTTGCCCACCGGAGCGGCGTAGACCGTACAGATATAGTCCTTATCCGCAGAAGGTCCAGGCGGAAAACCCAGAAGATCATCCATCCGGTCCTGGTCGTAAGCGCCGACCGCACAGGTACCGCAGCCGATGGATTCGCAGGCAAGATAGAGATTTTCGCAGACGTGTCCCGCATCGATCAGAAGGTACTTGGCGGCTTTCAGTCCATAGCGCCATTCCATTCGGTAGGGGATGGAGGCCCATACAAAAAGGACCGGAGCGGAAGCGGCAAACTTCTGTCCGCAGAGAGCGTCGTTCAGTTCTTGATCAAAATCAGAGCGGTCGTCCCAGAACTCCAGTTCGTGTTCTCCCGGAAGATAGTGGTAGACGCCTTTTTTCAGCCCTTCCACCTGGTTGACGAACAGGAAGGTCTCGAAGGTATGGCGGGAGCCGGCGGACGGGACATTCCGAAAGGTGACCGGGTTCTTATGTCCGGCAAAGCGGCGGACTCCCTGGGTGCTCCACAAAAGGAAAGACAGCTCCAGAAGAGACAGCGGCGTGTCTGCATAGCTCCGCCTGCTTTCCCGCCCGGCGATCAGTTCCATCAGGCTGCCGGTAAAGGTCAGAGACGTATAATCCGTGGGAAGCGTTATCGTATCAGTCCCTTTCTTTGCCTGGAGGCAGGGGATGGAAGGAAGCTTCTGCTGCTGATCCGTCTCTTCCGCGCCGGCGTCTTCTGCGTGATATCCTTTCAAAAGTTCTCTGTTTTTCATGATTTCATATCTGGTTTTGTCGTTCATGGAATACTCTCCTTTTCTGATGTTTTCATGGTATCATTATAAAAGAAAAATGTAAAGATTTCGTTTTTATAAAACCTGTAAAACAGGTTGTTGTTTTGGGCAGAAAAAGCTATAATTGTATTAAGATCTGAAAATGCAGGAGGAATCGGAGGAGGCGCATGGTGAAAAGACTGGCAACGACAGCGCAGATGAAAGAACTGGACCGGACGGCTATCGAGGACTGGAAGATCCCGTCTCTGGAGCTGATGGAGCGCGCGGCGGGAGCCGTTGCGGAAAAGGTTCTGAAGGTTATGGAGCAGAAGGACGGCGACAGACGAATCACGATTTTCTGCGGTCCGGGGAACAATGGCGGAGACGGAGTCGCAGCGGCAAGACTGCTGATGCAAAAGGGCTGCGAAGTACGCGTTTATCTGGTGGGAGACCGAAGGAAAATGACGCCGGATTCTCTCGCCATGGAGCAGAGGCTTAAGCAGGCAGGCGGAAAGCTGGAGGATTATGTACCGGATTCTTCCGCGCAGCGGCAATGGATCAAAGGCAGCGGGTGTATGATCGACGCGCTGTTCGGCGTAGGGCTGAAACGTTCCATAGCGGGGAATTTTCTGACCGCTGTCCGAGAGATGAACCTCGTGCCCTGTCCGGTGGTGTCCTGTGATATTCCGTCCGGCATAGACGGCGATACCGGAAAGGTACTTGGAGAGTCGGTCCGTGCTGACCATACGGTGACCTTTACCTGTTCCAAATATGGTCTGGATAAGGGAGACGGAAAAGAATACGCGGGAACGGTGGAAGTGGCGTCGATCGGGATTCCGGAGGAACTGATTCGTCAGGTTCTGGGACAGGCATGAGGGGGAACACATGAAAATCAAAAAAATAAACGGTACATTCTCAATCTGTAAAGTATCTGATTTTTCAAAGGGAAACCTGGATGCGCCATATTGTTTTACCGGGCAGACAGACGAAGAAAAGTCGCTGGTCTGCCTGACGGAACATGTGCCGGAGAATACGACGGAACGGGAGGACGGATGGAAGGCGTTTCGGATTCAGGGTATTCTGGATTTTTCTTTGATTGGGATACTGGCAAAGATCACATCGCTGCTGGCGGAGAAACAGATCGGGATCTTTGCCATATCCACATACAACACAGACTATATTTTGACCAGACAGGAACACTATGAGCGCGCACTGCAGGTACTGGAGGCCGCCGGATATCTTATCGAATGATAACAGTGGATGACGTTTTGTGATTTTCAGAGCAAAAGGAGAAAATAATATGGCAATTACAGTAAACATCTATTACAGCGGCAAACATGGAAACGCGAGAAAATTTGCGGAGGAAATGATCTTAAACGGGACCGTCCATGACATTCGGGCGGAAGACGGAAATATCCGTTACGAATATTTTTTCCCGATGGAGGATCAGCAAACCGTGCTTTTGATCGACAGCTGGAAAGACCAGCGTTCCATCGACTTACATCACGCTTCCCCGATGATGGAGCAGATCGCGAAGCTGCGGGAGAAGTATGATCTGCATATGAAGGTAGAACGGTATCTCTCGGACGAATCCGGAATTCCCGCATCGGATGAAACGTTTATCAGGGAATGAACGGAATTTTCACTGAAAAGATATTTTGAACCATAATCAGGAGGAAAATAGTACCATGGCAGAATTTACCTACCAGACCAGAAGAAAAATAAGCGAAGACTGGATCGCGCAGACAAAACAAAACGCTGCCGGCGTATCCGAGCAGGGGAGGGCGCTGCTGCCGTCCATCCATTATCACAATATTCCGCGGGATACTTGTCAGTGGATGCGGAAATGCCTGGAGGACGGTACTTATCGGACACTGCGGGAGCTGTATGAGGGCCAGTTCCAGGACCTGATCGACGCCTGCATCCCAAAGGAGCAGCAGGAAGAATTCTACTATGCGCTGGATCAGATGAATCAGTACCAGATGACGGCGGGGTGGCAGAGAAGGAGTGTGCGCTCAGAGAGCTACGCGCCCTTTGTGGAAGGGAGCATCGGACTTTTTCGGGCATATACGCGCCTGAACTATTATGGTGTGCCTCTTTCGGACTTGCTGACCGGCAACGCGGAGCCGGAGATCTACGACCACGCCCGGACGGAGTTTTTTGCCTATGCGGGGATTCTGGCGGCGCAGATCGATCTGGGAAATGAGAACACCATGCAGGCTGTGGAAGATATTCTGCTGGGCGAGGGGAATACTTCCATGATCAGCCATGAGCTGATTCGCGGGATTGTGATGTCCAAAAACCAGAAGCTGTATGAAGTGCTCGGCAAGTTCCTGCTTGCGGCGAGACTGCAGGAGGGGGCCAGACAGGCCGTGTGCGAGACGATGGACGCCGGACGTCCGGAGGCGTTTCTGCATCTCTTTTCGGTGATCGAAGAAAACAATCTGATCCGGTATTCTTCCATCAAACGAGCGGTCAGCACCTGGATCGGGATTTTCAATGAGAAGAGCGTGGATCGGATATCGGAAAAACTGCTGCGCCTGATGGGAGGGTGTCTGCGGGATGAAAATTTCCGGAAGGAGCAGCTTGCGTCCAATGATTCCGTAGGCATTAGCTGTGCGCTGTGGGCGCTGGGCTTTTACCGGGCCGAAGACGCGGTGGAGGCCGTGCAGCGTCTGGCGACGCAGGGTACGAAGAATCAGAAGCTGACCGCCTCCTATTTTCTCCGCTCTTTGCAGGAGGAACGGCTAAAAATGCAGGCCACAAAGGGAGTCATCCGGGAATGCGCCGACGATCTGGAGCTTGTGGCGTGTTATATGAACGGTTTTATGGACCTGACCGGTATACATCTGATGTCCCTGGTAAAAGAGGAGAACAAGGGCTACTTTTCGCTCAGGGATGCGGCGGTCATCGAACCGAAGAAGATGGACGCTGCGGCGATGTTCGACAGCCGGGAAGAGGCGCGGGAGATGTATGAGATCTTAAAGGGCGTCTTAAAAAAGCTTCCGAAAAAAGGACTCGTGTTCTCGCCCTGCATTTTCCCATGGTATGAGGTGAGCCTTACCTCGTCGGATCTGGCGGTGCGCATGTGTCTGCTTGCCTGGATGCTGGAGGAGGATGGACTGCTTGACGAGGCGGCAAAGCTGATTCCGACCATCGGACAGGGGACGCGGTACGGGACCTATGACCGAATCACCGCGGCCCGTGTGCTTCTTTACCGCCCGGCGTCGAAGGTACGGCGGGAGATTCTCTTTGACCTGATGCACAATCCGGAGGAATCGACCTGCCAGACGGCGTATAAGCTGGCGGATGATCTGACACTTGCGGAAGAGGATTACCGGAAGATCGAGCAGAATTTAAAATATAAAAAAGGACGCGCCGGTACGCTGGCGCTTCTGAAAAAACAGCCTCCCGCACATCTGGCGGAATCCATCGGAAGGCTGCTGGCTGCCAAGTCCGAAGAATGCCATCTGGGCGCCCTGGATCTGGCGCTGCAGATGAAGAAGGAGAACTCCCCCGATTTTGCGCTGGTAACGCCGTATCTGGCGGATTTTCACGGAACCACCGGTCCGGAACAGGTGCTTATGAAGGAACTGACGGGAGATTCCAGCGAAGCCCAGGATATTCTGCAGACGCCGGGCTACGGATTTTATGATGTGGAGAAGACATGGGTTCTGCCGCCCATGGAAGTGGATGAAAAGAAGGCGGCTTCCCTGCTCGTCTATGGAGAGCACGAGTGTATCCGCGTGCTGAAGGCTTTAAACAGTCTGATTGAGGAGAATCGCGAGCGCACCTACAAGACGGCGTGGGATGCGGATGAAATGCTGGGCAACAATCTGGAGCGATGCAGGTGGACCGGAAAGGACCCGAAGGCCACGCCTCTGGACGCCTATCCGTTCCGGGAGCTGTGGGAGGATTTTTATCAGAAGGAAATCAAGACCCCGGAGCTTTTGCTGGAAATTTCGCTCTATCAGGAATGCCGCGCCAACCGGGGCAGTTACGAGCAGAATCTGCCCCTTTACGCAAAGGTATTCGGCAGCGGGTCAGAGAAAAAACCGCCCTTTTCCGATCTGGTGCAGGGGCTTCGCTACGGGGTGCAGGCCCGCACGGTTCTGGATACGCTGTATGCGGAGTATGTTCCAAATGCGCTGAAGGCGCGCTATGGGCTGTATATTACGGCGGCCTTTCTGTCGGTGCTTGACAGCTCCTGTGATTTCTACACGGTCAGTGAGAAGCGTTACAACGGAGAAATCCTGACCTATACCAAACGGACGGCCGATCTGCCGATTTTCCGAAGCATGCGTTTCTGGCTGTCAAAAGTCGACGAGGCGGACTGGGCCAATGCGTTCACTTTACGTTTTCGCCTGCAGCAGTATTATCTGGAGCAAAAGGAACGGGAACAGCTTGCGCCTCATCAGTTCCGGTATGATACCTATCTGTCTCTCTCCGATTATGTACAGTGCTATGTCCGGGGCTTCTGGGACAAGGATCTCTTTTATAAAGCGGTCTTTGATTATTCCAGTCCGGGCGTACTGCTGGAGCCGGTCAGCATCGTGGAACAAAAGGGAGCCGTTCCTTCTAAAAAAGCCAGAATCGGCGCGCTGAACGCCTTTTTCGGATATGACGCGATCGCGCCGGTGGATGGGAAATATCGGTTTGATCAGATTGGAGAAGAGATGCCCGCCATGGAACTGGCCCATACCCTTTACCGGGAAATCGTGCCGAAGGTTCTGGAAGTGGAGCTCAAAAGGGGAGAACAGCCCACGCCGTTTTCCGGATGGATCGGCAATATCCGGGTGATTTACGGGATCGATTATATGATACAGATTCTGACGGCCCTCGGGAAAGAGCCTCTTTCGCGCGGCTACAGCTACGGTTCTGCTTCGGAAAAGAGAAGGGTGCTAAGCCATCTTTTGAAGGTCAGCATGCCGAAAGAGGAGGAGACGTCCGCCGATCTTGCCAAAGCCCTGAAAGGGACGGACATTACGAAAAAGCGTCTGGCGGAGCTTTCTATGTACGCGGAGCAGTGGATTCCCATGCTGGAGGAATATTTTGCGGTTCCCGGTTTTTCCGGCGCCTGCTATTACTTCATGGCCCACACCAGTGAGCATTTTGACGACCATCTCACATCCGTCATTGCCAGATATACGCCCCTTTCCCCGGAGGAGCTCCATGACGGCGCCTTTGATCTGAACTGGTTTTTTGAGTCCTATGAAAAGGTGGGGGAGAAGATCTTCAAGCTTCTCTATGACGCCGCCAAATATTCCTCCACCGGGGCGGCCCACGGAAGGGCCAGAAAATACGCCGACGCTGCCCTGGGCAAAAAAGATAAGGAAGAATTAAAGACAGAGATCAACGCAAAACGCAACAAAGACCTCCTGATGAGTCTTGGCCTGCTTCCCCTGCCTTCTGAAAAAGCAGAACGGGAAGAGGAACTGCTGGACCGCTATCAGTTTATTGAGAAATACAAGAAGGAGAGCCGCCAGTTCGGCGCCCAGCGGCGGGCCAGCGAAGGCCGGGCCGCGGAGCTTGCCCTTCGGAACTTAAGCGTCAACGCGGGATTTACGGACGTGACGCGCCTGGTGCTGAGGATGGAGAGCAAACTGGTGGAGAACGCATCCTCCTGCTTTGACTGGCAGAGCGTGGACGGTGCGGACGGCGTGGAGCTGATGATCGACGTGGACGAGAGCGGAAAGAGCACATTAAAGTGCCGCAAAGACGGAAAAGCGCTGAAATCCGTTCCCGCCAAACTGAAGAAGAACGAACAGGTACTGAAGATGCAGGAAATGAACAAGGCCCTGAAAGATCAGTACAGCAGGACCCGGCAGATGCTGGAGCAGGCCATGGAAGACCGGACCGGGTTCGAGGTGTGGGAGCTTCTGGAGCTTTTCAAGAATCCGGTGGTGGCTCCGATTCTAAGGCCGCTGCTTGTGATGCCTGCAAAGGCGGATCAGACAGAGCCGTTCGGTCTGGGTTTTTTGACCGAAAAAGGCCTTGTGGATTATCAGGGGAAGATTACGTCTGTAAGATCAGAGGATACGCTTCTGATCGCCCATCCCTGCGATCTTTACCGGGAGGGACACTGGAGCGAATACCAGAAGCTCCTGTTCGAGAAGCAGCTTCGGCAGCCCTTTAAGCAGGTATTCCGGGAATTGTATGTGAAGCTTCCGGAAGAACTGGAAAAGGGAGAGTCTATGCTGTTTTCCGGCAATCAGATTCAGCCGCAGAAGACGGTCGGCGCGCTGCGGGGACGCCGCTGGGTGGCGGACTACGACGACGGCCTGCAGAAGGTATACTATAAGGAAAACATCGTGGCGCGGATTTACGCCATGGCGGACTGGTTCTCTCCGGGAGACATCGAGGCGCCGACCCTGGAATGGGTGGTATTTTTGGACCGCAGGACGGGAAAGACGATGAAGATCAAGGAGATCCCGGAGATCATCTACAGCGAGGTCATGCGGGATGTGGACCTGGCGGTCAGCGTGGCACATGCAGGCGGCGTCGATCCGGAGGCGAGCCACTCCACTATCGAGATGCGCCGGGCTATCGCGGAATGCAATCTGGCGCTCTTTGGCATCCAGAACGTGAAATTCGAGGGCAATTTTGCGGTCATCAAGGGAAAGCTGGGAGAATATACGGTTCATCTTGGCAGCGGCGTGGTGCACCAGATGGGCAACGCCATGCTGTATGTGGTTCCGGTCCATTCCCAGCAGAGAGGAAGGATCTTCCTGCCCTTTGTGGATGAGGACCCCAAGACCGCAGAGATCATGTCGAAGATTCTCTTGTTCGCCGAGGACACGAAGATCAAGGACCCGGGGATATTGGGGCAGATTCGGTAAAAGAAGGAGATTGGTACATGGAACTGACCAACGAACAGCGGAAGTATCTGGGGCTGGAGCGGATTGAGCCGTCCTGGGAGCGCGTGGAGATTCCGAACAACTGCGTGAGGCCAGAGCTGTCTACGGGAAAGGACATTCTGTTTTTTGACGGCGACGTCCTCCGCAAAGTGATCTGGCTTCATGACAATGGACATTTCCTCGAGAATTCTTACCGCTTAAAGACCCAGGACAACCGCACGAAGATCGCTCCGATCACCGCAAAGGGAAAGCCAAAACGCCTGAACGGTGTCAATATTCAGCGCTGTACGCCCTACGGAATGTATTTTGAGTTCCACGGCGGCGTGCTTCTTGCGAATTATACGACCCAGAAGACCTATTATTCGTCAAGCTTTGCCGGAGTTCCGTCTATGGACGAGGCGGAACTTGCGGGTTTTCTGGATCAATGGATCGCCGATACCAGCGCCGAGGATCTGGCGGAGATCCAGGCCTTTGCGGGGGCAAAAAGACAACACTGCAAATATCGGGAGGGGGATTTCTTCCGCTTCAAATACGACCGCAGGAACTATGGCTATGGCCGGATTCTGCTGGACGTCCGGCAGTTTATCAAAAGTGGCGGTGCATTCTGGAACATTCTGATGGGGAAACCGCTCTGCGTCTCTGTCTGTCATATTATTACGGAAGATCCGGACGTGAGCATCGGGGAACTGTCAAAGTTACGCAGCTGCCCGTCGGAATATATCATGGATAACTGTTTTTATTATGGCGAGTATGAGATCATAGGACATGCGCCGCTGCCGGAAGACCCGGATGCGGTCGACTATCCGGTTATGTACGGCCGCTCCATTGACGGACAGGACCGGAATAAAATCTGCTATTGCAGAGGAAAAGATTACCGGGAAATTCCGCTGGATGGAAATGAGCTTCTCCAAAAAGATTTCAAGAAAAACGGTGTGAGCTATGGATTTCATATCAACAAAACACTGGTAGAAGAGTGCATCAGAGCGGGGTCCAATGAGCCTTTCTGGGCGAAGCAGCCGAAGTCTTCGTATACCTGTGATCTGAGAAATCCTTCCTATGAAAAGGAACTGGAGTATGTGCGGAGGCAGATGGGGGTTTCGTAAAAGGTCAAGCGTATATGAGCATCCAGCCAAACAGGTGAAAAGTGTTGAAGGAGCAGAAATGATGAGGAGAAGAAGAATTGAATCAATGGAGGTTTGTATCTTTAGTTTCATTTTTTCCATGCTGGCGCTGTCAGGCTGTGCGGGGAAAGACGAGCCATTGCCCGAGAGCCCTCCGGCGAATATACAGGCATCGGAAGAACCTGCGGAACTTAAAGATATTTCTGGTGAAGAGGCAGTACAGACAGAAGAACCGGCTGCGGATGATTCCCGGAAAGAAAGTAACGAGCCGGCGATAGAAGAAATGGACTGGTCTGATTATTTTGACGGAATAAACGGCGCTGCGGTTCTTTACGATCCGATGGAGAAGCGTTATCAGATCTATAACCAGGAGACGGCGCTTACCCGGCGTTCTCCGTGTTCGACTTTCAAAATCATTTCCTCATTGACTGCTCTGGAATGTGGTATCATCGTGCCGGACGATTCTGTCCGTACATGGAGCGGCGAGACATTCTGGAACGAAGAGTGGAATCGGGATATTGATTTTTCCGACGCGTTTCACGCCTCCTGCGTCTGGTACTTCCGGGAGGTGATCGATGAGATTGGAATGGATCGGATGCAGCAGGAACTGAACCGGCTTTCCTATGGGAACTGCGATATTTCTGACTGGGAAGGACATCTGAATACAAATAACAGCAATCCGGCATTGACTGGTTTCTGGCTTGAATCCTCTCTGCAGATCTCGCCGAAAGAACAGGCAGAAGTCATGGAACGAATATTCGGTGAATATACAGACTATTCGGAAGAAACAAGAAAGCAACTGGAGCAGGTGATGCGATTGTCCGATTCTGGGGAAACAGATTTTATGATCTATGGAAAAACCGGAATGGGGAAAGCGGTCGGAATCGTCGTTGACGCCTGGTTTACAGGATTTGCAGATCATGCGGACAGGCGAATATACTTTTGTGTGTATATGGGAGAGACCAACAATCAGGAAGTGTCCAGTGCAAGGGCAAGGGAGACAGCAGTGAAGATTTTGTCTGATTTTGGCTGGGATGAATCAGACGGATAAAAAATATCCAGACGAAATTTCAGTATTCCGACCGTGAACTTGTGGAACAGATCACAGAAAATCCGTACCTGCAGTACTTCACAGGGCTTCCCGGATATCAGGAAGAACCGCCTTTTGATGCGAGCACTATGGTTCTGTTTCGGAAAACTGTACGAACAACAGAGGTACATGTATGAGAACAGGACACATGCGGTTGAAAAACGTATTGTGAGTATCCGTCAGCCGTGGCTGCGTCCAAAAATGAGATTCCAGTGGCAAATGCCGTGTTAAGGGAACGGTTTGGTGTTGATGAGAAAAATATGTCTATTGTGTCAAGAATTATCAAAGACACAATGAAAGCTGGATTCATAAAATTAGCTGATGAAAATGCTTCATTGAAAATGAGAAGATATATTCCATATTGGGCGTAGATTTTTATTTGACGGATATTTGACTATTATTTTCGTGTATACAATAAGATAACGAAAGATGTCAAAGTGCCGTTTCGGATGGAGTGCGGTTTCTGGGTCGATGATACGCCGGTTCACTGGGCGTTGAGGGAAGCATTGGCGAACTGCATCATCAATACAGATTTTTATAGAAAACAAGCGATAAAAACAAGGAATAACCAAGAAAAAATCACATTGTATTTACAGGAGAATGAAACAGCAAAAACCAGAGATATCGCAAAGCTGCTGGGTTTGAGCATGGCGAGGACGAGAGAAATACTCTCTGTGATGGATGATGTTGAAGCGATAGGAAGAAATAAGACAAGGATATACCGTTTGCGAAAAGAATCGTAATGGGCAGACAAATATTTGATTTTTCAAAAATTAATGGCTCCTAACTTGACACAAGCAGAAGTGGACACATTTGTTATGCAGAACAGTATTTCTGGATTATCAGACAAATCGGTGAAAGGGGAGATTATGATTAGAGCAGATAAATATGAGGAACCGCTTCAGCGAACCCTGGATTCTCTGGAGCTCACAGAACACAATCAAAAGCTGGCCGCCCGGTATCTGGACCTGTCCGAGCCGGAAGACCAGGAACTTCTAAAGGACGCGGAGGTTCAGAATTTCTGCAAGCTGGACGTGAGCGTCCGAAGGGGCGTTTACTATTCCTTTCTGATTGATGTAAGAAAGGGAAACGAGGCGTTGGCCGCCCGGTTTATTCGGCTGATTGTCCGGATCGGAGGGACGACGGCCAGATACATGATCTCCGGACAGGGGTTTCCAGGGGATTTTGAATATGCGGGAAAATTCCTCACGCCGGTGGAGGCGGCTGCCCTGAAGGCCGACTGCCTCGCCTGGAAAGAGTCTGAATGGGGTGAGAAGAAAATCTGCTGTCTAGCGGAGATGGGAAGAAAAGATCCGGAGACTTTGGTTCAAATGCTGGAGCTCTGCCATGATGAAGATGCGGTTAATACGAAGATGTTCCTGACGGGCGTCTATCTCTACTGCGTCAAACCGCTGAATGATACCGAAAGCGTGCTCCGTGTTCCAGCGGACGAAGCGGATGAACGGGCAGAGGACGATCCGGCCCGGGTCCGGGAGATGACCGATTATCTGGAGCGCCGGCTGATGGGCAACATCGACGGGATGTTCAAGGAGGGGGACAAGCCGGAAGGAGAACTGCTGGAGCGTCTCAAAGCCTTTGTGCGGGAATCGAACCCTATGGAGTCCATGGACCCGGAGGTGCGGGCGGTTCTCTCGGGAAGAGGCCAGTATTATTATCTGGTCCGGTTCCTGACATTTCTGGCATGCCTGGCGGCGGAGCATTCCAACCGGTTTGTGTCCATGATCCGCCTTTCCATGGCGATGTATGGGGAGGAGCTTCCCAACGCGGCGCTGAATACCCTGGTGATGACCGGAGAGGCGTGGTATGAGCGGCATATCGAAGGACTGGAGAAGGTCCTGACGGTTCCGGAAGCCGTCTATATCCGGTGGGCTTCCGGGGGTGTCGGTAAGGACGAGCGGATACTGATGCGGATGGCCAAAAAAGCGCCGGAGGCCATGATGGAGGCGCTTCCGAAGATCCTGGCGAAGGACTACGGATACCTGGTAAAACATCTCGAAGAAGGCAATCCGGCATTTTATAAAAAGGTGAGCCTGATTCTGAACGATCAGTACCAAAGGACGGCGGCCCAGGAGATAACGGAGCCGTTCCAGTCCGCCCGGGAGATCGCTGAGCGGTATCTTCTGGAGGAGCTGGAGATCGGGGATATCCTGCCTTATGTGAAGGACTGGCGGGAGACGACCCTCTATCGATCGGAACGGGAAAAGATCCTCCACAGCTGCCTGGAGAACGGACTGCAAACACTGTACCGGCGCTCACTGGTGCTGGAATGTCTCCGGATACACGACAATTATTTTCGGATGTACTGGCTCTGTCCGAAACCAGAGGACGGGAAGAGTGAGACGGGCTACCGAAAGCTGATCGACCCGAAACAGATCCAGGCAATGCTGGAGCTTCTGGAAGAGGAGCAGGTTCCGGCCCAGTATCAGATGGACTTTTTTGGTTCCACCTATGCGAATTTTTATGACTACAGCGATCAGAGGGTCTTTCGGTCAGACATGAGTTTGCAAAGGTGTGTGGAGGCGTTTGCGGCCAGACACCCGGACTGGAAGGCAGAATATGCAAAAGCGGCAAAAGGGAGCCTGGCGGACACCCGGATACTGGCCATCCGGGTCATGGCGGCGCTGGGGGAGGAATATAAAGAAATACTTCTGTCCTGCGCCGGAGACAGCGCAAAGCAGGTGCGGGCGATTCTGCAGATGATTTATGCGAAGCATCCGGACTGGGAGGCGGATGTGCTCACCATGCTGAAGGCGAAAAAGGCTTCTGTCCGGGAGACAGCGGTGCAGGTGCTGAAAAGCTGGGGCGCGGAATCGTACCGGGAACAACTCACCCAGGCGTTGGAAGCCGAGAAGACGAAGAAGATCAAAGACCTGCTTCAGGAGGCTCTGCTGTCCGACAGCCGGGGGCCACAGGAGCAGGGCAAAAAGGAACTGATTGAAGAACTGTTGTTTGGCGGTATGAAGCGGAAGCTGTCTTGGTTCCTGGAGAAGAGCCGGACGAACGTACATAAAAAAGACGGCGAAGAGGCGTCGGAGGATGAACTGGCCGCGATCCTGGCCGCTTATGCGGGCATGAACATTCCCGGTATCCACGAAGGAGCAGGAACGCTGGCGGCAGAATTGAAGCCAGAAGAACTGGCGGCGTATGTACGGGAGTTGTACGATCTATGGCTGTCGGAAGATGCGCCGGCGAAGAAGAAATGGGTGCTCTATACGGCCTCCATCCATGGAGGGGAGCAGATCGTCCCGGTACTGTACCGGCAGATTCAGCAATGGGCGGACGGAAGGAGAGGCGCCATGGCCGCGGAGGCGGTGCAGGCGCTGGCACTGAACGGAACCTCCACGGCGCTTATGCAGGTGGACCAGATCGGCAGGAAATTCCGGTTCCGTCAGGTGAAAGCCGCTGCGGCCGGGGCTCTGGCGTCTGCGGCGAAGCAGCTTGGCCTCACGAAAGAAGAACTGGAAGATCGGATCGTACCGAACCTGGGCTTCGACGAACAGACGGAGCGGGTCTTTGACTACGGGAGGCGGAAGTTCCGGGTACTTCTCACCCCTGCTCTGACGCTGGAGATATTCGACGAAAAAGGAAAGAAATTTAAGAATCTTCCCGCGTCCGGCAGACAGGACGATCCGGAGACGGCAGGTGCGTCCTACGAAGCCTGGAAGCTTCTAAAGAAACAGCTGAAAACGGTCGTTGCCAATCAGACCTTCCGTCTGGAGCAGGCCATGGGACTTGGGCGCCGCTGGCCGAAGGCGAGGTGGCAGGAACTCTTTATGCAGAATCCGGTCATGCATCCCTTTGCGACAGGTCTGATCTGGGGCGTGTATGAGAACGGGACGCTTCGGGAGACCTTTCGTTATATGGAAGACGGAAGCTTTAATACAGCGGAAGAAGAAGCGTATCTTCTGCCCGAAGAATCCGTCATCGGTCTGGTACATCCAGTGGCCCTGTCCCCGGATCTTCGGTCAGCATGGAGAGAGCAGCTGTCCGATTATGAGATTATCCAGCCCGTCCTCCAGCTGGACCGTCCGGTGTATACCGTCACGGAGGAAGAAAGAGAGCAGACGGAGTTGACACGTTTCCATGGGCGTACAATCAACGGTCTGTCCTTAAGCGGCAGACTTTTGAATGCGGGCTGGTACCGGGGAGAGATCCTGGATGGCGGCAGTTACATTCACTTTGTCCGGACCGATCAGGAGATCACGGTAAAACTGGAATTTTCCGGCTGTTGTGTGGGCGGGGAGAACGGAGAAGTGACCGTTTACGGCGTCAGTTTTCATAAACCGGGGAAAGAGAAGCGGGTGGGACGTACCTGGGAGACGGAGCGGTACGCATTGGGGGAGATTCCACCGGAGTATTTCAGTGAGATTGTCCATAAGCTTACAAGGGTAACCGGCACTGCAGAAGAACGTTCGTCCTGAGGGGAATGAATTATTCCCCTCCAGGCCCGTCTTTCCGCGGAACTTCATCAGGGATGACTTCTTTTGGAGTATCGTCCCGGTGGCAGTTGCCGGCATTATGGAAACTCTGGTTGTCGGTTTCTTTGCTGTTTTGATGTTCGTTTTTCATGTTGCACCATCCTTTCAAAGACAGTATGTGCAGATCTGGGAAAATTATAACCGACCGGACCTGGATCGGACTGGTAAAAAAAATAACGAAAAAAGCAGTCAACGACATAAAAGATATTGCAACTTTCTGGAGATTGTATTAAGATACCTCTTAACTACTTTGAGATACAAAGGAATGAGGTAAGAGTATGTCAACAACAGAGAAAATTGCGGTGATCACAGACTCCTGCGCCGACGTGCCCGGAGAGCTGGTCAGGAAACATCATCTTTTTGTGCTTCCCATGCGGATTGCCTGTTCGGACGGAGAGTACCGGGACGGAGTGGATATCCATGCAGAGGACATCTACGAGAGACTGAAAAAAGAACTGCCAAAGTCCAGCACTCCCAGCGGGGCGGATGTGGAGGATACCTTTGCCAGGATCAAGAAGCAGGGCTATACCAAAGCAGTGGCGATCCTGTTATCCGGAGGATTGTCCGGTACCGTGAACCATGTACGTCTGGAGGCGGAGGAGCTTGAAGGACTGGAGGTTAAGGTCTATGATTCCAGACAGGCCAGCATCGGTATCGGCGTCATCGCTCTCCAGGCGGCAAAGTACGTCGAAGAAGGTATGGGATTCGAAGAACTGAAAGAAAAGATTGAAAAGCTGATTGCAGGCACCAGGGTCTTTTTCTCCATAGATACGCTGGAATATCTGCAAAAAGGAGGCAGGATCGGGAAGGCGGCCGCTTTGGCAGGAATGCTTCTGGATATCAAGCCGATCCTGTCCTTCGACGGGGACGGAGAGATCTATACAGCGGCAAAAGTACGCACCCACAAGCAGGTGGAGAAGCGGCTTTTACAGCTGGTGGAGGAGCTGAAAGAGGAGGGACGGCCCTATAACCTGGTGGTGGCAGACGGAGGAGCCCCCGAAGAAAGGGACGCTCTGGAGCAGAAACTTACAGAGGCCCTTCCGGACAGCTGCTGCCTGTACCGGGCCAGGATCGGAGCCGCCCTCTCGATTTATCTGGGAAGCGGACTTTTGGGCGCCGGGATTCAGTATCTGGACTGATCTTAGCGGCAGATATCGAAGATGAATTCCGCCGCCTGGTCCATGGCCTCGTAGGCCGTCTTGAAGGGAGACATCTGGAACACATGCCACATGCCCTGATAGACGGCAATCCTGGCGCCGGACTGGTGGCGGATCATCTGCTTGTGGAGGTCCTGGGAATCCGACAGGAGGATTTCGTTGGAGCCTGCCTGAATCAGGACCGGCGGGAAATCATGATAATCGCCGTAGAGCGGGGAGATGAAGGGGTCCTGCAGATCCCGGTCTCCCGCGTAATCCTCGATGGCGCGGGTCAGATAGTCTTCCGTCAGGATGGGGTCGATCTTCTGCTTGCTTCGGTGAGAGGCGCCGCTTCTGGTCAGGTCGGTCCACGGAGAAAACAGTACAAGCCCTCTTGGAAGGATTCGTTTCTGCTCTTTTAAGGTGAGAGTCAGGGAAAGGGCCAGATTTCCTCCGGCGGAGTCCCCGGCAAGGATTACGTCCCGCGCGCCGTAGCCTAAGTACATCAGGTAATCCCACATACTGAGCGCGTCGTGAAGGGCCGCCGGATAGGGATGCTCCGGCGCCAGCCGGTAATCAAAGCTTAAGACGTCCATGGAGGTGGAGGCGGCCAGTTTATTGGTGATGCTTCTGGCGTACTTTAAGCTTCCGGTGTTGTATCCGCCTCCATGGCAGTAGAGCAGGATGTATTTTTTCATGTGGCTCCTTTTAACGCTGACCCATTCTGCCTTCATTCCGTCAATCTCCACATCTTCATAATTCAGATCGCTGCTGCGCACCAGGAGATTGCCCAGGCTGTCTTTGGAGGCGCGCTGCTTTTCAATGTCTTCACTTTCCACCAGGGTATGCATCCGCTTGATGGCCTTCATCAGATTCTGATTGTGCTTCTGTTTATCGATCATGGGAATATTCGCCTTTCTTTTCTAAATCTCAGGATCATCATGATACCACGGATTGCTCCGCATTTCATGCTCCCGCAATCCTAAAACACCTCA
>CAJUDY010000002.1:57046-211227 GCA_910584945.1 uncultured Lachnospiraceae bacterium | reverse complement strand
AGGCGATCTTCAATGAATTTTGCATCGTAATTGTGAAGGTACTGAACAATTACGAAAATACAAAAAGTCGGCCGACAGAAAGGACTTTATGAAAAAAGAACAGTTGGGGCAGCTGATCCTTGCATCCGAGGACACCCTGTACCATGTGGCAAAATCGCTGCTTGCAAGGGATGCGGACTGCGCGGACGCGATACAGGAAGCCATCGTAAAAGCATTTACCAATCTTCATACCCTGCGGCAGGATTCCTACGCGAAAACCTGGCTCGTGCGGATACTGATCAACGAATGCTATGCGCTCATGCGCCGGGAAAAGCATCTGGTATCCCTGGAAGAATACCAGTATCCGGAGTCCGCGGAAGAGTCAAAAGACTACTCCGAGCTATATGAGGCCATCCGACGGCTTCCTTCGGACATCCGGATCTGTATCATCCTCTATTACCTGGAAGGATACAGCATAAAGGAGACCGCAGCCATACTCAAAGTCACGGAGAGCACCGTCAAGAACCGTCTCGCGCGGGCAAGAACCAGAATGCGAAGAGACCTGGAACAGGCAGCCACTTAACACAGACCGTCAAAATGGAGGACCGATTATGGGATTTGAACATTTAAAACATGATTTTCCAGAAATGCCGGAGGAGATAAGAACCATGATTCGAACAGAAGTAGAAAAACAATTAAAATCAGAACCTGCAAGACACAGGAGCAAAAGAACGGTACGCAGAACCCTTGCCGCATCCCTGGCAGCCGTCATGCTGTGCGGAGCCACGGTGTTCGCGGGAGTGAGTATCTACCGGATGCAGCTTCAGAAAACCGGAGAGCACGGAGTCCGTATCGATATCGCGGAAAATCCGGAAGCCGCCGGAAACACCGACGAGGCTCCCGCCGTCATTCCCAATGTCAGGCTGGAAGTCGGTTATCTGCCCCAGGGCATGGTACAGACCGAACTTGGCAAATACAGCTTTGAAGACAATCTGTATCAAGGCGGCGTGTCCATGACATTTTTCCGAATGGATACCGGAGACGATCAATTCGAGATTCAGCACGGAGACGTACTTACAAGCGAAGAATTCACGACCGGAGAATACCAGGGCGTCTACCTGGAATATCCGAATCTGTATGAGAACGACATCACGTTCAACCAGCGCCTCTATGTGGCATACACGGATGTGCACTATGTGATGGAGATGTACGCCGCATCGGACGTCAGCAAGGATGAGGCTTTGAAAATCGCAGAAAATGTAAAGCTGATCCCCACAGAAGACGCGACGGGAGAAGACATTGTCGTTGCCCAGAACTGGAGTGATAGTCAGAAAGCCCCTGATCCGCTGCTGGAAGAGGGCGGAGTGGAGACGGTCACCTCCGTCGCCGCGGAGAAAATGGCGAACACTCATAAACCGGGAGACAGCTTCCCGCTGGATGACCAGGGCCTTGCGGTAAAAGTCGCGGATGTGCAGATCTCGGACGACATAAGCCTGCTTGATCCTTCTCTGGCAGACCAGGATCTAAAAGAGGAAACCGACGCTGCCGGAAAGCTGCGCCCGGCGACCATCCAGTATGTGAAAGAAGGAAATGCGGATGCTCTGAGCGAGGAGGTAAGCTCCCGGAAAGTGCCTCAGAAACTGATCTATGCTACCGTGGAATATACCAACACCGGCAGCGAGGAACTGACCGACGTCCTGTTCTTCGGCTCTCTGGCACGCATCCGCGAAGCAGGCGGACAGGTGCAAATCGTACCCGAGGAAACGCCTTCCGGCAGCGAAGAATGGGACAGGGCCATCAACCACGGCTTATCCTATATCCAGGAAATGATCTACTATGATGTACACGGAGGCGAGCGAAACAACAACTATATTGCCTCCATAAAGCCTGGCGAGACCGTGACCGTTCATATGGCCTTTCTCGCGACAGAGGAAGAGCTTCCGACCCTGTATCTGAATCTCAATCCCTCTGGCGGCAGCTATGAATTCAGTGATTCTTCTCTGGAAATCGGGTACGTGGATATCCGGCAGTAATCTCGTCGTAACCAGAAGCACAAAACGACCGCTCTTGGCTCCATTGGCTGCCCGAGCGGTCGTTTTCACGGTCTTCTTTCAATCCACCTTCTCAAAAATGTCCTGAAGCTTCATGGAGATAGGAGGAAACGCTTTCAGCGAAATGACGGTATCCGCATTGTAATCCTCATCCTCCTCGTCCTCTTCCAGGATATTCACTGCCAGTGCCATCTGATCACTCCCTTTTCTTTTGATTATGACACGGCGTTTCAACCCCCGCAACCTGCTTCCCGCAGCCGCTCCGCCAGGCTCTTCGTGTTCCGGGGCGTCAGATGCTCCTGATAGGTAAGACCCAGATTCGTGATATGCAGGACTGGGTATCTTCCTTTCGTCTGAAGGATATATTTTTTATCGATCAGCCAGCAGATGACCGCCGTCACTTCTTTTCTGCTCAAAAAGTTCAGCGCGCGATACGCGGATACTGCATCCAGGCGATAATTCTGGATCTGCTCTGTTCGAAAGCCCCGCAGCACATCGGCCAGTACCGACACGCCAAAATAATGCCGATCGCTGATCTGCACCAGCGCTTGAAGAACCGTCTCCGCGATCTGGTACACGCTGTGTTCCCGATATTCCGAAAAACGGTCCTCCGAATATGCATTGAGAGCCGACTGATCCAAAATCTCCTGCTCCCAGTTCCTCTTTCTTATCTCTTCTTTCGCTGTATGTTCCGCGACGGCAGGTTTTGGTTCTTTTTCTGCCGCCCGCTCTTTTTCAGCGGTTTTTCCGCTTTGATTCGACGACGCCGACCCTGGACTCCTTCCATCCGTGTCCTCCGTCCACTCATACCCCATTTTTTTATAATAATCCTTCATGGATATGGTCTTGCCGCAGCCGGTGCGGTCCTTCTTATAATTCGTGCAGCCCAGAAAATGGCCGCCCTTTCCGGAGTATTTCACGATCAGATAGCCTTCCTGGCAGTCCGTACATTTCATGATGGACAGCTTTCCGCCGGAGATATTGTTGGTCATAAAGCTGCACACCTCCGGCTCATTGGTGCAGATGTACAGCCGCAATCCGTAGGCCGCCTTATATTTCAGCTGCATGGGGAATCCGCAGATGGGGCAGAGCTTTTTCCCCAGACTATCCGGCGCTTTCTCCGACCAGCTTCCCCGCAGGCAGACATTTTTATATTCCCGCTTGATCTCCAGAAGAAATTCCGACGGATTCTTTTCCGGCGCGATAAAATATACCCGGTTTTTCGTTCGCGTCATGGCCACATAAAAAAGTCTTCGTTCCTCCGCGTACTGTATGGACGAGTCTTCCCGAACCACCAGAGACAGGACCGGATCATCCTCGATCTTCGACGGAAAGCCATAGGTCTCATTGCGCCCGTTGACGACGATCACGTTGTCGTATCCCAGCCCTTTGGACGCGTGCGCCGTCATAAAGGTAATATTAAGCTTCGGATATTTTACGGATCTCAACCTGGCGCCCCGGCGTACATATTCAAACATACCAGTTCTGGCCAGACGGTCTCCGTCAAAATTGAACCTTCCCAGCAGTAAAATCTTTGATTCCGAGGTGTCTTTTCCTGCCAATCGATCATACTCTATAATCTGCTCCAGCGCTGTCACAACCGCATAGGCCATGGCGTAATTGACGCCGCTGCGCCGGTCCGTGTTGGTATTCTTTGCCGCGCCGTCATAGGTATAGATGATGACCGGCTCCTCGATATGCTTCGGAGAGAGCAGCGATTTCCGGATCTGAGACGCGTTTTTCTGGATAAAATTGCCGGCAATATCGATCACTTCCTGGGAATTCCGATAAGTACGTACGATCTTCATCAGCTTCGCGTATCCCATCTTCTCTTCAAACTTGGTAAACAGCGTGATGTCCGAGCCGCTGAACGCATAGATGGACTGCCAGTCGTCGCCCACCGCCACGATCTTCGCGTCCGTCACCTCGGAAAAGGACCGGACCAGATCAAACCGTTGACGGGAAATATCCTGATACTCGTCCACGATCAGATACCGGAAATCCAACTTCTCCTTGAGCTCTTTTACTTCGTTCAGAACCCGGGCGGATTCATTGATCATGTCCTCAAAATCAACCGCGTGATTCTCCACCAGATACTTTTTGTATTCCAGGTAACACCCCTGACAGATGTCAAGAAACAGCTTCGTCCGGACATTGGAAGTCCTTCTTCCCAGTTCCGAAAAGTTCCGCTCGTCATACCCGTTTACTTTAAAGTTCCGGATAAAATTGATGACCAGAAATACCAGGCGGTTGATATATTTATTTTCCTCCTGAGCAACCAGCTTTTTCACAATCTCTTCATCGGAACGCCGGTTCAGTTCAAATCCATGTTTCAGCAGTTTTTCTTCCAGATGTTCCGAGATGCTTCGCTTGTCTTTATAGGAAGAAAAGGTGTAGATCAGCTCGGTTCCATGCTGCCGGTGCAGACGGATTTTGTCGTGAACCGCCTTTTTGTATGCCGTCAGCGTCTCCTCATCATACAGAAAATTCTTTCCGTCCTCGGTGATGCCAAAATGTTCTATGTAGGCGGTATGATCTCCCTGCGTAATTTTGAAATCTGGGGTATAAGGCTTGGAGGACATCAGGATATGGTATGGATAGACCGGCTCATATACATAATCAATTCCGTAGAGATAGAGAAAATTGGCAACTTCCACCTCCTCAATGGATCGGACAATCTCATTCTGAATGGTGATTTTCTTCCTGCTCTTACGGTCCATCACCTCTTCTCTAAAATCATCCAGTTCGCTCCGCATGGTCGCGTAATTGGCGTTGGCCATATGGTTGAAAAAGTGATTGAGATCGTCGCCTTCATAGGGCGCGTCAAAATAAGAGGCGAAAAACAATATCAGACTGTTGACCACACCGGGATCTTTCAGGATCGTTCCCCGAAAATACCCCTGCACGCAGTAATACAGCTTGCTCCCATCCACAATATTCAGCTTCTCCGGATCATTTTTATGAAGGATCGCGTTGCCGGTGGCATGAAAGGTGGCGATGGGACAGGGGATGTGAAGATCCCGGTTGATCTTTTCCCGAAGCTCATTGACTGCTTTATTCGTAAAGGAGATGATCAGGATCTGGGCCGGATCAACCTGCTGTCTTTCCACCAGATATTTGACCTTTGCCGCAACCGTCGTCGTCTTCCCCGCCCCGGCGCCGGCGACGACCAGGCTGTAATCCTCATCGGAAAGAACGACTTTTCTCTGATCTTCATCCAGACGGATCACCGGGTCGACCTCTTTCAGGATCTCATCAAGGTAATCCTTTTCTTCGGCCAGCTTCCGATTCACATAGCGGTCGTTAAACTGGTCCACCAAATCCGTCATGTTCTCGTATTTTAAATATAATTCTCTCGCTCTTTCGACCGAAAATCCGTTCTTTTGACAGTAATCCTCCAGAAGTTGATTCTCGTCAATCATTTTGATGAACTGCATGGTCTCCGAAAATCGCTGGACCTCCGGCAGATATTCTTTTCTGGAGATATAATGGTCTGCACGGTGCAGGTTTTCCAGAAACCGCTCCCATTTAAGAAGCTCTTCACACTTACCGGCCGCTTCGACCGGAGGAGCTGCCTTAGCGGTATGTTTCCTGAATATGTTTTTCAACACTTGGATCATATTCTTTTGTATCTCTGCGATTCCGTCTGCAATGACAGAATGCGCGTTCTTTCTTTTGTACTTATGGTACTGAACAGTTACGTTGCAGTTTCATCATACCACATATGGCCTGCAGGTAGCAAGACGGGAACCATGCAGTTTTAGAAAAAAAAACACTTAACTAAGCTCCCGCCGTCTTCTGTGCGTCTCCAGATCCGCCAGCCTCGTGGGAAGCGGGATATGGCTCTCCTCATTGACAAACCAGCACACAAGCTCTGTCGCCGTATCGAGATCAATGTAGTTTCCCACCGACACAAAGACAGGTTTTACATCCTTGTGGGTACGCAGAGCGCGTCCGCATACTTCCTCGTCCAGCAGGATATCCGTATATGCATACTTCTCATTGGCGGGCATGGTAAAGTCCACCCCGTTGACCTTATGATACTTTTTAGCAACTCCTATGGTGGGACGTTCCAGATAAAAAGAAGCATGGGTGGCAATTCCCATACGACGGGAATGCAGATATCCGTTGCCGTCAAAAAAATACAGGTCCGGCCGCGCCGTCAGCTTTTTGACAGTTTCCAGAATCAGCGGCAGCTCGCGGAAAGCCAGACAGCCCGGTATGTACGGAACCTCCACCCTGCCGAAAGAATACTGGCTCTCCGTTACCTGCCTGGTCTTCTGATCCAGAACCACGATACAACAGACGGCATACTCGTCTTCCCCATGATTCCAATAAGCCAGATCGATCCCGGCCACCGTTTGAAATCCATCTGCTGTACGCTCACTTTTCTGAATCACTTTTGAGCGCAGTTCCGTCTGAAGCTGGATAGCATGCTCCAGAGAAAGCTTGTTCCAGGGGTTATTGTCCATAATTCTTTCCTTTCCCAATGTCACTTTAAATTCAAAACAGACCAGATAAATACTGATATTATGCAAACTCAATTCCCGGCATCTGCTCTGCGATCTTCTCTGAGATATCTTTATGCAGATACACTTCATTCAGCTTTCGTTTAGAATATTGCAGATACGAGTCTTTTGTCGCGGACACCAATACATCCGTAAAAAATCGTTCCCAACTAAAATGCCGGCTGCTCTCTATAAAATCTTCTGGTCTGTCCAGACACTGCTTCCGATCCTGCCCCTGCCTTTTCAATAATTCCGCAAAGATATTTGATTTTCCTCCGGCACTGATCACTTTGTCTCCACCTGTTTTGAGCAAACCTGCAAAGAACTCATATCCGGCATTGGAATCTTCCACAATCATCTGCTTCACCTTTACCGGCTTTAACGGATCATCTCTCTGGACAGTTCGTCTGTGATCCATTCATCCGTATACGTATTTTTAAAATAAACCACCGGATCGTAGATCGCCTCCGGCATATCTCCATAAAAGACAGACAGCATTTTTTTCTCCCCCTCTCACTGTCTCCCTGTTCTGCCCTCAATTATAGCATTCCCTTTTTTCTCTTTCAAGCATCTCCTTCTCGAAAGAAAAACACCGGCCGCCCCCGCAGCGAATCTTCGCTGCAGAAGCGACCGGTTTTTCCGCTAATCCATTATTTCAGCAATTTTTCACTGACTTCCAGAAGCTGATCCCGAATATTGATATGCTGGAGACAGATCTCCTCGCATTTTCCGCACTGGACGCATTCGTCCGCAGACTTACGTCCATGGCCGCTCACCAGCCAGTCCTCCTGATGCTTTGCCGCGCTCAAATCCCGGTAAAGCGTCAGATAGTTCATGGCCGTGAAGGAGCCGGAGATTCCGATGCCCTGAGGGCAGACCTTCGCGCAATAATTGCAGGAAGTACACGGAATCAAAGGAATCCTCTTTAACTCCTCCTGCGCTTTTCCAAGAACCTCTTTCTCCTCCTCGGTCAGGCCGGTAAAGGTTTTCATATAGGAGAGATTATCTTTCATCTGCGCCACATTGCTCATACCCGACAGAACGGTGATCACGCCCTCCAGATCCGCCGCAAAACGGACCGCCCAGGACGCCACCGAGTGCTCCGGCTCCGCTGCCTTGAAGAGCTGTTCCACCGCCTCCGGCGGCGTCGCCAGCATGCCGCCCTTGACCGGCTCCATGATCACCACAGGCTTGCCGTGTTTTCTGGCCACCTCATAGCAGGCCTTCGACTGCACCGCAGGATTCTCCCAGTCCGCGTAATTGATCTGTAGCTGGACAAATTCCACCTCCGGATGGGCGTTAAGAAGCGCCTCCAGTTCCTCCGGCGTGGAGTGAAAGGAAAATCCCACATGGCGGATCAGCCCTGCTTTTTTCTTCTCCTGCACCCAGTTCCACATATCAAACTCATCAAAATAGCGGGTTCTGCCCTCGCCCAGATTATGTAAGAGATAGAAATCAAAATATCCCGCCCCGGTCTGTGCAAGAGACGTATCGAACTGCGCGTAGGCCTCCTCTTTTGTCCTGCAGTTGATCCACGCGGCATTCTTGGTGGCGAGCTGATAGCGTTCTCTTGGATAGCGTTCCACCAGCGCCTGGCGGATAGCGTCCTCACTCCCGGCGTATGCCCACGCCGTGTCGAAGTAGGTAAATCCCGCCTCCAGGAACAAGTCCACCATCTCCTTCACCTGCTCCACATCGATTCCGTTGTCTTTCTGGGGCAAACGCATAAGTCCAAAGCCCAGTTTTTTAATGTCCTCACCCAGATAACTCATTGTCTGACTCCTCCTGACTGTTTTTTATAATCAGTATAACAGCCTGGAGTAACTCCAAGTCAAGTCTTTTTTATTGGGACGCCAAAGATCCCTCCTGCTCCGTGGAAACCCTCTGGATATGCATGGCCAGATATCCGATCTCCACCGGGTCCAGAGGTTTTTTCAGATATTTTTCCAGATGACCGCACACGGTAGACGCCATCCGGAATTCATCCGGAAATTTGACGGACATATAATCGTTCATGTTCAGTTTCAGCTTCTCGCCCTTGATGGCCCGGGCTGCCATATAGCGCACATGATTCATCAGCCTGTTGTAGGACAGAGACATCACGTCGATGGACGCCCCCGTCTCCTCCTCCACCAGCTGGATACACTCCCGAACTGTCCGGGCAATCTGCATGGAAAGAGCCACGTTCTCGTCCTCAATAGCAGAATGAATGTGCAGTGCGATATAACCGACCTCATGTTCGTCGATCTCCACCTGCAGCCGTTCCCTCAGGATCGGAATAATGCACTCCGCCGTCTTGTATTCCATGTGGAACAGCGCCCGGATATCCCCGGTCAGAGGATTGCTGATCTGTTCCTGGTTCCGAATCCGCTTCACCGCGAAAGCGATATGATCGGCCATGGGAAAGAGTATGCTCCGGTCAATCTTTCCGAAGATTCGCTCTCCTTCCTCCAATACCTGTCCTGCAATCTCCAGGAAAACCGGGTTCAGATCTTTGACCAGTTCCATGGCAGAGCCCCTCTCTGTCTTCTCGCGAAGCCCATAGACCGTGCACCCTTTTTGAGCCTCTATCCTTTCACTGACCTTTTTTCCGAACCCGATCCCCTTTCCGATCAGGAGATATTCCTGATTGTCCTCCATGTCGATGGCAATCACCGTATTATGATTCAGCGCCTTCTTCACTCTGAACATACTTTCTCTCCCCCCGCAGACCTGCGGATTAACTTTCGTACGTATCGACTGCGTACAACGCATCCCCTGCTTTGATCGGTCCTGTCTTCAGCAGACGGATCTTCTGATTCTCCGTCAGTTCCGTACACAGAACCGGCGACGCAAGGGACGGCGCGTTCTTTCTCAGGAATGCAAGATCCAGCTTCATAAGCAGATCGCCTTTTTTCACCAGGTCTCCATTGTTGACAAATACTTCAAATCCCTGTCCGTTCAGGTTTACCGTATCGATTCCCATATGAAGCAGCATGGCAATCCCGGACGCAGTCTCAAATCCGATGGCATGCTTTGTCTCGAATACAAAGCTGACTTCCCCGTCCTCCGGCGCACGCACTTCCGGATCTTCCGGAATGACCATGGCTCCGTCGCCCATCATCCGGCCGGCAAAAGCTTCATCCGGCGTCTCAGACAGATCCGCCGCGGTTCCGTTTACCGGACTGTAGACGGTATCGGTTTTTACGATCTTTCCCGCAGGCTTTTCCTGTGTCGACTCCTTGGACCCGGTCTCTTTCTTTTCTCCCGGAACATACTCTTCATCGGGGGCCGTCTCCAAATAATCCTCCAGATTGGATTTGACTACAGTCACCCGCGGCCCGTAAATCACCTGTACGCCGTTCCCTTTGTGTACCACGCCGGATGCTCCGGTGGATTTTAAGAGTGCGTCGTCTACCAGCTCGGACTTGTGGACCGTACAGCGAAGTCTGGTGGCGCAGCAGTCCACATCGGAGATATTTTTCTTGCCTCCAAGCCCCCGGCAGATGGCCGCGGACAGTTCATCTTCTTCTGACGCCGCGCTTCCTGAACCGGCGCCGCCGTTTTTCCGTGCATCCACATCGCTTCTGCGATACAACTTCACTTCCTCGCTGTCATCTCTTCCCGGAGTCTTCAGATCCATCTTCTCAATCAGGAACGAAAACAAGAAATAATACACAGCAAAATAAAACACGCCGACAACAACAATCCAGACCCAACTGGTCTTCGCATTGCCCTGCAGGATACCGAACAGGAACATATCGATAAGACCGCCGGAAAACGTCATACCCACGCCAACATTGAATATATGCATCAACATATAGGCAAGCCCTGCGAATACACAGTGGATTGCGTACAGAAGCGGCGCCACAAAAAGGAACGTGAATTCCAGAGGCTCTGTGATTCCGGTCAGCATCGAAGTGAGCGCTGCGGAGAGCAAAAGACCTGCCACCGCTTCTTTTTTCTCCGGCTTTGCCACTTTGTACATGGCAAGAGCCGCTCCCGGAAGTCCAAAGATCATCAGCGGAAATTTACCGGTCATAAACCGGGTGGCAGACACTGCGAAATGCTCTACCGTCGGATCTGCCAGCTGTGCAAAGAAAATATTCTGAGCGCCTTCGACCATCCGTCCTCCCACTTCCATAGTTCCCCCAAGAGCCGTCTGCCAGAAAGGCAGATAGAACACATGATGAAGTCCGAAAGGAATCAACGCACGTTCCATCAGGCCGTACACCCAGGTTCCCGCGTAACCGGATTCCAAAACCACGCCACCCACCGCGTAGATCCCCTGTTGAATCACCGGCCAGATAAAGAACATCAAAATACCGACGACTGTGTAGGCAAGTCCGCTGACAATCGGCACGAACCGTGTGCCGCCGAAAAAGGACAATACCTGGGGCAGTTCGATCTTATAAAACTTATTGTGCAGAGCCGACACGCCAAGACCCACGATGATGCCGCCGAATACGCCCATCTGCAGGGAGGTAATGCCTACTACAGAGGTCGTCGCACCCTCCAGCATCGCTTCCGTCCCTCCGTGGTTTACAATCATGGCTCCAATGGAAGCATGCATGATAAAAAATGCAATCGCTGCGGACAGCGCCGCCACTTCCTTCTCCTTCTTTGCCATACCGATGGCCACGCCCATGGCAAAGATAATAGGCAGATTGGCAAATACAATGTTTCCTGCCTCACTCATGACTTGAAGGATGGCATGGAACACCGTACCCGGTCCCATAATCCCCATCAAACCGTAAGTGGTCAGCATGGTTTCATTGGTAAATGAACCGCCTACGCCAAGCAATAGGCCTGCCACCGGCAGGATCGCGATCGGAAGCATAAAAGATCTTCCCACACGCTGCAATACGCCGAAAATCTTGTCTTTCATGAAAACAATCCCTCCTGATTTTTTGGACGTTTCTGCACATATTCCTGTTCCTATCATTCCCTGGCGCACGGTTTTTACGCATAGGAAAAGGCATCCATATGCATAAACATCCCTTGGTTTTATGCATAGTGAATGCCTGCTTCCCAGTTACATACTATGTGCTTAAAAACTAACATAAGTGGATAAATTTGTCAAGTCCCAGTTCTAGCGAATCTCCGAAATCTAAAAGCAAATCTGGCCGACTGGTACCCCTGTTCGGCAGCCTCCCGGATCAGACAAAGCCCTTTCTCTTTATCCTTTTCCACGCCTTCACCCGCCGTGTAGATCATTCCGCATATGTATTTTGCCTCTGCGCTTTTTGAATTGTCTGATGCCTGGGCCGCCTTTTCACACCAGAACAACGCTTTGGCATAATCCTTCTCAGTTCCCACTCCTTTGTAATACATTTTTCCGCAGAGCAGCCAAGCTTCCGGACAGTTCCCCTGACCAGCCTTTTCAAACCATTCCAGCGCCTTCTGGCGGTCCTTTTTCGTACCTTCTCCCCGGTAATACATAAAACCGCACTGAAGCTGTGCATCGGTCTCCCCTTTGCTCCCCGCCTCTTTATAAATATTCAGCGCTCTTTTTCGATCCTTCTTGACCCCTTCTCCGTGATAATACATCCGTCCAAGCTGGTACAAGGCTCCTATATGGCCATTTTCAACCGCTTCTTCATAGCTTGACAGCGCTTTCTTCAGGTTCTTTCGGGTCCCTTCCCCATGCTGATACATAAAGCCGCACTGATACTGAGCCTTAGGATGCTTCCCGCCTGCGGCTTTCTTCAGGCAATCGAACGCTCTGGCATGATCGACTGTGCTTCCTTCTCCCGTATAGTACATCATTCCACGGGCAAAATTCGTGCTTGTGTTCCCCCATGGAGCGGCTTTCTCATACCAGTAAAGCGCTTTGGCATAATTGATCTCTGTACCTCTGCCCTGACAGTACATGTCTCCGCACAGATGTTGGATCTCTGGATTTCCCTCCTCCGCAACCTGCTCCAGCCAGTACAGAGCCTTTGCCTGATCTTCGTCGTCTTTGGACTGGGAAAACATCCGTCCGCACCGAAGCTTTGCCTTCTTGTGCCCGCGGCGGGCCGCCTTCTCAAACCAATGCAGCGCCTCTTTCTCATTGCCGGCATCAAAATAAGCTTCCCCGCAGTAATACTGTGTATTTACCAGCAGTTCATCCCCGATATCCCGATACATCAGAAGCATCTCATACCAATATGCTTCCATCTGGTAGTCTTTCTCTTCCCTGCAGTGCCGCGCCAGAGTATAGACCTCATCCACCGACATCCGGGACCTGGCCCGTTCCTGCAAGTCTTCGCTCTCAAGATCCTCCGCCTGTTCTTCTTTCACAAAACCATTTTCCATTATGATCTCCCCGCCTGTTCCGCCTTTTTCTGTCTGAAGAAATTATCCACCCGCTTGCGGATCTCCGTGGGCTTTAAATATTTCATCATATAGCCCTCCGGCTTCAGGCTCAGAACTTTCTTCACACTCTCTGGATCGTCCCGGCTGGTGAGAAAAATAACCGAGACATCCGCGAACTCCTTTTCCGAGCGGAGCATCTCCAGCACGTGCCTTCCGTCACAGACCGGCATATCATAATCCAGCAGTACCAGATCCGGTTTATCCAGAGTGATCGCACGGATCGCAGACACTCCTGACTGAACCGCGGAGACTTCATAATCCCCGATCAGCAGCCTCCGGATTCCTTCCCGTATGGTCATGGAATCGTCCACCAGGAGAATCTTGGGCTTTGTATTTTCCTTCTGCTTCCGGATATTGAAATACTTTCTGGTCTCCGCCATCTCGTTCTGTACGGCCAGCGGAGTACCGATCCCGGTCTCCAGCAAATGCGGCGCAATGATACAATACGAAAAATATCCCTGGTCCGTACCGAACAGCAGACTGACCTGGGGCTTTTCCTTATCGAAGATCTGCCGGAATTCCTCATAAGTCAAAAGATTCTCCTCCTCCATCTCGTAGGTCTCCACCGACGGGAAATGAGACATGACATGCCACACGAACTGGCTGGCGCTGTATCTGACCGCATTGATCAGCATCACATCCAGCTTCTCTGAACGGACTCCCATCAGCTTCCCGATCGTATTGATGAGAATCTTTTCCTCAAAGACCATGATGATCTCCCATTTTTTCCGATCCTGCTCTCTGCCGTATACCACGCGGTAATAAATGCCGTTTCCGAACTTCTCTCCGTCATAGGTCTCGCTGATCACCCGGGCTTTCAAGTCGAACATATGTTTTAGGCAGTCCGTGATGACGGTCTTCATGGATTCCAATTCCTGTACCGGAAGGAGTTCCTCCCATCTGTTTTTGTCTCCGCTGACGATGGCAAGATCCTCCGTGGTGGTATGTCCGATCAGCCATCCGGCACAGACCGCCAGAAAATGATCCACTGCCTCCGGCGAATAATTCGTCCGCTTCAACTCTCCCTCCAGAACCGGAAGCGTTCTGTCCCGAAAATCTTTATGGATTCGCTTATGCATTTTCAGATTCTTATATCCGATCAGTTCCATATAATTCTCTTCATCCGTGAAATGACGGATTGCATGCTCATAAAAAAACCGAATCCCTTCTTCACACGCTTTACCGCTTTTCTGTTCCTCTTTTCTGAGAGTAAAAAGCCTGTTAATGATGGAAAACAGCCTTTGATGCTCTTTATCGATCGCTTCCACTCCAATATTAAACTCGTCTTTCCAAACCAGTTGTTTATCCATACCGCTCCTCCTTTGGCTTGTAGTAAATATCCATTTATTATTAGATACTATACCATAAAATACGGACATTTTAAACAGGAAATTACATAATTTCCATATTGACAACCGCAAACTGATTGCTCCTAACGGGGCCTGATATGCCAGACTGCCTCACCCCTTCAAAAGCAGCCCCACCGGGCAGTGATCGCTCCCCATCTGCTCCGTGTAGATCAGGCTGTCTGCAATCTGCTCCTCGTATCCTGCTGATACCAGAAAGTAATCGATCCGCCATCCGGCATTCTTTTCTCTTGCCTTAAAGCGGTAAGACCACCAACTGTACGCTTCGGTCCGGTCCGGATACAGATAGCGGAAGGAATCCACAAATCCGGAAGCCAGAAGTTCTCTCATCTTGTCTCTCTCCTCATCGGAGAAACCGGCGTTTCCCCGATTGGACCTGGGATTCTTCAGATCAATCTCTTCTTTCGCTACGTTGAAATCTCCGGTCACAATGACCGGCTTTTTCTTCTTCAACGCTCCAAGATACGCCCGAAAGTCGTCCTCCCACTCCATCCGATAGTCGATGCGCGCCAGTCCATTCTGGGCATTCGGCACATAGACATTGACCAGATAATAATCCGGATATTCCAGTGTCAGCGCGCGGCCTTCCGTATTATGTCGGTCAAGCCCCAGATCCTCCATGACGGACAAGGGCGTCTCCTTTGTCAGCACCGCCGTCCCGGAATATCCCTTTTTCACCGCACTGTTCCAATACGCCTCGTACCCGGGAAAAACAAAATCCGCCTGCTCCGGCTGCATCTTTGTCTCCTGAACACACAGCACATCCGGGGCCTCCCTGGTGAGAAAATCCATAAATCCTTTCTTCATGCAGGCTCTTAAGCCGTTTACATTCCACGAACACAACTTCTTCATTCATTAACCTCCATTTAAGTTCCATGATTTTCCGGCAATGCCAAACGAAAAACTGCCGCCATTTTAGCTGCGGCAGTTTTTCATATAAAAACAGCAAGCAAGACGATAAGCCGGGTTATGTCGTTGGACAATCATCTATCTAGGCGTACCGTTGCCGGCACGCTCAAGCGACCTACCTGAAGCTGACGGGCCGCCATATGCTTCTGCTTGGTCTTGCTTCGGATGGGGTTTACATGTGCCCCGTCTGTTACCAGGCGGGCGGTAGTCTCTTACACTGCCTTTCCACCCTTACCGGAGCGTCATGCGCTCCGGCGGTTTATTTCTGTTGCACTGGCCTTGGAGTCGCCTCCACCGGACGTTATCCGGCATCCTGCCCTGTGAAGCCCGGACTTTCCTCGTCTGAATTATGTTCAGCCGCGATTGTCTGTCTTACTTGCTGCAGTCTCTATTCTAACGCACTTTTTGCCATTTGTCCATGCTTACCTTACACATGAAAATACGATCCGCCGATAAATTCTCTTAAGATGGAATTGTTCGGGATCAGATTGCTGTCAATGCCCTGGAAGTAATTCAGGAACTTTAAGAGGCGTTTGGCTTCCAGATATTCCGGTTCTTCCTGACGGATGCCGAACAGAAGCGGCTCCGCATACTGCTTTAGTACGGCCAGCTCATAAATCAAGGCGGAATTGAAGATCACATCCGCATCCCCCTGATAGGGGAAGATATTCTCATCCTCTCCCCGCCGCACGGAGGCCCACATGGAGATGGTCTTGGCGGCACTGGCGCCTCTTGTTCTGGCGTCTCTCACCATCCGGCGGATCAGACGACCGTCTGTGGTGGCGATCCGGTTGTGCTCGTCGATGTTGAGCTGGGTCAGGGCGCTTAGATAGATCTTAAACTTATTCTCCTTGGGCAGGGAATGGGACATGGCGTCGTTCAGACAGTGAATGCCCTCGATGACCAGCACGTCGTCCGGCCCAAGCTTCAGGGTATTCCCTTTGTACTCCTTTTTACCGGTAAGGAAATTAAAGGTGGGCATGGCCACTTCTTCTCCCTGGAGAAGCGCTCCCATCTGCCGGTTAAAAAGCTCCACATCCAGCGCCCCAAGACACTCAAAATTATAATTGCCGTCTTCATCTTTGGGCGTCTCCTCCCGCTCCACAAAGTAGTTGTCCACCCCGATGGGATGGGGGCGAAGCCCGTGGGCCATCAGCTGAATGGACAGGCGGTGGGAAAACGTCGTCTTTCCGGATGAGGAAGGTCCGGCGATCATGATCAGCTTCTTGTCATGCTGCGCCGCGATCTGCGCCGCGATATTCCCCAATTCCTTCTCCATAATGGCTTCCTGAGCCAGAATGATATTCCCTATATTGCCGGCGGCAATCTGCTCATTCAGAGCCCCGATCGTTGCCACCTCCAGCACCTCGCTCCAGTTGGTGGAATTCTTAAGGGCCGTGAACAGCTTATACTCCGGTTTGAAGGGCCCAAACGTCTCCGGCGTCTTCTCCGGCGGAAACTCCAGGGCAAAACCCTCGTCGTAGGGCAGCAGCTTAAAATACTTTACATAGCTGGTGTCCGGCGCCATATATCCATAGTAATAATCTTCAAACCCGTCCAGCCGGTATACATTGACGCTGGAGCTTCTGCGGAATCGGAACAACTTTGCCTTGTCCATCATCCCATGGCGGGCGAAGCTCTCAACGGCGTCGTCCACAGGAATCGTCTCTTTTTTAATCGGCAGCGCCAGGCGGACCAGTTCCTCCATACGAGCCTGCACTTTCTCCAGAAAGGCCTCGTCCGGCGTTACGTTTCTGCTGGTGCAGTAATAGCCTTCGCTCAAAGAGAAACGCACTTTGACCCCGCTCACCGCCTCCATGCCTGCCACATCATAAATGGCCTTCAGAAGAATCAGAACGCCGCTTCTTTTATAGGTCTTGTGTCCGTCTCTGTGGGCTGTGGTCAGGAATTCCACCACGCTGCCCTCCTTCACTTTCCGGAACAGTTCCCGCATCTTTCCGTTCTCCAGTACCAGGATAATATCATGGGGATAGTTTTTCTGATACTTCTTTGCCAGTTCCAGATAAGTCGTGCCTTCCGGCACCTCGGTCATTTTTCCTTCTACAACAATCTGTCTCATATGTATAATCCCCCTATTTGATTTATTTTTATATAACGATGAACGGATGCCGGATCGGAACTACATCCATATGCACCCCAGTCAGCACTTTTTCCAGATATGCCTTTATGTCCTCCATGAAGATGTGTTCGATCCCGTAATGCCCCGCATCAATGATGCAAAGTCCTTGATCCACGGCGTCGATGCCCGTATGATGATCAATGTCTCCTGTGATATACACATCGCATCCAAAACGAAGAGCCTCTTTCATCGTGCTCTTTCCTGCCCCCGGACAGATGGCTGCCGAAAAAACCTCGGCGTCCGGCGATCCGAACAGCTTTACATTTGGAATCTGATACGCCTGTTTCACCAGTTCTGCGCATGCTTTTAAGGTCATGCGCCTGGGCAGAACGCCGACTCTGCCGACGCCCTCTCCGTCTTTCACTTCCTCCAGCACCGTGCACTCCTGCAGACCCAGAAGTCCAGATGCCAAATCTGCCATCCCCCTGGTATCATAATTGGTGTGCATGGCGTAATAGGAGATGTCCTGACGGATCAGCGCGAGCATCCTTCTGCCGACCATATCCTCGTCGGTCACCCGCCGAATAGGCGAGAAAATCATGGGGTGATGGGTGATCAGCATGTCCGCCTTCTGTTCTGCCGCCAGGCGGACCACTTCATCCGTTGCATCCAGGGCCAGCAGGATCTTCTTCACTTCCTTGTCCCGCCTGCCCGCAAGCAGACCCACGTTGTCCCAGTCGCAGGCATATTCCGGGGAATACTCCTGCTCAATCAATGCACATATTTCACTGCACTTCATACGCGAAACTCCTTTGATTCCATATTTTGTTCCAGTCCTTTCAGCGCTTCTTCCGCCCGCCCAAGTTCCTGTTCGATCTCCCGGATGCACCCGGCGTCTTTCAGTTTCTTCGCAGAAAGCGTCTCTAAAAGCTTCCCATACCCGGCAATCTTCTTCCGGAGAAATGTCCGGAGAACCTCCGGAGACTGCTGCAGACCGCTTTTGCCGTAGAAAAGTTCCGTCTCCGGCCATTCCTCCGTCGGCCCTTTCACTGCCCGGAACATGGGATAATACTTCCCGTCCTCTTCCACCACATCCTCCAGATCGATCCGGAATCCGTGGCATAAAAGCCATTTTCGCACCTCATGGACGTCGGACTGGGGCTGCAGGATCAGTTCCTTCACCGCACCCAGGCAATGACCGCCTTCTTCCAGAATCCGCACCGTCAGCCTCCCGCCCATCCCGGCGATCAGCACCGTATCTGCCTCTCCCGGCGCAAGACCTGCCAGGCCGTCCGACCGTCGGGTCTCAATATATGTAGAAAGCCCGAATTCCCGGATGTGCGCTTCGGCACGCAAAAGAGGCCCCTGATTCACATCCATGGCAATAGCCCCGGGAATCCTGCCCTCCTCTATCAGAGCGATGGGGATATAACCGTGATCCGTCCCCACGTCCGCCAGCCGGTTACCTCCGGCAACCAGGGAGGCCAGCCTCTGCATCCTTTTCGACAGCTTCATGTCATACCCCTTAATCCAGAAAATCTTTCAGCTTCCGGCTCCGGCTTGGATGGCGCAGCTTTCGGAGGGCCTTCGCCTCGATCTGACGGATTCGCTCCCTCGTCACGTTGAACTCCTTCCCCACCTCTTCCAGTGTCCGGGCGCGGCCGTCATCCAGACCGAAACGCAGGCGCAGTACCTTCTGTTCCCGCTCGGTCAGCGTCCCCAGCACCTCCACAAGCTGCTCCTTTAAGAGGGTGAACGCCGCCGCCTCCGCCGGCACCGGCACATTGTCATCCTGAATAAAGTCTCCCAGATGGCTGTCCTCCTCCTCTCCGATGGGAGTCTCCAAAGATACCGGCTCCTGAGAGATCTTCAGAATCTCACGAACCCGCTCCACCGGCATATTCATCTCCTCTGCGATCTCCTCCGGCTGAGGCTCTCTCCCCAGCTCCTGCAGAAGCTGTCTGGATACCCGGATCAGCTTGTTGATGGTCTCCACCATATGCACCGGAATACGGATCGTCCTGGCCTGATCTGCGATGGCTCTGGTGATCGCCTGGCGAATCCACCAGGTGGCATAGGTACTGAACTTATATCCTTTTCGATAGTCAAACTTCTCTACCGCCTTAATCAATCCAAGATTTCCTTCCTGAATCAGGTCCAGAAAAAGCATGCCCCTGCCCACATAACGCTTCGCAATGCTGACCACCAGACGGAGATTGGCTTCTGCCAGGCGTTTCTTCGCCTCCTCGTCTCCAAGCTCCATTCTTTTTGCCAGATCGATCTCCTCCTCGGCGCTTAAGAGGGGAACTTTTCCGATTTCCTTTAAATACATACGAACCGGGTCTTCGATGCTGACGCCGTCCGGAACCGACAAGTCGATCTGTTCCACATCCACATCGTCATCGTCGGACAAAATGATCGTGGGGTCGTCGTCATCGTCGGTAATCCGAAGCACGTCGATATTGTTCTGTTCGAGAAAGTCCAGAATTTTTTCAAACTTTTCTGCATCCAGCTCCATATCATTGAAAAAATCGCTGATCTCCTGGTATTCCAGAACATTCTTCTTCTTTTTCGCAGTCGCAAGCAACTCTTTCAACTTTTCACTGAATTTCACCATATTTTCTTCCATACTGGTTCTTCCTTCCATAATTGTTCATATTTTATCCTTAATCCAAAGAAATATGCAATTTCTCAATTTCCCGGCGTCTCTGCAGGATTTCCTGCAGCTTTTTCAGGTCATTCTGGTCCATATGCTCTGCCTGCCAGGCAATACTGTAGAGCTTCACCCGGCGAATCGTCTCCTGCAGCGCCTTCTTTTCCTCCTCTTCTCCCGAAAGCTTCGGTATCGTGTCGTAAAGCATGGCCGCCACCTTCTTTTGTTCCTCTTCCTCCGTGAAGTACTGGAATAAAGAGGCGGGGGTTAGCCGCCCGGACGCCCACTGTTCCCTAAGAAGCTCCGCCACCTTCCTGCACAGAGGGTCTGTGAATTCCTCCGGCTCTATGTACTTACAGATGCTTCGAAAGGCCCGCTCATCCGAGCTCATCCAGGTGATCAAAAGGCGCTGCGAACGAAGCTCCGCATTCTCCGGCTCTTTTTTCCGCTGCTCCCTCGCGGCCGGCACAGGCGCCGGAGCCCTTTTTAGCCCTCCGGTCTTTCTTCCGATCTGGCTGACCATGGAAGAAAGCTGGTCGTAAGTCAGATGATACCGCTCTGCCGCCGCTTCTGTGTAAGTCTTCCGCTCGACGCCCGCTTCAAACAGCAAAAGCCGCTCCGACAGTGCCGTAAAAAACGCTGTCTTGCTCTGGGGGTCCGAAAAATCATATCCCCGCTCCATCATCCGAAGTTCAAAGAAAAAGCTGCTCTCGGCTTCCTCAATTCGTTTCTGAAACGCCTCCGCTCCCCTGGCCTTAATAAATTCATCCGGGTCTTTGTACGGCTCCATGTTGATGATCTTCGCCGTAAGCCCCGCCTCTTTCAGAATCGGAAGGGCCCGAAGCGCCGCCCTCACCCCTGCCTCATCGCTGTCATAGGTCAGAAGCACTTCATTGGTATAGCGCTTTAAGATCACCGACTGCTGGGCGGTAAACGCCGTTCCGAGAGACGCCACCGCCTGGGAGAACCCCGCCTGATGCATGGCGATCACATCCATATACCCCTCGCACAGGATGATATTCGGCTTTCGGCTCATGCGGGCCAAATTCAGTCCATAGAGATTCCGGCTCTTGTCAAAGACTGCCGTCTCCGGAGAATTCAGGTATTTGGGCTTTCCATCTCCCATCACCCTTCCCCCAAAGCCGATCACCCGGTTGCGGATGTCCATGATCGGAAAGATGACCCGGTTCCAGAACTTGTCGTACATTCCCCGCCTCTCATCCACCTGCATCAGACCCGACTCTTTCAGAAGCTGGTCCGTATACCCCTTGTCTTTCAGATACCGGTAGAGACTGTCGCTGTACTTGTCCGCGTAACCAAGGCCAAACTTCTTAAGCGTCTCCCCAGACAGCTGCCTCGACAGCAGATACTGAAGCCCCTGCTCTCCTGCCGGCTGACGCAGGGTATAGTAATAATATTGGGCTGCAAGCTTGTTAAGCTCCATAATCTGCGCTTTTAAGTCCACCTGCTTTTTCGCCTCTTTGGAGTACTCCTGCTTAGGAAGTGCCACGCCGGCCCGGTCTGCCAGCACCTTCACCGCTTCCGGAAAGGACAGATTCTCATACTCCATGACGAATTTAAACACATCCCCTCCCGCACCGCAGCTGAAACAGTGATAGATCTGCCGGGGCTGGTTCACCGACATGGAAGGATTGCGGTCATTATGGAAAGGGCAGACGCCCACATAGTTGCTGCCTTTTCTCTGTAACTTTATGTATCCGGAAATCACGTCCACAATATCGCTTCTGGACCGGATCTCCTCCACAAGATCCTGGGAATAAAAACTCATACTTCACCTGATTCCTGTTAAGATTTCCAGGAATCCGGTAGAAAGAATTCCTGAAATTTCGATATGGCATACTGGTCGGTCATGCCCGCGATATAGTCGCAGACGCTTCGCTCCTGGGTTTCCTTCGGCTGCCACATCCGCTCCACATATTCTTTGGGCAAAAGTTCCGGATGCTCCATATAATAATGAAACAATTCTTTTACGATATTCTCTGCCTTTCGCTCCTCCCCTTTTGCTTTGGGATTCGTATAGACATTTTCGAACATAAATTTGCGCATTCCCATAAACGCGTACTGGATGTCCTCGGACATCCGGATATCCGGCTTGTCCAAACTCTGCTCCACAATATCATGGATCATCGTATTCAGGCGTTCTCTGGTTGAATGGCCCAGGATATCGGTATATGCTCTTGGAAGATCCCGTTCCTTGATCACGCCGCCCCGGATGGCGTCGTCCACATCATGATTGATGTAGGCAATCTTGTCCGAATAACGAACAATCCTGCCCTCCAGGGTAGCCGCCTTTCCCGTCATCTGATGATTCAGGATACCATCCCGCACTTCCCAGGTCAGGTTCAGCCCTCTTCCGTCCTTTTCCAGACGCTCCACGATCCGCACGCTCTGTCGGTAATGGGCGAATCCCTCGCTGCTGACATCATCAAGCGCCCGCTCTCCGGCATGTCCAAAAGGCGTATGCCCCAGATCATGGCCAAGAGCGATGGCCTCGGTCAGATCCTCATTGAGTCTTAAAGCTCTTGCGATGGTCCGGGCATTCTGGGCCACCTCCAGGGTGTGGGTCAGCCTGGTCCGATAATGGTCCCCCCTGGGCGTCAAAAACACCTGGGTCTTGTGTTTCAGCCTGCGAAAGGACTTGCAGTGCAGAATGCGGTCCCGGTCTCTCTGATACACCGGACGAATGTCACAGGGCGGCTCCTCCCGGTCCCTGCCCCTGGACGCCTCACTCAACGCCGCATAGGGACTCAAACGTTCTCTTTCCCAGCACTCTGTCTTCTCCCGGATTGTCATCCTATCCCCTCCTCACCGCAGACTGAAAAATCAAATCTTTTTTCTTCTATAAATAATATACTGCATGGAAACCAAAAATCCTTTTTCTTTTTTCAACTTTTTATATTTTTTTTCGTTTTTTTGATATCCGGATACTTTTTCTTTCCAACCATGTATTTTTTTATATAAGCAAATGTTTTTTCTTCTCCCTTTTCGTCCAGCATATGAAGAATGTATTCCAGAAGTTCTCTGGTTTCCTCATGAATCAGATAGGTCCCTTTTCCCTGCTCGTAATAGGCAAGAGGGGAATGATGAGTGTATTTCTTTCCCTCATAGACTTTGGACGCGGCGATCCGGTCCATAATCATTTCATTCACGTATTTTAAAGGCATCTTCATCCCCGCCATGCATTTGACCGGCTTCATACTGTAGTCAATCCAATACTCATAGTGGTGTTTATTGCGCCCCTTATGGTGCAGCCAGGCGGAAGAGTACCCTTTGTCCAGCCGTTCCGCGTTGTTTGGACTTTGAAAGCCCTGATAATATTTGCAGCCCTGCCAGAACTCCGCCGGCGTGTACTTGGACAGATCGTGGGTCAGCCCCTGCCAGTACATTCCCACTTTGAAGCAATGCCTTGCAACCATCATTTTATGCTCTGTGATGGTATAAAAATGTCTCCATATATTTATCAGTTTGATTCGCATCTTTTTTCCCCGTCAATATCAGAATCGTCCTTGGGGGAACGGCTGCCAGTTTCTGATTCTCAAGAAGCGGTTCCTCCCCTTTTTTATAAAATGTCTCTGTCTCCCGCCCGGTGTCCGCCGCCACATGCCATCGCTCCCCTTTCGGAAGAGTGGGAAGCGCCAGCTCATGGGGAATCGTATGCATATTCAAGGCCACATAGCAGGTCTCACCGCCAGTATAACACCCTGCGTAAAGGATGCCCATCTGACGGTTATAGCCCTCCAGGGCTTCGTACCAAGCTTCTTTTCCGTGATAAGAAAGATCCGGCATGCCCTTGGAAAGGTAATCCTTCCCCACGTAGGCAGTTCGCCGCCCGAAGGCCGGATGCTCTTTACGAAAAGCAATGGCGTCTTTGACAAAGGAAAGAAGTCTCCGGTCCGCCCGGCTCCTGCTCCACTGCACCCAGGAGGTCTCGTTGTCCTGACACCAGGCGTTATTGTTCCCTCCCTGGGAATTGCCCATCTCATCTCCGCCGTAGATCGCCGGCACACCCTGGGAAAGAAAGAGCAGCAAAAAAGCGTTGCGCATCTGTCTTCTTCTGAGTTGTTCCAGTTTTTTTGTGGAAGCAGGGCCCTCTTCCCCGTAGTTGCAGCTGTAATTATAATTGCTTCCGTCCTGATTCTCCTCACCGTTGGCTTCATTGTGTTTCCCCTCATAGGACACCAAATCCGCAAGAGTATAGCCATTATGACCGGCGATATAGTTGATCACCGCCTGCTCCTTTGGATTGCGCCGCATACTCCAGGCGATCTGCTCCAACGTATTTTCATCCCCCCGCAAAAAGCGTCTTGCTTTTAACAGAAAGTCATCGTTATACTCCCCGAGTCTGCGCCGCGTCAGAAGGTCATCCGGATCATGAGATTCTTCCAGCGGAAAATATTCACTCATCAGCTTCGTTCCGGACAGCCACGGATTCATAGCCAATTCTTCTAAATGTGTTCCCTGGCTGTTCACATGAACTCCGTCGATCTGATACTCGGATACCCAGTAGCGAATACAATCCTGCACCAGATAGGGCGGCGTCTTCTCCGGAAAATAGAATTCCAGAATCAGCTCGATTCCGTTCTTATGCAGCTCCCTGACTAGTTCTTTGAATTCTCTTACCGGATCTTTCGCCGCACTGTACGCCGCCTTCGGAGCAAAATAACAAGCGGGCCCATAGCCCCAGTAGTTCAGCTTTCTCCCTCTGTCTTTATGTACTGGCCGGTGCTTTTTGCAAACCTTCTCCGCCTCAAACTCCGCGAACTCATACACCGGCATCAGTTCCAGCTGATTGATCCCCAGATTTTTCAGATAGGGAATCTTTTCCCGAATTCCGGCAAAGGTTCCGGGATGACGAACCTTTGAAGAAGGGTCCATGGTAAACCCTCTCACGTGAGTAACATACAGCACGCAGTCTTCATACGCAAGGCCGGGACGCTTCCCATTCTGCCAGGAAAATCGCTCGAACTGCGCGCCGCATCGGATGCCGTGAAGGTCTTTCGGAAGGGTTCCCCAGATCTCCCGGCCAACGATCCGCCTGGCATAGGGGTCCTGCACCACCTCTTCTCCGATCTTATAGTTGTATTCATATTTCTCGATGGGAAAGCGGCTGATTTCCATGGCGCAGATGTCTCCAAAACGCATCTCTTCCATAAATGGAATCTCCGCCGCAATCTTTGGGGAACCTTTTTCATACAAAAGCAGACTGCACGCCTCTGTACTCTGTACTACTACCGCAAAATTGATGTCTTTTCCATGTTTTGTCACTCCCAGATGGTCTGGATTCCCGGTTCCGATGCGATAATCTAACATAATCTTCAACCTTTTCCCTTCAATAATCGACACTTAACCCAATTATAATGCATTATACCACCCGACACTTCTTTTGGCAATCAAAACTTTCCACGCAAAACAGGAACCCCGTGAAGGATTCCTGTTTTGCATATACATATAAGAACAAAAACGATTGCTGCGGATCAGATCTCCGGATGAAGGGAAGCTCTGTGAAGAATCAGCTCCGCGGTAATACTGACCGCGATTTCTTCCGGAGTCTCTGCTTTGATATCAATGCCGATCGGCGAATGGACTCTGTCATAACAGTCTTCCGGATATCCAAGTCCGATCAGCCGCTGTTTTGTGGCCGCAATCTTACTGCGGCTTCCGATACAGCCAATATAACTGAGCGGGTGCTTAAGGCATTGGGCCAGCACTTCAAAATCCGCCTGATGCCCTCTTGTCATAATCACCACATAGTCCTCCCCGGACAACGTGATGGAAGCCTCAATCTCCCGGAAATCACCCAGGATCACATCATATGCTCCTGGAAATAACTTTGGGTCTGCGAAAGCTTCCCGATCCTCGAACACGATCACAGGAAAGTGCACATGTGCCAGCATGGGAACCAGTTCCTGAGAGACATGACCTCCGCCGAATACATAGACAAATCCGGCTTCCGCCACAGGTTCCGCATAATAGGAAGGCTCTCCCTTCAGATAGACTGCCCCTGGACGAATCAGCTTCAAAAGGGCTTCCTGCCCGATCCCGTCTCCAAAATGAAGCCCTTCCTTGTCATAGACCCCCATGGAAACGACTGTCCGGTCTTCGATCTTTCGGATCAGCCAGGAACTGCGGTTCTGCTCATATGTTTCGCTCAGGTATTCAAATAGCGGAAGCTGCTCCTGCCCGTACAGATACTGGAAATACACGGTCACATCGCCCCCGCAGATCATCCCAAGATCCGCCACATCATTTTTATTCAGGCAATACCCCACCGTATCCGAAGAATGACTCTTAAGCAATTCTTTGGCATGCAGTTCCGCGGCATGCTCCACCGCTCCGCCTCCGATGGTCCCTTCCGTATGTCCGTCCTCAAAAACCAGCATCGTCGCGCCCGAGCCGCGGGGCGTGGAACCGGAGCTTGCCAGAACACAGACGACAATCAATGCCTCCTGTTCTTTCAGCGTCCGGATAAGCAATTGTAATAGTTCCCGTTTCATCTTTCTTCATCCTCCTGAGTTCGTCAAACATTTACTTTGAAAGTAAGCAAAGCGGGTACAGTTTTCATGTATGCGGGAAAATTCCTCTTTTCAAATTCGATTCTTTATGTTAAAATCAGCTTCACACGATCGCTCAGCATCTGACTGACCGGAACCCTGGAAGGATTTTCTGACGCGCCAGCGGCAGAAAATTCTTCCAGACCATGGGCGAAGGGAAGACGGATGCGGAACTTCAACAGGAGGATCTATCGATGGAACTTCACGAAATCCGCGCAAACATGGTAACACTGGAAGTGACCGATGATGCAACCGGAGAAACCTTCCGCCGCGAACTTCCCATTGACTTTTACGAAACCGCCAATTTTCTTCGCCTGAGAGGAGAAAACCTGAAAGGAGAACCCAGCGAACTGGTCTTCGTCTCCGATACCGGCATGCGGCGGTTAAAAGATCTGACCGGGCATGGTCCCGACGCAGATCCCTGCGGCACTCATGGTCAAAATTATCTCTGATTTAAAGGAACGCAGGAACCGGTCCTGAAACGCGGCTTCTCCCTTATTTGACGGCAGTCTTTTATCTGCGCGCGCAGTCTGACGCCTGGCCGGTCAGGATCTCCAGGCCGTGGGAAAGCGCCGGCAGGATATATTCAAGACTCTCCCGGACTGCCTTGGGGCTCCCGGGCAGATTGATGATCAGCGTAGACTTTCGTATCCCGGCGGCCGCCCGGCTTAACATGGCCCGGGGCGTGATGGTCATGCTGTAGGCCCGTATGGCCTCCGGTATCCCCGGCACCGTCCGCTCAGCAACGTCCATCGTCGCCTCCGGCATACAGTCTCTGGGTGAAAAGCCGGTCCCGCCCGTCGTCAGAACCAGCTCCGCCAACCCCTCGTCCGCGATCCGCGCCATCTCCTTCGCCAGAAGCTCTCTCTCATCCGGAAGCAGGATGCTGTGCACCACTTCATAGCCGTTCGCCTCCAGAATCTCCCGGATCAGCGGACCGCTTTTATCCTCCCGCTCCCCCGCGTATCCCGAATCGCTGGACGTGATAACCGCCGCTCTCATTTTTCCCATGAACAACCTCCATTTTGTTTTTTAGACATATTGTGCCGCTGTCTCCATTATAGGAAATCAGCCGCGCCCTGTAAAGCTTTTGTTTCAAAGTAAGGTTTACACGTTTTACATATTCTGTTATAATCGTATGATAGCAGGTAAATACGAAACAGATAAGGCGGTGATCATATGCCAGAAAAAGAAATGCTCAAAATGTCAATTGAAGAATTTTCCAGGCTGCAGGATTATATGATAGAATTCGACAAGGATTCTACTGCATATAAAAAAATGAAAAGAAGGTATATCGAACTGAAAGTGATCCTCACAGCTTCCGGAATCAATCTCTCTGAGCTGGATTTTATCAAAGAATAATACTATGATGTTGTTGGGGTCAAAAGATCTTTTGACCCCTATGCTTCCGGGCGCCAGACATTCAGGCAGCAGACGCCCCTCAGCAAAGCAGCATCACATCCCCCGGTTCCACCCACACCAGCACTTCTTTCTGTTCTCCTTCTCTCCTGCGGAACTCCTCCCAGGATTCTTTGGACATCTCCAGCCGGATCTGGCCGTCCTGTCCGTCCGGCGCGGCCCCTTCCGGGCAGACCATTACCACCATGGAAAACACATCCTCGATGATCCGCACCACTCTGCAGCGGAAAACATTCGCCCTTCCATTTTCCTCCCCGGAGGGCACAAGATGAAGGTAGTGACTGCGGATTCCGACATACCGAACGTCCTCTGGCGCCTCTCCCTCATAAGTGAACGTCACGCCCCAGTCTTCCGCCCGGACCCTCTTCTCTCCCGCCGGACGGGCGCGGGAATAATTCTTGCAACCAGATAGAAGCGCCGCCGCTTTCGACACCGGCGCCTCAAAAAGCTGCTTCACCGGGATCACCGGTCCGGACGTCCCGCGATCCATCACGCAGACCTGATCGCAGATCCGATAGATCTCATCCCGGCTGTGAGAGACAAAGAGCGTGCTGCACCCGTATTCCTTCAACACCTCCGTAAGCTCCAGCTCCAGATTCCACTTCAGATATCCGTCCAGCGCAGAAAACGGCTCATCCAGCATCAGCATCCGGGGCCTGGACAGAAGAATCCTGGAAAGCGCCGCCCGCTGCTGCTGCCCGCCGGAGAGCTGAGCGGGACGGTGCCCTTCCAGTCCTTCCAGAGAAAACCGGCGGATCATCTCCCCCACCAGAAGATCCGCCTTTTCTCTGTCCTTCTCCCGGGCCCTTAGGCCGGCCAGCAGATTCTGCCGCACCGTCATATTGGGGAACAGCGCATAATTCTGGAACAATAGTCCCACCTGCCTTTTCTGCGGCTTCAGGTTAATCTTTTTGTCCGAGTCAAAGAACACCGTCCCATCCAGTTCGATCCTGCCCTCATCCGGATTTACGATCCCCGCAATGCAGCGAAGGGTCATGCTCTTTCCACAGCCGGAGGCGCCCAGAATCCCGGTCACCCCCTGATCCGCCGTAAAAGCCGCCCGCAGCACAAAGTTTCCCAGTTTTTTCTTAATATCCACCTTCAGTGCCATCGAAACCCCTCCTTACGCCTGTCAGAACGACCGTCGGGCATGTCCCGCCCGGGTGCGTTCTCTCCGTTCCAGCAGGTTCACCACCAGAAGAACCACCGCTGAGATCGCCACATTGACCAGCACCCAGCGAAAGGCCAGCGCGTCGTTGTCCGTCCTCCAGAACTGATAGACCGTGGTGGAGATCGTCGCCGTCTTTCCCGGCGTATACCCGGCGATCATGCTGGTGGCGCCGTATTCTCCCAGCGCCCTGGCAAAAGCCAGCACCGCCCCGGCCAGAATCCCCTGACGGCACGCCGGCATGCGGATGCGCCAGAAAATATAGACATTGCCAAGGCCCAGGGTCTTTCCCGCGTCGGAAAGGGTCTCGTCAAAACTCTCGAACGCGCCCCTCGCCGTCCGGTACATCAGCGGAAACGCCACGACGGACGCCGCAAAGATCCCCGAATACCAGGTCATCACCAGCCTGGTACCAAAGAGCTCCAGAAACCACGCGCCGAAAGGCCGCCTGGGCCCTAAAAGCACCAGCAGAAAATACCCCACCACCGTGGGCGGCAGCACCAGCGGCAGCGTCAGCACCACATCCAGAAATCCTTTCAGGACCGGATGCAGTCTGGCGATATAGTAGGCCGCGCAGATACCCGTAAAAAACACAATCACGCTGGAGATCAGCGCGATCCGCAAAGAATTATAAAGCGGATACCAGTCCATATCTTCCCCCATATTCACGTCAGGGACGCAGCCAACTGCTGCGCCCCGCACCTTTACTGCGCTTTGGAAAATCCCACTTCTCCGAATACTTCCATGCACGCGTCGGTCTTCAGATAGTCCAGAAACGCCTGCGCCGCTTCCGGAACTTTGGAAGTATTCAGGACCGCCGCAGGATAGATCACCTGCTTACACAGATCCGCCCCCGCCTCGTCCACGACCGTAAGCCCCGCCGAGAACGCGTCTGTCGCATAGATGATGCCCGCGTCCGCCGACGCCTCCGATACCTGCGTCGTCACTTCTTTTACATTGGAACCATACGTGATCTTTCCGTCCGCCTCCAGACCCTCTAAGAATCCCAGATTGGTCAGAATCTCCGTGGAATACTGGCCCACCGGCACGTCTTCATTGCCCAGGGCCAACAGGCCAAGCTTGTCCGTCCCCAGATCCGCAAAACTCTCGATGCCCGCCGGATTCCCTTCCGGAACCGCCAGCACCACCTTATTTTCCAAAAGGTTGACCTGGCTGCCCTCCAGCACAAAATCAAGCCCCTCTTCATTCGCTTCCGGATCAGCCGTGATATCCAGCTGATTCATCTGCTTCTGGGCCGCGGAGATAAATACGTCGCAGTCCGCCCCCTCCTGGATCTGCGTCTTCAAAGTACCCGAAGAATCAAAGTTAAACACCAGCGTCACCTCCGGCGCCTTCTCCCCATACATCCCCTGAATCTTCTCCAGCGTCTCCGTCATGGACGCCGCCGCGAACACATTCAGCGTCACCGTCTCTCCGGCCGCGCTCTCTGCTTCTTCTGACGTCTCCGACTCCGCCGCTTCCTCCGCTCCGCCGCTCTCTTCCGCCGCTGCCGGCGCTTCCGTAGGCGTCTCCGCTTCCTTCGAGCCGCAGCCCGACACCATCGATACACACAATGCCGACGCCATCATCATCGCGATCATTTTCCTCTTCATGGTTCTTATAGTCTCCCTTTTCTCTCTTCGTTATTTTTTTATATAAATAACGTTAAGAAAATTATACACTTCCCGACCGTTTCCTGTCAACGAACTTTTCTCACTGAAAATCCTGAAAATACGTATCAAAGAACCGCTGCCCGATCCGCCGCATATCCTCCTCCATGGCGTGATACCGCTCCAGGAACGTCCGCCCTTCCCCGGTGAGCGTGGAACTCCCCCCGTTCTTTCCGCCGTTAAAGCGGTTCAGAAAAAGAAACCCCATCTCCTTCTCCAGCTTGTTCACCATCTTCCATCCCTTGGTGTAAGACATCCCCATGCTGCCGGCCGCCGCCTGAATCGAGCCGGTCTCGTCAATCCGGCACAGAAGCCGGTACATTTCCGGATCAAAGAAATCCTCTTCCTTCGAGAGGATCAGCCGGTTCCGGCACCGGAGTTCCTTGGCGTCCCTCCGCTCCTTCACATACTGCTCCGCCTTAAGGATGCCACCCTCCGCGCGGACAGAGAGAACGCATCCCTCGTCCTCCACCGGACACCGGCTCAGCTCGCTCTGTTCTCCGAACGCATACAGTCTTGGATAGCCCTCCACTCCATGGCAGACCGGCACCGCACTGCCCGGGCACGACAGAAGCGTCTCCAGCGTCTCTTTTGCAAACGCCGGATACTCCACCGGAATCACCGCTGCGCGGTCCATCCGCATTTTCGCTTCCCGAAGCCCCAGTTTCAGGGAAGACGCAAAATCATGCTCCTGATACTGATCGTCTTCCACATACAGGACTTTATTATGACTCAGATGATTTTTCAGTACTTCTTTCTGATATCCCAGCATTACCAGAACAGGAGAGACTCCCGCTCTGCGAAGAGCGGCGATCTCCCGTTTGATAACTGTCGTTCCATCCAGAGGATACATGGGCAAAAATACCGGAATCTCCTCATTACCCCTGTTTTCCTCCCTGACATCAGAAGATGCAATGATCAAAGCGCCAGTTTTTATCATATCTTTTTTACACTATACTCCTTTACCAAATCCGCAGCTTGGATAATGACAGGTCTTGCATCCAAGACAGAGACCGCCGTTCCCCATATGCGCCAGCTCCTTTCTGGTCACCGGAATTCCCGCCGCGACACGGGGCAGCACCAGATCAAAAACGGTTGCCTTGGCGTACATCACGCAGCCTGGAAGCCCCATGACCGGCGTTCCGTCCTCAAAATACCCCAAAAGGAACATGGCGCCCGGCAGCACCGGCGCTCCGTAAGAGACGATATTGGCGCCTGTATGCTTGATGGCCCCCGGCGTCTTGTCGTCCGGGTCCACGCTCATACCGCCGGTGCAAAGAATCAGATCCACGCCCTTTTCCTTCAGTTCCAGAATGGTATTCGTGATCTTTGGCTGATCGTCGTCACAAACCCTGTGTTCCAAAACTTCAATCCCATATCCGGACAGCTTGTCGATGACCACCGGCGTAAATGTATCTTTGATCCTGCCATGATATACTTCGCTGCCGGTCGTCACGATCCCTGCCTTCATGGCTTTGAACGGCGTGAGAGATACAAGAGGTTCGCTGCCCGCGGTCGTTTTCACCTGCTCCATCTTCTCTTTGGCAATGACCAGAGGAATCACTCTTGTCCCCAAAAGCCGGTCTCCTTTTCTCACCGCGGTGTTCGTGTGCCTTGTGGCGATCATGATCTCTTCGATCTCATTGACTGCATCAAGCCGGTCCACATCCACCCGGAAAAGCCCGTCGCAATCCGCCACCAGTTCAATCTTTCCCTCTTTTACCGGAGTGGGATGCATGTAGTCGTTCCTGCAGACTTCATACAGAATCTGCGCCGCCTCGTCTTCATGCAGCATGTTCTCGTTTTTCTCCCACACATACAGATGATCCTTTCCCAAAGACAAGAGCACCGGGATGTCCTCCTCCGTAACCACATGCCCCTTCCGAAATGCGGTATCCTTCACTACATCCTTCACGATTCTGGTAATGTCGTGGCACAGCACATGTCCCACCGCATCCACCGTATTAATACACTTCATAGACATCCTCCTTCACTTTTTGTATTATTTGCATAATCTTTTGTGCTATTATACCACACTTTTTTGAATATTTACACAAAAACTATATACTTTTCTCCAACCGTTTGTTATAATATTAACATGTTTATTTTTTAACAAATTTACGCCGTCAGAAAGGAGAACGCAATGAAAGATCTGCATGGGCGAACCATCGATTATATGCGCATCTCTATCACAGACCGATGCAACCTTCGCTGCAAATACTGCATGCCCGATGACATTGCTCCCATTCCTCATGAGAAAATTCTCAGATATGAAGAGATCCTGCACGTCTGCCGCCTGGCCGGAGAGCTGGGCATCCGCAAATTCAAAGTAACCGGCGGGGAACCGCTTGTGCGGAAAGACTGTATCAAATTTTTAAAATATTTAAAAGGGCTTCCCACGACAGATCAAGTAACACTTACAACTAACGGCACCCTTCTTTCGGAATATCTTCCCGCATTAAAAGACATCGGCCTGGACGGCATCAACATCAGCCTGGACACACTGAATGAAGCGACCTTTGAACGCATGACCGGACGTCCGGAATTCTCCAGAGTCATGGAGTCCATCATCGCCTGTCAGGCTTCCGGTATCCGAACCAAGATCAACTCTGTCCTGCTGAAAGGATACAATAAAAATGATTTTTTTGATCTGGTTCATCTTGCTGAGATTTATCAGGTAGACGTACGGTTTATCGAGATCATGCCTATTGGATACGGACGGCAGTACAAGGGCTTAAGCCGCCAGGAACTTTTGCCCATGCTTTTGAAAAAATATCCGGATTACGTACCGGTCCTGGAACACCGGGGCAACGGTCCTGCCACTTATATCTATCTTCCCGGCTTTAAAGGCTGTATTGGCTTCATCGATGCGATCCACGGGAAATTCTGCAGCACCTGCAACCGGGTCCGTCTGACTGCCGACGGACTTTTAAAGCTTTGTCTGTATTACCAAAACGGCATCAATCTGAAGCATCTTCTGCGTTCCGGCTGCCCGGATGACATCATCCGCACCGCCCTGGAGCAGACGATTTTCCGCAAACCGACCGAACATCAGTTTCATCTGGCAGCCCTGGAAGGCCCGGCGGAGCAGCGCAAAATGTCACAAATCGGAGGGTGAGAAAACTCATCCTCCGATTCGTTCCTGATAATATTTCTCAAAGATCTCGCACACAACTTTGGAAGCCTCCCGCTCTGCCTCCTCGTAGACTTCCAGAAGACGCGCTCCTTCCTCTGTCAGTCTGGAGCCATTTTTCCCCATGCGGTACAGAAGCTGGATTCCCAGCGTCTCTTCGGAAAGCCGGATAATCTTCCATGCTTTGCTGTAAGCCATCCCCATCTCTTTGGCTGCAAGATTCAGCGAATGATATTCTTCTATCCCGTGCAGAAGATCCGCCACGCCGCGCCCAAAGTAATCGTTTTCTTTTGAATCTTTTCCCTTCACTCGAACCCGGGTATTGCAATAAAACGCATTCATTGAAATCTCGTAACTGTTCAGTACCTTCACAGTTACGAACCCCCTCTCTTTTCCTTATTCAATTATTCGTTTCGCCGCATAGCACGGCAGATTTTCTTCTGAAAATAGCGACAAATTCCAGCAAACCGGACAGCCCAGAAGCTGACCTGGCAGATCTTTACAGGGTTCTGTCACATATCCATCCAGATACAGAACCCCTTCTTCCATCCTGGCCCTGTAGTCTATGATCTTTGGATTGCGAAATACGATACCGTCCAGCTGCTCCATCCGGCTCTTTCCTCCCATACGGACCACCCGGTCCAGTCTTGACAGCACGCTGCCGCAGGGACAGGGGTCCGGCATCAGTCTTGTATAGTCTCCGGTACGGTAGCGCAGAAGCGGCATGGCGTCCGCCTGTATGGTGGTGATGACCAGCTCCCCCCACTGCCCTTTGGGAAGCGGACGGCCGGTTCCGTCAACGATCTCCGCGATGATGTCATTTTCCCTCAGATGCATGCCGGAGAACGCCGGACAGGTGACCGCTCCCCCAAGGCCCGATTCGCGGGAACCGTAATGGGGATACAGCCTGCTGCCAAGCCTTGCCTCAATCTCCGCTATGACGGTCTTCGGACAGGCGTCCGCACTGACCAGCGCCCGTCTTAAACTTATTTTTTCTCCTTGAAGCCGGAGCAGAGAAAGCAAAGGTACCGGCATCCCCACGAAGGTCTCCGGACGCTCTTCGTCGAGGACCGCAAGCAGTTCCCCGTAGGTCTTCCCGATCCCGGTCTCAAGAGGCTTCGCCCCCAGACGCCGGATGGCCTCGGCGATCAACTCCCCTAAACCCCCCGGACCTGTAAAGGGCATGCAGATCATAGTCTTCTCTCCCGGATGCACCAGCTCCGAGAGCCCCGCCGCAAAAAAGGAGATGGTACGCTCATTGTCCGCACCGGAATAATAGACTCTCTTGGCCTGTCCGGTGGTCCCGGAGGTCTCCTCCGTACGGATCCGGTCGATCTTCGCCTGGCTTAGCAGCACCATCCGATGTCCCTGTTCCGTAAGATCCGCCTCGGTGGTAAAGGGGAGCTTCGACAGCTCGGACAGGTCCGAAAGAGAACCGGGGAGGTTCCAGTAAAAGCCTCCCCGTTCTTTTTCCTGTTCCAAAAGCCGGTTCAGTTTTCTAAGCTGCAGGGCTTCGATCCTTTCTCTTGTGAGAACAGACAACCCTTCCTGTTCTCTCACCCAGTGGTCCAAGGCTGCGATTTTCATCGGTATCATCGATATAAAGTTGTTCCTTTCTGCCCGGTCATATTGTAGGCGCAGAAGGGGACCATCCCGTAGCGGCTGTCCGTCTCCAGAATGTAACACCGCCGAAGCCGATCAAGATCCAGATTGACGGCGTCCTGGAAGAGCATGCCGGAGACAGCGAAGGTGTTGTTATGCAGATTTCGGAGAAAGTCGTCAAGAGACGATGTATCCAGCTGCATCTGGGCCGTATCCTCCCCGCAGCAGCACCCGCCGGAGGAGTCTTCCGCTTCCGTACCGCAGCAGCAGGGCCCGGAGGTCTCTTCCGTCTCTGCACCACAGCAGCAGGTTGCAGCCAACTCTTCTGTTTCCACACCGCAGCAGCAGGCTGCCGCCGGCTCTTCCGGCTCCACTCCGCAGCAGCAGGTTGCAGTCGGCTCTTCTGTTTCTACACCGCAGCAGCAGGTCCCGTCCCCTTCGGGTCCGGTCCACTGTCTGGCCACGAACTCCCGGGCCTGTTCGGAGGTGGCGTAAGCCCTGGCCGTGCCGTGGAGCATGGGCTTCAGGCTTCCGTCGTCCTGTCTTAGATAGTTGGCCTGAAACGTACAGTAGGGGTTGGTCGCATTTCCCCCCGTAAAATGGGCCGCCTGCATCTGTCCCTCCGTCTGCTCTTCCATCAAAGAGAGCAGCTTCGGAATCGTGATCCGGTAACTCCCCTGGGCTTCCAGGCACCTTCCAAAGTAGCTGATGGGCTGGAAATGCACGCCCCGCACCACCGGCATCCGGCTGACGGCGTAGGAGAGAATCTGTCCCACCTGATCCTCGTTGACGCCCGGCGTCACCACCGGAACCAGGATCACACCCAGTCCGGCCTCCTCGCAGGCGTCGATGGCCGCTTTCTTTTTCTCCCACAGGGCCCTGCCCCGAAGGACCTCATACACCCCGTCCTCCACCCCGTCAAACTGCAGGAAGACGCAGGACAGCCCGGCCTCTTTCAGCTTCTTTGCATAGCCCGGCTCTTCCGCCAGACGCAGACCGTTGGTATTCAGTTGGAAGAAGGTAAATCCCTTCTCTCTGCCCATCCGGATCACCTCCGGCAGATCGTCCCGGACCGTGGGCTCCCCGCCGGAGATCTGAAGATTAAAAGGGCCTCCGTGGGACATCAGATATTCCATCCGGCGCTCCAGCTCCTCCATGGGCACGTCCTCGCTTCCGGCCTCCCCCGCTCCGGCAAAACAGACCGGGCAGCGAAGGTTACACCGGCTGGTCACCTCCAGAAGGACGCAGCAGCCCCTTCTCTCATGCTCCTCACAAAGCCCGCAGTCGTAGGGGCAGCCCTGATCGGCGGGACGGACCGCCGGTACCTGATCCGCCGACTGAAGGTTGGCGCCCCAGGCTTCATAGCTCTTAAGGTCTCCCTCCCAGATCAGCGCTTCATAAGTTCCATGCTGCGGACACGTTTTCACCAGAAAGATCCCCTCTTCTCTGAGCACTTTTTCCGCCGAAATCACGCTCAGACATTCCGGGCAGACGCTCTTCGTCCTTCCGATCACTTTTTCTGTTCTATCTGTTTTATCTGTTCCAGCCATCGCTCTAACCGTTCCTTTTCTTCTTTCCATGTATCCGCCGGGTAATTTACCTTGACTACATGGGCCGCCAGAATTCCTTTGATCTCCAGCGGGCCCTGCTTTGCCGAGAACACCGGCCGGCGGAACTTATGATTCTCCCGGATCTCCCAGCCCTCAAGAAAGGCCAAGAGCTCCTGCCCGGTCACCGGAAGTTCATATTCATAGGTACTGGCCCCGGCAAAGCAGTTCTCCACCTTCTTGCACCGCCAGGTCATAGACCGCTCTCCAGAATGTCCCGAACCGCGCAGAGCACCTGCTCCACTTCCTCCTCCGTGGTAAAGCGGGACAGACTCAGCCGCATGGTGCCGCCCTTCATGCCGATGTCCTCCATAATCTCCGGCGCGCAGTGCAGGCCGGTCCGAAGGACGATGTCATAACTTCCGGTCAGGATATCCGCCGCGTCCGCGGAAGGAATTCCCGGAATCACAAAGGAAATCACCGGGGTCGACAGGCCCCCCGGCACGATGACTTTGCAGCCAAGCTTCTCAAGACCCTTCGACAGTTCCCTGGTCCGTCTCACCAGGCTTTCCATGTCAAGAGGGTGCTCCCGGTTCCAGCGAAGAGCCGCCAGAAGCCCGTGATAAGAGGGTTCATTCCCGGTACCCGCCTCCAGACGCAGCGGCATCTCCTCGGGCATCTCTTTCAGATCGCTCATCACCCCGGTGCCCCCTACGATATGGGGACGAAGCTTTAACCCTTCTCTCACATAGACGCCGCCGGTCCCCTGGGGACCCAGAAGATACTTATGCCCGGTGAAGACCGCCAGGTCCACCTTCCACTCGGAAAGCCTCACCGGAATACAGCCCAGGGTCTGGGAGACGTCCAGAAGGAGATCAGCCCCCGCACTCTTCGCCGCCTCCGAAAGCACCGGCACGTCGTTGACGGCCCCGGTCACATTGGAGGCATGGATCAGGATGCAGAGCTTTGGATGGTGTTCCAAAAGCGCCTGCTCCCACTCGGATGTCCGGACTCTTCCCGCCTCATCCACCGGAAGCTTCACGACCCGGATTCCCCTTTGTTCCAGAAGATAGAGGGGACGAAGAACCGCGTTATGCTCCGCGGTCGTAGAAAGCACCGTATCTCCCGGCTCCAGCGGATAGCCGAAGATCGCCTGGTTGAGGCCCCAGGTGGAGTTGCAGCCCAGAGCGATCTGGGAGGGCCGGTCCACCCCCATAAGCTTTGCAAGCTCCGCCCTCACTTCTGAGAAAACGTCAAAATCCGCGACTCCGCCCCGGTTCGTCTCCCCGGGCATGGCCCGCAGCGCCTCCGCTACGGCCTCCGCCACCCCCGGAGCCTTGGGCCAGGAGGTCGCTGCATTGTTCATATAGATCGGATGGTTATAGTCTCTCACCTGTCATCACCTCGAATTCTTCTTTCAGTCTTTGGCAGACTTTGATATCTCTCAGGATTCTCTCCTTTACCGGAGGATGCGCGAAGGCTTTCTGATACCGCTCCTTTAGAGAAACCCTTTTGTCCTCCCGGATCAGTTTGTCCGCCAGGCAGACGACGGCCCACTCCTCACAGATGCTCTCCGGTTCCGTCTCAAAGCCCCTGTGGCGCTCTGCAATGTCTGCCAGGGCCAGATAGCCCCTCGCTCTCAAAAATACACCGGCCGCCGCCTCATGATGTTCGGAAAGCCTGCACAGGTCGTGAAGATACCCGCCGCTTCTGCAAAGTTCGATATCCAGGCAGGCGCCGTGCTCCGTCAGCCGCTCCGCCATCCATCCGGCCAGATCTCCCACCGCCCGGCAGTGCGCCCGCACATGCTCCGGAAGCCCGGTCTCTTCATACCACGCCTCCCAGAGCTTTCGGGCCACGCCTTTGCGCGCTCTTGCGTAAGCCGTAAGCTTTGCAAAATCCCCCCGAAAGTCCGCATCCGCCAGGGTTCCGGCGTCGTCAAGCTCCATATAGACGGTCTTCATGGAAGAAAAAGCGCCTTTCAGCCCGCCCCCGCCCCGGTAATCAAGCACTTTCCGAACGCCTCCCGGCAGCAGCACCGGCGGGTGGGAAGTGCTCTCGCCGGTCACCGGAACCAGCGCTTCGCTTCCCCCGGGAAGACCGGCCAGTCGGTCTTTTACCTTCCGCATGCTCCCCGGAGCGATCAGCGGAAGGTCCCCCGGCAGGAAGAAAACCGCGTCCGCATCCTGGATCGTGACAAGTCCCATACGGATGGACGCCAGCATATCCGTCTCCCGGTAATCCCGGTTCTCCACCAGGCGGACGCCCAGGGGCCCAAGGACTCCCTGCATCTCCTCCGCCCGGTATCCCGTGACCACGGTAATTTCCTGAATCCCCGCGTTCTTAAGGCTCTGGACCGTCATCTGGATCATGGGAAATCCGTTCAGCTCCATGAAAGGCTTGAACTCCCCCATGCGGCTGGACAGCCCCGCCGCCGCGATCAGCCCCTTCATTCTCATGCCAGTATCCCGTTCTCCGAAAGCAGCTCCATACACTTTAAGAAGACACTTTCCACCACCTCCGGACAACGCTTCATCTTGTTGGACGGGTCGTCCTCCAGAATATTCCTGCAGTCGCAGCCTCCATAGGCGCCGCCCACGGTCTCTTCAAACCATGCGACCAATTCCCGGATCAGCTCGGACGCCTTCGGGTCCTCGATCTCCTCGGCCTCGCCTTTTCCGCAGAAATACCCTAAGAGACAGCAGCCCCCGGTCAGCGCTCCGCACAGATGCCCGGAAAAGCCCATGCCGCCGTTTAAACCGCTCATGGCGCGGATCAGATCCGGGTCTTCCTTATCCTCTGATTCCAGCGCCAGAATCATCAGAATCTGCGCACAGTAATATCCCTGATTGGATAACTCCAGCATACGGTCAAATAAATCCATCCTTTTCCCCCTTCCAAAGCCAGGCCAGAAAATACCCGCAGCCCGCTTTTCCCGCCTCCAGAAAAAAATCACAGAACCCGTCGTCTGCATTGTCATTCCAGAGACTTTCCAGAAAAAATTCCCTCCAAAGCGCCGTCTCGTCCGAACTTTTCCGGAGCTCAAATCCTGCGCGTGAGCTCTCACGCTCCCAGCAGGAAAAGGTAAGGGGCTCCGGCATGGAAAGACACGGCGCGTGTTCCTTTTGAAAAAATACGTCGGATAAGAGAAGACTCCCTCCGGGGCGAAGGACCCGGTACGCCTCCCGAAGCGCACGAGGCCCGTCCCCGCAGACAGCGACGCTGCACTCGGCAAGACAGAGGTCAACGCTCTCCTCCGGATACGGCAGGGCGGTCATGTCGCCCCGGATCACAGATGCCCGGGCGGCCCCGACCGAAAGAAGGTCCTTGCCGTCCGCGCCTGCATCCCGGTCGATTCCAACCGCGTCATATCCAAGCGTTCTCAGATACCGGACACTCTCCCCGGTCCCCGCTCCAAGATCCAGCGCTTTTACCGGTATCCCTGACGCCGTGACCGGACCTGGCACGTCTGCCAGCCCCAGAAGCCGCCTGGTCAGAGTAAGCCCGCCGGGATGTGCGCCGATCACTTATCCTCCAGGCTGCGCTCCACCGTCAGCACCTTCCCAAGCGCAAGCTCCTCCGGCACGTAGATGAAACCGCATTTCGGACATACCGGAAGTTCCACCGGAAACGCGTTCCCCAGATAGCCGAAGGTGGCCTTTCCTTTCACCAGGGGAATCTTACACTTTGCGCAGGTCAGCTTCCCCATGGGGTCTATGGTATAATAATTTTTCTCCGCCATTGTACCTCCTACTCCACCGTCATCCGGTGGCTGTACGCCCCGTGTACGGTATACGCAGCATCCTCCCGGGTGAATTTCACCCAGAACGTCACATTGCCCAGACGGCGGCAGGCCACAAACCACCCCTTTTCTTCGTCGAACACGGCTTCCCCGGAAGCTTCATAGGCTTTCAGCGCCGCGTCCACGTCGCTCTTTAAGATCATGCGCCCTTCCATCTGTTCCTCCACGCCCTCTGCATAGAGGACCGGCAGCATCGTCTCCATCTCAAATCCCTCTTTCCATATTTCCGCCAGAAGCTTCTGCTTCAGCCGAAGCCGGTTGGCTCTTCTCGCGGACAGATCCGGCACCGGCCGGGGTTCCACCTGATAGGCCAGCTCCAAGATATGTAAGGTGTCCGCCCCTGCCCGGGAGAACTGATCCCGGCAGGCCATACAGTAAGTCAGAAGCTTGTATCCGGTCCGGTCCGCTGCAAAATGCGCCTTCTTGCCCGAAACTTCCGGATTGGTATACTTCACAAGCCCCCCAAAGCCGCAGCAGGGAGAGACGTCCCCCTCATAGGGGATCTTCTCGATCTTACAGCCCAGCGCCTCGATAAAGGCCCGTACATCCGCCTGCATCTTCCAGTCCCCCCGGGCTCCGCAGGCGTCGTGGACCGATACGGTTTCCTCCGACACCGGCCTCACACCGGTTTCCAGCAGAATCTCCCAAATACCCACCGCAGGAAACTTCGCATACTCGTCAAAGATGCTCTTGCAGGTAGGACAGGCGCAGATCACCTGAGGACTTCCCATCTGCTCCCACGCATCCTTAATCTGTCCCATGGCTTCTTTAAAATGATCCTCTCTGGCCGCCCATTTGGCCACGGCTCCGCAGCAGCCCAGCATCAGTCCCACGCCGCCTTCCAGTCTGGCGCGAAGATCCGCGTAAGCCGCCTCCACCGTATCCGGCGAGACCGCGGACGCCTGACAGCCCGGGAAAAACAGATAGCGGCAGCTCTCATACCCCGGCTCCGGTTTCACCAGAAAAGCCTCCCCGTTGGAAAACTGCGCGTCCAGCAGGGCGAATTCATGAGCCGACGCCGGCATCTTGCCGGTCTCCACCATGGTGTGCTTGGCGATCTGACAGACGTCCGGATAATCGAATCCGTTGGGACAGGCAGCCTTGCACTGTCCGCACTCGTCGCAGGCGTTGATCATGCCGTTGGCCATATGGTTGCCCATGACGATGGACATATTGTTGTAGACCTCCCGGATCGCCGCCCGGGGATTCCTCTTGTAATGCTGCAGATAGACGCACCCTTTTATGCACTCCATACACTGGCACTGGATACATCTGGCCGCTTCGGCCATGGCGCTTTCCTTCGTCACATGCTGAAGGTCCGTAAGAGCGCGGCTGCCCTCCACTCCGTCCATGGTGACAAAGAGACGACTCTCCTTCTCTTCCCTTGTCTGAATGGTATGAACGCTCTGGATGTACCGTTCCGCCAGAAACGCCGCGTATTTTGCTTCCGCCAGAAGCTGCTCCGCCGCTTCCTTTCTCTCCGCCTCATACATGCCTTCCGGCAGATCCCTCCAGCCAAGCGCCGGGGACACGCAGCCGGCGTCCATGTCGGTAGAAAGCTCTTCGAGTTCCTCCCGTCTTAGTTCCTCCCGCTTTTCAAGGGTGATCCGAAGTCCTCCAAAAGCCGTCAGATCTGAGGAAATTTCGTCCTCCGAGAGTTCCCAGGCCGCCAGCGCGTCCTTCATGGAAGCACAGGCGGTATACCAGTGAACCTCATAGCCCTTCTTTCCCAGCTCCCAGCAGCACGCCAGCGCAAACAGATCGTCCCCGAATACGGCCGCCTTCTGGCTTTTCTTCGGCAGCATAAAACGGTTGACCGCGCCGGAGCCCCCGTACCGTGCGCAGGCTTGCACCAGTGCCGGAAGACAGATTCCGTCTCCCAGTTCTGACAGCCTGCACGCCAGCGTACAGGTCCGGCTGCAGTTTTTCGAGAGAAGATGCAAAAAAGGCGTCACTGTCCGGATCACTCCTGCCGCCTTCTTAAAGTCTCCCTTTGCCGCATGAGCACATACTGCCCGCATATCAATATGCAGCGGACAGGACGCCATACAGGGGGGCGGGTCCTCTCTGGTACAGACCGCCTCCCGCTCGTGCAGTTCCTCCTGCCCGAATGCCTGCTTCATCAGATAATGTTTTCCAATAAAACCATGCTCGTTCTTCCGCTCCATCTCATCTCCTTCTCCGGGCTTCCCATCCCTGCGTGTGAAATAGGAAAAAACAGGAGCTGCCGCCAAATCCACGACAGCCCCTGCCATTTTATCTCATTATATCATACGATAACCGTAATATCCAGCCTTTTACAGCGCGTCGATGGCTGCCTTTACGACTTCCGGTCTTGCCGGGATCTTCGTCACACGTGCGCCTGTCGCGTTGTAGATTGCGTTCAGGATTGCCGGATGCGGCGCCGCCAGCGGGCCCTCTCCGCAGCCTGCTGCTCCGTACGGTCCAAGCGGTCTCGGATGGTTCTCCTGATAGATCAGTTCGATATCATCCGGTACGTCGTTCGGGTACGGAATTCCGCATTTCTGCAGCGTTGTATGTTTCTTCAGGTCCTCGAAGTCCTCGGACAGTGCAAGGCCGATGCCCTGAGCGATCGCTCCCATCACCTGGCCGTCCACCACGATCTTGTTGATGATCGTTCCGAAGTCGGATACCATCGTGAACTTCACAACCTTTACCTTGCCGGTTGCCATCTCTACGCGGACGACCGGAAGGGAGATGCAGTACATATAGACGGAGAACGGATTGCCCTGGGCGGTCTCCATGTCGCAGTCGGAGCAGTCGGTTGCCACCCACTTGCCCTCATACTTGAGCGCAAGGCCTTCTGCCTTCATCTCGTCGTAGGTACGGAAGGTTCCGTCCTCTTTCTTCATCGCGTCAATCAGAAGCTCGCATGCCACGCGGGTTGCGTTTCCGGACATGACGTTAGAACGCGATCCGCCTGCAGGACCGGAGTTCGGGGTCAGGCCTGTGTCGTTCATGACCAGCTTGATCCGATCCGGCGTGAAGCCTGCCTGACGCAGGGTCTCATGGGCATGGGTCAGGGTTCCGATGTCTGCGCCCTGTCCATGGTCTTCCCAGGAGTTGTAGATCGTCACGGTGTTGTCCGCATTGAGCTCTGCCCATGCCTCGGAGGAGTCCACGCCGTCAAGACCGCAGCCATAGATGCCCAAGGATACGCCCACGCCGTATTTATATTTGCCGCCTTCGCTCTGATTCTTGTTCAGTTCTTCCGCATAGGCTTTGTTTGCGTGATATTTCGGCCGTGCCAGGTCGAACAGGTCTTCCAGGCAGTACACGTCCGGCTTGCAGCCGTTGGGCGTCGTGGACCCTTCGGACTCTTTGTAGCAGTTCATCGCACGGAACTCGAAGGGGTCGATGCCCATCTTCGCCGCCATCACATCCAGCGCGATGTCGCCGCCCATAAAGGACTGGGGTGCGCCGTAGCCGCGGAATGCCGCGCCGTACGCATGGTTCGTACAGACGGTCTGGGACTTGTTGCGGATGTTCTTGATATCCATACCTGCTCCCACGAACTGGCTTAACCGCAGGGTCAAAAGGTCGCCGAACTCGGAGTACGGACCGTGGTCGATGTAGTTGTTGCCTTCCAGCGCCAGAATCTTTCCTTTTTCATCTGCCGCCAGTTTGATGTTCATGAAGCCCGGGCTTCTCTTTCCGGTATAGGTGATCATCTGATACATATCGAAGTTCAGCGCCACCGGACGGCCGGTTACCAGCGTTGCCACACCGGTCAGAGCCTCGATGGTCGGGGAGAACTTGTAACCGAAGGTTCCGCCTGCATGGAGTTGTACGATCCTCAGCTTCTCAGGAGCCACGCCGATGCCCTCGCAGATCATCGCGTGATGCAGATGAATGCCGATGGACTTGGAATGGATCGTAATGCGGCCTTCTTCGTCGGTGTATGCGTAAGCAACATCCGGCTCGATCGGCAGATGGGGCTGACGAGAGCAGTATGCTTCCACTTCGATGACGTTCGGCGCGCTCTCCATGATCGGAGCCGTCTCTTCGCCCTTGATACAGTTGGTCTCATAGTAGACGTTCGGCGTACCCGGATGGATCTCAATCGCGTCGGGCGCCATTGCCTCGGGTGCGGACATGTAAGCCGGAAGGACTTCCAGGTCTACCTTCACTGCCTTCGCCGCCGCTTTTGCGTGTTCTACCGTATCTGCACAGACCATCGCAATCGCGTCGCCGTACTGGAATACTTTCTCGTCGCAGAGGATCGGGCGGTCCCAGCCGTCTCCCTTGTTGGTCGGGAAGGTGATAAGACCCGTGATCCGGTTCTTGCCCGGCACGTCCTTGTATGTAATGATCTTCGCCACGCCCGGCATCTTCTCTGCTTCCGCGGTGTCGATGCCCTTGATGTTCGCGTGGGACACTTCCGCCTGTACCAGAGCGATCTGAAGGGTATCTTCCGGAAGGTTCTTGATCTCGTCCGCGCCGAAGTTCCACTGGCCGGTCACCTTCGCCGCGCCGGACGGACGCTCGTATCTGGTTCCCAGAATCTTGTTGTAGGTGGGCACGAACATCAGGTCTTCCTTGGTCTTCTCGCCCCTCAGGACTTTTGCCGCATCCATGACCGCGTCGATCAGCGGCTTGTAGCCGGTACAGCGGCACAGGTTCCGGTTCTTGTTGAACCAGTCCCGCACTTCCTGTCTGGTGGGGGAAGGATTGTTCTCAAGGAGCACCTTTGCGCTCATGATAAAGCCCGGAGAACAGAAACCGCACTGTGCGCATCCGTGCGCCACCCATGCTGCCTGCAGCGGATGCAGGTTGTCGAGGGTTCCGATGCCCTCAATGGTCTCGATCTTCGCATAATCCGGCACCTTTGTGATCTTCGTGATACAGGAGCGGGTCACCTTGCCGTCCACGATGACGTTGCAGGCTCCGCAGTGGCCCTCGCCGCAGCCGATCTTACAGCCAGTGAGCAGCAGACGGTCTCTTAAAATCTGCGCAAGAGACTCGGTCCCGTCCACCACCAGGGTGCGCTCAGTCCCGTTGATGATAAGTACTTTCTTGATCATTCCATACCTCCTTGAAATCCTTTTCCTGCGCATCTTTTCCGGAATTCTGCCAAAAGGCCGCTGTTCAAACCTTTCTCTTTCTGCTAAAATAGAGTCAGATGATCGGCTGGTCCTGGAAATGAATGGTCAAAATGCACAATAAATTCACTGTTATACATCAAGTATAGTTGATTGTGACAATCCGGTCAATGTATTTTCACTGTCCTTATTATTCTATTTTGAGAATAATAAAATCTTTTTTACAGGAGGTTTTATGAGAATTATTTTATTTGGAAGCGGCCAGGGCGGGCAGATGGCAGCCCGGTGGCTTCCGTACGACTGTGAGCTTCTTGCTTTTGCAGACAACAACCCCGGCACATGGGGGACTTCTTTAGAGGGAATCCCCGTCATTGCCCCGGAGCGAATTCCGGAATATCAGCCGGATCTGGTCTTGATCGCCGTGCTGAATAAAGACGCGGTGCGCTCCATCGAAGAACAGCTTCAAAGAGACGGCTATCAGGGCGCCGTAGAATCCTTAAATCCGTTCCGAAAAGTCATGGACTTAAGGCTTGCCCATCTAAGACTCCTCGCCCGGGAGATCGAAGACCGAAAACTCCCCGGCGCCGTGGCGGAGCTGGGTGTCTACCAGGGTGCTTTCGCCGCGGAGATCAACCGGCTTTTTCCCACCCGGACGCTCTATCTCTTTGACACCTTCACTGGTTTTTCCGACGCGGATGTGAAGATGGAGAAAAGTCTTTCCCCCGGCGCCAGAGCCGCTGCCGGAGACTTCTCCGACACCAGCGTGGAGAAGGTGCGCGCGCGTCTCCCCCACCCGGACCGAGCGGTCTTCTTAAAGGGGCATTTTCCGGACACGCTCCCCCCTGACTTACCGCCCCTGGCCTTTGTAAGTCTGGACCCGGACCTCTACGAACCGGTCCTTGCGGGCCTTTCGGCCTTCTGGCCGCGGCTGGTACCCGGAGGCGCGATCCTGATTCACGACTACAACAGCGCCCAGTTTGAAGGCGCGGGACGGGCGGTGCGGACCTTCTGCCAGGAACGGCATCTGACGGTGCTCCCTCTGCCGGATCTTCATGGGAGCGCGGTGCTTATAAAGCAGTGATCAAAAAGTGATCCCCGGGAGATCCTTCCCGGGGACTTCTTTTTATGGTTTGTTCTCTTTGTTCTTTTCTTCTTTGGACTCTTTCTTGCGGAAAAACCGCTTCTTCTCTTTTTCGCCTTTTTCCTTTTTCCCGTAGAAAAGCTTCCAAATGATCAGCACGAACACGGCGATGACTGCCGCCCAGAACACCAGTATGGGCAGAGAGCCAATGAATACGATGACAAAGCTCCGAAGACCTCGTCCCACTCCGTACAGGCTGTTGCCGAAGCGCTCCGCGATCTCCTGGAAGAAGGTCTTCTTGCCGGTATCGGTGATCCGCTCTACTTCTGTAATGGACAGACTGACGGTACTGTAATCAATCTGATTATCCAGATAGCGCTTCTGGCTGCCGTAATTCTCCAGCTCATAGCGCACGTCCGAGAGTCGGCTTTCGATGGCCAGAAGGTCCTCCAGATTCTCTGCTTTTTCCAGAAGCTCCAAAAGCCGGTCCCGTTCGATCTCCAGCGCCTTTTTATGACTCTCCACATCCACATATTGAAGGGTCACGTCTTCCACATACTCATTTTTGTAGACCACATTGCCCAGCTCCCCCACCACCTGGACAAATTCGTCCAGACGGTCCGAAGGAATCCGCACCGTGTACTCGCAGTTCCGGGTACTGCTGCTCGTGTAGCTGTTGCCCCACACAGAAGAATTCTCAATGTAGCCGTTCATCTCCTGGATTTTCTTCCCAATCCCGTCGAGCAGCTCGTCGTACTCTTTGGTCTGCAGCTCCAGACGTATCGTCCGGATCAGCTTCCTCCCGGTCTCGGCAGCCGGATCGATGCCGTTCTCCGAAGTGATCGCGCCGCCGTCCATCTCTTCGGAGGCAGCTTCTGCGACTTCCTGCGGCATAGCCGCCGCCGTATTCATGGCGATACTTTCCGAGGTTGCGCCGGCGGCTGCATCCTTTGGCGAGCCCCCGCATCCGACTGCCAGCAAAAGCGTAAGAGCCGTCATCCACAGTACCGCTGCCCTTTTTCTGATTTTCATACTTAATCCTCCTGCTCTTCCATGGTTTTTTCAAACATTTCCGAAAAGGTAAATTCCGCCCCCACAGAACCCTGCTCTGTATGAGTGACCAGCCGATACTGTCTCGCCTCATGGTCAATCTGATAGACGGACAGGTTGATCTCCTCGTCCACCGCCATACCGGCCTCCAGCATCAGCCACTCTCCCTCCGACTCCGGACCGGCCGGGATCAGATACCAGGCATCCTCAAGCCATACCTGCAGCTCGGACGGACTCTGATAACGGATATCTTCCTCCCCGGTGTTGCCGATAGTCAGCATCAGGATCGGGTTGTCTTCTTCCAGCACCGGGCAGTTCACCCGTGTGGTCACGCCCCCCAGCTCCTCGGGCACCTCCTGCTCGGGAACGGGATAGACCGTCCGGTCGCAGTAGGTCCTTCCCTCCAGGGCCGCGCCTCCGGACGGCGCGGACTCCGGCTCTTCCTCGGAAGCCGGCGCGTCTTCCGCCGCCGCTTCCAGTCCTTCGTCCCCCGCGTCAAAGGCTTCCCCGGAAGCAGCTTCCTCCGGCGCCGCCGTGTCTGCCATCTCCTCCGTCGTCCGACTGCCGCCGATCTGGCCGCTCACCTGATAGAACAGCCATCCGCAGGCGCAAAACACCAGGATGCAGGCGGCCCACTGGCCGAATCTGGGGGAAAAATGTCTCTGAATCTTCTTCTGATACGCTTTCGACAACTCTTCCAGAAGCTTTCGCATCGTCTCTTCAAACTCCTGGGAAAAACGGTGTGTTCTGGCAATCTCCCCTTCCGGAGGCACAAAACTTAAATCCTCCTCCAGGCATTCTTCCAAAACCTGAGTCAGCAGCTCTTCTCCTTTGGAACGCTCTTTATGCTCTTTCAAACCGGCCGCCCTCCTTCTGAATCATCTCCTGCAGTTTCTTCCTGGCCCGGAAGTAACGTACATTCACATTCTTGGCAGAAATCCCGAGAATATCCCCAATCTGAGCGTCTCCCATCTGATAGAGGTATTTGTACTCAAATACTACCCGGTAATAATCCTCCAGTTCCAGAATGCAGGTGATCAGATAATGATAGTTCTCTTTTGTCAGATACTGCTCCAAAAGATCTCCGCCGCCTTTTTCCTCCGCCAGATACTCTCTGAGCTCTTCCGCCGGTTTTCTCTTCCTTAAGAGATCTACCGCTTTGCTTCGGACAATCGTGGCCAGGAACTTTTTCGTCCTGGGACTATGTACCTCTTCCACCTGATCCATATGCCTGGTCAGGGCGAAAAAAGCTTCCTGCACCGCATCCTCCGCAAGCTGTGCGTCCTGCAGCTTCTGATTGGCCACATACCACATGAAATGCCGATACTGGTTGTAGACTTCCGTGAATTTTTCCTGTTCCTCCGGACTGTCCAGAAGCGCCAGAAACAGAAACATAATTTATCCTCCCGGTAAATGCATTTACATCTATATAAACGCAGTTTTTCTTTATTTTACTACAACCTTTTGAGAAAATCTTCTTAATTCTCCTTAATAATTTCTTAAAAACGTACGATTATTCCATTACAAACTCCACACACCCCATATATCCGGGTGCGACCTCATACTCGTCAAAGCAGATCACCGCTTTTCCGTCCTTGTTGATGTAGAAGTCCTGATTCTCGGAGATCGATGTAAAGTTCCATTCAGGAATATCTTCGTTGTCAATCCAGTAGGTCAGATTCTCATCCTCCGCCATACGTTTGCGCATCTGGGTTTTTACTTCCTCGCTGATGGTCTCCACGTAATCTTCACCAAAAAACTCCGAAAGCTGCGCCCTTTTGCCGGTGGTCTTGTCAATGGTGTAATGACGCCGACGCTCATACCCGCTGCCCGCTCCCTGATAAAGCACCAGCTCCAGAGAAAACCACCGTTCGTCGTCGGTCAGCACCTTGCTGTCCACCAAAATGTCCCCGTAACCGTCCTCAAACTCTTCCATGGTGCTTTTGAACTCTTCGATCAGTTCATCGGTCACTTTCTGAATGTCAAAGTTGATGGCGTCGGCGGTCTCCTTCGCCTGTTCCGCCGTCTCCTCGGTCACTCCTTCCGCCGGTTCCGGTACCACCTCCGGCACTTTCACATCCGCCTGATAGCGGTCCTCATCCACCTGATACTCCCGAATCGTCACTACCTTGAAAAATTCTCCCAGAACCGGAATCTGCTGCATGGCCGCCGCCGCTGTCCGGCTGGTATTTGGGAGAATCAAAAGAATGGCAAATACCGCCGCCGCACTGCCCGCATAGCGGAATACCCGGTTTCTTTTTGCTCTCTTTTTGCTCTCTTTGGCTCTCATAATCGCTTCCTCCATCTTTTTTCTTCCATTTTCCGGCACCACAATCTCACTGTACTCCTTTTTCCATCTGTCCATACTCTGCGCCTCCTGACTCCATATATTTTTTCAGTTTCTCCACGGCACGGCGAAGCCGACTCTTAACCGTATTGACTTTCAGATCCATGACGTCCGCGATGGTCTGAATCTTTTCTTCCTCAAAATACCGAAGGACAACGATTCTGCGCTCCTCCTCGCTCAGTTTCTCCAAGGCCCGGCGAAGATCCAGATCCCTGGTCTCATCCTCAGCTCCTTCCTCCGGTACTTCCCCCATGGCCACGGTGCGTTCTCTGTATTTTTTCAGAAAGCGGACCGCTTCATTCATCATGATCCGGCAGATCCAGGTGTCTGCGTACTGCGGATTTTTTAAGGAATCACTTTTTAAGATCGCCCGATAGGCGCCCTCCTGCACGATGTCCATGGCGTCCTGCTCCTGAAAAGTATAGCTGTATGCAATCCGATAATATTTCTCATAGTGTTCCACCAGACATCTGTGCACCAGCGCCTCTTTATCTGTACTCTTCACGAACGTACCTCCTTTCTTAATTTAAGTTCCGCATCCGTCCTCACTTCGTTCCGTAAAATCCTTCCGGGGCGACCTTCGGGCAGATGCTGGTTTTCTTCTTTCTGATTGTTAGACCTTTTGGCCTGCAAAAAAGTTTCACCCACGCGAAAAAAAGACCGCCGCTTTTTCCACGGCAGTCCTCCTTTGTACTTTATCAGCCTATGTGCGTAACTGGTTCAGTATCTTCACAGTTACGATGCAAAATTCATTGGAGATCGCCCTCTCCAAGATACCAGTCGCTGTACCTTCTGACCCGCTCCTGGTCGACTTCCGTCTTCTCATACACGCCGATGGTGAAAAATCCTGCTTTCTTCGCGGTCTTCAGGGCAAAGCCGGAGTCCTCCACCACCGCGCACTCTTCGGCCTTTGCTCCGAACTTTTCCGCCGCCAGCAGATAAACGGCCGGGCTTTCTTTGCCGGCTCCGACCATGCCGCAGTCCACCAGAAAGTCCAGATAGGGCATCAGACCGCAGCGCTCCATGGCGGCTCTTCCAAGCTCCGCCGAGGAAGCCGTGGCCACACACATGCGGACGCCCTTTTCCTGAAGGACTTTCAGCCACTCCTTCACGCCCGGTCTTGGCAGAATGTCTTCCCGATAATATTTTCCGATCCTCTGATACAGCACTTCTACAATCTCCTCCGGCGCCTGAGGCAGGGAGAACTGCTCTTTTAACCAGGCTCCGCATTCGTTAAGGGGCAGGGACGCCATCCGCCCGTTGACGTCGTCTCCCGCCTCCACCCCGCACTCCCGCAGAAACTGAGGCACCAGCCGGTCCCAGTAGGGAATGGAATCCAGCAGTGTTCCGTCCATATCAAATATCGCATATCGAAATCTCATCTTGTTCTCCTCTTCTGTATAAACAAGCTACACGCGGATCTTCGTCCCCTTCTGATCCCTTCCCGCCGACTTTAATTTGTGAAGCGCCACCTCTTTTTCCTTATAAGAGATGCTTCGCTCCGTTCCCTTGGCAAACAGGTACGCCTCCTCCAAGATATCCGTATCCGAAAGCTTTATGGCCCGCACGCCCACGGCCGCTTTTTTCTTCTCCGGAATCTCCTCTGTACCAAACCGCAGGAAATACCCCTCCGCAGATCTTAAGACCAGCTGCATATGGTCCGAAAGCCGCCCGGCGAAAATCACCCGGTCTTCTTCGTTCAGCTTGGTCGCCGCGCTGGTCCGGGTACGCACATCGTACTCCTTTCCATCCACGACCTTGGTCATCCCCTGCCTGGTTACGAAAAGCATTTTTCCTGCTAACAGTTCTTCCATGCTGATCACACAGACCATCTGCTCCTGGCTGCTGTCAAAATTGCTGTAGTTATCAATAGGAAAGGCTTTGTCCCGGAATTTTCCAAAGGGCAGATCCAGCACTTTCACCGCATGCATCTTCCCGCCGTCCGTAAAGACGCAGATCCGGTCAGTATTTTTGCAGAAGATCACATGGCGGCTCTCGCTGTCCGCCGCCTCCTTGTTCCGCTCATACGTAGGCACATCAACGGTCCTTACGTACCCAAACCGGTCCATCAGGACGACCACCGACATCTCTTCTACTTTCTTCTCCACAAAGACGGCTTCCTTGCCGTTCTCAATCACAGTCTTTCTCGGCACCGCGTAGGTCTTTTTAAAGCGATCCAGCTCCTTGATGATCACCTTCGCCATCTCGTCGTAATTGTTGAGAATCTCCGAGTACCTTGCGATGTTCTTCATGGTGGCCTCATGTTCTTTCATCAGAGCCTCGATCTCCAGGCCGATGAGCCGATAGAGCCGCATCTCCAGGATCGCCGTCGCCTGTCGCTCGGTAAAATGAAGCTTCGCCGCCTGCTTTTTCGACCTTTCCGACTTGAAACGGATGCCTTCTGTCTGTCCGCTCATCAGGCAGGCCTTGGCCATCTTTAAGTCCCGGCTGCCTCTTAAAATCTCGATGATCAGATCGATCACGTCGCAGGCCTTCATGAGGCCCTCCTGAATCTCTTTTTTGTCCAGCTCTTTGTTCAGCAGGGTCCGGTATTTCCTTGTATTCAGTTCGAACTGGAAGTCGATCACATGGTCGAAGATCTGGGTCAGGCCCAGAGTCTCCGGCCTTCCGTCCGCCACCGCCAGCATGTTGACGCCGAAGGTGTCCTCCAGCCGGGTCTTTTTGTAGAGCATATTGGTAAGCTGCTCGGTGTCTGCTCCCTTTCTAAGCTCCAGCACGATCCGGATGCCCTCCTTGGAGGACTGATTGGTAATGTCCACGATGTCCGTGGTCTTCTTCGTCTCCACCAAAGTACCGATATCGTTCAAAAACTTGCCGATGTTGGCGCCGATCATGGTGTAGGGAATCTCCGTGATGACCAGCTGCTCCTTTCCACCCTTTAACTTCTCCACTTCCACCTTGCCCCGGACCTTGATCTTGCCGCTGCCGGTCCGGTAGATCTCGGTCAGTTCATCCTTGTTGACCACGATGCCGCCGGTGGGGAAGTCCGGCCCCGGCATGATCTTTAAGAGATCTTCCACGGTCAGCTTGGAGTTCTTCATATAGGCTTTCATGGCGTCGATGGTCTCCCCCAGATTATGGGGCGGGATGCTGGTGGACATGCCCACGGCGATCCCTTCCGCGCCGTTGACCAGAAGATGGGGAATCCTGGCGGGCAGAACCCCCGGTTCCTTCTCCGTCTCATCAAAATTCGGCACAAAATCCACGATATCCTTGTCCAGGTCCGCCAGCAGGGCGTCCTCGCTCACTTTCTGAAGTCTGGCCTCCGTATAACGCATGGCCGCCGCCCCATCGCCCTCAATGGAGCCAAAGTTCCCGTGGCCGTCCACCAGGGGCAGTCCTTTTTTAAAGTTCTGGCTCATCACTACCAGAGCTTCATAGATGGAACTGTCCCCGTGGGGATGGTATTTACCCATAGTATCCCCCACAATACGGGCACACTTCCGATAAGGCCGATCGCTCCGGATGCCCAGCTCATGCATATCATAAAGGGTCCGCCTCTGCACCGGCTTCAGCCCGTCTCTCACATCCGGCAGCGCCCGGGCTACAATGACGCTCATGGCATAGTCAATATAAGACTTCTGCATGACGTCCGAATATTCTGTCTTTATAATCATCTCTTCGCTCATGGGTCCCTCCTAGACATCCAGCTCCGCGTCCACCGCATTTTCATAAATAAACTGACGCCGGGGCGGCACTTCCGTGCCCATCAGCATCTCCGTCACCGAGGAAGCCAGTCTGGCGTCCTCGATCTCCACCTGCCGAAGCCTCCGGCGGTCCGGGTCCATGGTGGTCTCCCAGAGCTGATCCGAGTCCATCTCTCCCAGACCTTTATACCTCTGCAGGGTAAAGGGCCCCGTATGCTTCTTCCGGTAGCGCTCCAGCGCCTTGTCATCATAGAGATATTCTTCTTTTCCCCGGGAAGGCATGGCTTTATAGAGGGGCGGCATGGCAATATACACATGCCCCTCGTAGATCAGCTCCGGCATAAACCGGTAGAACAGGGTCAGAAGCAGGGTGCTGATATGGGCGCCGTCCACATCAGCATCCGCCATAATGATGATCTTGTCATACCGAAGCTTTGTGATATCAAAATCATTGCCGTAGCCCTCGGAAAAGCCGCATCCAAAAGCGTTGATCATCGTCTTGATCTCCGCGTTGGCCAATACCTTGTCAATGCTGGCCTTCTCCACATTGAGGATCTTGCCTCGAATGGGAAGGATCGCCTGATATGCCCGATTTCTGGCAGTCTTGGCAGACCCCCCGGCGGAGTCTCCCTCCACGATAAAGATTTCACATTTCGAATTATCTCTGCTTTCACAGTTGGCCAGCTTTCCGTTGGAATCAAAAGAGAACTTCTGTTTGGTCAGAAGGTTCGTCTTGGCCTTCTCCTCGCTTTTACGGATTTTCGCCGCCTTCTCCGCACAGCCGATGACGGCCTTTAAGACCTCCAGATTCCGGTCAAAATACCGCTGGATCTCGTCGCCGGTCACTTTGGACGTGGCTTTGGATGCGTCCTGATTGTCCAGCTTGGTCTTGGTCTGTCCCTCGAACCGAGGGTCCGGATGCTTGATAGAGAGGACCGCCGTCATGCCGTTGCGCACGTCGGCTCCGGTAAAATTCGTGTCCTTCTCCTTTAAGATTCCCAGCTCTCTGGCATAGCTGTTGATTACCGAGGTAAATACGGTCTTGAAGCCGGTGATGTGCATCCCGCCCTCCGCATTATAGATATTGTTGCAGAAGCCCAGTACATTTTCATGAAATTCATTGATGTACTGGAAGGCGCACTCCACCGTGATGCCTTCGCTCTCTCCCTTAAAGTACACCACGTCGTGGATGGTCTCCTGGGAACGGTTCAGGTCCTTTACAAAGCCCACCAGCCCGTCCGGCTCATGAAATTCCATATGCTCCACCTGGGCGCCCCGGCGGTCCTCGAAGACAATGGTCAGCTCTGGATTCAGATAAGCCGTCTCGTGCATCCGGCTTTTGACTTCTTCCGCTTTAAAGCGGGTCTTCTCAAAGATCTCCGGGTCCGGCAGAAAGTTGATCTTCGTGCCGGTCCTTTTGGTCCTGCCTATGGTGGGCAGAAGGCCTTTGATCAGCTCCACCGTAGGATTGCCCCGTTCGTAGTGGTCATGGTGGATATACCCGTCCCGGGACACCTCGATGTCCAGGCAGGCGGACAGGGCGTTGACCACAGAAGAGCCCACCCCGTGAAGCCCTCCGCTGGTCTTATAAACCGAGTCGTCGAACTTGCCCCCGGCGTGCAGCGTCGTAAAGACCAGCCGCTCCGCGGACATTCCTTTGGCGTGCATCCCCACCGGAATTCCCCGCCCGTTGTCGCTGACGGTACAGGAACCGTCCTTTTCCAAATATACTTCAATCTGACTGCAAAAACCCGCCAGATGCTCATCTACCGAATTATCCACGATCTCATAGATCAGGTGATTCAATCCCTTTGTCGATACACTTCCGATGTACATACCGGGACGCTTGCGCACCGCTTCCAGGCCCTCTAGGACAGCAATGCTGTCCGCATCATAGGTGTTGTTTGCCATAATATCCTGCTCCTTTTCAACCGTAACCGTTTGGTACCTTCACAATTACTTCAAACATACAGGGTATAGTATACATAATTTATGGAAAAATAACAAGAGAAAAAACAGAACAAATTTTCGTCTGACGCCAAAGGCATGAAAAGGGCCCCCTCGCGGGAGCCCTCGTGATCCATAGGTTTATACGGTATCGTTCCTCTTTACATAGCCTGGCTTCGCCGGATCTGCGATGATCTCTTTCATACGGGTGATCTTCGCGAGGCGGTCCACCACATGGCCTTCAATATGTACGTCATTGCCGATCACGGTGTCTGCCAGCACCACACAGTTCTTCACCACTGCGCCGGGCTTGACCACACAGCCTCTGCCGATGACGGAATTCTCCACGGTACCCTCGATCTGGCAGCCGTTGGAGATGAACGATGCTTTCACGTCCGCCGTCTCATAGTACTGGGTCGGGCAGGAATCGCTGGTACGGGTGTAGATAGGCCATTCGTCGCTGAACAGACTCTTGACGTTCTTCGGGTCTAACAGAGACAGGTTCGCGTCATAGTAACTCTTCAGATCATCAATCGGAGCGAAAAAGCCCTTGTGTGCCACGCCGCGGATATCCAGCTCGCCGCACATGTCGTTGAGGATGTGCTTCATGGTATACATGGAGGACGCCTTCTGAGCGGCCTGCACCAGATCCATGAACACCTCTTTCTTCATGACATAGGTATCCATAAAGATATTTCGGGTCTTTGTGGTGCCGTTGTTGCGCTCGATGGACTCCACGCCTTTCTGCTTGTTCAGATTCAGATAATCGCAGCTTAAGTACGCCTCTTTCGCGTTATCCACTTTGTGATAGAGGAGGGTGACGTCTGCCCCGGACTCGTCATGAACCTTCAGAAGCTCATCGAAGTCCTGGGTGTACACCATATATCCGGGAGCGATGACCACATGGGTATTGCTTGCCTTCACCATACGGTCCAGATTCTCCGCATACGCTTTGATATCAGTATTGTAATAGTCTTTGTCCTCCTGAGAGTCCGCGAATACCATCTGCAGATAACCGCTCTTGGAGTTAATGTTGTAATGCCGTCCGGTTCCGATATGCTCTACCAGAGAACACGGCTTTCTTCTGATATATACCTGGATTCGGTCAATGCCGCTGTTGGACATATTGGAAATCGGAAAGTCCACCACGCGATATCTGCCGAGGAAGGAGAATGCCGGGATTGAACGATAAGTTTCCAACCCTTCCACCCAGATATGGTTTTCTGAAAAACTTATAATTCCTAATGCTCTTGCCATATGATTCTACCCCTTTACATTTTTCGCAACCAGTTCAATATGCTCGCTGTCCGCACTTCCGACAACTGCCTGGCTTCCAATCTTAACCTCATCTGCCACTAATGCTCTTGTTACCACGGCGCCCTCTTCCACCACTGCGCCCGGCATCAGAACACTGTCGATCACCTTTGCTCCCGGGCCCACCTTCGCCCCGGTGAACAGTACCGAATTCCGGACTTCGCCTTCCACGTTGCAGCCTTGGGTGATGAACGCCCGGCTGACTTTTGCCTCTGCGGCTATGTACTGAGGAAGGGTCGGAACGTCTTCCGTGTAGATCGTCCAGGTACGGTCGTCCAGATCCAGGCCGTTCTTCTTGTCCAGAAGGTCCATATTCGCTTCCCACAGAGAATCGATGGTTCCCACGTCTTTCCAGTAGCCTTTGAACTTGTAGGCATACAGCTTCTTGCCGTCATTGAGAAGTGCCGGGATGATATCTTTTCCAAAGTCATGGTTGGACTCTTCTTTCTTCATATCCGCCACCAGCATCTTGCGCAGAAGCTTCCAGTTGAAGATATAGATGCCCATGGACGCCAGATTGCTCTTGGGCTCCGCCGGTTTTTCCTCGAATTCTACAATTCTGCCGGTCTCCGGGTCCGTGTTCATGATACCAAAACGGCTGGCCTCCTTCATGGGAACCTCGATCACCGCGATGGTTGCGTCCGCGCCGTTCTCCTTGTGCGCCTGGAGCATCTTTGCATAGTTCATCTTGTAAATATGGTCTCCGGAGAGGATCAGCATATACTCCGGCTCGTAATTGTCCACAAAGTCAATATTCTGAGAAATGGCGTCTGCGGTACCCCGGTACACATCCAGATTCGCGTCTGCTTTCTCCCGGGGCGGAAGGACGAACACACCGCTGTCACGGGCGTCAAGGCCCCAGCTTCCGCCGCCTGCCACATAACTGTTCAGAAGAACAGATTCGTACTGTGTCAGTACGCCAACTACATCAATCCCGCTGTTTGCACAGTTGCTGAGCGGAAAATCAATGATCTTATACTTTCCGCCGTATGAAACAGCCGGTTTCGCAACTTTATTGGTAAGATCATGCAGCCTGGAACCCCGTCCGCCTGCCAGAATCATTGCCAACATACTATTTTGCTTCATAGAAAGGTCCTCTCTTTCATTTATATAGTATAATTATACAATTATCTGACGAAAAATGCAATTTCTTCCTCTCATTTTCGCAATATTGCATAATTATTTTTTATTTAATCGTTTATTTTAGTGCATTATTACCCGTTGCGTCTGGATGCAATTAAGACCAGAACCGAGCGGGGGCCGATATAGACGCCGTTCTCTGCCGGTTCCACCGGAATCTTCCCCGGAATTCCGCCGGGAAGGTAATTGCCATAGGTATCTGCCGCCACCTGCCACCTCATATAGGAAGGAAGTTTCGGAAGCCTCACTTCCTGGGCCTCCCAGAACACATTCACCGCCAGGCAGACCACGTCGTCCTCCGTATCCTCGTGATTCCTTCCCGCGTAAATCACTCGGAGAACCTTCGTCTGTTCGTCCGGTTCCGACACCTGCATCTCCGGAAATCCAAGAGAGCAGTTTCCGGTGTATCTGCGCACCACATCATGCTCCTTTCGAATCCGGATCACATTCTTCGTGTATTCGAAATGATCCCGGTTCTTCTCAAGGAGTCCCCAGTCCAGCCAGGAAATCTCGTTGTCCTGACAGTAGGCGTTGTTATTGCCGAACTGGGTGTTCAAGAATTCATCACCGGCCAGAAACATGGGCGTTCCCCGGCTCAGCATCAGTACTGTCATCGCGTTCTTCGCCAGCCTTCTGCGAAGCGTGAGGATCTCCTCGTTATCCGTCTCTCCCTCCACGCCGCAGTTCCAGCTCCGGTTGTCGTTGCTTCCGTCCGTATTGTTCCAACCGTTGGCCTCGTTATGCTTCTCATTGTAGCAGTACATATCCCAGAGGGTGAAGCCGTCGTGACAGTTCAGAAAGTTCACGGACGCATTGTATCCTCTGCCTTCCCGCCCGTACATATCAAGAGAACCTGTAATTCTTGCGGCTGCCGTATGGGACATGCCGTAATCGCCCTTTAAGTAACTGCGCAGATCATCCCGGTATCTCCCGTTCCACTCCGCCCAGCGGTTCCAGGAGGGGAAGTTTCCCACTTGATACAGTCCTCCCGCGTCCCACGCTTCCGCGATCAGCTTCACATCTCCCAGGATTGGATCAAAAGCGAGACTTTGCAGAAGAGGCGGTTTGCTCATGGGCGACCCGTCTTCATTGCGCCCCAGAATGCTTGCAAGGTCGAAACGAAAGCCGTCCACATGATAGGTGGTGGTCCAGTAGCGGAGACACTCCAGGATCATCTGCTGCACAATCGGATGATTGCAGTTCAGGGTATTGCCGCAGCCGCTGAAGTTATAGTAGTGTCCGTCCGGAGTCAACATATAGTAGATATTGTTGTCAAATCCTTTGAAAGAGAAGCAGGGCCCCAATTCATTGCCCTCCGCCGTGTGGTTGAATACCACATCCAGAAAACACTCAATGCCGTTCTCGTTGAGGGCCTTGATCAGCCGTTTCAGCTCGGTTCCCTCCCGGTTGTATTCGGTGACCCCTGTATAGCTGGTGTTAGGCGCAAAGAAGCTGACCGTATTATAGCCCCAGTAGTCTACCACCTGATGTCCGTCCACGATACGGCTGTCTTTCATCTCATCAAACTCAAAGATCGGCATCAGCTCCACGGCGTTGACTCCCAGCTCTTTCAGATAGGAAATCTTCTCCATCAGCCCCGCGAAGGTGCCCGGATACTCCACGCCCGAGGAACCGTGTCTTGTGAATCCCCGCACATGCAGCTCGTAGATGATCAGATCTTCCATGGGGATCAAAGGATTCTGATCACTTCCCCATTCAAAATCATCCTTTACGACCCTTGCCTTGTAGAAGGTCCCCTTCTTTCTCGGCCGCCCCCACTGGCTCTGCCCGGTCACCGCCTTGGCGTAAATATCCAGCAGTACTTTGTTTTTGTCAAACAAAAGCCCTTTGGATGCGTCATAGGGACCGTCCAGCCGGTACGCGTACTCAAAATCCCGGATATTCAGTCCGAATACGATCATGGAATATACATTGCCGATTCGATAGTGCTCCGGAAAGGGCAGCACCGCATAAGGCTCTTCCTCCTCCCGGTGGAACAGCAAAAGTTCACAAGATGTGGCCCCGTAAGAATGCACGGTAAAGTTCACTCCCACCGGAATCGCCATGGCCCCGTTCAGCGCATACATGCCGGGGCGCACCTCAAACCCGGCGATCACATCCATGGGAATCATATGAATGCTTCCCATCGGACTGATAAATTTCTTCTCTTCCATGTTTTTCTCCCCTTACATCACTTCTCCGTTTTTTGAATTTCTGCCCAGAGCTTCTCCAACAACCCGTCTGAAAAGATTACCCTCTCCGGTATCCCCACGATCCGTCCGCCAAGAGCGTACCGCTTTTTCAGCGCCTCCGGCGCATAAGCCAGATCCGCCTCCAAAAGCATGGGAACATCGAATTCGCTGTCCCCTGCCGCGACCACCTGGTCCGGTTTTATGTAAGCCCGGAACCGCTTTACCGCAGTCCCTTTGTCAAGGCCGAACGGAAGCACATACACCTTACTTCCATTCCGGAACACCTGTACTCTGGACGCGTCAAGATGCTCCTTCAGGCGCTTCGCCGTTTTCAAAGGCTCGCCGCTTTTGGTAAAGAGAAAAAGATCCCGGATATTCCTCACTTCAAATATCCGGTCTTCATCTCTCTCCATAAGGTCCCGGGCCCGTACAAGCTCTCCCCGGCTCTCACCAATGAGCCGGAGAGAATCTTCATACCACGCCGCAGCTTCCTGCCCTCTGTGAAGCAGCACCCCTCCGTTGCACACCAGCGCATACTCCAGGGGACCCATCTTCAGATCAATCCGCCGGTACTGTTCTTCGGTCCGGGTGGTGGTCGGCACAAAAAGCAGATGTTCTTTCACCCTTTTTAACAGGGAGGAGGACCGGTTTGTCATGAAGGACACCTCTCTTCCTTCATAGACCTCCACGCCTGTCTTCTCCTCCCCCACGTCATGCCTGACCGAATAGATCAGCGTATTGTCCAGATCTGCGTGAAAGACCGTCAACGGCTTTTTGCGCTCAGGCACTTGCGCACCAGATCTACCGGGATCATGGTGGCTGCCAGCACGATCACCAACGCCCAGCCCTTCAGTCCAAAGGGCACGCAGCTGAACATGTTGCCGATCCAGGTAAAGGCGGTAAAGGGCACCAGAGCCGCGTTGACGATCACCGCCTGTACCAGGATGATGATGCAGAACACCTTCATAAAGCCGGTGTTCTCATTCAGTCCCCGGAAGATGCCGAAGCCCTCGTCCCTCACATTGAATCCGTTGAACAGGGCACTGACAATGAACAAAACAAAATATCCGGTCAGAAGCTGCTCTTCGTTTCCAAGCACCTCCTGAAAGAAGGGAACCTTCAGGTAAAGAAAGCTCAAAATGGTCAGCCAGGCGCCCATGACGCCGATCTGTACCGCCATCTTCCGGCTGATGATGCTCTCGTCTCTTCTTCTTGGCTTCTCCTGCATATACTCGGGAAGCGCCGGCTCGTTGCCCAGCATGATGGCACCCAGGCCGTCCATGACCAGATTGACGAACAGAAGGTGGGTGACTTTCAGCGGTTCCTCCACTCCAAAGAACGGAGCGACGGCACTGACCACCACAGCCGCCACGTTGATCACCAGCTGGAATTTACAGAATTTTAAAATATTGTGGTAGATGGTCCTGCCGTACCAGATGGCGTCCTTGATGGACTTAAAGTTGTCGTCCAGGATGACGATCTCGCCGGCTTCCTTGGCCGCCTCGGTACCGCTGCCCATGGCGAAGCCTACATCCGCCCTCTTAAGAGCCGGAGAGTCGTTAACGCCGTCTCCGGTCATGCCAACCACCAGATTCATCTCCTGGCAGAGACGCACCATCCGGGACTTGTCGGTGGGAAGAGCTCGCGCGATCACCCGGATCTGCGGAATGATCTTCTTGACTTCCTCATCCGACATCTCGTTGAGCTGGGCGCTGGTCAGAGCCCTGTCGGCGTCTTCTTTTAAAAGTCCCGCGTCCTTTGCGATGGCAACCGCCGTCTCCAGACGGTCTCCGGTAATCATGACCACCTGGATACCCGCGTTTCTCACTTCTTTGATGGCGTCCCTTGCCTCCGGTCTGACATCATCCCGAATGGCCACAAGACCGATCAGCACCAGATCCTCGTGGATCGTGTTCTCCTCCAACTCCTTTTCCGAATACCCGAAGGCCAGCACGCGCATGGCTTTCTCCGCCAGAGCGTCGATCTTCTGATCCAGCGCCGCCTTGTCGATGGTTTGTACCTTTCCGTCTTTGTCCAGATATTTTTTCGCCTTTGAGAGGAGACGCTCCGGCGCTCCCTTGTAGAACGTCTTTCCGGTGCGGTCAATGCGGGCCTGACTGAACTTGTTCATGGAATTAAAGCCCTGGGAAGCCAGAATCTGATACTCCTTCTTCGCCTCCAGTGCCCGGAAGGTCTCTTCCCCGATGAATTTCATCAGCGCCTGATCCGTGGCGTTGCCGCCGATCACCCGATGTTCCGCGTCGAACATGGACTGGGTGTTCTTTCCGATGGCCAGATTCAGAAGTTCCTTCACCTCTGTATGTCCGGAAAGTTCCGGAATGGGGATCACCTGTCCGTCCGCCGTGAAGAATTCCACCACTTCCAGACTTCCTTTGGTGATGGTTCCAGTCTTATCGCTGAACAGAATGTTCAATGAACCTGCGGTCTCGATTCCTTCGGCTTTTCTCACCAGGACATTGTGATCCAGCATTTTGCTGGTGTTCTGCATCAGCACCAGAGAGATCATCAGCGGCAGTCCTTCCGGAACCGCACAGACGATGATCACGATGGCAAGAGATACCGCCTCCACGATATCCTTGATCACCTGCTCCGCACCCATGGCAAAATAAGCAGAAAATCCGCCGGCAGACACGATAAAGTAGGCAAAGTACAAAATCGCGATGACTGTGGCACCCACATAGCCGAAGACCGAAATCTGGCCTGCCAGCTTGGAAAGCTTCACTTTCAGAGGAGAATCAATGTCATCCTCCTGCATTTCGTCCGCCATCCGGCCCATCATGGTCTTTAAGCCGACTTTTCGTACGTCCAGGATACCCTCTCCGTCGAAAACCACTGCCCCGCGGAACAGGGAATGAGCGTCCACAAAGGTGTCGCCGGTGATCTCGTCCGCCAGCTCAAAGCCTTCGTCCGCTGCCGTCTTCTTGCACTCCTCCGCCTCTCCGTTCAGAGCGGAATTATCCACCCGAAGACTTCCGGATACCAGCACGCCGTCCGCCGGAATCTTGTCGCCGGACTGCAAAAGCACATGGTCGCCCACCACCACGTCGTCCACGTCGATGACGGTCACTTTGCCGTCCCGGTATGCCTTACACTGCTCTTTCTTCGTCCGGTCCTTTAATTCCCGGTACTTGGTGTCGCTGGCCACGCCGGTTTTCGCCGATACAAAAGCCACGATCAGCACCGCCACGATCGTTCCCAGGGGCTCATAGATCTCCGCGTAGCCAAAAAAGAACATCACGATCATCAGCACCGCGATGGCCAGCAGGATCTTGATCATGGGATCTCCAAAGGTCTCTTTGAATTCATCCCAGAAAGTCGTCGGTTCCGAATCCGGAATCTCATTGCTTCCATATTTTTTTCTGGAAGCCTCCGCTTCCTGTTCTGTCAGTCCATTAAATTTCATCACATATCTCCTCAAAGGTATTGCTGCGTTACGCCTGCATATACCGACGGGCAACGTCCAGGATGCCCGGGTCCGTCGTTCCCTGACCCATCGGATTGAATTTCCACTCTCCGTTATGGCGATAGAGCTCTCCGAAGATCATGGCAGTCATATTGGCGTAATCTTCCGTCAGATTGTATCTGCACATCTCATTGTTGTTTCTTCCGTCCACCAGGCGAATAAACGCATTCTGGATCAGGCCGAAATGCTGCTTTCTCTGCACTGCCTGATAGATGTTCACAACGAACACGATCCGGTCATATTCCTGAGGAATCGCAGACAGATCCACGATGATCTGCTCGTCGTCTCCCTCGCCCGCTCCAGTTAAGTTGTCGCCCATGTGCTGCACCGCACCAGTGGGATGGCGGAGGTTATTGAAGAAGATCAGGTCCTCTTTGTAAATCAGCTTCCCGTCATGAAGCATGATGGCGGAGGCGTCGCAGTCAATGGGCGCCGGCTTGGGTGCCAGGAAATTAAAGCCTTTTGATTTCTTTACCTCGTCCCAGCCAAGACCCACCACGACTCTGGACAGACCGGGATTTTCCTTGGACAGACTGACTTTCTGTCCCTTTTTTAAACTGATTGACATGATTATCCCCCCTACTCTACATCCACGCCGTAATTGCCGCACAGCGCCGCCAGGCCGCCCTGATAGCCGCTGCCGATGGCATTGAATTTCCACTCGTTTCCATTCTTATAGAGTTCGCCGAAGACCACCGCCGTCTCGATGGAGAAGTCTTCTCCCAGATCGTAGCGCAGCATCTCCTCGCCGTTCTCCTCATTGTAGATCCGGATAAACGCATTGCTCACCTGACCGAAGTTCTGCCTCCGCTCCTCCGCCTCATAGATCGTGGCCGTAAAAGCAATCTTCGTCACATTCGCCGGCACCAGGGAAAGATCAACCTTGATCTGCTCGTCGTCCCCCTCGCCGGCTCCGGTCAGATTGTCGCCCATATGCTGTACGCTTCCCGACGGATGTTTCAGATTCCCGTAGAACACAAAATCCTCGGGCCCTGCAGCCTTTCCGTTGTCTCCCAGCAGAAATGCCGCCGCATCCAGGTCAAAATCCCCGCCGGTGTCAAATGCGTTCACATCCCATCCCAGGCCGACGACCACTTTCTTAAGCCCCGGATTATCCTTTGTCAGGCTTACCTTCTGTCCTTTTTTCAAATTTACTGGCATAACTCATTTCCTCCTATATAAGTTCCGCATCTGTTTTCTCAAGCTACTTCTATTCCATAATGTCCGCAAAGCGCCGCCAGGCCGCCCTGGAATCCGCTTCCAATGGCATTAAACTTCCACTCTCCGTTATGCTTGTAAAGCTCTCCGACCACCACTGCCGTCTCGATGGAGAAGTCCTCTCCCAGATCATAGTGAATCAGCTCCTGCCCGGTACTCTCATCCACGATGCGGATAAAGGAGTTGGACACCTGCCCAAAGTTCTGTCCTCTGGCCTCTGCTTCATAAATTGTTACCGTAAAAGCAACTTTTGATACATTGGAAGGAAGCTTTGACAGATCCACAAAGATCTGCTCGTCATCTCCTTCGCCTTCTCCGGTCAGGTTATCTCCCATATGCTTGAGCGCCTCGCTCGGGTGCGTCAGATTACCGTAGAAGATAAATTCTTTTTCCGTAGGGCATTTGCCGTTGTCTCCCAGCATAAATGCCGCTGCGTCCAGGTCAAAGTCTGCTCCGGAATCAAAGGCGTTCACATCCCATCCAAGACCCACCATCAGCTTCTTAAGCCCCGGATTTCCTTTCGTCAAGTCTACTTTCTGTCCTTTTGTCAGATTGATTGCCATAATACGTTACCTCCTGTCACCTACTTTTTATCTGGCATATGATACATCCTGTTGAACTCTTCTTTGATCTGTTCCAGCCGAAGCTGATCTTCCGAGCGCTGCTTTCTTGCGTTCTCCTGAATCTGCTTTGTCTCGTCGATCCCAGTCACGATAGTCCTCCAGGTTGTCTCCAGTGTCTCGATCTTGATGGAACTGCCGGAAGCCAGCTGTGCCGTCATCTTGGACTGTTCCACCGTATTGCGGGCATTGCGCACCAGCATCTCATTGGTCTTCTCATCCAGCGCGGACATGGCTTCCGCCTGAATCCGCTGGCGTTTCAGCATGATGGCCTGGGCCAGAGCCTGCTTGAAGACCGGAAGCGTGATGATAAATGCAGAATTGATCTTTCTCACCAGGTTCATATTGCTGAACTCCATGGTTTTGATCATGGGAATGGACTGCATGGCCACATTCTCGGCAATCCTCAGATCCTGGGTCCTCTGCTCCAGCATCATCAGCGCCTGATTCAGACTCTGAATCTCGAACTGAATGGAATTGTCTCCGGATTCTTCCATATCTCTCTGCCGCTTGTCGATGTAATCGGAGATCTCCCGGCAGCCTTGCTCCCCCGCAAGAATATATTTTACAAGATCATGATAATAATTCACATTGGCGTCGAACATCTGGTTCAGCTTCCGGTTCGACTGCTTGATCTCAGACTCATACTGCTTTAACTGCACATAAATCTTATCAACTTCATCTCCCATGGTATGGTATTTGTCAAGAATCTTGTCCAGCTGCTTGCGGAGATTCCCGAACAGCTTCCCGAAGAGCGTGGGATTCTCCTTAAGCTCCTCGATGTCGAACTTCGACATCACCTTCGCTAACTGATTTAACATGGCGCTGGAATCATCCAGCTGGGACATACTCATCCCGTTTAACACCACGTCGGACGCTTTTGAGATCTCCTCCGCCACTTCCGCGCCAAAAGAAACGATGGTCTCCAGATCGTAGACTTCAATCTGGCTTGCCAGCGCGTCCACTTCCGGGGAACCGGTCAAAGCCACGTTCATCTGCTGGCGGTCCGCCATGATGTCATACTTTTCCACCACTTCCACGCCGTTTTCTGCTTCCCGGACCGCGGTCTGTACCCCTGCCGGCGGTCTGCTAAAATCAAGTCCCATATCAACTACCTCTCTTAAATATGATGTCGCGCCATGAGCGCCGTGTATTGGACGGAGCGGCCCGGAAGGACGGAACCTGCAGGTCATACAGATATTCGCCGATCTGATGCTCCTCCATCATCTCTCTGTTAAAATATTTCTCAATACACTGATACCCTGTGGGAATAAAAAATACCACATCAAAACCTGCCAGATTTAAAAAAGCGGTCAGAATGCTGTCCTCCAGGGAAATCAGCTGCTCCGTTGTGTGAATATAGATCAGCTTGGGGTTCTTTTTGGTAAAGTCAAAGCGCTGCAAAAGCCGCAGAATTTCTTTTTCCAGATTCAGAACCACTCCGATGATCGTATACTCGGTCCCGTTCTCAAAGGTTCCCCGGATGATCCGCCGGTCAATCAGTAGCTGAAGCTTCTCAAGAATGTGATCCTGGATCTCCTCCCTTAAGAGTCCATACGTATAAGAAGGATGCTCCTTGATCTTCGCCTTCTGAAGCTTTCCATTTTTGAAAAACTCTGTCACGTGAGCCTTCACAGGATTGGCGTCCGTGGGATTGATGTGAGGCGCCCCCCGGATCACCAGGGTATCCGGCGTCACCAGCGTATGAATATCCGACCAGTAACGGTTGATCTGGCCGTCCTTCACTCCGGATACCTTGGCAAAGATCACCGGAATGCTGACCACAGAATCGGTCACGGCGAAGTTCGGCCGGTACTTGACCTCCTGATTCCAGAGAATGGCGATCTCCTCGTACATGGTCTGAAGAGACACGGACACCGCCCGGTCGTACTGCTGATTCCGGTAGATTCCGGAATCCTGGTACATCACCTCGTCCAGTTCCCGCTCCGCGTGATAGGCGGCGGTACCCATTCGGATATCCTCTCCTTCCCTGGGGAAACGCTTCACCGTCATGGACTGCTCGTAGTTCTTCTCATACAGCCTCTGATCCGCCAGGCTGCACAGCCCCTGCCGGTCCGGCTTCAGGATCAGCACGTCCGTGGGAAGTCTGGACAAAAGCTTTAAGAACATGGCTTCCTTTCCGTTCTTACAGCCCCCGAGACACACAAAACATCCGATCTCCGGCATCTTCCAGTTCCCGAACAGCTCCGGCGCATACCTTCTTAACCAGCACAGAAGATATACTCCGTGATTCGTCAGCCGGTTCAGATTCACATCCGGCAGCGCCTCTTCCTCCGAGAGCACCTCAATGAACGCTCTGCGCATCAGCCGCTCCAGCTCCTGGCTGGCCGGATAGACAAGCGCCCCGGAAAGATCCGCGAGCATCTGCTCCGCGTTCCCGTAATTCTTCCGGGGCACGCTCTGAATCTCTTCCACCGTCGGCGGAGGGATCTCCCCCTCCAGAATCAGAAGCTTTCTTCCGCTGTTCCTGATCTTTAGCTGGAACTGGTACAGATCATTCAGATAAGTCACCTTATCCTCCACACCGCTGATTCTCATAAAGCAGTTGTAAAAGAACCGGCTGTCCGTTCCCCGCTCCGGACAGTCCTTTAAGATATCCGGCAGCCCCGTCCCTTCGATCCAGGCGTTGGTACAGTTCAAAGCCGTCGGCCCGCCGCCGATGAGACGCTCCCGGTTCCAGCGCTTTTCCTGCTCTCTGCGAAGCCAGGAGACGCCGAAACCTTCGGGAAAGGCAGTCGTCCCCGGCAGTTCCAGCGCATCGGAAAAAGCGCTCCCCGGGTCCTGTTTTAGGTAATTCTGATCCCCGTCCTTTTGCAGGAGCACGATATCGCTTCCCGCCTTCGCCAGAATATGGAGCAGCTTCAGTTCGTAGGCGCTGACCGCCCCTTCATACAGAATTTTGGGAATCTGGCTCTCTCCCAGGCGGCCCGCGATGCGCTCAAACTTATAGTACAGCCAGCACATGAACTTAATATAGGCGTTTTTTAAGATATTGTCATTCTTGCCTGCCCGGCGCATGTCCGCCAGAGTATCGTAAATAGCCGCGGCCACCTGCCCTCTCTGGTAATCGTTCATCCTGGGCAGCCATTTCTTCAGACTTTGCTCCATAAAGCCCGCATCCATCGAAAAGCCGACGCCCATGATCTCCTCGTAGTAGCTTAAGTGCTTCTCCTCGGGATTGGGAATCTTTCCCTCGATGACCACCCCGGTCTTCCTGGCCGCCTCATAATACTTCCCGAGGAACTCCCGGATCTTTTCGTTATAGCTGTTGATCCGGTAAAAATAGACCCCCGTCCCTGGTCTTTGACGCAGTTCTAAAAAATAATCTTCCAGATTCTGAAGCTTTCTATGCTCAAACATATGTCCACAACTTCACTTTCCATGCTGTCCTGTAAATCCCCTGACGAACTGACCGATAAATTCATATCCCACAGCCAGGTTAATGTTCTGTCCATTGTCAAAGCCAGCGGTGCTGATCCCGATCACTTCCCCGTACATATTGAGCACGGCGCCGCCAGAGCTGCCGTGGGAGATCGGCGCGGTAAACTGAATCATGTCCACATCGTTGATCACCCGAAAACCGGAGATAATGCCGTCCGAGACGGAATTGAAGAGTCCTAAGGGACTGCCGATGGCAACCACCTTCTGCCCCCGGACCAGTTTCCTTGCGCCCCCGTAGATCGGCAGAGGCTTCAATACGCGGTCAATCCGGATCACTGCCAGATCCAGAACCGAATTGTACTTGATGATCTCGTCGGTCTTGTAGATCTTGTCGTCATCCTCAATCCGGACGGAATAGAAATTTCCCCCGGTTGCCACATGATGATTCGTCAGTATGTAACCCCCGGCTCCGATCATGATGCCGGACCCGTTGCCCAGGATCTCTCCCTTCCGGTCGTGGACGGAGATCATTACCACCGAGGAGGCCAGGCGCGCCAGCTCTTCAAAATCAAGCTCCCGGCCAGGCGTCCTTCCACTCCCCGGATTTCCGACGGAGAGAACATTTGTTCTATTTCCGGAGGGCGACGGTGGCAGCCCTGGCGGTACCGGCCTTGGAGCCGTCCCTGCCTTCCTCACTTCCAGAGGCTTTCTCTCCCTGGGGGACGCGGTCCGGTTGTTCCTCCGTTTCGTGTGCTCCGGAACCTCCGGCTTCGGCACATACGACTGAAAGGCCGGAAGCGTGCAGGGGCCGAACGCGCCCAGCTTCACCTTCTTCGACAGTCCAAGTCCTTCCAGCGCCTGCTCCGAGAGATCCGACTGATACTGCAAAAGCAGCACATCTATCCCCAGAAGCGTCAGAAAGCAGGCAAACAGATACTCCTGCTTCCTGGAAATATTCGAGATCACGAACTTCCGGTCCAGCCCCGGCCGGTCATCCGTCAAAAGTCCGCTCCCCACCTGGTCCGCCCAGAACATCAGCTTCACCGCAAAATTCTTCTCCATGGAAGCGCTGGCCCCGGAAGTCACCCGCCGGAACATTCCTGTCACCTCCTGGCAGGCCGCTCCCAGCGCAGTCTTGAACGCTTCCCTTTGTTCCGAACACTTTAAAGCAAGTCCCTTCCTGCCGCCGGCCAGCCAGTTGTCGTAGCAGCCGGAATAGTAATTCACATCCTCCGTGGAGACCAGTCTGGGAAGCTGTTCCATCCGCCGGTACTTCACCCGGCCTTCCGCCTCCTCTCCGGTCAGAAGGCGGTCCATCTGCGCCACTTCCTCCGCATATCCGCCATACTGTCCCAGCATCCTGACGAACTGCACATCCTTGCACACTCCGTCAAAACCGCCTCTGCTTTTTGCAAAAGCATCGATGGAGGCGGCCTCTGTCACATTATGTCTTACTTTTAAGATTCCTTCCTGCATGTTCTTTTCCCTGCGTTATCTGCCTGATTCTCCCGCGGACGTCCTTTTTCCTCAGGGTTTCCGCGGGGCTTTCTTAAGAAAAACCAAATTTCTTTGATTATAGCATATTTCAAAAACAATTACTATGATTTTATTCTTAATAATGATATAATATCACCGTTATGCCGTTTCCCATTCACGCTCATCCCGAGCATGCCAGATTATTTTATGAGGAGTAAACAGACTATATGAAAGATTCCGTATTCTATTACCGCGTCGGCCCTCTTTTGTACTGCCCAGCCAATCACACCGAGATCGCCGATTCCCTGATAAAAGAACGCTTTGGCACACACTTCTCCCTGGCCCTGTGCCTGGAGGACACCATCTCTGACCACCATGTGGAAGAAGCCGAACAGCAGCTTTCCCGGACCCTGAACACCCTCTTTCACGCTTCCAAAAACACGCTCTTTTTTCTACCCATGATCTTCATCCGGGTTCGGAGTCCCAGGCAGATTTTAAAGCTCATGGACCTCTTCGGGGATGCAAAAGAACTGGTCACCGGATTCAACCTGCCCAAGTTTTCTCTCAAAAACGCCGAAGACTATCTGAACGCCGTCTTACGCGTCAACCAAACCTCCAAAAAGCCGGTCTATCTGATGCCCATTCTGGAAGACGCCTCGATGATCGACCTTCGGACCCGGGCGGACCTTCTCTATGAGCTGAAAGATCTTCTGGCTCCCGCAGAAGAACTGGTGCTCAACATCCGCGTGGGCGGCAACGATCTGTGCCACCGGTTCGGATTCCGCAGAGGTCCCCGGGAGTCCATCCACAGCATCCGCGCCATTTCCGACATTTTCTCGGATATTGTGACCGTCTTCGGTATGGACTATGTGATCTCCGGTCCCGTGTGGGAGTATTATAATGGAAAGAACTGGGAAAAAGGTCTGAAAAAAGAGCTGAAAGAAGACCGCCTGTGCGGTTTTACCGGCAAGACGGCCATCCATCCGGCCCAGATCGAACTGATCAACGACGCCTATAAAGTTTCCGAAAAAGACTTAGAGGACGCCCGCGCCATCCTCGGCTGGAACCCGTCTTCCAAAAACCTGGTGTCCGGATGCACGAAAGGGGAGCGCATGAACGAATATAAAGTTCATTCCAACTGGGCGAAAAGAATCCTGATGCTCTCGGAAGCCTTCGGCGTCCGGTAAACCTTTACGTATCCGCCAGATCTTTGATCAGTCCGCAGGCCTTGTAGTGACGCAGCGGATAAGTCTCCACCGGCACCTGCTTTTCCCTGGCCAGCCGGATCAGATGCGCCAGGGAAGCGTCCCCCTGGCAGTCCTGCCGAATGAGAAGCTTATGGGGCACTCTCCGAAGCAGCACTCTCGTGGCCTCCCCGATACCCGGTTTGATCAGATTGATATCCCGGATGCCGAATGCCTTTGCCAGACGCTCTACCTCTTCCGTCCCCTGTCCGATTACCGGTTTTTCTTCTTGGATTGTTCCTTTTCCGAATTCCAGCTCAATCGCTTCTATAAATGCATAAGACAGATCCTGTCCTGCCAGCTCCCCATAATAAGCCGCGCCGTGAAAATCCTTTTCTCCGATGAGATCGCTCCTGAGAAAGGTACGGCTGACCAGACCGGATACGGTACTGTTTAAACAGGAACTGGGAATCAAAAGATCCTCATGGGTCCCGCAAAGAGCCGTCAGATTGGCCGGGTCCGATACCACTGCCAGCTCCGGGGACACCCCTTCATAGTTCTCCATCTCTTTTTTCAGTTCCCGTAAAATGGCGCCCTTGCCGATCCAGCCGTCCACAAAAAGCAGACGCTCCCCCTGGTACCGTTCCAGAAGATATTCCATGGCATTGTGGTCGACACCTCTTCCTCTGATGATGGAGATGGAATAGTGGGGAACTCGGACCGCGTATTTTCGCTGGATGCAGTGTTTTAGCAGGATTCCCACCGGAGTGCCCGCCCTGGCCAGAGACACCAGCACGACCTCCCTCCCTCTTCGCTCCATCACCCGGTCAGTCAGCCGCTCCACCGCCGCCGCCACCGGCACCGCGAAATGTGTGAGCGCCTCCTCGTAGGCTTCCATATACGCGGGACTTGGAACATACTCCAGGGGCAGCATCTCGCAGTAATGCCGGCCCGCCTGGATGAGCCGCTCCCGCTCCGCCGTCGGCTGGGGTTTAACAAGCCCCGTAATATCTTTCAATAAAAAGATCACATCTTCCTGTCTGTAAGAGCTTCTCACTTTTCGCACCACCTGATCACATGAATTTTCTTATTACCCCGGGAACGAAGGGCATTGATCAAAGAATACAGTCCCTCCCGCTCCTCCGATGCCGCGTCGGTCACCACCGCCACCTCATCATAAGTACCGATTTCATACAAATACGTCGTCCTTCTGGCGTCGTAGAGGCTCTTAAGCTCATACCGCTCTCCCAGCGGATAATCTTCCTCCCGGCTGACCACTATGGGGCTTCGGGTCGTCGAGTGGCAGAACACCTCTCCCCCCTCCCGCTCCAGCCCCTCTGCCGCGATCAGTGCAGGATACATGAATTCCTCCGTGCCCACCACCAGAATCCTCTGCCCCCGGCCAGAAGGCACAATCCTTCGCATCTCCTCCGCCATCCGGCAGCAGGCTTCCCGGTAGCCCTGCCCGTCCGTCAGCCTTCTGGCATTCTGATATCCATGAATGCGGTACTCCATAAAACCCTGCGCCGGTCTTTTCACATCACAGAGATGATAATCTCCATCCCCCTGAACCTCCCTGGCCCTCCGCTCATAATCTTCATGACAGGTCTTCAAAAGCCAGTGAAGCCGTATCCCCCGCTCCTCATACTCCCCAAGATGCTCCTTGTCCATCCCGTTCAGCAGCGACGCCGCCGAATATGCCAGCCGCCCCGGATACGCCTGCTCCAAAAGTTTGATAATATTCCAGATCGTATTCCCGGTGGTAATCTCATCCTCCACAAAAACAATCCGATCCACCAGAGGAACCGCCCGGTCAAGATCCTCCCGCACCAGCTTCTGCTCCGTGGCATGACTGTGCTGCTCCGAAAAATAAAAATAATCCACCCCGTCGATCTGCTCCCTGGTCGTCTGCATATACAAAGCCCTAAGCCCCGCCGCCACCGCCGCTCCGATGGCCGTCGCCGTCTCCGCAAACCCGATCAGAAGAAGCCGCTCCCCCTCATACTCCTTCCGAAGAAGCTCTCCCAGCTCTCCAAACAGCGAAAGCGCCCTCCACGGCCGAACCGGAACATGCTTCCCCTGCAGCCGGTTCACCACCAGATACCCCCGCTTCCCATTCCTCTCCCTCCTGGCCACCGCCGCCAGATCCTGTTCCCTGTATCCCATCTCCATATCACTCCTGTTATCTATAGAATTTTTCTTTCTTATCATATTCTCCCCATAATCTGTGCCTCACCCGTGCCCATTACCCCGCTGCCAGCCGCCGCGGGAGCGCCCTTGCGGCGACGTCCGGATGGCTCCAATGACGTCCGGCCTCCACGAAAAGTTCACCCCCCTCTGCTTGTATTTTTCCTGATTTCGGCATATACTTATCTTACATTCAGAAAGCGAGGAAATCAAGATGAAACCAAAAATGTTACTTACATTTGCCGCCGCAGCGGCGCTTTCCCTGACCGGATGCCAATCCGGCAATTCCAACCCCAACACAGAAACCGAAGAACTGCGCCAGCAGATCGAGCAGCTTACCCAGCAGATCCAGGACCTGGAAGATAATATAAACTCCGAAGAAAACGCCGCCCCCGAGAATATCCCTCCGGCGCCGGAAGACTCCGCAGATACTGGCGTTTCAGAGCAGGAAGCGGCCCCCGCCGCGAATCCGGACCCGGAAGCCGCCGCTCCTTCCGAAGGCGAACCTCAGGCCAATCCCGACGCCACCACCCATACCATCGAAGAACTCACGGATATGGTGTCCGCCTATGAGACAAAGGTGGACAGCATCGTTCCGGCCAGCTCCTCCTCCGACAGTATGGAACAGTTCCTTTCCTTAAAGCAGGAAGAAAAGAAGATCGACGACGAGCTGGACCTTCACGAAGACGAGCTGGAACGGCTCTACCGGCAGGACGCCCTCTCCAGGGACGACTATAAAGCCCGGGAACGGGAACTGGAGCGTCTGGAAGACCGCCTGGACGACGCGGAAGACAAGCTGGAGTATACCTTCGGCATCGATGACTAAATCTCAAAAGAGTCCGGCAAGCCGGACTCTTTTTTTACATGGATACTCTTTCTTCAATCTCCGCCATCTTCGCCGCATTCAGCCTCGTATCCCCTTTGACTCTGGAATAGGACAGATAGCCGTTCATCCGGTCGATCTTGGTCAGATTCTTACTGCCGCACTTGGGACATACGTCCATATCCAACTCCTGATGACCGCAGTCGTCGCAGTAAGCCAGGGACAGATTTACGCCCTCATAGAAGCCCTTTTTCATAGCGCGGCGCACCAGCGTCCGGACTGCCTCCTTATTATAACCCACCGGATAACGCACATATTGGATTTTGCCGCCGTTGCACAGCTCCCAGAACCGCCCTTCACAGTCCTGCTTCTCGATGGGCGTCATATCCTCCGTCACATGGCAGTGAAAACTGTTGCTCACATAGGGCCGGTCCGAGACATTTTCCACAATCCCGTACTTCTTGCGGAACTGCTCGATCTGCAGGCCGCACAGGCTCTCCGCCGGAGTCCCGTAGATCGCGTAAAGATTCCCGTCCTCCTCTTTGAACTGCGTAATCTTCTGATTGATATACTGCATGACTTCCAGCGCAAACTGACCGTCTTCCCGGATGGATTTGCCATTGTAGAGCTCCTGAAGTTCATTTAACGCCGTGATCCCGAAGGAAGCGGTCATGGGCTTTAGAAGCGGCTTAATCTTATCATGAGGATCAAGATGTCCGCCGTAAAAACCGCCCTCGCAGTAGGCCAGCGGATTGGTGGACGCGCGCATTTCTCCCAGATAATCATAGGTCCGGATGTGAAGCCCCCGGATCATCTCCAGATAATAATCCAGCACCTCGTAAAAATCCCGGTTCTCCGAGCGGGAACGAGCCAGAATCATAGGAAGATGAAGGCTCACCGCCCCCACGTTAAAGCGCCCCACAAAGATGGGTTTGTCCTCCTCGTCCGCCGGCTTCATACCGCCCCTCTCATACCAGGGACTTAAGAACGCCCGGCACCCCATAGGACTGATGACTCTCTGATATTTCTGATACATCTCCGAGATATATCCTTCCCCGCTTAAAGACAGCCAGTCCGGATACATGGTCCTGGAAGAACACTCGATCCCTGCCTCGAACACATCCTCACAGCACTTTCCCTCCCCATGGATCGCCTCGTCATACAAGAAGACGATCTTCGGGAAAAGCACCGGCTTCTTGCTTCCCGGCTTGCCCTGCCCTTCCTGATGGACCTGGAGAAGAGAGATGTTGCACATCTTCGCGAACCGCTCCTGCCCGAGGCCCATGGTCACGGTGACAAAAGGATAGTCCCCTCTGGAAGAGCCTACCGTGTTCAGCTTATACTCGATCCCCTGCCAGCCCTGATCAAAATCTCTGCGTACCTTTTTCATAGCGTAGAGCTCCGCCTTCTCTTCGGCCCCCTGCCAGGACGGGTCCGCATAGGACAGGAACTCGTTCTTATACTTGGTATAGCTTTTCTCCGCATAGGGGGCCAGTACCTTGTCCACTTCCGGAACCGTAAACCCTCCGTACTGCTGGGCCGCCGTGCTTAAGATGATGTCTCCCATGACATCGAAGGCCGTGTCCAGCGTCTTCGGCTCATTGTACCACACATTTCCCATCTCAAAACCGCCGCTTAAGACGCTGGCGATGTCGAACAGACAGCAGTTCATCGTATCCAGCCGGGCCGACTGGTCATGAATATAGATGTAGCCGTCCCTGCAGGCCTGCAGTTCATTGCGGTTCATAAAGAACTTGCGGTACAGTTCTTTGTTCAGCTCGTTAAAAATCAGACTTCTCTTGGTGGCCACCAGCGCGCTGTCCGTATTGGCGTTGCTCTTATCGCCGATATATCGGATGGACTGGCTCTTGGTATACACATCGTCCATCATGTGAACGAAATCCTTTTTATAATTCCGATAATCCCGGTAACTCTTGGCAACCGCCGGATTCACCTTCTCCAGCGCCCGCTCCGCGATATTATGCATGTCCTGGATATCGATTCCCTCTTTGCCCAGAGACTCCGCGCTCTCCTGGGCAAACCGGCAGATATACTCGGTCTCCTCATCGGTGAATTTATAGAGAATTCTGGCCGCGGATTTATTGACCGCATTTACGACCTTTTCCACGTTGAATTTCTCTTTCGTTCCGTCTTTCTTGATTACGTACAACTCGCACCCCTCCTACTATATGTTGTACCTGTCGGGTATATTTATTCAAAATGTTGATTTAAAGTATATACCATATGCACCTCTTCCGCAAGAGTAAATCACAAAAAAATATGAAAGATTTCAAAAGGTGCAGAGTCTTTGCATGTTCCAAAGATTCTGCACCCTGATCTGCCGGCTGCATATACTACTATTCCTCTAATGCTTTCTCGATGCGCTCATTATCCTTTTCGAGATATTCAAGCGCCTTCCGATAATCTCCATTTTTAATCGTTTCGATAAGATGGTGCAAAGACTTACTTCATAAATCGATCAATCGCCTCTGTAAGGTCCGCGATGGCTTCCATATCCCCGCACTCCACCGCCTCCACCAGGCAGTGTTCAATATGGTCTTTCAAGATCACCTTTCCAGTGTTGTTGATCGCGGATTTGACCGCCGAGAGCTGGATCAGCACCTCGCTGCAGTCTCTCCCTTCCTCCACCATGCGCCGGATGGACTCCAGATGCCCGATGGCCCGGGAAAGACGGTTCAGCACCGCCTTGGTGTTGGCATGGGTGTGGGTATGCCCATGACTGTGCTCATAGACCGTTCCATCCGGGGCCACATGCGTATGGGTATGCGTATGCTTTTCCTCTGCCACGTTCTCTCCTTTCCTTACAGGTCGCAGTTCTTCACGGTCCGCGGGAACGGGATCACGTCGCGGATATTGCCCATGCCTGTCAGATACATCACGCAACGCTCGAATCCCAGGCCAAAGCCGGAATGGCGCGCTGTACCGTACCTGCGAAGGTCCAGATAGAAGCCATAGTCTTCTTCCTTAAGCCCCATCTCCTTCATACGGGCGGACAGCTTCTCGAGGTCGTCCTCCCTCTGGCTTCCGCCGATGATCTCGCCGATCCCCGGCACCAGACAATCCATGGCCGCCACGGTCTTGTTGTCCTCGTTCATCTTCATATAGAAGGCCTTGATCTCCTTGGGATAATCGGTCACGAACACCGGACGTCTGAACACTTGTTCGGTCAGATAGCGCTCGTGCTCCGTCTGCAGGTCGCATCCCCAGGAAACTTTATAGTCAAACTTGTCGTTATTTTTCTCCAGAATCTCAATGGCGTCCGTGTAGGTCACATGACCGAACTCCGAGTTCAGCACATGTTGGAGGCGCTCCAAAAGTCCCTTGTCCACAAAAGAGTTAAAGAAATTCATCTCTTCCGGCGCCTGTTCCAGCACATAGCGGATCACGTATTTTAACATGTCTTCCGCGATCTGCATGTTGTCCGTAAGATCCGCAAAGGCCATCTCCGGCTCGATCATCCAGAACTCCGCCGCATGGCGAGTCGTATTGGAGTTCTCCGCCCGGAAGGTGGGACCAAAAGTATAGATATTGCGGAAGGCCATGGCGAAGGTCTCGCCGTTCAGCTGTCCGCTGACGGTCAGATTCGTGGGTTTGCAGAAGAAATCCCGGGAGAAATCCACCTCTCCCTTGTCGGTCTTCGGCACCTCATTCAAATCCAGCGTGGTCACCTGGAACATCTCCCCCGCGCCCTCGCAGTCGCTCCCGGTGATCAGCGGCGTATGCACATAGACAAATCCCCGCTCCTGGAAGAACTGATGGATCGCAAAGGCCGTCAGAGAACGCACCCGGAACACTGCCTGGAACGTGTTGGTCCTGGGACGAAGATGGGTCATGGTCCGCAGATACTCCAGGGTATGGCGCTTCTTCTGAAGAGGATAATCCGGCGCCGAAGCTCCTTCCAGCGTCACTTCCTCCGCCTGGATTTCGAAGGGCTGCTTGGCATTTGGCGTCGCCACCAGAGTCCCCCGTACGATCACCGCCGCTCCCACATTCAGCCTGCTGACCTGGGCAAAGTTGTCCATGGTATCGTGATAGACGATCTGCAGGGTGTCAAAAAAAGTACCGTCATGCAGTACCAGGAATCCGAAGCTTTTGGAGTCCCGCACGCTGCGCACCCAGCCGCCCACGGTGATCTCTTTGTCAAGGTACGTTTCCCTGTCTTTATATAATTCACGAATCGTCGTCATTTTCATATTTAATTCCCCTCGTCACTGTATTTTTCCAAAGATACTAGGTAGTATACCACAGATTGGAAGGATTATCAAATCTTCTTTTTCGAGAGTTATATTCCAGGTTGAGTCCGTCGAAGTCAGTCTCCAGGTTATTATAAGTTTTGACGTTTATTTTCTCCTGGAACATGCATTGCTTTACTGTAAAGTCTTCCATACGGTTGTTATACCCCGGTAGTGCGAATCTCATAATCAATTTTTGAATCTTTCTCAATATGGGATGCATCAATAATATCCACACACATTCCCGTTGCCTGGCGAACTGCTTCCATAAATCCTACGAAACGTAACCCGCGCAGCTGGCTGTCCACATACTCAGATAAATTCTGCATCATTGAAACACCTCCTGTCTGATCGTATACACGATAAGACACGAATTAGAAACCATTTTTTGCAGCATCACAAGTTCCGCCTGCGGATCAGATACTCCGCGGTACCCATGACCATGAAGATCAGCGGAGTACAAATGACCTGCTGGTAGCACGAAATATTGTGCCCTATGTAAGCGACGACAGCGGCGCCCATGGCCAGAAGAACCGGACGGTTCTTCGCTTTTTTCACGGAACGCCAGAGGGACGTGAGGAAGATACCGATATAGGCGGCTCCGCCGATGACGCCGTAGTCGACAACGGCGGTAAGCCATTCGTTGTGGGCGTTGGTCAAAGCCATATCCCCCCAGATCGCCCGCGCTTCTTCTGCATGATGTGCGGCCGTGTAAAACATCAAAGCATCTGGTCCACAGCCAAACAGTTTCATAAGAGGCGAATATTCCCACAAAATCTTAACTGCGTAACTCCATATCGCTCCCCTTCCATTTCCCCATCTCTGGTCAAATAACATGTAACCGCTCTCCTGCAGAATTCCAAAATTCCCGGTAAGGTTTCCTGTAGTGACCATCCAAATCATCACAGGAAGGGCACAGACTGCCAAAGCAATCAAGAAATATAAAATGATACGAACCCGTCTGATCATTCGTGACCATTTCGGCATTGGCTTTCCGGCACATTTTTTCTCCACATAACAAGTAGCAATATAACACAAAATCCCTGCTATAAGAACCAGCCACCCTGCCTTACTTTTTGTAATCATATCAGACAGCGGGTCCAGCGCCCTTGCTCTGTCCGCGAAAACCGTCTGTAAAATTCCGGTACATTTTGCCGCCATAACTGCCAAAATTCCCACTTCTACATACTGTTTCCATATTGTCAAATCTTCCAGCGCAAACCACAATAAAAAAAGAAAAGAAAGCCCAAGTCCCACATAGGCGCTGTCGCTGTTTTGCGTTACTACACTGCAAAAACCAAGAAAAAGAAACCCCGCCGTCAGCCCGCGAACCCCATATCCTATTTTGTTCCTCGTCCAGTCCGCAGTCACATAACCCCCCACCATCAAAGGCAAGATCACACAAAGATAACTGGAATACCAAGTGGCCTGTCCCAACAGCCCTAAGAAGGCGATTTTTTCTCGTTCCAGAACCCCTTCATACAATCCAAAAGGGTCCAGATTAAAGCGATGAATATAGGCAAAAAAGAATACGATCGTGCCACTGATCCCGATAATCCACAAAGGCCACTTCAGATCTGTGCCGAACCGGGACAGCGCAAAATAAATCCCCACGAACATCAGCTGAGATAAAAGTCCCATATACCATCCGTCCGAACCAACCCATGCATCCATTCGAAAAGGAGAACACATCCAGGATACAACTGCTGCTCCTGCATAGAACAAAACCGCTCGGTCCATCATCGATAGATTGATTTTCTGTCGTTCTTTCTTTGAGTCGAACAGAAAGGCGCAAATCTGCGTCACTGCCAGATAGATCAGCATGATCAGAGTTATGAGCCGAAAGAAACGATACTTGGCAGCTCCCATATTCCAATATTTATTCTGATAATAAAGGGGGAAAATCCCCAGCATCACCGCCAGATAACACCATACGATCAACTCTGACCATTTCAGTAGATTTTCTTCTTTCTTTTTCTTTGCCATAGATCCTCCCTCATGTTTATAAAGCCCACAGAAAAAGACGTGGCCTGTTCTCCAGACCACGCCTTAAAGTTATTGCTTAATTCGGTACGTTTTTGGTTCTGCCCTGACCTTCGCCAGCAGTTCCATCATAACTTCCTCTCAGAGGAGTCACTCTGAATTTATAGGATCTGTTTGCATCCAGTCCGTACACTACCAGGGAATTCCTTACCACAGGAGTCAGCATTTCGCCGTCAATCGACTCATACCGCTGGCACTGATCACACCAGATCTCCACATAGTAACCGGTTGCTCCCTTCACCTTCTTCCAGGTGACTTTTACGGATGCGGAATCAAGACCTCTGACCTTCACACCCTTAAGTGCCTGCAGCTCAGTCGTTCCGGTTGCCGCCTCAGAAACGTCACCTACGGAATTCTCTCTCACAGGTCTTACAAAATACCGGAAGGAAAGGCCGGTTGCCACGTTCTTAAAGGTAACCTTGGTTCCCTTCACCGTTGCGATCGGAGTCTCTGCACTCGGAGAATCGTAGATTGCATAGCTCTTTGCACCGGTTACTTTCTTCCATTTGATAGTAATGGTGTTGTATGTAGTTTTTACAGAGGTAATCTGAGGAGCACCTTTGCCTTCCAGAGTGGTATACGCATAGCAGGTATCGCTCCATGCGCTGCTGCCTTTTACCCTGACTTTGAAGAAGTACTCGTTTCCGCATACGGCCTTGGAGAACTTATAGCTGGTCTTCTTGGTCGTTACGATTTTATATGGGTTCACGTCCTCCGGAGTCTTGAAGAAGCCGATCTCATATCTGTCTTTCTTTCCTCCCAGCTTGTTCCAGGTCAGAGTGATGACATTGTATTTGTTTTTCTGGATGCCGGAAGTCAGTTTCCATGCATCGTTGGTAGAGGTCGTCAACTCAGAATCCTCATCCGGAACTGCAATCGCAGAATACGGAATTGCTACCGGGCTGAAAGAATCAAACTCTGCGGTCACAACACCGTCCACATAAGAAAGAATCTTTCTCTTTTCCCATGCCCCTTTGCTGTAGCTGTAGTGAAGCACTCTTAAGTTGTCCTTCGTCGTTCCTGCCGGGAACCTGGACCCACAGTCAATCGAAACCGCAACCGGCTGATCCAGAGTAGTGCCTACGCTACCGCCGCCTTTGATCTGCAGATCTACATCAAATAAGAAAGTTTTATTCCGAGAATCTGCTTTAAAACCGGTCAGGGCCGCTGCCTGAGCCTTTAATGCGGTCGTAATTTTTTCCACTTCTTCAGAATCTTTATTTGCAGCATCAATTGTCTGAACGACCAGCTCTACTTCTACTTCTTTACCGCCGACAACTGCAGTTTTGGTATCAACCGTTGCAGCCGGTGCTGCTTCTGCATCAATCGTACCTGTTACATCAGTTCCGGTTGAAGGTGTTGTCGGTGTTGTCGGTGTTGTCGGTGTTGTCGGTGTTGTCGGTGTTGTCGGCTTTGTCGGCTTTGTCGGTGTTGTGTTATCACCACTCACGCTGCCACCACTTACAGTACCGGTTCCACTGGTTCCACTGTCGCCGGCGCCTGCCGCGAACGATGTCATGCCCATTACCATGGTAAGAATCATGACAAAAACTACGAGTTGCTTCCATTTTTTCATGGTCTTTCCCTCTTTCTTTGTTTTTTATATCAATGCGTTACGCATTAATACCACATCAGCTGTCTCTTGAGTATTGACCCTGTTCATCACATCTTTCGTCTCAATTATACAACACCCCCCCCCCGGATGTCTACCACTTTTTCACATTTCCTTCACATTTTTTTCATAATTTGTAAAAAAATTCCCGCCCTGTCTGCAACACGCAGTCAGGGCGGAAATTTACGCTCATATACTTTCATTTTCTTTTATCCGTCTGCCTTTTCTGTAAGCTCCTCCGGCCGTGGAAACTCCCTCTTCGCAAACCTCTGCTTCACGAACAGAAACTCCTCCAGATCCATGAGTACATGATAGAGAATCGCCCGGTTCTCGAACTCTTCCCGGGTCACCGGCATGGGCTCCTGCTTCATATGGTCAAACACCATCTGAAGCTTTCTAAGCTGCTCTCCCGGTACGTCTTCCGCATGGACGTAATCCGCCAGATGCTCCAGGAAATCGCTGATGGGCTTCGCCTGCCTTGGCAGCTCCTGAATCTTCTGCACACGGCTTCTTAAGTTCTGCAGCATCACGCACTGCTGCAGGCGCATCTCCATGTATTCCACATAGTAGTAATCTTCTTCCGACATGGTATTGCGGGTCTGCTCATTGGCCCGGTCCAGTCCCTGGTGAATGTCGGCCTCCAGCCGGTCCAGATCGAACCAGACCTGGTCTCCGTCATTTTTATCTCCCAGATACCACGCCAGCTCTCTCAGCACCTGCTCCATGGCGTCTTCGATCTTCGCCATCGCCTCCCGGATCTCTTTTAAGCTGCTCGGCATCTTCCAGTTCATGGCCAGGGCCACTCCGGTTCCGATCAGGATCAGCGCCAGCTCGCTCAAAGCAAAATCCAGATGATAGTTGGGCGACATCACGTAGTGGGTACCCATGACCGCGTTAACGGAGATGGCATTCTGCCAGCCGAAATAATAAGAAGAGATCACCATCAGGAATAGATAACTTCCGTAGCTCGCCCAGCTCACTCTGCCCGTCACCCGGAAGCAGAGGAAGATCAAAAACACCGACACCAGAAAGGACAGCAGCCGGTCTTTGGTCAGCTGGATCGTGCCCTGCCTGGTATCCTGTACGGTGAGCAGCGTGATAATCCCGGCAGAAGACGCGTACTGCAGCCGAAAAAGCTCTGCGATCACGATCGCCAGACAGCTGCCGACCGCAATCTTCAGACCTTTCAGGATCATGCGCCTGTGTCTGTGGATATCCATATGGTCTTTCTCCATAGACCCGAACTATCTGCCGCTGTACACGATCCCCTGTTCCGCGTCGATGGTCACAAACGTACCGGACTTCAGGATGCTGCCCGCGTTTCTCGCCGCCACAATAACAGGGATATCCAGCGCCATCCCTACGATGGCCGCGTGGCAATAACGGTCTCCAGTCTCGGTGACGATTCCTGCGGCGTCTTTTAACTTGCTCATCATCTCGTTGGTCGTCTGATGCACCACCAGGATATCGCCCGGCTGGAAATTGTGTTCCAGTTCTTCGATGTTTCTGCAGACGCAGACCTTTCCGGACTTTTTCAGCTTATTGCAGCCTTTTCCGGTGATCAGCGTATTGCCTGCCACATGGACCTTGACCATATTGGTCGTTCCGGACATTCCAAGGGGAACGCCGGCGGTGATCACCGCAAGCTCGCCTCTCTGGATCAGCCCTCTCTGCTCCGCCTTCTCCACCGCGTGGTCGAACAGTTCGTCTGCCGTATCCTCTTCTTCCATCAGGATCGGGATGACCCCCCAAATCAGGTTCAGCTGACGGCAGACCCGCTCCTCCGTGGAGCAGCCGATGATCGGAACCGACGGACGGTATTTGGAGATGCTGCCCACGGTCTTGCCCGACTTGGATACCGCCACGATGGCCGCCGCCTTCAGATCCATCGCCGTCGTACAGGTAGCATGGGAAATGGCGTTGGTCACATCCGGGCGATGGGACAGTCTGCGGGGTTTGAATTCCGTCGTGTAATCAATGTCTTTCTCCGTGCGCTCCGCAATCCGGGCCATGGTCTTCACCGCTTCCACCGGATAAGCGCCTGCCGCCGTCTCTCCGGACAGCATGATGGCACTGGTTCCCTGATAAATGGCGTTGGATACGTCGGAAGTCTCCGCACGGGTGGGACGGGGATTCTTGATCATAGAGTCCAGCATCTGAGTCGCCGTGATCACCGGCTTGTCCATACTGATGCACAGGCGGATCAGCTTCTTCTGAATCACCGGCACTTCTTCTAAGGGGATCTCCACACCCATATCGCCTCTGGCAATCATGATGCCGTCGGCCACCCGGAGGATCGCCGCGCAGTTCTCCACGCCCTGCATATTCTCGATCTTGGCGATGATCCGGATTCCCTCTCCGTCATGGGACTGCAGGATTCTCCGAAGTTCCAGGATATCCTCCGCCGTTCTGGTAAAGGACGCCGCAATATAGTCAAAGTCCTGCTCCGCCGCAAAGACAATGTCCTCATAATCTTTCTTGCTCACAAAAGGCATCTTCAGCTCTACTCCCGGCACATTGACGCCCTTCCGGTTGGAGATAAATCCGCCGTTCTTCACCTGGCAGACGATCTCTTTGCCCTCCACCCGCAGCACTTCCATGCCGATCAGACCGTCGTCGATCAGGATCGAGTCACCCGGACAGACGTCCTGATGCAGCTCTTTGTAGGTGATGGACACTCGCTCCGCGTTGCCGACGATCTCTTCACCCGTCAGGGTAAAAAGCTGCCCCGCTTTCAGCTCCAGCTTTCCGCCCTCCACTTCTCCGATCCGGATCTCCGGCCCTTTGGTGTCCAGAAGCGCAGCGATTGGGAGATCCAGTTCCTCCCTCAGCTTCTTCACCGCATCCAGACGCACCTTCTGCTCCTCATGGCTTCCATGGGAAAAATTCATCCTGGCCACCGCCATGCCTTCCAGCATCAACTGACGCAGAACCTCCTCGTTGTCCGTAGACGGCCCCAGCGTACATACAATCTTCGTTCTCCTCATAACCTCGACTCCTGTCCTTTCCTTATATGATTACTACCTAATAGTTTACCATTTCCCCCACTCTTTTACAACCGGAATCTCACAGAAACAGCCCGTCCGGAACAGGTATTCCTGCAAGACCCATAGAGCGGCGCCGGTCCTTAGGGTGCGTCTTTTGCACCCTTAGTACCGCTGCGTCCGCTCCCTAAGCGCGAGCGGGGTCTGAAAGGAATACCTGTTCCGGACGGGCGTCCCGTTTTTTTATTCATTCACACTATAATTCGGCGCCTCTTTTGTAATATGAATATCATGAGGATGGCTCTCCTTCAAGGAAGCCGCCGAGATCTTCATAAATTCCGCCGTGGTCTTCAAGGTCTCCACATCCGCCGCGCCGCACAGGCCCATGCCGGAGCGAAGTCCGCCCAGAAGCTGGAAGATCGTATCCTCCACATAGCCTTTGTAAGCCACCCGGCCCTCCACGCCTTCCGGCACCAGCTTCTTGGCGTCGCTCTGGAAATACCGGTCTTTCGACCCGTTCTCCATGGCCGCGATGGAACCCATACCCCGGTAGACCTTGTATTTTCTTCCTTGATACAGTTCGAATGATCCCGGGCTTTCGTCGCAGCCGGCAAAGATACTGCCCATCATACAGACGTTGGCGCCCGCTGCAAGGGCTTTGGTGATATCTCCGGAATACTTGATGCCGCCGTCCGCGATCACCGGTACTCCGTACTCCTTCGCCACCTCATAACAGTTCATGATTGCGCTGATCTGAGGAACGCCCACGCCGGATACGACTCTGGTCGTACAGATGGAACCCGGTCCGATCCCGACCTTCACCGCGTCCGCGCCCGCCTCGATCAAAGCTTTCGCCGCCGCGCCAGTGGCCACATTGCCCGCGATCACCGGAATATCCGGATACGCCTCCTTTAACATTTTCAGGCAGCGGATGACGTTGGCCGAATGGCCATGGGAGGAATCCAGCACCAGCACGTCCACATGGGCATCGATCAGCGCTTTCGCCCGATCCAGCACATTGGCCGTGATGCCGATTCCCGCCCCGCACAACAGCCTGCCCTGGGCGTCCTTAGCCGCAAGCGGATACTTGATCTGCTTTTCTATATCCTTGATCGTGATCAGACCTTTGAGATTAAAGTCTTGGTCAACAATCGGGAGCTTCTCCTTTCTCGCCCTGCCCAGGATCGTCTTGGCCTCATCAAGCGTGATCCCCTCCGGGGCCGTAACCAGGTTCTCGGAGGTCATGGACTCCTTGATCTTCTTGGCGAAATCGGTCTCGAACTTCAAGTCCCGGTTGGTAATGATTCCTACCAGCTTTTTGCCTTCCGTAATAGGGACGCCGGAAATCCGGTATTTGCCCATCAGCGCATCGGCGTCCGCCAGGGTATGTTCCGGAGTCAAAGAAAAGGGGTCCGTGATGACGCCATTTTCCGAACGCTTTACCTTATCCACTTCTTCTGCCTGTTCTTCAATCGACATATTCTTGTGAATGATACCGATTCCGCCCTGTCTTGCCATGGCGATCGCCATCCGGTATTCCGTCACGGTGTCCATCCCCGCGCTCATCATTGGTATGTTGAGCTTGATTGTCTTCGTCAGCCAGGTCTCCAGATTGACCTGATTAGGGATCACTTCCGAATAGGCAGGCACCAGAAGAACGTCGTCAAATGTAATGCCGTCACCGATAATTTTACCCATCTCTTTTCCTCTCTTTCTTTCGTTTATTTATGAAATTTAAAACAGTCTATCAGATCAAACCCATTATGTCAATGGACAATACGTAAAAAAGGACGCCCCGTAAGGGACGTCCTTTTACTTTTTTCATTTGGTGCGGGATTACATCATACCCATTCCGCCGCCGCCTGCCGGCATAGGAGGAACTTCTTCTTTGATATTCGCCACACAAGCCTCCGTGGTCAGGAAGGTAGCCGCAACGCTGGTCGCGTTCTGAAGTGCGCTTCTGGTCACCTTCGCAGGGTCCAGAATACCTGCTTCCACCATATCCACGTACTCTTCTTTCAGTGCGTCGAAGCCGATGCCTTTCTCCGCCTCATGCACTTTGTTGATGATAACTGCGCCTTCCAGCCCTGCGTTGGATGCGATATGATACAGCGGAGATTCCAGTGCCTTTAAGATCACCTGCGCGCCGGTTCTCTCGTCGCCTTCCAGGGTCTCCACCAGCTTCGCCACATCTTTGGATGCGTGGATATAAGCCGCGCCTCCGCCGCAGATGATGCCCTCTTCCACTGCTGCTCTGGTAGCCGCCAGTGCGTCTTCCATACGAAGCTTCGCTTCTTTCATCTCGGTCTCGGTCGCTGCGCCTACACGAATCACTGCTACGCCGCCTGCCAGCTTTGCAAAGCGCTCCTGCAACTTCTCTTTATCAAACTCGGACTTGGTTGCCTCGATCTCTGCCTTGATGGTCTTGATCCGGTTCTCGATCTCTTCTTTGCTTCCAAGACCGTCTACAATCACGGTATTTTCCTTCTGTACCTTTACGGATTTTGCACGGCCGAGCATCTCGACAGTGGCATCCTTAAGCTCCAGACCCACTTCCTCGGAGATCACGGTACCGCCGGTCAGCACTGCGATATCCTGAAGCATTGCCTTCCTCCTGTCGCCGTAACCCGGAGCCTTCACGCCCACTGCGGTGAAGGTGCCGCGAAGCTTGTTGAGTACCAGAGTGGTCAGAGCCTCGCCCTCGATATCCTCCGCGATAATCAAAAGCTTCTTGCCGGACTGCACCAGTTGCTCCAGTACCGGAAGGATCTCCTGAATATTGCTGATCTTCTTGTCAGTGATCAGGATATAGGGATCATCCAGAACGGCTTCCATCTTCTCGGTGTCGGTAGCCATATATGCGGAGATGTAACCGCGGTCGAACTGCATACCTTCCACCACGTCAAGCTCTGTCTTCATGGTCTTGGACTCTTCGATGGTGATGACGCCGTCGTTGGCCACTTTCTCCATGGCGTCTGCCACCATATTGCCCACTTCGTCATCTCCTGCGGAGATCGCCGCCACTCTCGCCATCTGATGCTTGCCGGTCACCTTGCTGCTCATGGCCGCGATGGCGTCTACTGCAGCGTCCGTCGCTTTCTTCATACCTTTTCTTAAGATAATGGGGTTCGCTCCTGCCGCCAGGTTCTTCATTCCCTCGTTGATCATCGCCTGAGCCAGAACCGTTGCGGTGGTGGTGCCGTCGCCGGCCACGTCGTTGGTCTTGGTTGCCACTTCTTTTACCAGCTGCGCGCCCATATTCTCGAACGCATCCTCAAGCTCGATCTCTTTTGCGATGGTCACGCCGTCGTTGGTGATCAGCGGAGTTCCAAACTGCTTGTCAAGAACGACGTTCCTTCCCTTCGGTCCAAGGGTTACGCTTACGGTATCTGCAAGTTTATTCACACCGGCTTCCAGTGCGATTCTGGCGTCTACGCCATGCTTTAATTCTTTCGCCATGATAAATCTCCTCCTGTTTCTGTCTTTATGATTATCTACTCTACCACTGCAAGAATATCATTCTGTCTTACAATTACATACTCTTCTTCGTCGAGCTTCACTTCGTTGCCGGCGTACTTGGAATAGATCACCTGATCTCCAACCTTCACCTGCATGGTCACTTCCTTGCCGTCGACCATTCCGCCTGGTCCTACCGCCACGACCTCCGCCGTCACCGGCTTCTCCTGAGATTTTGCGGTCAGGATAATCCCGGACTTGGTCGTCTCTTCTTTTTCGCTTTGCTTTAATACAACTCTGTCACCTAAGGGTACTAATTTCATGGTAATTCCTCCTTCAAGCCTTCTGTTTGGTCTTATTAGCACTCACTTAGGTCGAGTGCTAACTTCTGGATATTATATTAGTACGAGGAAACCAAATTGTCAATGGGGAAATTTCGATTTTTTCAATTTTTAGTATTTCTTTATAATTTTTAGATCGGATTTATGATTCTGCACCTCTTTCAACTCTTCAAATACACAGTCGTTGAGCACTTTGATGCTCGTTCCTTTCATACCGGAAGAGCGGGACTCGATCACCCCGGCACTCTCGAACTTCCGAAGGGCGTTGACGATCACGGAGCGGGTAATGCCCGCTTTATCCGCAATTTTGCTGGCCACCAGCGTGCACTCATTGCCTTTCATCTCCTGAAAGATCAGCAGAATCGCTTCCAGCTCCGTCATGGACAGCGTGCTGATGGCGGACCGCACGATCTGCTTTCTGCGCTCTTCTTCCGCATTCTCTTCATGTACCGCCCGCATCATCTCCAGACCGACCACGGTGGTGCCGTACTCGCTCAAGATAATATCGTCGATGTCATAGTCTTTCTCATACTTATACATAAAAAGAGTGCCCAGCCGTTCTCCCGCGATGTTGATCGGCGTGATCAGCGCCTGGTAGCTGCGGATATTCTCCACCATAAATCCGAGGGTCTGAAGATTTACATTCTCCTTGGTGGATAGGATGCCCAGAAGACGCTCGTTTAAGAGCGGATCGATCAGGCTTCCCACCTGGTCCACAATCAGTTCGTGAATCTCCTCCACTTTTCCATGTTGACTGATACCCAGCACTTTTCCCTTCTTACTGATCACCAGCACATTTGACAAAAGAATCTCCGACAATACTTTACAGATATCGTTAAAGACGACTTTGCTTGAATTGTTATTGTGCAGAAGCTTATTGATCTTTCTTGTTTTATCCAATAACTGTACGCTCATCTTTTTTCTCTCCCATCCCGAAAAACAAAGTGCCGCTGTTTCTACAGCCGCACTTTGGATATTAGCATAATGTCTGACAGATTGCAATTCTATTTTTGAATTCTCTGTTATTTTTCGGTCTTTTCCGTTTTTTCTCCTTCCGGTTTTTTCCAGGAGATATAATCGCAGTCCGGATAGCCCTCGCAGCTGTAGAATTTCCTTCCCTTGGATGAGCGCCGAAGGACGACTTCTTTCCCGCACTTGGGGCAGGCGACGCCGATCTTCTCCAGGTAAGGCTTGGTATTTCTGCACTCCGGAAAGCCGGGGCAGGCCAGGAATTTTCCATGGGGCCCGTATTTGATCACCATATATCTTCCGCACTGCTCGCAGACCACATCGCTGACCTCATCCTCGATCTTTACCTTCTGAAGCTCCTCCTCCGCCTTCTTAACGGCTTCGTTAAGATCCGGGTAGAAGTTACTGACCACCGTCTTCCAGCTGACCTTTCCCTCTTCCACCATATCCAGAAGGGATTCCACATTCGCCGTAAAGTCCGTCTCTACGATAGACGGGAACGCCTGAAGCATCATGTGGTTCACCACTTCCCCGATCTCGGTCAGGTAGAGGTTCCGCCCCTCCTTTGCCACATAACGGCGGGCAATGATCGTACTGATGGTAGGCGCATAGGTACTGGGCCTTCCGATTCCCAGCTCTTCCAGGCTCTTCACAAGAGCCGCTTCAGTGTAATGGGCGGGCGGCTGGGTGAAATGCTGCTTATCTTCCAGCCCTTTAAGCGTCAGCACAGAATTCTGGTCGATGGCCTTTACCAGCGTAGTATTCCCGCTCTTTTCTTCCTCCTCCTGTACATAAACCGACAAAAATCCGTCGAAAGCGACGCTGGAAGAAGACACGGTAAAACGGTAGCCGCCCCCGTCAATCTTCACGGAGGTGGTGCGATACTTCGCATCCGCCATACAGCTTGCGGTGAAACGCTTCCAGATCAGCTGGTAGAGCCGAAACTGATCTCTGGAAAGGGATTCCTTGATCGCCGCCGGAAGCCTTCGGATATCCGTGGGCCGAATTGCCTCATGGGCGTCCTGAATCTTTTTATCCGATTCTTTTTTCGCGCCTTTTCCGGAGGACAGATATTCTTCTCCGTAGGCCTCCTTGATATAGGCGGATGCCGCCACGGACGCCTCCTCGGAGATCCGGGTGGAGTCCGTACGAAGATAAGTGATCACACCCACAGTACCCTGTCCTTCGATATCGATCCCTTCGTAGAGCTGCTGGGCAAGACGCATGGTCTTGGTGGTGGAAAAGTTCAGTACTTTGGAAGCCTCCTGCTGCAGGGTGCTGGTGGTAAAGGGCATCGGCGCCTTCTTTGTCCGCTCTCCCTTTTTTACTTCCGTCACCTGGAAAGACGCGTCCTTTACCGCCGTAAGGATCTGATCCATCTCCTCTCTGGAATGAATCTCCAGCTTCTCCTTCGGCGTCCCATAGAATTTGGCGATCAGGGATTTCTTCTCGCCTTTGACCGAGAAGTCCGCATCCAGACTCCAGTATTCCTCCGGAACAAAAGCGCTGATCTCCTCCTCCCGGTCCGCCACCAGCCGAAGAGCCACGGACTGCACTCTTCCGGCGCTTAAACCTCTCTTAACCTTCGCCCACAGAATGGGGCTGATCCGGTAGCCCACCATACGGTCCAGCATCCTTCTGGCCTGCTGAGCGTCCACCAGGTCCTGATCGATGCTCCGAGCGTGCTTTAGGGATTCTTTCACCGCGCTTTTTGTAATCTCGTTGAAGGTAATCCGGCAGACTCTCTTATTCTCCAGATTCAGAGCCTTGGACAGATGCCAGGAGATGGCCTCCCCCTCCCGGTCCGGGTCTGTCGCCAGATAGATCTTGTCTGCTTTCTTCGCCTCCTTGCGAAGCTTTGCAAGGATATCTCCTTTTCCACGGATGGTGATGTATTTGGGCTCATAGTCATGTTCTACATCAATGCCAAGCTGACTCTTTGGCAGATCCCTCACATGTCCGTTGGAAGCCATTACTTCATAGTTGGAACCTAAAAATTTCTTGATCGTCTTCACCTTGGCAGGCGACTCCACGATCACAAGATACTTTGCCATTGGTCGTCCTCAATCTGTTCTTATATAATCATTTTTCTGAATTTCTCTGATACAGCCTTTCAGCTGAAGTCCCACCAGGATCGGCAGAAGCTTTCCCGGTAAGAATCCGGTCTTCTCTATCAGCTCTTCCAAAGAGACCGGCTGTAAACGTATCCAACTATACACGATATTTTCTTCCTTTGCAAGTAAAATTTTGCTTTGCTCTTTGTTCCGTTGCTTTTCATCCTTTTCCTCTGCAATACCCAAAGCTTCCAGGAGAACTCTGGGGCTGTCCGCCAGTCCGGCGCCCTGACGGATCAGGCTTAAGCAGCCCCTGCTCAGAGCATCGTTCAGCCTTCCCGGAACCGCGTAGACGTCCTTTCCCTGCTCCAGCGCCAGGTCAGCGGTGATCAAAGAACCGCTCTTTTCCTTCGCCTCCACCACCAGCACCAGATCGGAAAGACCGCTGATCAGCCGGTTCCTCATCGGAAAGTGCCCCGGTCTCGGAGGCGTCCCCGGCGGATACTCCGAGAGCACGCCGCCCCTCTCCACCAGCTTCTCATACAGCGCCTGATGGCCGGAAGGGTAACAGATATCCACCCCGCAGCCAAAGACCGCGAAGGTATCTCCTCCCGCCTCCAGAGCGCCTTCGTGGGCCTTCCCGTCGATCCCCCAGGCCATGCCGCTTATAATCTGCACGCCTGCGCGGGCCAGCTCCCGGGCGAACCGGCGCGCTATCTCGTTGCCGTAGACGCTGGACCTTCTCGCTCCCACGATGGCCACCGCCGGGCGCTTCGGGTCCGGCAGCCTTCCTATTACATAGAGGCCCTTCGGCATCCCTCTGTGGACTTTCAGTCTGTCCGGATATTCCTCTTCCGTCCGGTGAACATAGCGGACATTCTGCTTTCTCTCTTCCATAACCGTATCCTTTCATCCGCCCCAGAACTTCTGGTCCATAGCCCGATAGCCGACGGCCTCCAGAAGATGTGTGGTCCGAATCCGCTCTTCTCCTTCCAGATCCGCAATGGTCCTGGCCACTTTGATGATCCGATGATAAGCCCTGGCGCTTAAATGAAGTTTCTCAAAAGCCTCCTCCATGGTCTTTTGCTCCTCGTCCCCGAGAGCACAGAACTCCGGAAGAGCGGAGGAGGGAAGCTGTGAATTAAAGTTCCAGCGGCAATTCTTTTGCCCATATCGTTCTTTTTGTATTCTCTGTGCGGCCTCCACCCGGCTTCGGATGGCGGCGGAACTTTCATTCTCCCACTGCCCGGTCAACTCCTTATAGTCGATCCTGGCCGTCTCCGCACAGATATCGATGCGGTCCAGAAGAGGCCTGGAGATCCGGTGCAGGTACTGACTGATCTCGCCCGGAAGGCACTGACAGCGCTCCCGGTCCGGATAGTAGCCGCAGCGGCACGGGTTCATTGCGGCAATTAATTGGAAGCGCGCGGGGAAGACGCAGGTGCCGCTTGTCCTGCTGATCACTACTTTTCCTTCTTCCATGGGCTGCCTTAAGACCTCCAGCGCGCCCCGGGAGAACTCCGGCAGTTCATCCAGAAAGAGAATCCCTCTGGTGGCAAGACTGATCTCTCCGGGGCGGATTCTTCTGCCGCCGCCAGCCAGAGCGTTGGGGGAGATGGTATGATGAGGAGAGCGAAAAGGGCGAGTCTTCATAAGGCCCTCCCCGTCCGTCAGAAGTCCGCAGGCGCTGTATACCATGGAGATCTCCAGGCTCTCTTCCATCGTCAGCCTCGGCAGGATCGACGGCATCCTTCTGGCAATCATGGTCTTGCCCGCGCCCGGACTTCCCACCATCAGAAAATTGTGCATGCCTGCCGCCGCGATCTCCGCTGCCCGGCGCACCCCCAGCTGTCCATTGACCTCCCGGAAGTCCTCCTGATATGCCTCCCTTCGTTCTTCCCAGTTTTCAAAGGGCTCCGCCCGCCGCTCCCAAGTATCCGGAGACAGGAGACATTCCAGAAGCTCCTGTAAGGAACACATCCCGATCACCTGTATTCCGCCGATCACCGCTCCCTCCCTGGCATTCTCTCCCGGCACCAGACAGGCTCTGCACCCCAGATCCTTTGCCAGCATCACGGTCTGCAGGACGCCGCTGACCGGCCGGATACTGCCGTCCAGCCCCAGTTCTCCCACCATGAGGATTCCCTGAAGACCTTCCTCCGGTATGATCCGAAGCGCTGCCAGAAGCGCCGCCGCTACCGGGAGATCGAACCGGGTTCCCTCCTTTCGGATATGGGCCGGAGCCAGATTGACGGTCACTCTCCTGGGAGGAAAGGCAATCCGCGTATTGCGCAGAGCCGTACGCACCCGGTCCGCCGCCTCCCGCACCTCCGGAGCCAGATCTCCCACCATGCAAAACTGCGGCAGCCCGTCGCAGATATCCGCCTCCACCTGCACCGGGCAGGCCTCAATGCCGATCACTGCCGCTGATCGTACTGTACTGAACATCTTTTTCTCTTGTAACTGTATGGTTTTCCCACAGTTACATTCCTTTCTATATGAAATGACGTAGGTATCAAAAGATATTTTGACACCTGTGATACCGCGAATTGCTCCGCATTTCATGCTCCCGCAATCCGAAAACACTTCAAATCCGCTCATTTTTCGATGAAAAATGGCTACTTTTCGGCGTTTTGCGGGTCCCAAGTTCAAAAATCCTCCTGCAGGCAAGCTTGCATCGGACTTTTTGAACTTTTGCCCCTGGTATCATAAAATTATATTTGGAAAATGATGCGATATGCATTCCAGATATCAGATGTTTGATAAGTATACCACAGATATTCCGGGAAATCAATCCCGGAAGTATTCTTTCAGCCGATTCAGAGCGGTTTTTTCGATTCGGCTGATGTAAGACCGTGAGATCCCCAGCTTCGCCGCGATCTCTCTTTGCGTGTATTCTCTGCCGTGATACAGCCCGTACCGCATGATGACCACCTGCCGCTCCCGTTCGGTCAGCACTTTTTCCAGTAGGACATATACCTTTTTCGTGTCGTCTTTGAGGCCGATCTGCTCCAGGGCGGTAGGTTCCTTGCTCTCAATAATGTCCAGAAGCTGGATCTCGTTGCCTTCTTTGTCCGTTCCGATGGGTTCATAATAAGAAGATTCCCTCTGCAGTTTTTTCTTGACTCTTAAGTACATCAAGATCTCATTCTCCACACATCTTGCCGCATAGGTCGCCAGTTTGCTTGCCTTCTCATGATCAAAGGTGTCCACCGCTTTGATGAGTCCGATGGTCCCTATGGAGATCAGTTCCTCCATGTCGTCTTCCATGGACTGGTACTTTTTCACAATGTGGGCTACAAGGCGCAGATTATACTCGATCAGAATCTGACGTGCCTTTTCGTCCCCTCCCTTATACCTTACCAAATATTCTTTCTCTTCTTCCGCCTTGAGCGGTTTCGGAAAAGCTTTCAAAAAAAGACACCTCAGCGGATACTTAATACATATTATGTAAAATACCCGCGAAAGTGCCTTTCCACTTTTCTTTTCTTATGTTTCCTCTCTGCGAAGCAGGTCCATCACTTCTGCTTCCCCGCCAAGGGTAACCCACAGCTGCTGTCTTGCGTGGGGCGCGCTCTCCTGGCTGGTCCCGCTCTCTGCGTCCTCGATTTTTTGCACTGGTACCTCCAGATCCCGGCCATCCGGTTTCATGATCTCTATGACCTCTCCTACGGAAAACTTGTTACGCTGCTCTACGAGACACCGCCCCTGACCGTCCACCTCCCGGACAGTCCCCAGATAAGTATATTCCTTGACGTACGTACTGTTCTCATAGATCTGAGCGCTCTCATCGGGCCTTCCGTAGAAAAACCCGGTGGTAAACTGCCGGTAGGTGCAGCGGGCAATCTGTTCCAGATACCAGGGCATATGCGCTTCATAGAGTCCGGGATTCTGAACATAGTCGTCCAGCGCTTTCCGGTACGTGCGCGCCACCGTCGCCACATACAGGGCGGTCTTCATCCTTCCCTCCACCTTCAGACTATCGATCCCCGCGTCCACCAGATCCGGAATATGTCCAATCATACACAAATCCTTGGAGTTAAAAAGAAAAGTTCCCCGCTCATTCTCGTAGACCGGCATATATTCTCCGGGGCGGGTCTCCTCCACCACGGCGTATTTCCAGCGGCAGGGATGGGTACAGGCCCCCTGATTGGCGTCTCTCCCTGTAAAGTAATTACTGAGCAGGCATCTGCCCGAATAGGAGATACACATGGCTCCGTGTACGAAGGTCTCGATCTCCACCGTATCGCCGATCTCTTTACGGATCTCACGGATCTCTTCCAGAGAAAGCTCCCGGCCCGTCACCACTCTGGACGCCCCCTGCTGTTTCCAGAACCGGAAGGTCTGGTAGTTCACATTGTTGGCCTGGGTGGAAATATGAATCTCAATCTCCGGGCATACCTCCCTGGCAATCAGAAACATCCCCGGGTCCGAGATAATCAGGGCGTCCGGCCCCACCTCTTTCAACTCCTCAAAATACACCCTGGCTTCTGGAAGATCCCGGTTGTGGGCCAGAATGTTCGCCGTCACATAGACTTTTACCTGGCGGTCATGGGCAAAGCGAACGCCTTCTTTCATCTCCTCCAGGGAAAAGTTCTTTGCCTTCGCCCGAAGGCCAAAGGCCTCACCCCCGATGTAAACCGCGTCCGCGCCGAAGATCACGGCAGTCTTTAGGACTTCCAGACTGCTGGCCGGAATCAAAAGCTCCGGTTTCTTCTTATTTAAGTTTCGCATCTCTCCCTCACTCCGCCCCAGCGTCTGGAAGGATTTTCCCTCACTTTGTTCCGTAAAATCCTTCCGGGGCTCCTTTCGGACAGATGCTGTTTTTAAGTTCCGCATCTCTCCCTCACTTCGTTCCGTAAAATCCTTCCGGACAGATGATGTTTTGAAGTTCCGCATCCGTCCTGATTGCGCACACTGACCGTCACTCCATCCCCCAGGGGAAGGATGGATGTGGTCAGCTCCCCGCAATGGGTCAGCGTGTAAAGATATTCCCTCATTCTCGCGTGAATGGTGCGCTGCCGGCGCTCCACCGCAAAACGGGACTCGATCACGTCACCGTCCTGCAGCACATTGTCCGACACCAAAAGTCCGCCCGGACGAAGCAGCCGGAGAAGCTCCGGCAGATAGTATATATACTGTCCTTTTGCCGCATCCAGAAAGATCAGATCATAGGAGTCCGCAAGCCCTTTTAAGACCTCCATAGCGTCTCCCTCAAGAAGCTTTATCCGATCTTCCTTTTCTGCCAGAGCAAAGTTCTTCCTGGCAAGAGGAATTCGCTTTTCGTAGTTCTCGATAGTGGTGATCCGGCAGTCCTCCGGCGCATACTCGCTCATCAGAAGCGCGGAAAAACCCACAGCCGTCCCCACCTCCAGTATCTTCCGGGGACGGGCAAAAGCGAGAAGAAATCGCAGAAATCCCTGCATCTCTTTCCGAATAATCGGCACCCGAAGGGAAAGCGCTTCCGCTTCTATCTGGTCTAAAAGCTCCGTATTGCCCTGGTACAAAGAATTGATATATGCGGTCAGGCGTTCTCCTGTGATCATTCTTCCTCTTCCTCCGCTTCTCCGGAAAGCGCCAGCATGATCTCTTCCGGCGTCATGGAAGTATTCAGCACATAGTTGCCTGGCTTCATATCCTCTTCCAGCTTGTTGATTTTCAACTGAATGCGGAAAATCATCTGATCTTCAATCAGCCCTCTTCGCTCCAGAAGCTCCGCCACTTCTTTGGTATCCATATCGTCCGTCAAGACAACCCCGATGTCTCTGCCCGGCGCCGGTTCCATGGCCGCATCCGACACGATGCTGTAGCCATAGGCATACGCGTACTCTCCCAGTCGGAAAATCCCCATGATTACCAGAAGCACCACCAAAACCCGAAAGAGGAAAAGGATCACCGCCACGATTGCCTTTTGTGCACTCATCACTTTGTCTCCCTATATTACAAAATCCATGATATCCGTAAGTCTGGCGTGTATCTCCTGAAGCATCCGGCACATCCGAAGCTCACGTTCCAGATATTGGTCCACAATCGCATCCTTTCGAAATTCCTGATACCGTTCCACGAACGCTTCCATCTCTCCATCCAGATCTTCCGTCTCCTGATTCTGAATCTCATAATTCTCCCAACTGAATGCCTTAATTTTGTCCGCCAGTCCCGGCACATTTCGCACCTGTCTCTCTGCCTCCTGAAAGCTCTGATATTCTGTACTTTCCAGGATTGTATCTACTAATTCTTCCACCTTTTCCTTGATCGTATCCATAAATTCTCTCACTTCCACTGACTGATCTGCATTAGCCCCCCACATTGCAGAAGTTTTTGTTTTCTCTGACGTTATAACAATTCAGGCAAGCTGCCCTGTTACATGCAAAAATCCATTCAAAATCGCTTTGCGATGGGATTTTTGCACTCCTGAATCATGTTCTTACGGTCAGCGCAGCAAGTGCGCAGACCTGTCCGAACTGTTACTTAATGTTTACACCTCCATAATGATCGGCAGGATCATCGGATTGCGTTTGGTCTTTTTACGGATATAATCCCCCAATGTATCCTTCATGACATTTTTCATCTTCCCCCAGTCCATGATCTTGCGCTCCAGACATTTCTCCACCGCATCATAGACCACAGCCCTTGCCTGTTCCATCAGGTCCTCTGACTCTCTCACATACACAAACCCCCGGGATACGATATCCGGCCCGGACAGAAGTACATTGCTCCCTTTCTCCAGAGTCAGGACAATGATCATGATGCCGTCTTCCGCCAGATGCTGGCGGTCCCGCATCACGATATTCCCCACATCGCCTACGCCAAGTCCATCCACAAAGATCGCTCCTGTATGAACCTTATCCACTACCTTCGCGCTCTGTGCATCCATCTCGATCACGTCGCCGGACTGCAGGACAAAGATGTTCTCCTTGTCAATCCCCAGCTGATGAGCAATGGCCGCCTGGGCCTTCAGATGCCGGTACTCCCCATGTACCGGAAGCGCGTATTTGGGATGCACCAGAGAGTAGATCAGCTTGATCTCCTCCTGGCAGGCATGTCCGGACACGTGCGCATCCTGGAAAATCACATTGGCGCCCTTTGCCGACAGTTCATTGATCACTTTGGACACCGCCTTCTCATTCCCCGGTATGGGATTGGAACTGAAAATCACCGTATCTCCAGGCATGATATGCACCTTCCGGTGCAGATTCTGAGCCATCCGGGACAGGGCCGCCATGGACTCTCCCTGGCTTCCGGTAGTGATCAGCACCGTAGCTTCCGGGGGATAATTATGAAGCTGTTCAATATCGATCAGGGTATTGTCCGGAATCCGGATATATCCCAGCTCCACCGCTGTGGTAATTACGTTGACCATACTCCGGCCTTCCACCACTACTTTTTTATTGTTCTTATAGGCGGAGTCGATGATCTGCTGCACCCGGTCCACATTGGAGGCGAAGGTCGCCACGATAATCCGGGAATTGCAGTGCTCGGTGAACAGGGCGTCCATGGTTCGTCCCACCGTCTTCTCCGACATGGTGACCCCGGGCCGCTCCGCGTTGGTGCTGTCGCACATCAGCGCCAGAACGCCCTTTTTCCCGATCTCTCCAAAGCGCTGCAGATCAATACTATCCCCGAAGACCGGCGTGTAATCCACCTTAAAATCTCCGGTGTGCACCACAATCCCCGCCGGAGAGTAGATGGCGAGAGCAGACGCATCCGCGATGCTGTGATTCGTCTTGATAAATTCAATCCGGAACTGTCCCAGATTGATGGACTGCCCATGCTTTACCACTTTCCGTTTGGTGGTCTTCATCATATTGTGTTCTTTCAGCTTGTTCTCAATCAGCGCAATCGTCAGCCTGGTGGCATAGACCGGCACGTTGATATCCTTCAGGATATAGGGCAGCGCCCCGATATGGTCCTCATGCCCGTGAGTGATGACAAATCCCTTCACTTTACCGATGTTCTGCTTGAGGTAAGAGACATCCGGGATGACCAGATCGATCCCCAGCATATCATCCTCCGGAAATGCCAGCCCGCAGTCCACGACGATAATACTGTCTTCAAACTCGAAGGCAGTGATATTCATCCCGATCTGCTCCAGGCCGCCCAGGGGAATGATCCGTAATTTTGAGTTGTTTACATTTTTCAAATAGATAACCTCCTATTTAAAGTTCCGCATCCGTCTTCTCTCCGCCCCGGCGTCTGGAAGCATTTTTCCTCACTTCGTTCCGTAAAATCCTTCCGGGGCGACCTTCGGACAGATGCTGTTTTGTGTTTTGTTCCGATACTATACGTTCTTTTTTTGACAATCCTTACAAAGCCCATAGAGCTTCACATCATGATCCTGGATCTGGAATCCGGTCTCTTCTTCCATCCTCATCTCAAACGCCTCCAAAAGATCCCCCTGAAAAGACATGACCCGTCCGCATTTAACGCAGATCAGATGATGATGGTGGTGACTGTCCTCCGTTTCATAGACATTCCCCAGCTCGTAACGTACATACCCGTCGTCCAGATAAATCCGATCGATGATCTTCAGCTCTAAAAGCATCTGAATCGTCCTGTATACAGTAGCAAGTCCGATGTCCGGACTGCCAACCCTCACCAGATCGTAGATCTCTTCTGCAGTCAGATGGCTGTCCGGCTTTTCGGACAACACGGAAAGCACAGCAATCCGCTGCGCCGTCACTTTCAGCCCCTTCCCCCGAAGCAGGCTTTCAAAGCCTTCCCTGTCAAGCTGCATGAAACCTCCTCTCCGCTGTATCCTTTGCTATTTTTGAATCTCTACATCCTCCAGAAGCTGCTCAAAGACAGACAGCAGAGCGTCCTGCTCCCTTTCGTCCTCCACAATCTCATAGAGACTCTCCTGTTCCCCGTCCTCTGCGACGTCTTTTAAGATCAGGCACTCCCCATCCTCATCCGGCAGATCCGTCACCAGAAGGTAGTTCCTGCCGCTTACGCGGGTCTGCTCCAGCACATAGAACTCTGCCGCTTCCCCCTTCTCATCCTGAAAGATCAGCTTTTCCATTTTGTACTTACTCCTTTATGCTCCTTGCATCCAGATATCCCTGCAGGATAAATATGGCGGCAATCTTGTCAATATATTCCTTTCGGTGCTCTCTGCGCACCCCGCTTTCCATCAGCGTCCGATTAGCCTCCACCGTAGTCAGACGCTCGTCCCACATAACAACAGGCAGACCTGTCCGCTTTCTCAGCATCTCTGCGAATTCCAGCGATTTCTCAGCCCTGTCCCCGATGGTATTATTCATATTCTTGGGAAAGCCCACCACGATCTCTCCCACCTCATACGCTTCGCACAGTTCCTTAATTCTGGCCAATGTCCTGCGAAGCTTGTTCTCCTGCGTCCGACCGATCGTCTCCACGCCCTGGGCAGTCAAAAGAAGCCCGTCACTGACCGCGACTCCCACTGTCTTGGAGCCGTAGTCCAGTCCCATGATTCTCATCTGCTGCTCATTCCTTTACTGTCTTCTCCACATACACCCGAAGGAGCTCTTCCACCAACTCGTCCCGCTCCACTTTCATAATCAGGCTTCTCGCCCCTTTATGGCTGGTGATGTAGGTCGGATCTCCGGACATAATATACCCAACGATCTGATTTACCGGATCATAACCCTTCTCAGTCATCGCTTCATAGACCAGGTGCAGTACTTCAGACACCTGAAGCTCCTGATCGGATTGAATCTTAAAATACTGTGTGTTCTCCAGCCTTTTCATAGTCTCACGCCCTCAACCATCGTATATCCTGAATCGTGACAGGATAAACTCTTCACGACTCATTACGCCTCTTATTCTAAGTTTACTATACTCTGGCCATAAATTCAATGTTTATTTTCTGTCAGCATCTGCCAAATGTCCGCATAATATACCGAAATCCGCCAGATCGTCCACAAAAACACGCACCAGTTGGTTGGATAAATCCTTTTTCACAGGCACCGCCACCTGTACGTATTCCCTGGTATGCCCGATCTGATACACCTCTCCTTGAAAGACGCGGGACTCCTCCATCAGAACCTCCACCCTGCTTCCAAGAAGCCGCCTCTCATAAGCCTGCTGATTCTTTTTCGAGAGCGCAAGCAGCATATCGCTCCGCTTTGTCTTAGTCTCCTCAGGAATCTGGCCTTCCATCCGGTCTGCCCTCGTCCCCTTTCTTCTGGAATATTTGAACACATGGGTCTCAAAAAAACAGATCTCTTGCAGGAACGCGTAAGTTTGTGCGAACTCTTCCTCCGTCTCCCCCGGAAAGCCCACAATCACATCGGTGGTCAGCGCCGGATGGTCAAAGTGTCTGCAGAGCCTTTCACAGCAGGCCCGGAACTCTTCCGTATCGTATCTGCGGTTCATCCGCTTCAGCGTCTGATCGCAGCCGCTTTGCAGGGACAGATGAAAGTGGGGACAAAGCTTCTCTTCCCGCGAAAGCGACCGAACAAAAGACTCCGTCATAATCCTCGGCTCCAAAGAACCAAGCCGGATTCGTTTGATTCCCTCAATGCTTCCGATCTCCCGAATCACGGTAAGAAGATCCCCTTCTCCCTCCGGAAAATCCACCCCGTAGGAATCCAGATGGATTCCCGTCAGCACCACTTCCTGATATCCGCCCCGGGCAAGCGAGCGCACCTCCTCCAGAATATCCGAAAGCCGACGGCTCCTGACTCTTCCCCTGGTGTACGGAATGATGCAGTAGCTGCAGAACTGATTGCAGCCGTCCTGAATCTTCACATAGGCTCTTGTATGGCCCTCATGCTGGCTCAGGGTCAGCCGCTCGTACTCGGTCTCCCGGGTCATACTGTGAAGATAGGAAGCCCTGCGGCCCGCCTCCCACTCCTCTAAAATCTTCGTAAGCCTGCCCTTCTCATTGTTCCCGATCAGAATATCCACCGCCGAATCTTTAAGAAGCTCCTCGCCCGCCGACTGCACATAACACCCCGCTGCCACCACCAGGGCCTCCGGATTCCGCCGCTTCGCCCGATGCAGCATCTGACGGGACTTCCGATCCGCCATATTGGTCACGCTGCACGTATTTACAATATATACCTCTGCTTCTTCCTCAAAAGGCACGATCTCATAGCCATGCCTCTCCAACATCTCCTGCATGGCCTTTGTCTCATACGCATTCACTTTACATCCCAGATTATGCAGCGCCGCTCTTTTCATATTCTACCCTCTGCTTCTCAATCCGATTCATCGGCATTTTTTCATAATTTTTTCATTGACTTTCTTCTCTTAAGTCTTTAATATGTATAGATAGAAGAAACGATTATAAGGAGGAACAACCATGAAAACCGTTCATATTTCTTTAAATTCGATCGATAAAGTAAAAGCATTCGTCAACGAGATCACCAAATTTGACAACGATTTCGACCTGGTATCCGGTCGTTATGTAATCGACGCCAAATCGATCATGGGCATCTTCAGCCTGGATCTGTCCAAGCCCATCGAGTTAAATATCCACTCTGAGAAGAATGCAGATGAGATTCTTGAAGTTCTCTCACCCTACATCGTCGATTAATCCGGCCGGCTGCCACTTAAGATGGCAGCCTTTTTTATTCATTCCTGATTAACGGATTTCCAGAATTTCCTCTGTCTCCAGCGCTTCCCTCACCATCTCTTCAATCTTCTCCTCCAGGGCCCTCTCGGACTTGCGGATACGCTCCACCTGGGGCTTTGTTACCGGATGCTTCGCCACAAAGGTGGTACAGCAGTCCTCATAAGGCAGAATGGAGATCTCATAGGTGTCGATCTTCTTGGCGATGGTCACGATGTCTTCTTTGTCAAAGGCAATCAGCGGCCGGAACACCGGCAGAGTGCACACATCATTGGTAGCCGCAAGACTTGGCACCGTCTGACTTGCCACCTGTCCAATGCTCTCCCCTGTGATCAATGCCAGACAGCCCGTATCCTCCGCCAGCTTCTGGGCAATCCGCATCATGTAACGGCGCATAATGATGGTCAGCTCGTCATGGGGGCACTGATCGTAGATATACATCTGAATATCGGTAAAATTGATCACATGAAGCCGGACCGGACCGGAGTAACGGGCCACTTTCTGCGCCAGATCCACCACTTTCTGCTTCGCCCGCTCACTGGTATAGGGGGGCGCGTGAAAATAGACCGCGTCGATATAGACGCCCCTCTTTGCCACCATATATCCCGCCACCGGACTGTCGATTCCTCCGGAAAGGAGGAGCATGGAGCGCCCGTTGGTTCCAAGAGGCATGCCTCCGGGACCGGGGATCACTTCGGAATAAATATTAATATGATGGCTTCGAAGCTCAATATGCAGCATAATGTCGGGCTTGTGAACGTCCACGGTCAGATCCGGAAACGCTTCCAGAATTCGTCCTCCGATCTCTTCGTTGACTTCTGGAGAAGTCATGGGATAATGCTTGTTTGCTCTGCGGGTGTGCACCTTGAAGGTCTTTTTCACCCCGTCGTACATCTGATGCATATAATCCATCACGTCTTTGGAGAGCGCCTCAAAGCCCTGGTCTTCTCTTAAAACTACCGGACAGATTCCCACGATGCCGAACACTCTCTGAAGCGCCAGGATGGTCTCCTCATAATCAAAAGGCCCCTCCGCTTCCACATAGATCCGTCCCTGTTCTTTTGTGATCTGAAAGGAGCCTTCCACCGGATACAGCACCTGCTTCATGCGGGCAACCAGCGCGTCCTCGAAAACATACCGGTTCTTTCCCTTGACTCCGATCTCTCCGTATTTGATTAAAAATGCCTGAAACATATAATTCTTCTTTCATTAAAGTTCCGCAACTCCCGGGGCTTGTCCGGTCCGTTGCTGTTTTCTAAAGTTCCATAATTACCCTCAGCGGCGCACATACCGGCGCAGTACCGGAAGCAGTTTTTCCAGTTCCTGAATACAATACGCAATCTCGTCTTCGGTCGTTTCAAAGCTGAAGCTGAAACGGAGAGTGCTGCCCAGAAGCTCCTTTTTCACGCCGATGGCTTTTAAGGTCTGACTGACCGACGGCTTATTGGAAGAGCAGGCGGACCCTGCGGAGACATAGATCCCTTTTTCCTCCAGGGCGTGAAGCAGTACTTCGCTCCTCACTCCTGCAAAGCTGACGCTTACAATATGAGGCGCCCCATCTCTCTCCGGCATCCCGTTGATCACCGTGTCAGAAAGCCGTTCCTTTACGCCCTCTGTGAACCTCTCCTTTAACCGGTACAGACGCTCTGTTTTTTCTTCCAGATTCTCATAGCAGGCCGCGGCCGCCTCCCGGATGCCTGCAATCCCCGGCACATTTTCCGTTCCGGACCGGAGTCCTTTTTGCTGCTCCCCTCCAAAAAGAATCGGACGAATCTTCACTTTTTCGTTTACATAAAGAATTCCGGTCCCTTTTGGGCCGTGAAGCTTATGACCGCTGACGGACAGAAGGTCGATCCCCATCCTTTTGGGAAAGATCCGGTATTTTCCGTAAGCCTGGATCGCGTCCACATGAAATAGCGTCTTCGGGTTTTTCTCTCTTAAAATCCGCCCAATCTCTTCGATTGGCTGAACAGACCCGATCTCATTGTTTACATACATCACAGAGAGCAGAATCGTCTCCTCACGGACCGCCCCTTCAAGCGCCTCCAGGGACACGATTCCTTCCTGATCCACCGGAAGATACGTCACGGAAAATCCCTGTTCCTCCAGATGCTTCATGGCATTTATCACCGACGGATGCTCGATAGCCGTTGTGATCAGATGCTTTCCCGCCCTCTGATTGGCCATCGCTGTTCCGATCAGCGCCAGATTATTGGATTCCGTACCTCCGGAGGTAAAAAAGATCTCCTTTTCACTGACCTTTAAGTTCTCCGCAAAAAATGCTTTCGCTTCTTTTATCTCATGTTCCGCCTCTATCCCTTTTTTATGGAGGGAAGAAGGATTCCCGTAATTTTCCCTCATCACACGGACCATGGCGTCTGTCACCCGCTCAAGGCACCGGGTCGTGGCAGAATTATCCAGATACGCTTCCATTGTCTTATTCCTCCAGTTGAAACATCAGGACAGACAGGATACATAAGCCCGCCGTCTCTGTCCTCAGAATACGCCTTCCCAGGGAAACCGGCTGCGCCCCCATCTTCCTGGCAGCCTCGACCTCCTCCTTCTCAAATCCTCCCTCGGGACCAATAAAGACGCCGATGGACTGTCCTTTTTCTATATGACTCAAGATCTTCCTTGTCCGCTCCATGGCGCTGTCCTGCCCGTCTTCCAGAAGCTCGCCCGCACATTCATACGGAATCAGGCAGACGTCCTGCTCCTTCGCCTGCAAAAGCGCCTCCGAAAAACCGACTGCTGACTGCACCGTTGGGATCATGGCCCGTCCGGACTGCTTCGCCGCGCTCTCGGCCACTGCCTGCCAGCGTTTCCTCTTATTAGCCTCTCTTTTCGCGTCCAGCTTCACCACACATCTTTTGGATGCCACCGGTACGATCCTGGATACCCCAAGCTCCACTGCCTTTTGTACGATCAGTTCCATCTTATCCCCTTTGGGCAGACACTGAAACAGTGTGATTGGGGACGATAATTCCGAAGCCACCCGTCGTTTTTCCAGGATCGCGGCATACACGGCCGTATCTGTAAAGCGGCAGAGCCGACAGCCGTACTCATTGCCGTATCCGTCGCTCACGACGATCTCTTCTCCCGCTTTCATCCGAAGGACATGGCTGATATGGTTCACATCCCCGCCCAGGATCTCAATCTCCTCCGAATGTACCTGGGAAGGTTCTACAAAAAAGTGATACATAGTCTCTCCGTCAATTTCTGCGGGCCGTCACCGACACCCAGTCTCCCTGACGCGTTACCTCGAGCACGTCAAATCCTGCCGCCCGGACGGCATCCACCACAACCGTCTCCTTTTCTTCGATGATACCGGAAGTAATATAAATGCCGCCCTTTTTGATACACTGCGCAACGACCGGCGTGAGCGGCACCAGTACTTCCGCCAGAATATTGGCCGTCACCATATCGTACTGCCCGTACCCCACCTGTTCCTGCACCCCGCGGTCATCGATGAGATTGCCTTCCAGCACCTGAAATTTCTCCTGAGGGATCTCGTTTACTTCCATATTTTCCATCGACGCACGGATCGCACAGGGGTCCAGATCGGTGCCCAGCGCCCGCGCCGCGCCTAATTTCAGCGCCGCGATCGAAAGAATGCCGCTGCCGGTTCCCACATCCAGAAGAACCGTCTCTTCCGTCACATATTTCCGGATCTGCCGGATGCAAAGCTGGGTCGTCTCATGCATTCCCGTTCCGAAGGCCGTCCCCGGATCGATCTGAATCAGAAGCTTCCCCTGGTCTTTTGATTTCACCGGCTCCCAGGAGGGAGTGATCAGGATATCGTCCACATAAAACTGATGAAAATACTCTTTCCAGTTATTGATCCAGTCTTTGTCCTCGGTCTGGGAAGCTTCAATCGTTCCTGCTCCCACATCCACGCCCCAGCTTCGGATCTCATCCAGGCCTTCCTGCACCGCCGCCAGAATCGCCCCGTTATCCTGCTCCGGCTCCAGGTAGAAGCTGATCCGGGCAGTCCCGTCATCCGCCGGACCTTCGGGAAGAATGTCCACAAACATCTGAGACTTGTCCCTCTCTGATAAGGGAACCTTATCTTCAATCTCGATCCCTTCGATCCCCGCATCCGCCATCATACTGCTGATCAGATCCTCTGCCTGCGTCGTGGTCAGCAGCGTATATTTATTCCATCTCATTTTGTTCTCCCTTCAAAGACCCTTCTACAGCACCTTTTCCAATTCCTCAATCACAATCTTCAAAGCCTGTATTCTGGCATACTTTTTGTCCACGGATTCCAGGATGTGCCAGGGAGCATAGACCGTACTGGTCTTCTTGATCATCTCGTTTACCGCTCCCTCATAAGCTTCCCACTTCTCCCGGTTCCTCCAGTCCTCTTCGGTGATCTTCCACTGCTTTTCCGGCGTATTCTGCCGCAGGGTAAAGCGTTCCAGCTGGGTCTTCTTGTCGATGTGCACCCAGAACTTGATGATTACCGCGCCCCAGTCGGAAAGTTCCTTCTCAAACTCATTGATCTCATTATAAGCCCGCTTCCAGTCGTTCTCGCTGCAGAAGCCTTCCAGCCGCTCCACCATGACCCGCCCATACCAGGTCCGATCAAAGATGGCGATATGTCCGGTCCGGGGCAGCCTCATAAAGAACCGCCACAGATAATGCCTTGCCTTCTCGCGAGGTTCCGGACTTGCGATGGGATGCACCTCGAATCCCCTCGGGTCCAGCGCCTCTGTAATCCGCCGGATATTGCCGCCCTTCCCCGCCGCGTCCCAGCCTTCGTAGGCAATCACGACCGGGATGCGCTTTCGGTAAAGGCGGTTGTGCAGCTCCCCCAGGTGGCTCTGCAGCTTTTTTAACTCGTCCTTATATTCTTCCTCCTCCAGCGTCTTCCCTTCCAGGGACACTTCCGAGAGCTTCGGCATCTTCACAAGAGGGAATACATTCTGGAGCACCGGAACCGCCAGAGACTGATTCTGCATGGCGATCTCAATCCCTTCCGTCAGCGTCTCCAGCACCTGGAGTTCCGCCCATTTCCGGGACTTGGCGTCCACTACATACCAGGGGATGGACGGGGCGTCCGTCGCGTCCAGATAACGGTCGAAGATCTCCAGACACTTTTCATAATGCTGGTTCTGCCACCGGTCCCCTTCGCTAACCCGCCATCTGGTGTCGATGTCGTTTTTCAAAAGACGGATGCGCCGCTTTTGCTCCTTCTCGCTGATGTGCAGGAAAAACTTCATGAGCAGATAGCCGTTGTCTCGAAGCTGCCGCTCAAACCGCCGGATGCCTGCAATGCGCTGTTCATAGGTCTCCTCATCCATAACGCCCATCAGCCGGTCTCTGGTCACCTCATCCATCCAGCCGGAATCCATGAATACGAACTTTCCTGCCTCCGGAATCTCTGTAAAATACCGCCAGAAGAAGGGCTTTCTTTTATCCTCCTCCCGGATACTCTCCAGGGACGCCACTTTGAAGAAGCGGGGATCGATGTTCTGAATCACCTGTCCGATGGTACTTCCTTTTCCGGACGTCCCCCAGCCCTCCAGAAGCACCAGCACCGGCAGCTTATGCTCTTTGATCCGCATCTGCTGGGCGGCCAACTTCTCTCTCGCCTTCTTCAGTCTGAGCTTCAGCTCGTCTTCCTGCGGTTTTTCCGCTAAGATTCTGTTTTTCAGCATATCTGTCTGCCCCCTTATTTATTCCTTTTGCAGGATAAATGCTTCCAGTTCCTTCATACTGTCCACGATGGCGACGGCCCCTGCCCGCTCCAGTTCTCCCTTTGCCGCAAAGCCCATGGACAGCCCCAGACACGGGATGCCAAAACACGCCGCTCCTTCCACGTCGTGTCTCCGGTCTCCCACCATCAGGATCTTCTTCCGCTCTTCCCCGGAAAGCTGCATCCGACCCAGGAGCTCTTCGATCACTTCTTCCTTTTTGAGGCGGCTTTCGTCCATGCTGCCGCCGCAGATATAGTCAAAATACTGCTCCACCCCAAAATGCTCGAGGATCATCCGGACAAACACCTCCGGCTTGGAGGAGGCGATGGCGACCACTTTCCCGTGCGCTTTCAAAGACGTCAGAAGTTCTTTCACCCCGTCGAACAGCAGGTTCTCAAATACGCCGGTCTCACTGAAGTATTCCCGGTAATACTCCACCGCCTTCCGGGCCTCTCCTTCTGTAAAATCATAATACTCCTGAAAAGATTCCAGAAGCGGCGGCCCAATAAAGGGTAAAAGCTTCGTAAGGTCCGTCTCCTCGATCCCCATATGTCCTAAGGCATACTGTACGCTTTTGGTAATTCCTTCTCTTGGGTCCGTCAGCGTCCCGTCCAGATCAAAAAAGATATACTGATACATGGTCTACTCCTTTTTTTCCTTTTCTATTGTTATCCGAAAACGGTCGATGATGTAATCATGCATCCGCTGTACCGCCGGCGCGAAGATGTCCGAACGTACGCTGGCAAGCACGATGGTCCGCTTTTCTTCCACATCCAGCGGATAGACGTCCACCGGAAAGGGAATGTTGCGGATCACCAGCTCCGGCACCAGACAGACGCCGTATCCCCCCATAACCAGCGCGATGGCGGACATGTCGTCCACGATACAGCTTCCTTCGCCGCCGGACAGATGGTATTTCTCCATAAAATGATTCACATCCGCATCGCAGCCCTCTCTCTGGATCACGAATCGCTGCCCCTTAAGCTCCTCCACCGTCACATAGCCCGGATATCTGGTCCGAAAGCCTTTCGGCGCCACACAGACAAACCGGTCTTCGTAGATGGGTTCGCAGGCCAGATCTCCTACGCTGGAGGCGGACAAAAATCCCAGATCCACCACGCCGTCTTTCAGCCAGCGGTACACATCGTCATAGGTCCCCTGATAGATGTCCAGCCGTACTTTGGGGTATTCCCGCTCAAAGTCTTTCAGAAGGCTCGGCATCCACTCCACGCAGGCGCTGTTGAAGGCGCCGATCCGCACCAAGCCTTTTTGCATCCCCTTGAACTGTGCCACTGCCTGATGAAGATATTCGTCGCTGTTTTGCACATTCTTTATATAAGGAAACAGTTCTTTTCCGTAATTGGTCAGGTACACTCCCTGCCGGCTGCGGACAAAGAGCATGGAGCCAAGTTCCGCCTCCATTCCCGCCACCGCATGGCTGATGGCCGACGGCGTCAGCTTCAGCACCTGCGCCGCTTTCTGGAAGCTCTGATGCTCGACCACTGCCAGAAACACCTGATAAGACAATAAGGTCATCGCTTCTCCTTGAATTATTTTCATCTGAAGAGTGAAAATAATGAGTTTTACTTATGCAAGAAACTATATTAAAATAAAATTACTAAAACAACATCAGAGAGATTGCTTTTGTTGTATAAAATGTGTTTGCGATGAAAAATGGAGGGCGTATGCCTTCCATTTTTCACTTTGAGAAATGCTGCCCCAGCGCATATTCCCTTCCTTCTCCCAAAATCCATCCATAGACCTGGTCAAGTCCTTCTTCCGAAAAGGTAAAATCCTTGTTCACTTTTTGTTCCTCCGGCGTCGCATGCAGGGCAAAAGGTTCCGGCCACACGATCGCCCGAAGCAGGGGAACCTTCTCTTTGTCTTCCCCCCCGGCTTCTATCCTGCCGATCCAGAACCGAAGTCCCCGGTCAGAACCGGTAAACGCTTCTTTTTTATAAAAGGGGAGATGAAACAAATCAATTCTTTCGATCATATTCGTCCGCTCCTACAGGGTATCCGTTTTCAGGGTCACCGTCACCCAGCCGCCGTCGTAGTTGAAGCCGATCTCCAGTCCCACCGGAGAATAAAACATCACACTGTCCTCTTCATTCTTTAAATACTCCATCAATTCTTCATCGGACAGCTCGTCCACGAATTCCACCGTACCGTTCTGATAGCCGTTTCTGGAACGGAACTGCCAAACCAGTTCCTCGTCAATCTGCGCCATCTCTTCATGCGGGATCACTTCCCCGGTGGCAATCCGGAACGTGACCGCTTCTACTCGCGGAGTCGTGGTCTTCTTCTCATAGAAGCTGTGCCGGACGGCGATGCTGATCTTCTCCTCGTCCATATAGGTCACGTACCCGTAGCTGGACACGCCGGAGACATGCTCCCGATAGCTGTCCTGATATTTGCAGACAAAATCCTTGATGGCATCGCTCATGGCGTCGAAGGTCTCCTGATTCTCCTCCGAAGTCAGTACTGGATAGACACAGTCATAGGTACAGGAATTGTCCGAATCGTCCGGACGCATGGACACCGACGCCCACACCACCTGGTAGTCAAAATCCAGCGACGTGGCGTCTGTGATCTCCTTGTAATAATCATCTTTTTCGCTGGGCTCATAATCTTCCAGGGAATCGTCATAGCTGCCGTAATCATCTTCATATGGATTCCCATAGCCAAAGTATCCGTCGTCATAGCCGTAGCCCCCATAGCCCGGCGGCGTCTCTTTTTGTACTTTTTCATAAATATTTTTGACCGAAAAGTACATGCACAAAATGAGGGTCAGAAGAAAGAGGAGCGCCACTCCGCCGCACACCCATGCCGCCACATGCCGGTCTTTTTTCTTTCTGCCTGTCGGCTGCAAAGCCGGCTGCTGCCAATTCGTCTGAGACTGCCCCATGGAAAACGTCTCCATCCGGGCATGATACCCGCAACTTCTGCACACCCCCTCCTGCATGAGGGCGCCGCATCTTGGACAAAACCTGTATTCCTGATCGCTCATTTCGATTCCCCCTTTACGGCGGCCTCTGTCACCGTGCCGCCCTACTTGCGCTCTTTGTTAAAATTATGATACCATACATCCGCTCTGGATGCAATTTTATGATTCTTCCACGTCCACCGTGACGGTCCAGTAGCTCTCGCTGGCTTCAATGCGGCTGACGGTCCCTTCCAGACTTCTCAGACGCTCCTTGGTATTGTTGGACATGGCGACGGCTTCACGGATCGTATAATAATACATGATGCCCGCCATGGTACTGGAGGCGTCTTCCTTCAGCTTCACGCGGTCACCTTCCTGTATTAACCCAGCCCGCTCCATACGAAATTCCATCCTTCTGACCATCGTACGCCACTCCTAAAAATTCTTCCAGACAGATACCCTGCTCTGTCATCAGCTTCGCCGCCGGAATTCCCACATAACGGAGATGCCACGGCTCCGAGATAATTCCTGTAATGTCGGACTTTCCAGACGGATAGCGGATCACATACCCGTACTCCCAGGCATGCTCCTCCACCCACTTATATTCCTTTGTATCACGGATTCCCTCATCCAGCCGTTTATAGCTTCCGGTCACAAAGTCCACGGTCAATCCCAGCTGATGCTCGCTGGTTCCCGGCACCGCCACGACTTTTCCCGCCTCTTCCACCGCCCGCCTGTGATCGTAGCCCTGGGCTTCCAGCCGCTTGATCTTATTTTTGAAAAGCGTCACCTGCTTTAAATACGTCCGGTAAGAAGAAGTAATGCTGATCTGCATCCCGTCTTTTTTGGCGTCCTCGATCAGCTTCTTGATCGCATCCGCCGACCGCTGTTCCAGTTCCTGACCTCCGCCCACACCGATCAGGGAAAGCTCCAGCTCGTCTTTCAGAATATATTCTTTGTTCAAAAGGCTCAGATAGCCGTTCATCACTGCATCTTTTACCCCGATATCCAGAGAATCTTCAATATCCTTTTTCACCTGCTCGCTTAAGATCTCCTCCTTGCGGGAAGAAGAACGTTTCCTCCCCTGACTCTGCCGGACGGCTCCCGTCCCCGTAGGGTCCGGATCGGACAGATCAATCCCTTCTCCGACCGGAATCTCTCCCTCCGCCGGAAGGTCCGCCGCTGCCTGCGCCTCGGCCGCCGCCCGGGCTTCCGCTGCCGCCTGCGCCTCAGCCGCCGCCTGGGCTTCCGCCGCCGCCTGCGCCTCAGCCGCCGCCTGCGCATCGGCTGCCGCCTGGGCTTCCGCTGCCGCCTGCGCATCGGCTGCCGCCTGGGCTTCCGCTGCCGCCTGCGCCTCGGCCGCCGCCTGGGCTTCCGCTGCCGCCTGCGCATCCATCGCCGCCTGATCCGCCGCCCGGGTACACAGTCCCTTTGAACCGATCAAAAGCACCGCCCCAAAAAGCAGTGCTGCTCTTTTGCATTTTCTCATAATCTCTCTTCATTCCTCATTCTGTATACGCTTCCAAAATCCGCTACGTCATCCATCATAACACAGATTCCCAAAAGATGCACTCTTCGCTGTCCACTTTTAAGAAAATTTAAGATTCGCCAGATCCCTTTAACAGCAGATCACGCCCCCTCTCCCTCCCAGACAGCAGAGACTGCACATATTATACATCAGGCAGAGCTTACAGCACATATCATTCCCCACCATCTGCATCCCGCCATAGGGCCTGCTCATCTGATCATACCAGTTTCCGCCTCCCTCCAGCTGACGAAGCAGAAGCTCGTATTCCATATGCCCGGGAGCCAGTTCCACCGCTTTCCTCGCATACTCCAGAGCCGTCACATTGTTCCCGATGCCATGATTGGCAATGGCTCCGGCATAATACCACTCTGCACCTCTCTGACTCATACCGGACAGCACATGCAGCGCCTCCTCATATCTGCCTGCCCGGGCATAATTCATGGCCGCGCTCACATACCGGGTATAGTCATCCTCCGCACCAGACGCGCTTCCCTGCCGATACCCTCCGTGCCCTCCATAGCTGCCGCCGCTTCCGTAGCCTCCGAAATATCCCTGCTCTTTCTCCTTCATGATTTGATCATAAGCCGCCTGCACCTGTTTAAAACGCTCTTCCGCCTGAGCCGCATTGGGATTGTTTACATTGGCGTCCGGATGATATTTCCGGCTTAAGGCCCGGTATGCTTTTTTAATCTCCTCGTCGGAGGCTCCCCGCCGAAGACCCAGGACCTCATAGGGATCTGTCATCATGGTCTGTTTCCTTTCTTCTCTGCCGAACCTGTCCGTAACGCGTCCATACCCCGGCATATAATATATTGCGCAGAATCCCTGCGTCTTTTAAGATCGGCAGAAGCTCGAAGGTCCGGGACGCCTCTGCCATCATCATTTTGAGCACCGCAGCGCACTTCTCTTCAAAGTCTTCTTTTTCGTACCACTGCGCAAAAGGATTGTAGTTTCCTTTCTTTAAGTCCTCCTCGATGTCCTCGTAGGCGTCCATCAGATAAATAAATTTCCCGAAGAAAAATCCCATACGCCGAAGCTTGTTCTCCCACTGGTCCTCCCGGTACACAAACAGTTCCGCCATGATCGCTCCGAAAAGCCCTGCCGTCCGGTCAAGATCATAGACCTTCTTCTTTTCCAGCTCCCGAAGCGCCTCTAAAAGCTCCTTTGTTCTCGCCGTCTTTTTTCCATACTGCTTCTCCAACGTTTTCATCCGGCTCTTCAAAAGCCATGCATAAACCAAGCGCCCGGGCTTCCTCTCATCCTGCCAGTCATCCAGACATTTATAGTAGGTCAGAAGCACATTCATATCCGCCGCATAATCATAGTACAGATTCTCCCTGCAGGCATGGCGTCTCCCCGGATGAACCAGACAGCCTTTGATGCAGGTTCTGGTCTTCGGTTCATAGAGTCCCGTGAGCAAAAGGGCCAGAAACGTCATGTCGTAACTAAGCGTCATCTGCCCCGGCCAGCCGTGCCGCCTCTTTAAGCTCCGGCAAAGCCCGCAGTAGGCAGCCTCGTAAGCCTCATACTCTCTGACCCTAAGTTCCGGCCTGTGAACGACGATATACCCGAACATTCCCTAGCTCCTCTTCTGAAATTCGTGCCGGCACTTCGGACAGCGGACCATGATCTTGCCCTTTCCCTTGGGAATCCGGATCTTCTGCCTGCACTTTGGACAGGTGTAGATGTGGTGATATTTTCGCTCGCCGGAGAGTTTCTTCTGCTGCTCCAGCCAGTAGCGGGCCCTTGCCGTCGCGTTCAGATACTTCTGGTTCTCCTCATAGCGGGCCTGGTGATTTTTGGAAAACATCCGAAAATATGTATAGAACAAAAGGATGCATGCCAGAAACACCAGCATCCGGCTCCGCACCAGAAAGTTCAAAAACAGACACGCCATGGTGACGCCCAGCAAAAAACGGGCAAAGTCATCCTGACCATACCTTCCCTGCATAAAACGGTAAAATCTTTCTCTCATAGTCCTCCTTATTTCAAAGTCCGATACCGCCGCTCCAGAATCTCTTCCAGCTCTTTTCCCGGTTCAAAGCAGATCACATGGGTTCCCTTTTCCGTGCCCACCTTCATCACGCAGCAAGTCTGCCCTTCCACATGGGAGGAAAAATCTTTTGTGATCTTGCCCAGGCGGACGGCGTCCTCCTTTTTCCCCACATGATAGCCCGCGACACTTTTCATCTCACACTGGAACTTTTTCTTCCGGCGGCTTTTCTGGTAGACAGCGGAGATCTCCAGCGTTCCGTCCAGAAAGATCGTCTCATACTCCATATCGCTGCTTAAGTAAGTCAGATAACACCCCACCGCGCCGGCTGCGGTCAGCAGCAGGAATCCCCAGAACACCATCAATGACAGCACCAGCGACACCGCCGTCAATCCGATGACCGCCACTCGCTTTGCTTTCATCTCTGCCGTTTGATGGACTTTAACTGCATATTCACTATAACTGTTCTCGTTCATTCTTCCTTCTCCTGTTCAAAAGTGAAACCCGAACACAAAACCCGGGGCATCCCATATGTCCCGGGTATGGTTCTTACATAATCTCTTTGATCCAGCCTTCCGGCGCCTGAATACGTCCCATCTGGATACCAGTCAGCGTGTCGTAAAGCTTCTTCGTCACCGGCCCCATATCGTCCATGCCGCTGGGCAGACAGATCTCGTGGCCGTGGTCCACGATCTTTCCGACCGGGGAAATCACCGCCGCGGTTCCGCACAGGCCGCACTCCGCAAAGTCTCCAAGCTCGTCTTTCCGAACCGGACGCTCCTCCACTTCCATGCCGAGGTAATCCTTCGCCACCACCATCAGGGAACGGCGGGTGACAGACGGAAGGATGCTGTTTGACTTCGGCGTCACGAACTTGCCGTCTTTGGTGATGAACATGAAGTTGGCGCCGCCGGTCTCCTCCACAAAGGTCCTGGTTCCCGGGTCCAGATACAGGTTCTCGTCAAAGCCCTGATTATGGGCGTCTACAATATTGTAAAGACTCATGGCATAGTTAAGCCCCGCCTTGATATCTCCGGTTCCATGGGGCGCCGCCCGGTCCACATCCGATACACGGATTGTGATCGGCTTCGCTCCGCCTTTAAAATACGGACCTACCGGGGTCGTAAAGACGCGGAACTGATACTCAGTCGCCGGCTTTACGCCGATCACCGCGTCAATGCCGAACATAAACGGACGGATATAGAGCGTGGCGCCGCTTCCAAAAGGCGGCACATACGCCGCATTGGCCTTCACGGTCTCCACCACTGCTTCCACAAAACGCTCCTCCGGAAATACCGGCATCTGTAGCCTTCTGGCGGAATCCGCCATGCGCTTCGCGTTCAAATCCGGGCGGAAGGTCACGATCCTGCCGTCCTCCGTCGTATATGCTTTAATTCCCTCAAAACAAGTCTGGGCATACTGCAGGACGCAGGCGCACTCGCTCATGCAGATCGTGGGATCGTCGCTCATAGTTCCCTCATCCCAGGCTCCGTTCTTATAGTTGGCAACGTACCGCTTGTCCGTGGGCATGTAGCTAAAGCCAAGATTGCTCCAGTCAATGTTCTTCTTCTCCATCACACTTGCTTCCTTTCCTATGTATCGTAAATGATGTCTGCGATGACTTTTCATTCTCCATCATACGCTTTTCCGAAAAACATGTCAAGACTGGAGCGGTTTCTATTTCTCCAGCAGCTCCTGAATCGCCCTCCCGTCATAGTAAATCTTCTCTCTTTCTGAATGTCCCCTCCGAAGTCCCAGCACTCCGTCCTGCAGGCAGAACCACAGGCTGTAGCTGTGGTTTTTGTACTTTGGATACCGGATCATGATATCATATTCCCAGTGATCCTCCGGCTCTTCGGACAGCTTTGCCTGTTCTTCCGCGGAAAATATCTGCGGGTTCAGGCACAGTGACAAAAGTGTTTCTTTTTCTTCTGCTGTCAATTCCATATCGTAGGACTCCTCGTCCTCCCAGGCCGTCACGCTAATGTCCGGGACCAGGTCTGTGTCATACGGGGTGCGGACAATCTGCCGGCACTCCAGATGATAGGATACGGCGACGCCCATGATGAGGACGCCTGTGCCTGCCCACAGAAGCATCAGCACTTTTTTCACGCTTTTTCCCTGGGAACGCCGCTGCCAGATCCACAGAAGGCTGAAAAGCGCCGCTGCCAGAAGCAGAGTGACGGCGTACACGCCCTGGTGCTCCGGCTGGTTGAAGGTGCTTAACTTCTCCGGAGAGTGATTCATCAGCCACTCGTTGATGGGCTGCCGGAATCTGGATACAACCGGATAGGATAAAAGGATTAGCAGGAATGCCGCCACTGTCCAGTCACTGTCTCTTCTGATCCGCCATTTTTTCATCATATTTGTCCTCCTAATTTCAGTTCCGCATCCGCCCTCTCTCCGCCCCGGCGTCTGGAAGAATTTTCCCTCACTTCGTTCCGTAAAATCCTTCCGGGGCTGCGTTCGGACAGATGCTGTTTTTAAATTCCGTATCCGCCCTCGCACGCTCTGTACAGTTCCATAAATGCATCGGTCATCTGATACACCAGTCCCTGGTCCGTCACCAGATAGCCCTTCTTGGGGTGAATCCGTCCGTACATGGCGCCTTTCCCTCCGGCGCCAAAGTACAGATCCAGCTCCACCTCTCCTTCCGGCTCCCGGATCTCCTCCTTCAAAAGCCGTGGACCATCTCCCTCGTAGAAGGCCTGCCGGAGTCCGTCGCCGTTCTTCTCCCAGTAGTCGGCGTAATAGCCTCTGCCCATCTCCTCCCCGTTTACAAACATGCCGCTCACCTCTTTCAGCTGGTTGTTCCGGCTCACCTGCCAGGCGTTGGCGCCAAAAAGCGCCCCGGTCCACACTCCGATGACCGCCGCCCACACAAATCCAAAGCGAAGATAACCGGTCAGGGTGAAGATCCGTTTGTCCCCGGTAAAATAGGCAAGACTTCCATAGACCGCGCCGCCGAACAGAGCGGAGGTCCCGTATTCCGCCAGGTACGAGACATTCGGGGCCTGGGGGAAGAAGGCGTCTCCTGCAAAGATCCATGACCTCAGATACAATCCGTGATCTCCGTGGAGGGACTGATGCAGAAGTTCACTGCATTTATAGGGAATCGCCAGAATGATTTTCAGCGGTAAAAATTCCTCCCCATAATAGCAATAGCTGAACCATCCAAGCAAAAGCCCCACGACCGTAAAGAGCACGATCCTTCTGGTTCCTTTTTCATAGTGGACCACCTGTTCTTTTAATACTTCATCTTTTCCCTCGTAGGTAACCCGGGGAATCTGAATTCTCTCTTCCTTTTTTCTTTCTTTTTCGGTCATCTGTCACTCCTTTATTTCAGTTCCGCATCCACCCTCAGATGCTGTTTTTTTAATTTCAGCTCCGCATCTTTTGTCCCTTGCCGAAAGATACAGTTTCTGATATTTTTTTCTCGCCCGGTGCAGGCGCACTTTTACATTATCTTTGGTGATGCCCAGCAGCCGGGAAATCTCCTCGTAAGCGATCCCTTCGCAGTCCCTCAGAAGCAGGAGCGTCCGCTCTTCCTCCCTCAGCATGGCCAGCACATTTCGCACCAGGGCCCCTTCCTCCTGCCGGATGACCCGATCTTCCGGAGAATTTCTCCACGTCTGATATTGTTCCGGCGGAAACTTTTCTAAAAGCAGCGGTTGTTTTTTCCTGGCATAGGACAGGAAAGTATTCCTGGCAATGGTCAGGCACCAGGTCTTCTCGCTGCAGTCCCTGCGGAATCTGTGCATCCCCTGAAAAATCTTGAGAAAGGTCTCCTGGGCCAGGTCTTTTGCCAGCTCTTCCTCCCGGCACATATAATACAAATAGTTATACACCGTGTCCCGGTGTGTCCGGTAAAGTTCCTCAAACCGTGCTTTCATCATACGTTTTCCTCTCTTATTACAGTTCCGCATCTGACCTCACTTCGTTCAGACAGATGTTGTTTTGAATACGCATTCGTAAATATAGACGCGGGAGAGCAGGAGAAGTTACAGATTTTTTCAAAAAAAAATAAGGCCGCCATAAAGTTACAGCAGCCTTTCCCATCTTTATTCCCAGAGTTTCTGCGGATACACGCCCTGGTCTTTCAGCGACTGAATCGCTTTTACCACCACCGGCTTGTCCTCCTTGTAGGTTACCCCGTACCACCGATCCCTGGACTTTAAGACGGTCACCTCCGCCCTGCCCTCCCGGATCAGTTCGTCCACCACAAAGGGGAGGAAATATTCGCATTTCAGAGGATTTTTAGGCAGATTTTCTTCTAAGAACCCAGTGAACCGGTCCCTCAACTCCTTCATCATGCTCCCGGTAAATCCCCACATATTCATGGACACCACCGCGTCTTCTGCAAGAGGATGCCAGGTCGCCCCATCGTCCTCCGTGTAGGCCGGACCAGCTTCCCGTTTCTCGATGCGGGTCCGCTCGGTGATCCTGGTCAGTTTATGATTCTGATTTGTCTCGCAGACTCCCCGGGCCACATGACCATTCTCCGTCAGGGTATTCCGAAGCAGATAGCCCACCATCGTATACTGATATCGGTCCGTATCCCCGCCGGACGACAGGAAATCATAGATCATCCGGAAGGCCTCGCTTCCATAATAATCGTCCGCGTTGATGACCGCAAAAGGCCCGTCCACCACCGGCAGACAGGACAGCACCGCGTGGCCGGTCCCCCAGGGCTTCACCCGGCCTTCTGGAACGGAAAATCCCTCCGGCAGATTCCCAAGATCCTGGAACACATATTCCACCTTGAGCCTCTCTTCCATCCTGCGTCCGATCTTTTCCTTAAAATCTTGCTCGTTTTCCTTCTTGATGATAAAGATCACCTTTTCAAAGCCCGCCTTCACCGCATCGTAGATGGAAAAATCCATGATGATGTGTCCTTCCTCATCCACCGGGTCGATCTGTTTCAACCCGCCGTAACGGCTCCCCATGCCGGCTGCCATGATAATCAGTACTGGTTTTTTCATAATCTTATCTCCTTTGCTCTAAGTTTTGCTGCGGCCCTCTTACGCTCGTCTCAAAGTCAGTCTCACCAGTCTCATGAGACTTTAAGACTATCTCTTCAGGTCCGCAATCTCCCCCATATCCGGTATCCAGACGGAGGACGCGTCCACGAAGGCGCTTTGGTCTATGGACTGGCCCCGGATGGTGGAGGGGATCTCCCCACTCAACTGCCCCCGGACGCTTTTCGCCCGCAGCAGGCAGAAGTTCCGGATGGTCTCCACCCCTGTCTGATAGTCTTCATAGGAACAGAACGCCGTGGGGTCCTTTTTCACATAGGGGCTGATCAGCTCCGTGATCTCCTCCACCTTCTGTTCAAAATGTCCGTTTTCAAAATAAGTAGCTAAAAACCGGTCGAACTGCCGGTGATACTCCTCATAATAAGCCTCTTTCAGCATCAATTGGTGAAACAGGGGACGTCTCAGCATGACTTCTCCCTCGGCAGGTGTGTCAATGGGATCGTTCACATACTTTTTGGCGTCGTTGACCGGATCGGGCATCCCCAGAGCATAGGTGCCGTAGGCAAGATTGTAGTCCCAGGGCAGAATCTCCATCTGTCCGCCTTCTTCATACAGAAAATAATTGTGCCCGGTCCGTCCCAGATAACTGTCCAGATTGACGACAAACACCTGCACGGTAAAATACCGCAGAACCTCCTCCACATTCACCGCCTCTTCCAGGTCTTCTCCTTCGGAAAGACGCTTCAAGGCCCCGATGAGCCTCCGTTTTTCGTCCTCAGACACCGGGAACCGTGCCTGGCGGAAAATATTCTCGTAGCTGTCCGGATCATCGTCCACGTAACGCAATGCCACATCCGCATTCTCCTCCTCCAGACTTTGATAATCCGGTTTATACAGCTGCCCGTAATCCGCCCCGTAATTTCTGCGGGCAAAAGCTTCCTCCGGCTCTTCCACCGCCAGATACAGCCCCCAGGGACGGCCGTTTACGGTCACCCACACATAGCTGGTCAGAGGGGACGGCACTCCCATATGGGCCATCATGTCATAAGCCAGGTAATTTTTCAGATAACTGTTATCCTGAAAGGAAGTATCCAGGGCCAGCTTATCCAGCCCATGATAACTCTGTCCCGGCAGATAATGATCGAATTCCACCTTCAGACTGTAACGCTTCCAGCCATATTTTTCGATCAACTTTCTGGAATTATGACCTTTCACCCGAATGCCTGCCTGTTCGTAAATCTCTCCGTCCACAACAAGGGTACACGAACGATACTCCTTTGAGGAAGCCTGTTCCAGAAAATCTTCCCAGTCCTCCATCCGGATCTCCACCGTATGCACCCTGCTGTCGTCAAACAGAAGCGTCACATACTTAAGATGCGATTGTTCTGTCGTTTTTTCTATGCCAAAAGCAAGAAGGAGGACCGCCAGGCTGACGGTCAGGATGCCGATCCGGCGCCATCCTCTGCGCATGGGCTGTCCTCCTGTCGTCTCAATGATAATGACTGTAACCGGAATCTCCGTAGTGGCTTTCATGATGATCGTCTGTATAAGGCGTCTCATGATCCGTATAGGGCGATGCAGGCTCTGTATAGGGCGTTTCGTAGTCCGTAGAGGGCGATGCGGCAGGTTCCGTATACGGCGTCTCATAGTTCGTATGGGACGACGACGGCTCTGTATACGGCGTCTCATAATCGGTATAAGGAGACGCTGCATTCACTGGAGGATTCGCATTCACTGCAGGCGGATTCCCGGTATCGCCTCCCGGTACTGCGCTCCCGGCATCGGCTCCGTCACTGCCGGTTGCTGTGTTCTCTGCACCGCTGCCGCCCTCGGTTGGAGTGCTGCCATCCGTGTTTTCCCCCGTACTGGTCTCCGGCGCAGGTTCTTTGTCCTTTGGCGGTATGACAACCTCGTAAGCCTCCGCTCCATATTCCGGATCATAGATATCCACATCGTCTGCCCCAGGGCCTTCCACCTGCATATCCTGGACATAAGTCTGTACGCCGGTGACGATCTCGTCCAGGAAGTCTTCCTCCGGCAGGATGGAACCGGTCTCGATCTCGATGGTGATCTTCCGGCTCTCGCCTTCCACCTCTTCCACAAAATAACCGGCCTCGTTGATCAGTCCCACCAACTCTTCCACCGCTTCGTGGCATTCCTTCCCCGCATAATCCCGATAGTTTTCCACGATCTTTTTTCCGTCTTCATTGCGCCCGTACACCGCGGTCACTTTGCCGTTCTCGTCATACTCCACCGCGATCTCCGGATTCACCTTCAGAATCAAAGTTCCGCCGCGCTCCGACGCTTCCTCCACGTTCTCCACCGGAGCCGGGATCGGCTCCGCAGGCTCCTCTGTCTTCCCGGAGCATCCGGCCGTCAGGCCCATACACAACATCAGAATCAGCGCCCATGCCGCTTTTTTACTTTTTCTTTTCATATCGACCTCTCCTTATTTAAGTTCCGCATCTGATTGACAATATTCCTTCTATAAATGCCGATAACATATTATAACATATTTTACTCTTGAAGAAAATCCTTCCGCCATATATAATTGAAAGGAAATGGTAACCATGTTACTGTTCAGATAGAGAGGATCACATCATGGAAGGAACCGGAATCAAATCCGTCGTCATACAGGAAATCCGCCGTCTGGCGCAAAAATATGGGATGGAACAAGTCATTTTATTCGGCTCCCGGGCCCGGGGGGATTATAGAAGAGTCAGCGACATTGATCTGGCCGTCCGGGGCGGAGACTTCGACCGATTCGCGCTGGATGTAGACGAGGAGACCTCCACGCTTCTGAAATACGATTTTGTCAATCTGGACGGAAGAGTACAGGAGGAATTGCGGGCGTCCATCGAACAGGAAGGGAAAATTCTGTATGAAAAAATATGACAATTTCTGCTCCGCTCTTCAGAACCTGAAAGACATCTATCAATACGAAGAACCCTATGACAACGTAGTCATGACCGGACTGGTGGGCCTGTATGAAATCTGCTTTGAGCAGTCCTGGAAGATGATGAAAGAGCTTCTGGAAAGTCATGGGTACGAAGGGGCCGCCACCGGTTCCCCCAAGTTCATCATCAAGACGGCTTATCAGGCGTCCATGATTCAGGAAGAAGCGCTGTGGCTTTCGGCCCTGCAGGCCCGCAACAATGTCACTCATTCTTACAATCGGGCCGTGGCCCTTGACATCATCAATCAGACCAAACAACATTTTTATGAGCTGTTCTGCCGTCTGAAAAAGACCATCGACGAAAACTGGCTGTAAAAAAGACGCCTGCCTGGGACCCTTTCTAAAAGGTCCATGGCAGACGTCTTTTCTATATTTACCTCTCTATTTCCCTGCCAGCTTCTGCCGTTTTTTCAGTCCGGCGTAGCTGTAGATGCCAAGTCCGATCAGTGTCGTCAAGTACGGCACCATCTGAATCAGCTCGTGGGGGATATCGGTGAGCTGCATCATATTCGCCAGAGCCTGGGCCGCTCCGAAGAGGAGGGATACCAGGAAGCCGCCCACCGGCGTGTCGCCGCCCATGGCGCTGGCCGCCAGAGCAATGTAGCCTTTGCCGGCGGACATGTCCTTGGTGAACATGTTCATATAGCCGCCGGACAGGAAGAATCCGCCCATGCTGGCCAGCAAGCCGCTTAAGATCAGCGCGATATACTGAATCTTTCTCGCACTGATTCCCACGGACTCCGCCGCGTTCTTATTCTCGCCCACCGCACGGATCTTCAGTCCCAGCGGCGTCTTGTAGAGGAATAAATGCATCACCACCACTGCCAGGATCGACAGCCAGGTCATCAAATTCTGTCCCGACAGAATCTGTCCCAGGAACGGGATCTTGTCAATCACTGGAATTACAAGCCGGGGCGCCGATACGCTGGCGATGGAGGTCGAGGAACCCCGGTCCCCGGATACCGCCAGCATCAGAAGCACCGTGCCGCCGGTGGCCATCAGGTTGATGGCAATGGCCGCCAGAATCTCGTCGGTCTTTAAGTTCAGCACGAAGAAAGCCAACAAAAGACCGATCAGACCGCCCGCCACCATGGTCAGCAGAAGACCCGCCGCCCAGTGCCCGGTCATGGCGGAAAAGATCACGCCGAAAAGGGCGGAGAACAGCATGATACCCTCCAGGGCCATGTTCGTAATCCCGGACTTGGACGCCACGGAGGAAGCCAGAGCCGCGAAGAGAATCGGGGTCGTCGCCCGCAGAATCGCGTTGAAAAAATCAGGACTCAGTAAGCTCTGCAGCATCTTACGCCACCTCCCCTTCTTTTAAGGATGCTTTCGCTTCCCTTGCGATCATCCGGTGTTTCATACCGCTTAAGAACTGCTCTGCCACCACCAGAAGGATGATGATGCCCTGGGTGATCTGCACGATCTCCAGAGTGACATCCGTATAGCGTGCCATGATGGAGGCCCCGGTCCGAAGATATGCCAGGAACAAAGCCGCCAAAGGCGTATACAGCGGATTTTTCTTTGCCAGAGTGCAGATGATGATGGCATCCCAGCCGTAGCCCAGAAGGGCGGTCCAGGAAAAGCGGGTGTAGATCGGGCTTAGCAGTTCCACGCCGCCGCCGATCCCGGCGATGACGCCTCCCACCATCTGAGAGATCAGGATCACCTTCACAATGCTGATCCCTGAATACCGGGCAAAATTCTCATTTTCTCCGGTCAGCCGCATCTCATATCCGGTGCGGGTTTTGAACAGAAACATATAGCCCAGCACCGCCACCAGAAGCGCCAGCAGAAGTCCCACATGAATATTGGTCCCCTTGATAATCGTCGGAAGCTCCGACTCCGCCGGAAGCTTATAAGACGCGGAACCAACGCTTGGGTCCTGCAGAAAATACATCATGATAAAGGTGCAGAACCACAAGGACAGATAATTGATCATCAGGGAAGACACCAGCTCCGGAGATCCGGTCTTAATCTTCATAACGGCAGGAATCGCACAGAATACCGCCCCCGCAAGCGCCGCAAAACAGATCGCCACGATGGGGCTAAGTCCCGCCGGAAGCCCCAGCTTTAACGCTACTGCCGCCGCCACCAGACCGCCCAGATGGAACCCGCCCTCGGTAGCCAGATTGATCTGGTTGGCGGAAAACATAATACACACACCGGTTCCGGTAAAGATCAGAGGCACCATAGCCTCGATCACATTGCCCATATTCCGCTTACTTTTTAAAGGTCCCGTAATCAATGTCGTGATCGCCGTCACCGGTTCGCTGCTAACAAAGAAGATGATCACAAAAGAAACCAGAAGCGCGATCAGTACAGAAAAAAACATACGGAACATATCAAAACGCTTTGCACTATTCATAAATCACGCCCTCCTGCTCTTCCTGGTGCTTTAAGCCAAGCATATACTGGCCCAGCTCTTCCTCGGTCACTGCCGCCACATCGGTAAACATGCCGGAGAATTTTCCCTTGTACATCACCGCCAGTCGGTCGCTTAACGAAAAAATCTCGTTCAAGTCCGCGGAAATCAAAAGCACCGCGCAGCCCGCGTCCCGAAATGCCAGCAGGCGTTTCCGGATAAATTCTGCCGCGCCCACATCCACGCCCCGGGTCGGCTGGTTAGCGATAATCAGTCCGGGACTGGTGGAAAACTCCCGCGCCACAATCACTTTCTGGATATTTCCGCCGGACAGCATCCCCACATTCTGACGGAAGGACCGGCATTTGATCAGATATTCTTTGATCAGCTCCACAGAGCGTTCCTGTATCCGCTTCATTTTCAGAAGCATCTTTCCGGAATATTCCGGGTCTGTATATTGATTGGAGAACAGGTTCTCCAGAATGTTCAGATTTCCTGCACAGCCGCTGGTCATGCGGTCCTCCGGGATATGAGCCACGCTGAGATCGCGGATCTCCTTGATGCTGCACGCGTCAATATCCGTATCCTTCACTATGATCCGCCCCTGATAACTCTTATTGAGTCCGGTCAGCGAATCGACAAACTCTGACTGGCCGTTCCCTTCCACACCCGCGATACCCAGGATCTCCCCTCCCCGAAGGTCGAAAGAGAGACCATCCACTTTCAGCACGCCCTGGGCATTGCGCACGGACAGTTCCCGCACCCGAAGCAGCACGGAGGTCGGCATCGCCGGCTTTTTGTCAAAAGTCAGCACCACGTCCCGGCCCACCATCAGACGGGACATATCCTCCGTCGATATATCCTTTACCTCATAAGTACCCATACTGCGCCCGCTACGCATGATCGTGGCACGGTCGCAGATCCTTTTAATCTCATCCAGCTTATGGGAGATGAAGATGATCGTATGTCCGCTGTCCCGGAGCTTTTCCAGCTGTACGAACAGCTCATCCGTCTCCTGGGGCGTCAGCACGGCCGTCGGCTCGTCCAAGATCAAAATGTCCGCCCCGCGGTACAGAGCCTTTAAGATCTCCACCTTCTGCTTGATTCCCACCGGAATCTCTTCTACCTTTGCTCTGACGTCAATATCAAAATTATATTTCTGCGCGATCTCTTCCGCCGCCGAAACCGCCTTCTCCATATCGATGAAGACCAGCTGTTTCTTCGGTTCCACGCCCAGGATGATATTTTCCGCTACAGTCAGCGACGGCACCAGCATAAAGTGCTGATGCACCATACCGATCCCCTTGCTGATGGCATCCTGTGGAGACTTAATCTGCGTCTCCTGCCCGTTTAGGAGGATCTGTCCTTCATCCGGACTCTCGATCCCGAACAGTACTTTCATCAGCGTGCTCTTCCCCGCGCCGTTCTCTCCCAGCAGCGCATGGATCTCGCCTTTTCTCAATTCGATGCTCACATCCTCATTCGCCACGACGCCGTTGGAGTAGATCTTCATGATGTGATTCATCTGTAAAACAATGTTATGTTCCAAGCAGGCCACCCTTCCCCTCTCCGGACCCGGCCCCCTTACGGTTGCTCTCTTCTGGTCCTTTTTTAAAAAGGGGGCCGCAGGGTGCGGTTGGCACAAGACCAGTCGCACCCTGCGCACCCCGTTTCGGCAATCTTTGCCGCCTTTCTTATCTCTCGATGGCTGTGTCTACGACGATCTCTCCGCTGATGATCTTCTGCTCCATCTCATCCAGCGCTGTGCGGATGTTCTCCGGAAGCATCTCCTCATAGTGAGCGTCTTTCACGAGCTCCACGCCGCCCTCTGCAAACCCGAGCACTTCCGTGGTGCCATAGGTCAGGCTGCCGTCCAGATCCATCTTGATGGCGCGATACAGAGAATTGCCCACGTTCTTCAGTGCGGAAGTGGGGATATTCTTTGCATAGTCCGGAAGCAGGGACGCCTGGTCGGAGTCCACGCCGAACGCATAGAGGTTCGTGTCGCCTGCCGCCTCGATCTGGCCAAGTCCCGCATTGCCCGCCACATTGTATCCGACGTCCACGCCGTTCTGATACTGCGCCAGAGCCAGGTCTTTTCCTTTGGTAGAGTCCACGAAATCGCCTACCCAGGATACCTGAACTTCGATCTCCGGATCAACGTCTTTCGCGCCCTGCTCATAACCTTTCAGGAAATCGTTGATGACCGCGTTGTCCATACCGCCCAGGAAACCGATCTTCTTGGTGGAAGGATCGATTCCTTCGATGGTCTCGTCGGTGGTCATCATAGCTGCCGCTGCGCCCACCAGATAGGACACCTCATTCTGCTTGTACAGAATGTTGTAGATGTTCTGGGGATCGCCGTTGCCCGCGAAGTCAAACTGCTCGTCGAAGAACATGAACTTCTGATCCGGGTACTGCTCCGCCGCCTTCGCCAGCGGGTCCGCCATCTGCCAGGTTCCCATGATGATGACGTCATACTCGCCGGAATCGCAGTAGTCCAGAAGCGTCGGCTCCCATTTGGACTCGTCCGCGGCCGTTCCACCCATCTGCTCTACTTTGAAATCAAACACATCCGCGCCCAGCTCGTCGCGGAGTCTGGTCAGACCTTCGTTGGCAGAATCATAGAAAGACTTGTCCCCAAGGGTTCCGTTCAGAAGAAGCGCTGCCTTGTAGGTGTCTCCCGAAGCCGCCGGCACCTCTGCGTCCGCGTCTTCTGCAGGCGCCGCATCCTCTGCAGGCGCTTCCGCGCTGCCGTCCTCGGCCGCCGGTTCTGTAGTGTCTGAGTTGCTGTTTCCGCCGCAGGCCGTCATGGATACCACCATGGCAGATGCCAGCAGCATTGCTAATACTTTTTTCATCATATTAGACTTCCTCCTTGCTTTTTGCATGCAATATGCTATTTAAAGTATCGTCCACCAGCTCGTCCAGCGTAAGTTTCTCCGTCCCCCTCATATAGGTGACAAGCTCCCGAAACGCCGGATGATCCAGCTTCTCTGGAATGATACACATTCCCTTTTGGATTGCCGGAATCGGCATAATCATGCCTGCGTTGCAGTCCACATCCACACCGCACATGGTCACGATATGGAGAGTCTCTTCATAATCGCCGTTCCCGTAGTAAAGCGCGATCACTTCACAGCAGGCATTGGGATAGGCGTGAATCCAGTTATATTTTTTATAGCGCTCTTCACAGTCCGCGAGGGCCTGATGCCAGTCCTCGTACCGCTCGCAGCAGTCCCACGCGAAGGAGACTACCGAATGGTATTCGCTGTCCGCCGGAATCAGATCAATGGTGCGGCGAAGAAGCGTGCGCACGTCCGGCTCCGTAAAGGCCAGTGCCGTCAGCACCGCGTTGAAGACTTCCCCCAGGATGCCGTTGTTCGCATGGGCCACTTCCCCGTCCGCCCAGGCAAGCTTCGCCGCCAGGTGCGCGTCGCCGGGAGCCGCCATGCCGCAGATTCCGCCCTTCATCTGTGCGCCGATCCACTCGCAGAAGGGGTTGTGGAAGATGCCGCTCTCAGGGGGCAGAATCCCGCTCTTGATATTCCGAAGGGCGATTCCCTCCGCCGACCAGCCGCAGGGCACCAGCCCCGCCCAGGACAGGGCGATCTCCTTGGAAGTCACTTCATAGCCGGATCTGGAAAAAGCATCCAGAAAGGCCAGCTCATAGGTAATATCGTCATTGTATGTATTGGGTTCCCGGAGGTACTCGTATACCTCGCCAAAAGCTTCATAGAGATTCCGGGAGGTATAGCCCTCCACCATGGTCCCCATAGCCGCCCCGATCATCTGCGACAGCCAGGCGGCTTTCAGCCTGTCCCGAAACTCCGGAGCCTTTACGTCCACCGGCGTCTCCTTTGGAAACTGCACTGCCTTTTCATACTGTTCAAAAGAGGTGTACGCTGTGTATCCCCAGTAGGGGGACGACTCGTCCTTCTCCGCATGGGCCAACTCATACCGAAGCTCCGCGGAGATCTTGTGAAGCTTTACATAATCTCCTCTGGCATGGGCCTCCATGCCGGCTTCCAGAAGCTCGTAGGCCCGGGCGCCCGCCCGATAACCCCGGTTCTCCAGCGCCTGCACCGCCGCCGCCATAATCCGCTCTGGTGCGCCGCTTCCCGGCACGTTGCTCGCCCAGTCCAGACTTAGAATCTGATCATAGAATTTCATCGTCTCCAGATTGGCCGTCCAGGTCTGATCCTCTTCATTGAGCACCACCGGCTTCGCGTTCCGGTACAGCTCTCCCGCTAATTCCCACGCTTTTTTCATAAAGTTACCGCAACTCCCAGAGCCACCTTCATCATGTTGGTAAAGCCGTTCTGACGCTCCTCGGCCGACATCTCTTCCTCGGAAACCATGGAATCCGATACGGTAAAGATACCCAGAGCCCGCACGCCTGCCCGGGCCGCGTTGCAGTACAGGGCATAGCTTTCCATCTCCGCTGCCAGAACGCCCATCTTCGCCCACACTTTCCACTCCGGCGTCTCGTTGTAGAAAATATCGGAAGAAAGCACGTTGCCCACGATATACGGGAACTGGTTCTTCTCTGCCTCTTCCACAGCCTTGCTTAAAAGGTCAAAAGACGCCACCGCCGAGAAGCTGCCCGGCAGCTGGTACTGATGGGCGTAATTGGTGTCCGTGCTTGCGCCGGCGGCCATCACAATGTCTCCCAGCTTCACATGCTCCTGCATGCCTCCGCAGGAGCCGATCCGGATTAAATTCTTTACTCCATACATATGAATCAGCTCATAGGAATAGATCCCGATGGATGCGCAGCCCATGCCGGTTCCCATGACGGACACTCTTTTTCCCTCATAGGTTCCCGTATACCCGAACATGTTGCGGACGCTGTTGAACTGCACCGGGTCCGTCAAAAATCTTTCCGCAATCACTTTTGCCCGCAGAGGATCTCCCGGAAGCAGGATCGTCTCAGCAATCTCCCCTTTTTTCGCCGCGTTATGTGGTGTTGACATCATACCCTCCTTATCCGGTATCTGAAACGATACCTGTCTTTATTTTGTGCCGCGGTGCGCATTCGGAAGCCGTCCGCTTTTGCACCGCTCATTACCGTCGCGGATATTATATCATAATCCTTATCTTTTTTCCATACAGTTTTCATTTTCTGCCCTTTTTCGCCTCTTTTTGAGGGTAAAAAGGGATTGACTATCCCTGTATTTTCCTGTAAAGTAGGTAGAAACTTTACGGGAGGAGAGAAAGAACATGTATTCCTTACTTGTACTGCTGGCCGGTATTCTGCAGTCTGCCATGATAAGCTTCAACGGACTCCTGGCGGAGTCTTTAAGTCTCTGGGGCGTCAGCCTGGTGGTCCACGCTTCCGGCGGACTTCTTTTAGTCCTGTATATCCTTCTGGTGGTCCGTGAGAAAATCACCCTCCGGGGCATGCCCTGGTATCTTTATTCCGCCGGATTCTTCGGCGTGTTGCTGGTATCCGTCAGCAGCTGGTGCGTAAGCATCCTGGGAGCCGCCGTTACTACCTGCCTGTCCGTGACCGGACAGCTCTTCATCTCCGCCGTCATCGACCACTACGGACTGTTCCATGTACCAAAAGTCCCCTTCAGCCCCAGACGCATCCCCTGCTTCCTCATGATCCTGGCCGGTATCATCCTTCTGAATTTATCTTAAATACAAAGGAGTTTTCATCATGTACCTGATTCTTTTCGTCGCCTTTTTATACGGCTGCGCCACCGTCATCTCCAAGATGATCAATTACCGGGCCGCCCAGGAACTGGGTACCTGGAACGGCTCTCTGGTCAATTATGCAGTGGCCAGTATTCTGGCGCTGGTCCTCTTACTGCTTTCTTCCCATCTTACGGCGGACCTCACGGCGTGCGTCCGGGTCCCCGCCTATCTGTACGCGGGAGGAACCTTCGGCGTAATCGCCTTTGTCCTGTCCATCATTACCTTAAGCCGGATGAAAGTCTTTCAGTCCACCATCCTTCTGCTGGCCGGACAGCTTCTCGCCGGAATCCTGTTCGATGTGATGATTTTCCAAAACTTTACATGGACCAAATTTGCCGGAGTTCTTCTGGTCGCCGTCGGCATTTTCTGGGACACAAAAGTGACTGCCGGACACTCCTAATCATTGCCAGTATCTCCGCCCGGCTTCTTCTGCCTCGCGAAGCGCCCCGGCCATGAGTTCCTCCTCCCGCTCCGGCTCAAAATCCATCCCTTCCGCATAGATGCAGCGAAACCTGGGAATGCCGAACATTTCACACAGAGCGCTCAGGTATCTCGCCCCCTGTTCCATATGCCCTTCTCCGTAATAACCGCCCCGGGCGGTAAAAAAGAGCATATCTTTCGCCCGGCACATGCCGTACAGCCCTTCCGCATTGCAGCCGAAGGTAATGCCATCCAGAGAAATATTCTCAATATACAGCTTCAGAATCGCCGGAAATCCCAGATCCCAGAAAGGCGCCGCCACCAGAATCCGGTCTGCCCCGGCAAACTGGCGGGCCAGATCAAACCGGGCCGGCGTCCGGTCATTCGCCTCCAGAAGCCTTTGCCGCTCTTCAAAAAACGCGCCGGTCAGCGGTTTTAATTCCATCTTTGTCAAATCAAGTTGCTCGTATGTATAGTTTTTTTCCTCTGACGCTCTCATCGCCTTTAAAAAAGCTTCCGCCAGACGCCAGCTCCTGGACTCCCCTCCCCGGATACAGCCGTTGATCATTAAAACTTTTGGAATATTTTCCTTCATGTACTTTTCTCTTTTCCTTTCCTGTGATAAGATAAATGTTGTTTTCAGTTTTTATGAATATTCAGGGGGATTTTCCATTATGAAACAAGTATTAGTCATCGGTTCCACCGTCACGGACGTCATCATTCATCTTGACCATCTGCCGAAAACCAGCGAAGACGTCCATGTCCTCCGGCAGACCATGTCCCTGGGCGGCTGCGCCTACAATGTCTCGGATACCATCCGGCTCTTCGGGATTCCTTATATCCTGTTCTCCCCTGTGGGAACCGGCACTTACGGTCATTTTGTCCGGGAAGCCCTGTCGGAAAAAGGAGTAAAAAGCCCCATTCCGACCCCGGAACAGGAGAATGGCTGCTGTTACTGTTTTGTAGAAGCCGGAGGTGAGCGTACATTTGTCTGTCACCGGGGCGCAGAATACCGTTTCCGGCCGGAATGGTTTGAACTGCTTGACGAGGACGCCATCGACAGCGCCTACATCTGCGGTCTGGAGATCGAGGAGCCCACCGGGACGCACATCGTCCGCTACCTGGAGGAGCACCCTCTTCTTACGGTCTACTTTGCTCCGGGACCCAGAATTCTGGTACTCTCGAAAGAAATTCTCTCCCGGATTTTCGCCCTCTCCCCCATTCTGCACCTGAATGAGACGGAAGCGCTGGAATATACCAAAGAATCCACCATCGAAGCCGCGGCCCGGGCCCTGTATGAAAAGACCCTCAACACCGTCATCGTCACTCTGGGAGAGCGGGGCGCTTACTATGTATCCGCTCAGAAAGCAGCCTATGTTCCCGGCGTGAAGGCGGAGCAGACCGACACCATCGGCGCCGGAGATTCCCACATCGGCGCCGTCATCTCCCGGTTAAAGCAGGGCGCCTCCATGGAGGACGCCATCGCCGACGCCAACCGGATCGCTGCGGCCGTGGTGGGAACCAGCGGCGCACTGCTGCCGGAAGAGCGTTTTCGGGAGCTGGGATTTTAAAGATTTATGCCCTGCTGCCGACAGCATAACCGGCTCATGACGCTGAACATTTCCCTGATATCCACCGGTTTTGCCAGATGCTCATTCATTCCGGCGTCCCTGGCCATTGCCACGTCCTCGTCAAAGGCGTTCGCTGACAGAGCGATAATGGGCACAGCTTTTGCGTCTGTCCGGTTGAGACCGCGAATCACACGAGCTGCCTCATATCCGCTCATCACCGGCATCATCAGATCCATCAGCACACAGTCATAGGCCCCCGGATCGGATGCTGCGAACGCCTCGACGGCGGCTTTTCCGTCGTTTGCGGTCACGACTGCGGCGCCGGCCTCTCTCAGCATAAATTCCATGATCTCACAGTTAATCTCATTATCCTCCACCAGAAGGACACGCATCCCGGCGATATCGCTCTGCGGATTTTTCGCTTCCTCCAAAGACTGCGCACTCTGTGCTCCGTCGATTTGAATGGGCAGGGTGATCTCAACCACGCTTCCCCTGCCGACCTGGCTGTCCACCTTAATGGTTCCCTTCATCTGATCCACCAGTTTTTTCACAATGGACATTCCAAGCCCAACGCCTTGATAATGGGTTCTCGCGCCCTGATGTTCCTGCGTAAACTGTTCAAAAATATGCTTTTTAAAATCCTCCCCAATGCCAATCCCAGTATCTTTGATCACAAACCGGTAGGTCGCTATTTTGCCCTGGCAGTCCATCTCCTCTGCCTGGACCACTGCCAAGCCCTGCGGACGGTTAAATTTGATGGCATTATCAATGACATTCATAAGCATTTGCCTAAGATGCAGCGGATTTCCGATCAGTCTGTCATGTTGTACATGGACCTCTCTATACTCCAGCCGAACCCCTGTCTCCTCTGCCTGGGGAGACAGGATGATCATACAGCTTTCCAGCAGATCATGAAGGCCAAAGGGTTCCTCCACTACGGTAAGTCTTCCGCTGTCCAGCTTACTGACCTCCAGAACATCGTTCACCAGGGACAAAAGATGCTCCGTAGACACACGGATTTTCTTCCGGCACTCTCTCTGCCGCTCTCTGTCCTCCTGACATTTCTCCATGATGGCAAGCATTCCCAGAATCCCGTTGATGGGTGTACGGAGATCATGAGACATATGGGAAAGGAATTCGCTTTTTGCCGAATTTGCCCTCCTGACCCGCTCCAGAAGTTCCATGATCGCCTGCTCCTGCTTCTTCCGCGTCAGCATAATCTCGGTAATGTCCTGATGGTATCCGTTCAGACAGACGCCCGGCTTTTTGAAGGTTTTATCCGGTACGCCGCCGCAGCGGACATAGATTTTCCCAAGCTCCGGGTGGTTCCAGGGATAGATCACTTCGGAACGCCCCATCTCCCGCATCTCCTGCACTGCTTCCTGTACCATCTTCACATAGTCCGGCTCGATATTCTCAAACCAGCTCCGATAGCATTCCTCCGGTCCGGTCTCTTCCGATACTCCAAGGAGTATCCGCATGGTCCGGTCCGCATACATCCGCGGCTCGCAGCCTTCCTCCAGTTCTATGGTCCAGATACCGGTTCTGGCTCCCTCCAGAATATTTTCCAGGCTCTGCCTGGCTTCCAGCTTATACTTCTCTTCCTGCTCCACCACGGCATTGATATCCCGCTGGGCAAAGATCGCACAGTTCTCTTCCCCCTCTTTCTCTGAGGCGGAAAAATGAACTTCCAGATGTTTCAGTCCATAAGTGTTCTCTTTCACCCGGTATCGAATATAGAATTTTTTCTTCTCTTTGAGGCAGGCAAGCACCTTTTCTTTCTTCGTTGCAGCCCGAAGCCGTTCCTGGTCCCCGGGGACCACATACCGGGATATATACTGCTCCATGGCCGCCTGATAACCGTCCTCAAAGTGAACACTTACGTCTCTCCTCAACCGCTCGTTGTCCCGGTAAATCACACATTCGTCGGTATCAAAGTTCACCTGATAAATGCCAAGGTAGTCCACGCTGAGCGCCTGAAGGACCTGATAACTCCGCTTTTGAAGCTCGCGGACCAGATTTCGCCGTTTCAGGGAGGATACGATAAAGTAGGCCGCCGTCTGCAGCATATTCGACGCATATTCCAGGGACTTGACCGGAGGATTGTCCACGCCGTAAAAACCAATCAGCTTTTTCCCGTCGTAAAGAGGAACCACCACAAGAGATTGAATGTTCTGTTGTTTCAGGGTATCGTACACAAGGGGATCCTCCTCCCGGATCTCCTCCAGATTTTGAATGGCGATATACCCGCCGACGCTGAAATTCCGATACCAGGCCGCACATACTTCCGGAGGAACATTCTGCAGATTCTCCTGTTCCGGCTCCACCCCGTGGGCCACCCACTCATAGGTGTTGTCATCGCCGCCGGACTCGTTGTGTTCAAAAATATAGGTCCGCTCCCCCTTAAGAGCTTTCCCCAGATGCTCAAGCAGCACCTGAAGCGACTGGTCCGGCGTCTCCTCCAGCAGGGCGACGCGAAGCCCCTCGTTGATGACGGTCTCCAGATTCTGAACGCTCTGCATCCCGCTTTGGGAGGCAAAGCCTCTGTCCGCCTGTCCATAAACCCCCTTGAAATCATCCATATCCCTGTCCTCCCCGTAAAACCGATCTTACGGCTATCGTCGCTGTATTCGCGAATTAATCATGAACAATAACGTCATCATACCATATGCCTGACAATCACGTCAATAAAAAGCGGAACAGGCGGCTTTTAGCCGGTTTCACGAAGAAAGTCCCAGGATAAGCCGCGTACCGCGGCCTCCCTGGGACTTTTTCCTATATGAAAATTACCATTCCACTTCTGCGTCCAGTACGGACAGCTGCTTTGCTTCCTGCTCGTTCGCCGCTTTGATGAGTCCGAATTCGTCGGAATCATCCGCCGCATAGATATGAATCTTCGAAAATTCATGTCCCTGCACGGCAAATACCGTCTTCACGGGATCGCCGTAGCGCATCTCCAGCGCCTGACCGTCAGGACCGTAGACCGCCAGTTCATAATGCCCATAATATTTCTTTTGGAGCATCTCTTCATAAGTCACCGCCGGATCGCCGCCCGCCAGGATTTCTTGATTTTTCTCTCCCCATTGTTCCTCAAAGTCCTCTCTCGTATACGTATCCGGAGAAAGGGTAGTATAAGGCGTATCCGTAAATACGATCACCTGATAGGGAGAGACGAACACTTTCTGGATGCAGAAGCCGTCGGGACCGGTCTTGTCCACTGGGATCTCCCGGCACTGTTCGGTATTCACCGAAAACGGCACAGTGAGACTCCAGGTACCTGCGATCCGGTGCTCCGGCTCGATCTGTTCCGCGTCCGATTCGTTTTCATCCGCGTAGCGAAGCTCCTCCAGCGTAAGTGACAGCGTATCCGCCTCTGCGGCATAGCTGTCCCGGTCCAGCTTCATCATTCCGATAAAGGTGTGGTCGTCCACCGCCTGGCCTTCAAAGCCGCTGTTGCACAGGGCGACGGCTTCTCCGTTTTCCCCGGTCTTCCAGGTCCCCCGGGCCTCCACCATCTGACTGGTCTTCTCCTCAAAGCGCCTGGTGTAGTAAGAGGGAATCTTGGAAAAGCCGCCTTCCTCAGACTCCACTTCCACCGCCAGATAGATGGAATAACCGTCGCTGTACACCTCCGAGGCCGTCACCGTCATCCCGCTGTCCGAGGCGGTAAGGACCCCTTCGCTGTTCCCGCCGGTCTCATCCCCGGCCTCCGGCCCCTTCGCTTCTTCCTGCAGCACCGTTTTTTCTGTATAATCGCCGGAATACGTGGCGTTCTCCGCCACCCGCTCGAAGATCTGCCCGATGATCGGAAGCTGGGACGCCGCCACCGGGTTCACATATCCAAAGACCGCCGTTCCTGATACCAGTACGCCGGCCACCGCCGCCGCTCTCATCCACATCGTTCCCGTTGCTTTTCGTTTTCTGATGACCGCATTTTTTCTTCTCTCTTCCGTTCTTGTCTCCACGTGCTCCAGCGTATCCAGATACCTGGACCAGACGGCCTCGGGCACCGGCGCCTCCTGCTGTAATCCACTGATAAAATCTTCATATTTTTTCACAGACCATGTCCTCCCTTCCCTGTGTGTAATAACGTTCCATCTTCTTTCTCGCCGTGGACATCCGCTCTTTGACCGCGCTCTCGCTGATCTTCAGAAGCTCCGCAATCTCCCGGATCTTGAAGCCTTCTACATAATAGAGAACAATCACAATGCGGTACTTCTCTTTCAGGCACTGCAGGAGTTCCATCCACTCCACATTAGCGTAGGCGTCTCCCGGCGCCGCCGTCTCCGGCAGAATCTGATCCGGCACATATCTGCTTCTCTTCTGATAGATGGTGTTGCAGTGGTTGATCAGAATCCGGGTCAGCCAGGTCTTGAAGTATGCTTCTTTTTTCAGCGTGCCGATCTTTTCCCAGCAGCTTAAGGCCGTCTCCTGCATGGCGTCCGCCGCGTCTTCGTCGTTTTTCAGAATGGCTTTGGAAATCTTGTACATGCTCGGTCCGCACTGCTGCATCAGTTGGGAAAAGGCCGCGTGATCACGCTGTCTGGCTCTTTTGATAAGTTCCTGTCTGTCTTCCATAGAAGACTTGCCCTCCTTTCTTGTTCTGCTTATTAGACGGGGGAAGAATGGAATTGGTCAGAAAAATGTAACTTTTTGTATTTGCACTAACCGGACGCCTGACACAGGCAGACATTCCTTCCAGACCCCGCTTGCGCTTAGGGAAGGGACGCAGCGGTACTAGGGCGCGTGAAAAACCCCGCCCAAGGACCGGCGCCCTTCAATGGGTCTTGCAGGAAAATCTGCCCGCATCAGGCTGAGGGCTGGCGGGCCACAAAAAAGTAACGAGAGCTGTATAAAAAATGTGTAAACTACCAGAGTAGTATTGACATGCAAAAAAGATTGTGGTATTGTTTTCGTATACTACTACAGTCTTATAGAAAGGAGTTCTATTGATTATGTCGGTGAAGCTTTTTGATTCGGAATTGAAGGTCATGTCGGTTCTTTGGAAGGAGGGGGACTGTACGGCCAAGCATATCTCGGATGTTTTGAAGGATGAGGTGGGCTGGAATGTGAATACGACCTACACTCTGATCAAGCGCTGCATCAAGAAGGGGGCCATCGAGCGGTCGGAGCCGCATTTTCTGTGTCATGCGAGGATTCCCCGGGAAGCGGTGCAGGAGGACGAGACGAATGAGCTGATCGACAAGATGTACGACGGGTCCGCCGACAAGCTGTTCTGCGCCCTGCTGGGGAGAAAAAATCTATCCAAAGAACAGATCGAGAAGCTCCGGCAGATCGTCGGAGAGCTGGAATGAGGTGCGCGCGATGACTTTCTTGCAGATGAGTCTCTCCGGCGGTCTTCTGATTCTGGCCGCCGCCTTTGTGCGGTGCTTCGCCCTCCATCGGCTTCCGAAGAGGACGTTCCTGATTCTGTGGGAGATCGCCCTCCTGCGGCTGCTTGTGCCCTTTTCTGTTCCCTCCTTTTTCAGTGTCTGGTCTCTGATTCGGCTCGATCCGGCCCTCCATCCCATGGGCATGGAAGCTTCTGGCGGGATGTTTGCACCGGGAATGTCGGGACAGATGACGGCTGTCATTCCCGCTGTACTGTACGCGGACCCTGGGGGTTCCTCCGCGGAGTCCGGCGGACCGTCTCTTCCCGGACTTTGGCTGACGCTCTGGGCAGTAGGCTTCGGCGTTTTCGCCCTGTACTTTTTGATCTCCTGGCTTCGCTGGCGGCGGGAATTCGCGGTCTCCCTGCCGGTTGCGGACGATTTTATCCAGACATGGCTCCATGCGCATCCTCTGCCGCGCTGGCAGAGGCGTAAGATTCAGGTGCGCTGTTTCGACCGCATCCAAACACCCCTGACCTACGGAATCTTCCGTCCGGTTATTCTGCTGCCGAAAAATATCCGTCTGGAAAACCGCCGGGAGCTTTCCTTCGTCCTCCTCCATGAACTGGTACATATCCGCCGGTACGACGCTTTGGTCAAATTTTTTGCCGCCCTCGCTCTCTGTATCCACTGGTTCAATCCCGCCGTATATATGATGTACCTGCTTCTGGTCCGAGATCTGGAGCTATCCTGCGATGAAGCCGTGGTACGGACGTTCGAAAAGGATTGTCGCTCTGCCTATGCGCTCACCCTGATTGCCATGGAAGAGACGAAGAGCCGACCACTCCCCTTTGGAAACCGCTTCTGTCAAAACGCCATGAAAGAAAGGATTACCTCCATCATGAAAATACGAAACATGTCTTTTATCACTCCGGTCACTGCCGCTGTTCTGATCATTGGCATCGCTTCGGTATTCGCCACCTCCGTCGCCGGGAAAAACCCGGCGGAAGCTGTCGCCTCCATACCGGACACCACCTTTTCCGAAGAGGAATATGCACAGCTTCTTGCCCTGAGATTCGACGGCTACAAGCGCATGACTGTCTCCGAATACCAGCAGAAGGTCTGGGAAATGACCGATACCCCCGAGTACCGCGACCTGCTGGAACGTTTTTCACAGGACGAAGAGCTCCAGGCGCTGCAAGACGAGAACGAAATCGCCGCCTTTTTGCATTACGTCCTGAATCCGCTCACCGGAGACCGGTGGCAGCGGCGGGCTTTCGCTGGATATGCCGCTTCCGACTTTCCCGCCCCGGCGGAAAACGCCCTCCTGGAGTACAACCTTACCCTTTCCATACAGGACAGCCGGAAGGTCACAGTGCAGCAGTATGACGACGTACGCACAGGAGTGGCGGAAGGCTTGCGGACATTCCTTCACAACTGCACCAAAGAGGAACTGAGCAACGAACGCTTTATGGGCGAACAGATCCGTCAGGAGACGGAGCGGCTCATCTCCAGATGGAGTATGGACGCCCTTCAGATCGCCTTGGATACTTCCTATCTGCCGCTCTCCGACTGGAACGGTTCAAACACAGAGAACTCCTCTTCCCGCCATACGCCGGATATTCCCGCGGAGGAGCACCGCGAAGAGCGGGAATATCCCAATGCCACAAAAGCCGACTACCAGGCGCTGTTCACGCTGATGACCGACAGTTACCTGGATCTGCCGGTCCGCGATTTCAATAAAAGCCTGCTGGAATGGGGCAACGAGGACTCCGAAGGCTGTCTGGACCGCATTTTCGGCGACGTCATCTACGGCGACTGTCAGGTGGCGCTGACTCTCGAGGAACAGAATTTTGTGGAAACCTCCCTCCGTCTCTCCTCCATGGAGAACGCAAAATTCGTACAGAGCCATTACACCGGACGCCCGGAAGAAGACCCTGTCGTCGATCTGCAGCTGCCGCCGAAACAGACCGCGGACGGAACGGCCTTCTGCGACCTCTACTGCCAGTTCTCCTGGCAGATCAAGGACAAAAGTCTCCTGACCGTCCGGGAACGGGACCAGGCAGTGGCGGGCCTTCTCGCCGCCGTACAGGATTTCTGGGAGGAGAAAAGCCTTGACGAAGCAGTGACTATGACAAAGGAGGAAGTCGTAACACTTCTTGGCAATCTGGCGCGGAAGCACAGCACAGACCAGATTACGCTCTCCACGCGGGAGGAGTATGTCGGGTTTGAGACGATGGATGAGCGGGGGCTTCGGAATTGAGCTCCCCGCTCTCTGCATAAATCATTCATTTATATTCTATCATGCCTGTATGATTTTTCCAAGCTGTCATTCAAGACTTTACTTTGTTACATTCAAACCGTTGAGGCAGGCGTACAGAATATTCCCGTCGGCCCTGTCCACCAGCTTGTCAACGGTCTCTTCATCAACCGCTATGGCCGCCACGCGTTTCAGGATCTCCAGATGGTCCTCATCTCTGGATGCGATGCCGATCACCAGCCGGACCTCTTCACCGTTCCAGTTGATCCCATCGGGATATGTCAGAACTGCCAGACCGGTCTTCTTGACAAATCTGCGGGCCTCATGATCACTGTGCGGGATAGCAGTATGGCTTCCGACGGCTACCGAATTGCTCCTGTCCCGCTCCAGCATGGCCTGGATATAGCCCTCATCAATACAGCCGCTCTCCAGCAGCAGCCTTCCGCAGGCTCGGATCGCCTCTTCGGGGGTAACAGAGCTGCAGTTCAAGATGATGTTCTTTTTTTCCAGGATGCCGCTTCCATTGAGCCCGGACATCTTACCTGAAAAACCTTTGATTTTCTGTAAATATTCTTTCATACCAGCTTCTCCTTTTACCATTTTTCAATCAGTTCCTGCAATTTTTTCCGTCGCTCATTCAGCTCCGCGCGCATCTCATCAGCGCAGGAGTCCAGCTTCCAGAACATATTGGCTCCCGCCAGCAGGACACACAGAATCACGGGAATCCACATATAGCAAAACTGGATGCTCTGCTGAGCGGCGGCAGACTGAGTGGACAATTCCCCGTTGTAGCCGTTCATCCCCAGGTAGAGTCCGATGATCCAGCTGGCCAGCCCCATACTGGCTTTGACAAACAGCCCCTGGAAAGCGGCAATGGTTCCGGAAATGCTGCGGTTTTTCTTCCACTCCGAGTAGTCGATCGCGTCAGGCTGCATGGCAAAGATGGTTCCAAAGATCCCATAGATCCCCAAGCCGGTGATGACCAGACCGGTAAGCTGGAAGACGACCGAAGTCTGATCGATCAGAATCAGAATGTTTCCCGCCAGATAAATGGCAACCGAAAGAAACAGGATATTCCGCTTGCCGAACATTTCCTCCAGTTTTGGCAGACACAAAAGCATCGGCAGACCGGACAGAATTCCCAGGAACCCTACTAAAGTAGCCAGATCCTCACGCTGAAGATTGTACTTGAAGAAGTAAATCACTGTGGTGGAGCGCACTACATACAGGGCAAAGTAGAGGAAGTTGAAGATCATGACCAGCCACGCCTGTCCGGTCATGGCCTTGATATTCTCTATGAGGGAGTTGTGATGGACATGACGGTATCTGATACAGATGCCTGCGTTGCAGAACGCTGCGTCTAACTTCTGATATTTACCCGTTACCGCTGCCACCATGTCCTTTACCTGCCCCGGATCGGTTACGTCCGCCTGAAAAGCCATGGTATCCGAGCCGGTGGTTTCATCCCCCTGGTCTTTTCCCAGGAGGACGCATATTTCGATATGTTGAGCCAGACCGTTCTGGAACTGCTGCAGGATGCAGGGGTTCAGGAAAGCGCGGTGCTGGGAATGGGCGTTGGCATGCAGGGACTTGTCTCGGAGGACGGGCAGAAGATTCTTTACGGCAAGATTCTGGACTGCACCGGACTGACCGTCCGTCTGTTGGAAGAACGGCTCCCATTTCCTGTCCGCTTTATCCATGACGCGGAATGCGCCGCCGAGTTGGAACTGTGGCGGAAACCGGAATTGACCGATGCGATCTATCTCTCTCTGGGAGCTCACTTAGGAGGCGCCATCATTACAAATGGACAAATTCAACAAGGACGAACAGGACGAACAGGTACCGTAGAACACATGACGCTGGTGGAAGGAGGCCGCTCCTGCTACTGTGGAAAACAGGGATGTATGGAGTGTTACTGTTCGGCGGAAGCTCTGCTGGAACCAGAAGAACAGCTATCCGATTTCTTTACCCTGCTTCGGCAAGGGAGCGAGCAGCACTCCTTACGTTGGTCCCAATATCTGGACCACCTGGCACTGGCGCTCAATAATCTCCATATGGTTTTGGATTGTCTCATTGTTCTGGGCGGCCATATCGCGCCTTATCTGACGAAAACAGACCTGGACGTCCTGTTCTCAAAAGTACAGGAGCGCACTGCTTTTCCGGAACAGGAGAATTTTCTTCTGCTTGGTGCGCAGGAAAACAATGCGGTAGCCGCCGGCGCGGCAATTCCTTTTATCCGCACGTTTTTGTCTGCAATCTGAAGAAAAGCTTTGGGCAATAGTATTGCGGGCGGAGCAGGAACATCTGGACGATTCGCGGACGCTTGGCATTGCAGAGGCGAGAAAACAGTTACGGGAGAGGGTTCATGATTTTTCTGCCGTTATGTACTTATTCTACAATATCCCTTGCAGGCGGCGCGGTTCCTTCCGGAAGAAAAATCGCTTCGTACAGGAAATGTTTCAGCAGAAATGATTCTTCATTTTGCAGATTTCGGATAATATGCTGTTCACTCATCATACACTGAAGCCCTTTATGTACGGCACCATCACATCATAAAATTTCTTCGTCCATTCCGCGTGGAAATTGGCCATCTGAAGCCAGTCGGTCTCGTTCTCGATGCTGACATGATTCAGCTGGAGAAATACCTTTGAGGATTTAACCTCTTTGTCACTGTTGCGGTTCCACTGGAGCGCCGTGCCCAGCCTGGATTCGATCTCGGCTTTATGCGCGCACAGGCGATCAAAGGCTTCTTTATTTTCCCGCCGGTTTCCTCTGGCAAAGACAACCTCCGCCCGGGCCGCATCATAGTTCGCGACACAGCACAGATAGAAGCCCCCGACGCCGAAGAAACCGTTGATCCAGTTATCCTTACTCGGATTCACATTCGAGAAAGGTCCGTCCGCCCCGTGTGCTTTCTGAATGATCGGAAGCGCATAGGTCCAGTATTTTCTCCGCAGTTCCTGCCTGCTGCCCGGCTCGTCGGCGTTTGCCTCATTTTCATCGCGAAGATAGAAGACCAGATCGGCCGGATCTTCCTCATACAACTGGAACAGGCGGCTTAAGACAGACAGCTTGCTCTGCGTACTGGTGTTCGTCCAGACATAGATGCCGTCGCCGATCTCCAGAGATTTTGTGAAAGCATCCGGATTGGTACTGAAGTGCAGCGCAAGGTTCTCCTCCTCGGACATGGCCAGCTTCATGATGATGGTCTTGTCCTCCGCATACAAGATCTGAATGACTTTCTGGAACATTTCCACCCAGCTTGCCGCCGGCTGTTCGGTATTCTGAAAGGTGAACCTGACGATCAGGCGGCCGGTCACCTCGCTGTCGTCTTCCAGGGTACAGGTATCGAGCTGCTTTTCTTTCGGCCTGTAATCTATGACAGGCGCCGCCCAGATCGTCAGAGCCCGGCCCTTAAGATACCGGCTGCGCTCCTCCAGCTCCGCCAGAGTCCATCGGTCCTTTTTGGCAATCCACGTATTCATACGTATTCCGCTGTCAATGAAGCCATTTTCCATGGTCTTCTTCTCGTCAAAAGAGTAGTTGCCGTAATTAGAGTTATAGGCGGTCAGGGTGAGATTTGCGATCCTGTGCAGCCACAGTTCATGAATCTCCTCGTAATCGTCGCCCAGCTCTTTCTGCCAGGCCGGTGTGAGATGCTGCGGCATAATATGTTCGATGGAATAGGAGCCGTCGTCGCAGTGACGATATACATCCTTGTCCTCCCGCGTACCGAAATTCTCCAGTCGTTCAAGAAGATAGATCTTATTCTTGCTGTTCATCAGATAGACGGGCCGCTCCGCGAAGGCCCGAGCAAATTCTTCATCGTCCGGGAAGCGGGCGCGCTCTTTCTTCGACAGCAGCGCATACTGGAACTTTTTGACATAGTTGTCCTCCGTGCCGTCGTACCGGACGATTTCCCGGTGCAGCAGGAGAAAGATTTTATTCAGAACATTCGTCGGAAGATCGCACATGGTCCTGCGGAACAGATAATTCTCCGTGGTCAGGAATATCTCCGTAACCTGTGGAAGCGTCAGCTTATCTTCGTAATACAGACGCAGCACTTCAAGAAAAAACGGCCTCGTCACCGTCGTCTCCAGCCGGTTCAGCCGAAAGATGCACGCATCCAGCGCAGTGCTTCCGGTATGGCCGTCAAGCAGCATCTGATAGCGTTTCGCGTAGGAGAGCATCTCGGAAAGCAGCGGCTCTGTCTCCCTCTTTCCAAGTTCCACGAACTCCTTAAAATTCGTATAGATTTTTTTCTGCTGCGGGATCGCCTGCTGCTTCACACTCAGATAATCCCGGATAAAGGCTGTGACATTGTACTTCGTGCAGACCTCGATCTTATTCCAGTACTTTTCGTAATATTCTTCCTGTTCCCTGGGCAACAGCCTCATCAGGATAAAGTTCCGGATCTTGTCCCCTTCACTTAAGTCAAGACCCGTGGAATTCAGGCTCTCAAATATCAGCTGCGGATTATCCTCCCCATCCAGCTTGATATTGATGATCTCCAGGCAGCAGATCGCGTCGTAGAGCTGATCGATGGTAATCTCCTGCTTCTGAATCCGACCATAAAAATATTCATAATTTACGGTCAGATTGGACTCCCGGATATACTCGGCCGGATCGCCGAACAGCCTCCCGAATGCAGTCTGGTCATTTTTAACGGGCTTCAGCTTGATCCAAGCGTCCTTCGGCTTCCATTCACACTCATTGCTGAGATATTTATGAAAGATTTGCTCTTTCAGCTTATCGGTTTCCGGCGCCACGATTCCCTGATTCATCAGGTTATACATCGCAAGAAATAAAAGCGACACGGTAGTCAGACGCTGCTGCCCGTCGATGATCAGGAACTCCTCATCACAGCTTTCCGAATTATACACAGAAACGAGGCTCCCGAAGAAATGACTCTTCCGGCCCCCCTTGATGATTTTCACCAGGTCGTCGTACAACTGCCGACAGTTCTCCGTCTTCCAGTCATAATTCCTCTGATAGACCGGAATGACAAAGCGCTTGTCGCCTGACATGTATTTTATGAATTTGCACTCGGAACCTTTCATTTTGTGTTACGCCTCCCGTATCTTTTTCTCAAGAATCATGTCCCTGGTAAACGGGGCAACGATCCATTTATCTTCCTAATCATATCATAAACGAAATTATATGAAAAGTAGAAACCCGATGTAGCTTTCCACCGTCATTCTGGTTATGTCCTGTCGGACGATTGTAAATGGCATAACTTCACCTCCAGCATACTGTCACAGCCGCCGCTGTCCATCCGGCTGATATGAGTATCTCTTTTCCTGTGATTTTATTATCCTTCATCCATCGTCCCGGTTACAACTTTATTATAACATTTTGCGTTTTGTCATGTATGCCAAAACTGTTTTGCCGACTTGAAGCATCTTTCCTACGCCATCTCGTCCCGCAGCGCGTCGATGATATTTTCCTTCCGAATCCTGCCCGTGGCATAGACCATCGTGAGAAAGACAATGCCGAACACCTCCAGCACACTGAGCGCAAAAGCTCCCCAGGGAAATGTAAAACTCATTCCTTCCATCTTTTCCACGGACACCAGCACCCGATAGATGAGAAAGCACAGTATCACCGAAAGCGGCGCTCCGTACAGCAGCGTACGCGCCCCGTAGAACATGCATTCGAACCGCATCATCCGGTTGAAACTGCCGTCGGACATGCCCACCGAACGAAGCATGGCAAGCTCCCGCCTCCGAAGCCGGATGTTGGTGGAGATCGTATTGAACACGTTGGCCACGGCGATCAGGGAGATCATGAACACAAACACATACAGGAATACGTTGATCACGAAATCTGCGTTGCGGAACAGATCGAAGGCGGAGGCCAGATTGTAGAAATAATAATCTGCCAGAATCCCCTCTTCCATGACCGCGTCCTGCAGCCTGGCCAGCGTCTGAGACGGCGTATCCGTCCAAAACAGCATACCCTTTCGCACCTCTCCGCCCAGAGGTTCCACTTCCTCAAACTGCGCCCGCATCCCCAGGGGTGCTGTCATGACAAAGACCCAGTCCGGAACTCCTTCAAAAGTCGTATCCAGCGGATAGCTGTCCACAAAAGTTGCGCTTACGGTCTTCTCCTGTCCTCCCCCATCGGAGCGAAGGGTTACATCCATCGTGCTTCCGGTGCAGTATGTCACATGTTCGACCGCGTCCAATGCGCAGATCAGCACTTTTCCTTCCGCCCCCTCATAATCCTCCCGGGAAAATCCCAGCGACTCGATAAATTCATAAAAAATGTCATCCTCAATAAACTGGGTATACAGGGGAAATTCCTGCGTGTTCCCGGCGCCGCTATCCTGCATCGCCTCCCGGTAGAGGGTCAGAAAGTCCCCTGGAAGCTCCTCTGTGACCGCGGAATAGATCGGATCGGCCTGCCAGGTGCTCCTCTCAATCCCCTCCGTCCGGCAAAGCTTCTCATAGAGCCGGTCAAATTCTTCGTCGGGCATGTTGGCGGTGACGAAAGACAGATCTCCGTCGGCCCCCTGCGCGGTATAGGCTTTCTCCATCCTTTTCAGCGTCGTGTTGAAGGCGCTGCCGGAGACGGTCAGAACCACGCTGAAGGTCAGAGAAAGAATCACGCCCCGGTAACGTTTTTGATTTCTCTTAAAATTTTTCAAAGCCAATGCTCCCTCCAGACTGTAGAGCCGCCACACGAACGCCGGAACCCGGACATCCTTCCCCTCTGTCCGGATCTCATTTGTCTGACGGATGCACTCCAGCACCGGAATGGAAGCTGCCTTTTTAGCTGGAATCCAGGCGGAGATCAGAATCGTAATCATGCTGATCACCGCCGCGCCGACCAGGGCGGAGAAAGACACCGCCAGTTCCAGAGAAACGCCGTTGGCAGCGCTGGCAGAAATATTTCCAAAATGTTCCGACACCACCGGAAGCAGCAGCCGGATACTGCCGATCCCTGCCAGGATGCCAAAAGGGATGCCCATGCTTCCGATGCAGAGGCCCTCAAAAAGCACAGACCCCCGAAGCTGTCTGGAAGTGGCTCCCACGGACATGAGGATGCCGAACTGATGAACCCGCTCGCTCAAGGATATATGGAAGGAATTGTAGATCAAAAAAACCGACGCCACCATGATGATTGTAGCCAAAACGCCGCCGACCACATAGAGAAACGCCTGCAGTATCCGGTTGTCCGTCACGCCCAGAAAGCGCAGCAGATTCTCATTGAGCGCCCTGGCGCCCCCGCTCTCCTGCTCCGCCGCATAGGTCTTCACCTTCCGGGGGTTCGAAAGCCGTACAAAGACCGTGTACCCATCCGGCTGCACGCCCTTGTCCGACCGGGTGATCACCGTATATCCCGGCGCCTCATGGAGTTCAAAGCCGGGTCTTTCATAGGTACCGGTGACCAGACAGGTCCTTTCCTGACTGACGGTCAGTTCTTCTCCTTCCTGGTACGGATCGCACTGAGTCAGGACGACGCCCTCGTCTTTCCGCTGTCCCAGAGACAAGGTGAGGGGTTCTCCCACCGGAATCCGGACCCCCGCTTTGATCGCCACATGGGACGGGATCAGGATCTCCCCGCTGTTCTCCGGCATCCGGCCGGAAGTCAGATGGATGGGCAGTTCTTCCAAAGCCTCCTCCCCGAAGCCTGCCACGAAGAGATAGGGTTTTTCGGCGCTCTCTTCTTTGATATTCTCCAGAAGCGCATAGCCCAGGTTTTCATAAGAGAATGCGTCCTCCGCCTCCGGGTCCTTTTTCCGTTCCTGCACAAAAGAAGCGTCTGCGCCGGAGAATACCACATGCCATTCGCCGCCCTTTGCGATTTCCACATTGACCAGGTACTGCATGAGAGAGGTTCCAAAGGTAACGATTCCGGTAAACATGGCGGCGGACAGCACCACGCCCAGCACCGTCACAAAGGTGCGCGTACGGTTCCGCATCAGTCCCTGAAGGGCCACTTTATGAAAGATGTTCATCCTCATGGCCGCTTTGCCCTCCTCTCCCGCTTCTCTGTACTGTGATCTTCGATCTGCGCCCTTTTGATCTTGCTGTCCCGCACCACTCTCCCGTCGGCGATGGTGACGATCCGCTCTGCCTGCAGGGCGATGTTCTCGTCATGGGTTACCAAAAGCAGGGTCTGTCCGTATTTCTGATTGCTCTCTTTTAAGAGCCGGACGATCTCCTGGCCGTTCTTACTGTCCAGAGCCCCGGTCGGCTCGTCCGCCAGCATAACCGCCGGCGCGTTCATCAGCGCCCGTCCGATGGCCACCCTCTGCTGCTGTCCGCCGGAGAGCTGATTGGGCAGATGATTCTGACGGTCCTTCAGCCCCAAAAGTTCTAAGAGATCTTTCAGTCGCTTCTGGTTGACCTTCCTCCGGTCCATCAGCACAGGCAGCGTGATATTCTCCACCACGTTCAGGGTGGGGATCAGATTGTGAAACTGATAGATCAGCCCCACCTGACGCCGGCGGAAGATAGCCAGCTGTTCGCTGTTCCCGGCGTAGATATCCTGCCCGTCCAGATAGATCTTCCCCTTCGTAGGCACATCCACCCCGGCGATGGCGTGAAGGAGCGTGGACTTTCCCGACCCGGAGGAACCGATGATCGCCACAAACTCCCCCTTCTCCACTGTCAAAGAGACATGATTCAGCGCCGTGACCTGATTCTCGCCTTTTCCGTAGATCTTGCTCAGATTCTTTACTTCCAGAAATTCCATATTGATAAACCTCCTGTGAAAATTCCGCATATGCTTTACTGTGTTATCATATAACTTTTCTCTTACATCTGCGTGACTTTTCGGTGAGAGTTTTGTCACTTAATTCTGTGGTCAGCCGTTCCGCGGTTTCGGGACTGACTTGCGCCAAAAATGCAGCATTTTTACAAACATCCTATTTTGGGAAAGCGAACAAAAAACACCGCGCCTCCCTCGGGATGATTCCGGGCGCTGACCGTTCCGCCCTGTCTGGTGATGATGGACTTGCAGAGAGCCAGGCCGATCCCGTACCCGGAGGTCATCGTATCCTTCCCCCGGTAAAACCGCTCAAACAAGCCGTGCAGCTCGCCCTCGTCAAAGCCGGGCCCGCTGTCGTGAATCCGGATACCGGCGAACAGCGGCGTATCCTCGCAGAGGATCTCGATCCGCCCGTGATCCCCCGCGCTCTCCATACAGTTTTTCAGAATATTCTGGACTGCCTGGGCGAGCCAGTCCGGGTCTCCCAGAAGCGTCATTCCTTCCGGGATCTCGGTCTGCACCGTGATATCATGCAGATCCATGGGAATCCGAAGGGGACGGAGCGCCGTATCGATCAGCGTTTTTGCTTCTATCTGTTCTTTCTGGAACACAATGATCCCCGCGTCCAGACGGGACAGCTTTAAAAGAGATGTGATCAGGCTGTCCACGCACACCAGCAGATCTTCCATTTCCATAAAAAGTTCTCTGCGCCTGTCCTCCCCGGGATGACTTTCCAGCAGGGACACAATCAGATTGACAGAGGTTAAAGGTGTGCGAAGCTGATGGGCGATGTCGGCCAGAGAGTCCGCCAGATGCTCCTTTTCCCGCTGAAGCGCCCGGTTCTGCTCCCGGATACGCCGGGTCATCTTTCCGATCTCGCTTTGCAGGATGGACAGCTCCCCTTCCTCTTCCTCCGCAAGATACAGACATTCCTGATCGTGAAGTACCAGGTCGATCTCCTCTGACATCCGGGCAATTCTTTGGTATCTTTCCCTGATAAACCAAAAAAAGGCCGCCCCATAACAGGCAGCCAAAGCAAAGAGCAGCGCTCCCGCCGACGGGCCGATCAGAAAGATTCCCGCTGCCCCGGCCGTCACGGTGAGCCCAAAAAATAATAACGTAAACCGACGGATCTCTCTATTTCGCAGCATCATTTCCTCCCAGCCGGTATCCGATCCCCCGGACCGTCCGGATGATCTCCGGTTCGGACGGACGATCCTCAATCTTCTCCCGCAGGCGCTTGATATATACCGTCAACGTATTGTCGTTGACATACTCTCCCGCCGCGTCCCACAGTTCCCCAAGCAGACGGTCCCGGGTGATCACGACGCCGGGATTCGACACGAAGATCAGCAGCAGACGGTATTCCAGCGCGGACAAAAAAAGCTCTTTCCCATTCTTTTTCACCAGCCCGCTTCCTGTGTCCACCAAGAGTCCGCCGATCCGGGCGACGCCGGAGACAGCGCCTGATTTTCGAAGAGCCGCCTGGATCCGGGCGATCAGTTCCCGGGGGCGGAAGGGCTTGGTGATATAGTCTTCGGCCCCCATATTCAGCCCGGTGACCACGCTCGCCTCGTCCCCGGACGCCGTCAGAAAGATCACCGGGATGTTCTGGGACTGCCGGATCTGAGTGCAGACCACAAAGCCGCTGCCGTCGGGCAGGGAGATATCCACCAGCGCCAGGTCATAGCGGGCCGCTTCCAGCATGGACGCCGCTTCCGCCTGACCGGATGCATGGGATACCCCATAGCCCTCCGCCTGGAGCAAAAGCGTCAGATTTTTTGCGATTTCATGGTCGTCTTCCACCAAAAATATCTGTTTCATTGGAAAATTATAAGCCTGCCCTCTCTGATACGATCTGCATCCACTTTTTTCTCTTCATCAGCGAGATCTTTTCGGTTACGGTTTCTCCGCTACCCCTGTTTTCATAGGTGATCGCCATCCCTATTGGAAAAAAGCCCTGATTGCATTTTCTCAGCTCTTTCACGCAGTCGTAAGGAATATGAATATACTCGCCTGAAAATCCCTTCGAGAGAATGACCTGCCGGTCTGTGAAGATTGCCACGCCTCCCTGTTTCCAGCTCTCAATTCTTCCGACCAGCTTTTCCGTATAATTGATCGTGACGGAACCAAACAGTTTTTCGTCCGGCGATAACACCCCTCTGCTCACAAGGTTCTCTCTCTGCTTTTCCAGTTTTTGTTCATTCATGTCTTCGTTCCTCCGAATTCTTTGTTATTTCGTAACTGTTCAGTACCTTCACAATTACGATGCAAAATCCATTGGACATCGCCTCCGGCGATGGAATTTTGCACTCCTGAATCATGTTCTTACGGCCTCAGCAGCAAGTGCTTCGGCCTGTGCTGAACAGTTACGTTGATTCTTCTATTGTTTCGGCGTCCTGGTACAGCGCGAATAGCGAGTGCAATTTACTCGAGAATTAATGCGACGCTGTACCAGTCACCTGACGCACCGGTCCTGCCGTGTTGGTCTGATAAGAACCCGATACGGCGTATACCTTATAATCATAAGCGGTGGACGGAGCCAGCCCCGTATCCAGATACGACGTTTTGTTCGTGACCCCCACCTGACGGTAGGTTCCGTTCTCGCTGTCTGAACGGAGAATGATGTACCTGTCGGCCCCCGGTACTTTCTTCCAGGATACTTTCAGCCGGTCCGGACCGGAGGACTGCACCTTCAGTTTGGTCAGAGAACTCAGCACCACCCGCACGGAGGTTTCATCGGAGTACGCTCCATAATACAGATCTCTCACCGGACGCACTTTATAGTAGTAGGTGACGCCCGCCTGCAGCCCCTTGTGGGTAAAACTGCTGCCTCCCTGGGTCTTCAGCAGTTGATAGCCGCCGGACGGTGAAGTGGAATAATAGATCTCGTACTTTTTCGCGCCTTTGATCTTATTCCATTTGATGGTTGCACTCTGATACGTTGATTTGGCGATGTACGCATTTACCGTGCCGTCCAGAACCGTCCTGCCAGATACGGCTGGGCAGAAATCCCCGTAGGTTACTTTCTTACCGACCTTCTTTCCCGCCCGCACTTTAAAGTAATAGGTCTGTCCGCATTTCGCCTTGCTAAAATTATAAATGGTCTTTTTCGAAGACGCCAGCCGACGGAAACCAGAATTCGGAGAGGTCGAATAATAGATCTCATAATTCTTTGCCCCCGCGACCGGACTCCAGCTCAGACGCAACGCCGTGCATTTGGTCATCGTCACCGTCAGATTCCCGATGCCGCTGGTGTTGACCACATCAGAAGATCCGCCGCTATCACCGCCGCTGACGGTTCCGTTGGAAATGCTGCCGGAATTTCCGGGATTATCATTGTTGCTGCCGCCGGACGGATTGTTTGTACCGGTGTTCCCGCTTCCAGTTGTGTTGCCCCCGGTGTTTCCGCCGCCGGTTGTGTTGCCCCCGGTGTTTCCGCCGCCGGTTGTGTTGCCCCCGGTGTTTCCGC
>CAJUDY010000002.1:0-56946 GCA_910584945.1 uncultured Lachnospiraceae bacterium | reverse complement strand
CGCCGGTTGTGTTGTCTCCGGTGGACGTATCGCCGCTGCCTCCGCCGGAGCCGCCGGACGTATTTGCTTCCGGAACGGCGCTTTTGTTGTTAGACAGGCGGGATTTTATAAATATGTGGTTATTTTCGCCTTTATATGCCACATAAATATTTCCGCCGTAAGAATGTACGCCCGCCTCCAGATAAGCTCCGGACGCTGCTTTTTTTCCAAGTGCCGTCCATTTGTGATTGGTCAGATTTACGACGCGCAGTTCCTTGGAACTGTTTCCAAAATAGACAATATGAGGCGCGTCTCCATGAAAACAAATATCCGTATACGCGACAGATTCTCCGGCGCAGAAATTGTCTCCAACCTTTTTCCAGACGCTGTCACTTCGCGTCAGATCATAGATGTACATCTCGTTAGCGTTCGATCCGCCGTTTCTGAGCAGATAGATCATACCCTTGTGCATCCGTATCATGCCGCTGTCTGCAGTCACGGAAAGATTCCCGGCTTGTTTCCAGGTCTTTGTACCGGCATCATAATATTTCACCCGCAGCTGATTTCCGCTGCTTCGGTACATCACCGCAACTCTTCCGTTTTCAGCGGCAATCGAAGGACTATTCGCCACTTCTCCTCCGCTGACCTGACTGCCCAGCATAACGCTTCCACTGGAACCATATTGATAGACAGACAGCTGATTCGGAGCAGCTCCATCATTATTGTGAACCAGATACAGTCCATCCCCTCCAGATTCCATATCAAAATAGCTGAAAGGCTTTGAAATCGTATCCACATGAGTCCAGACAGAACCATCCAGTCGATATAGTTTCAATCCGTTCGTTCCCCGACCGGCGGCATAAAGTTTTCCATTATACTTCTCAAGGCGAAGATCACTTGTGATCTCCGACAGATTATTACTGCATTGACTCCATCCTCCCTGATTATATTTATACAATCTGGTAGATTGGTTATCATTCCGAAGCACATACAATGATCCGTCTGTATCCATGAAGGAATCTTCCATCCGATAGGTATACTCGCTATGCTCCGTCACCGTCGTCCAGTAGTCTTCGTTTGAGAAGTCGGCAAACGTAAGATCAAAGGTAATCTGATCTCCCGTATTGCTTCCCACATTGCTGATCACGATTCCGCTGTTGGTTCCGTCAGAATAGACGATTGCATTCTCTGCCAGAGACGCTTTGGGGTCTGTGCTTCCGAAAGAAGTACGTTTACTTTCACTGGACAGCCAGGAAGAATCTATCGTCAAAGCATTTTCTCTTCCGTCACTGCCATAAGAATCCCCGGTACGGAACACGTAGATCATATCTCTGGAACCGGTTCTGTTATCATACAGCGACGGGACCACCCGATACACAATCAGCCCGGAACCAGGCACCTGACTTTCACATCCAGGCTTTGACAGATCATCCTGTTTTCGGTATTCCACTACAAAAAATTCACTGTCTGAATACGGAGTCTTCAAAATCAACGCCTGCTTATCTTTCGTATCTGCAGTCGTCTTGGAAGCCGCATATAAAGAACACCCCTTTTGGGATGCGGTAACGGTGTTCATTCCAAACCACTTGGTAATCCCGGACCGAAGATACGCCAGCGGATACTGGACAAACGAACCCTCGGCCGCCATGATGTCCCATCTTCCCACCGGCATCCCGCTGCGGCCCCCTCTGTACAGATCCGGATAGCCTACTGTATGAAGAAACTCGTGAATAACCATTCCCGCTTCGCCTGTTAAAAACGCACCGTATTCCGGCAACAGGTTATAGTCGGCTACTTCGTAGCTGCCAATCGTTACCTTTTTTTGACAGGAGGATTTAAAACCGCTGAAATCCGGATTAGAGCCTCCATCGTTCCGGCAGGGCACGACAATGGTCAGGTTGTCAATTTCACCGTCTTTATCCTGATCTGCCTCGGCAGACAGCGTCCCGTTCCAATTTGCCGCCACCTCTTCAATGATCTGATCGACACTCGCATTGCTGTACTGATCCGCATTTTTATTAAGCTTATATGGCGTTAATGTTTTTCCATCACTGCCAAGCTGCGGAAAAATATTGACCACCTCCAGCTGGCCATAAGATATGGTATGAAGATACTGCTTCAACGCCGTCGGATGCGCCGCATCCCCGTCATATACTTCTCTTACATATTCCGGATGCAGTACCGGGCATTCCCCTGTTTTCGATCCCGGGTTATGACCTGCATGACTGGTATCCGCAAAATCGACAAAGATCACCACATTCGCAATCTTTCTGGTTGTGGATTCAGCCGATACCCGTATGGGCAGTGCGCCTGCACTCCCCACAATCATACACAGAGAAAGAATCATTGCCGCCAGTTTTTTGAAAGTCTTTTTTTCCATAAGAAGGGCTCCTTAACAATACTTTAGAAACGATTGATATGGCATCACATAAATATAGTTATATTTCGTCATATCTGCCAATAGGCTTAAGCCCTTCTTCTCTATATTTTTCTATTTTACCCTTCGTCCTCTCCACTATTTTCGATTTTGGAAATGTTTTCCTTTTCTTTTCAATATTTTTTAATTTTATATACACTTTTTTCTTGTCTTTTTTTTTGACGTGCTATGCTATACAAAATTATTCTATCGTCAAAGACGTCGTTTCAGCAAAAGAATCTTTGGAACATATCATAAATTCTAAAAGGAGGAACATGGATGTCAACTTTGGAGAAAGCAATCGGATTGCTGCAGGAAATGCCGGAAAACAAACTGGAAGCGGTATATATGTTCATACGTTTTGTCGATTCGCAGTCAGACAACAGGGAAGACATTCCTGCCACGAGCAAAAATATAGGTTCAGACGCCGCCGAAGAGAGGCGACGCGGTTTTCAAGGCCTCATGTCATTCGCAGGAACATTGCCGGAAGGTTTTGACTACAAAAAAGAATTAGAAGAGGCAAGGGAAGAAAAATATGGTCGTTTTATTTGACACAAACATCATATTAGACATACCTTACTCAAAATTCTCAGCAACACCAAATAAGCATTTTTTATTCTTTCTTTCACACCTGAAAAGCTGAAAAATGGCGCAGCCTCTGCTCTTATAGAGGCTGCGCCACTTGCTTCCGTACAAACAATCATGATTCCATCCTTATATATCGCTCACCCTTCCTCCCCCTCCCTCAGCCGCTCCACGATGCTTTTCTTTTTCATATTGTGATAAGTCAGCACTGGTGCCAGGACTGCTGTCAGCAGAAATACCGGTGTCATGATTACGAAGGGCAGAATCTGGAACTGGTAGGCAAAGAACAGGATCACATGATTGAGCGCCCGCAGGATGAGCCGGGAAAGAAGGCTTCCCGCTATAAAGCCGATCACCGCGGAGACGGCGATATAGCAGATCCCTTCGCAGATCAGCGTCTGCTGAAGCTGGCTGCCGGTCATACCGATGCTCTGCAGCATGGCGAATTCCCGCCTCCTTAAGAGGATGGAGGTGACCATGGCATTGATAAAATTCAGGATTCCGATGAGGGCGATCACCGCCGAAAGGGAGATGCCGATGGTTCCGACGATGGTCACCATATTCGAAAACTCTTTTCTCAGAGACTCCTTGGTCACATAGCCCATCTTCGGATGTCCCTCCGTATAGGTCTTCACCGCCTCTTCAAAAGCCGCCTGATCTTCCTCTTCCACCTGATAGGACACGGCAAAACACCTGGCAAAGTCGTGACTTGAGGCAAATTCCGACAAAGGCATCACCATGTCAAAGCCGTTGGCGGAATGTCGGTGAAGGTCCATGCTGTAGGGAATCTCCACGATCGCCATCACCTCATATTCCTTTTCCGCGAGGTTTTCATAGACCACATCAACGACTTCCCCGGATTCTCCCTTGATTTCCCGACAGGTGGAGTCCTCCGTACAATATTCCACCGTCACCCGGTCGCCCGGATGATAGACATGATCCTCTGAAGGCAAATATTCTTCGCCCAGAATCTGGGTCAGCAGCACATAATCTCCGGTCAAAAACCGCTCTGCGTCAAAAGTCCCGTCCAGAATCTTCAGGTTCGACAACAGTTCTTCACTGTAGCCATAACAGAAACCGCCAAAGGATCGCTCTCTTCGCAGCATTTGTTCCAGCTTATACGCCGAATATTCATCGCGCCTCAGTCTGCCTTCCTCGTCCAGCTCTTTCAGGCGCTCCTCCGCCCGCTCGTCGATCTGTACCGATGTCTGAAGACGAAGCCACATTTCCGTCCTGCTTATGATTCCCTCCTGATCGTCCGCCAGAGACAGGTACTCTGGTTCCAGGTCAATCTCCGCACTCCGGGAGGAGGCCGTGACGTTAATACTGCCCAGCAGAAAATCTCCCGCGATCCTCTGCTCCATAAACTGATCGAGCCGGAAGCTGCCCACCGCAGTCATGACGATCGCCAGAAGAACCATACTAAGAGAGATCGCCGTGATGACGACCGCCGTCGTACGCCTGTTTCTCCCAAGACTGGCCCAGGCCATGGACAAGGGCCGGAAGCGTCTTTGGTATTTTTTCCGCTTTCTTCCACGGATCGTTTTTCTGGTTCCGTCCGATTCCGTATACCGGAGAGCTTCTATGGGTGAGACATTTCCCGCGATCCTGCCCGGTTTCCGGCTGCTCAGGTAAACGGTCAGCGCCGAAAAGCCGGCGGAGTATATCAAAATCCAGGGATCAAACGTAAGCGCAATCTCCATCCCCTGATAATCGGAGAAGCCAAGCGCAAAAGGCAGCGCCAGCTTTCCGACGCCGTATCCGATGAACAGACCGATGGGAATCCCGATCAGGGAAAGCAGAAGCGCCTGCCGCCTTACCAGCCTGCGGATCTGCCGCTTCGTCGTACCGATGGTCTTCAGCAGTCCATAAAACCGGATCTCGCTTACAACGGAAATCTGGAAAATATTATAGATGATCAAATATCCAGTGAGCAGAATCACCGCCACTGCGCCAGAGAGGAGGACCAAAGTAAAGAGGTCCACCGATTCCAAACGGTTCGTCATATAGGCCCAGTTCACGCCGTAAGAAAGCTCTGTTCCCGGTTCATATCCGGCATTTTGGATGACGGTCTGCATCTTTTCTTCCAGATTTTTGGCGTTGTCAAAGTAAAAATTGCCGTCCACCAGACCTGCGCCGCCGTCTTCCGGATGCATCTCCTTCCATTCCATAAAATCCTCATCTGTCAGAGAACCTTTTAATGTCTGCCAGTAACGTTTCGACACAAAAAGCTCGCTGGCATGGGCCACGTGATCTCCCTGATACCAGCCGCACACGGTGAACTCGTCCTCCACCGTCTCTCCCATAAAGGAAAAGCGAAGAGGAATCGTCTCCCCCAGCGCACAGGGCACAGAGAGTTCCTCCAGAATAAAGGTGTCCACAATAACCTCGTCCTCTTTTACCGGCATCCGCCCTTCTTCCAGCGTGACAAACAGGTCCGAAAGCGTACTTTCCTCCGGCGTATACCGGATCTCCGCCTGACGCTCCAGGATGTTGTCCGCCAGGCCGATGAAGATGGTATAACCGCTTTTTTTGACCAGCGGGTCGGCGGATATCTTCTCATACTGCTCCATGGCGGCCTCTTTCAGACCCCCATGAAATTTTCCGCCTACCTCCCGCATGGTGTTCTCCTGAGCCACCTGCACGGCGCCGCCGGTCAGGGAAAAGACTGCCGTAAAAAGAATTCCGCTCAGAGCGATAGCCGCCACCGCAAAGCCGTTTCTCATCCGGCTCTTACGCATGCACCGAGCGGATAATTTTCGGATCACTGCGCCGTTATTATTCTTCATAAGGTGCCTCCTTATGAGAGTTTTGCAGTTCCCCTTCCAGTCCCCCTGGTCCGGTCCGCTGCTGTTTTTCGTTCCCGGCGTGATTTCGGCCGCGGACGATCCGGCCGTCCTCAATATGGATAACCCGGTCGCAGAGCTGCGCCAGAGCCTCGTTGTGGGTGATCATCACGATGGTCTGGTGAAACTGTTCCGCAGTCAGCTTCAGAAGCCCCAGAACCTCCTGGGTCGTCCTGCTGTCCAGATTCCCCGTAGGTTCATCGGCCAGGACGATGGCCGGTTTGGTGACCAGCGCCCGGGCGACGGCGACCCGCTGCTGCTGTCCCCCGGAGAGCTGTCCCGGCAAGTCCGAGAGTTTACTCTCCAGTCCCAGGGTTCGGACAATCTTTTTCACAAAGCCTTTGTCCGCCCGCCTTCCGTCCAGCTCCAGCGGAAGCAGGATATTTTCCTGGACGCTTAAGATCGGCACCAGATTGTAGTTCTGGAAAATAAAGCCGATCTGACGTCTCCGGAAAATCGTCAGATCATTTTCATTCAGTTCAAAAATATTTTTGCCCGCGACGATCACCGTGCCGGACGTAGCGTAATCCAGTCCGCCCAGCATGTGCAAAAGCGTGGACTTTCCCGAACCGGATGTCCCCACAACCGCCACAAACTCTCCCTCTTCGATGCACAAATTCACACCGTCCAGGGCTTTGACCTGAAGATCGCTGCTGCCGTAATATTTCTTCAGATCCTTTGTTTCCAGGATTGTTTTCATATAATTTCTCCTTCCCGATCCGGACAGGCTGCCCTGCTGCGAATCTGCTCTTATTTTACCCGATGATTCTGACAGGACTCTGACAGAAGGAGTGAAAAGATGTGACAGTTTTGTCAGAAGACGGCCTCATTCAGCAGAAACAGCGAAAAACAGCTCCCCTCGCCGACATTGGAGGACACCGTAATGTATCCTTTCTCGCGTTTCAGAATCAGCTGGGCCAGATACAGACCCAGGCCGCTTCCTTCCTGCTGTTCTGCGCCCTTTCCGCGATAGAAGCGCCGGAAGATCTGGTTGAACTCCTCTTCCGGAATACCGATCCCCTCATCCTGAATCAGGATCTTCGTATAGAGATCCAGCCGGGTCAGAGTGATCTGTATCCTGCTCCCCGGCGGAGCGTATTTGACCGCGTTCTCCAAAATATTCCCCATGGCTTCCGCCGTCCACTTCGGATTGTGATAAAGCGGAAAATCACGGAATTCTTCCACGACCAGTTCGATCTTTTTAGCGGACGCCTGAGCATAGACCGCGCTGACCGCCCGGGCGATGGTCCCTTTGATTCCCGCTTCTTCGGCCTCAAAATGAATCATGCCGTTTTCCAGCCTGGACGCTTTTAAGAGCGCGTTCATCAGCCATCGCATTTTATCCGCCTGACTCCTGATGTGCGTGAGGAATTCTTTTCTTTGCTCCTCTCCAAGGGACGGGTCCTGCAAAAGCTCCGTGTTCATAATGATATTGGCTAAAGGCGTCTTGAGCTGATGGGAGAGATCCGAGATCAGTTCCATGACCTGGTCTTTCTCCCCCGCGGCTTTTTGCTCTTTAAAACGCGCGGCAGCCAGAATCTGGTGCAGCTGACTGACCACCCGAGATTCCCGGGTCTCCCATACATCCGGATAACCGCCGGAATCCTCCGGGTCTTCCTGCCGGAAATGATCCAGAATCTCATCCAGCCGCCTCCACTGACGCAGAAAATAAGCTGTGCCCAGAATGAGCACAGCAATGCATACAAAAAGACATACCGAAAGTATCAAAATAATCATCTGCGCCGTCATACATGCTCCTCCCACAGATAACCGATCCCCGGAACCGTGCGGATATGGTCCCTGCCCAGTTTTTTGCGCAGCCGGCTGATGTTGACGGACAGCGTATTTTCTTCTACGTAGTCCCCGTCCCAGATGCGCTGCAAAATCTGTTCTTTCAAAAGCACCTGATTTTTATGCTCCATCAGATATTGGAGCAACCGGAATTCCGTCTTGCCAAGCTCCAGCTCCTGTCCCCCGAGGAATGCACGGAACCTCTTTACGTCCAGCGCCACCTCTCCGGATACCAGCCGCTGGTCCGATCCGCCATTTATAATCTCTTTCCGGTTCAGAATATTCAAAAGCCGGAGCTTTAAGACCGAGACGGAGAAGGGCTTTGTGATATAATCGTCCGCCCCGCTCGTCAGTCCCATAATCTCGTCGGTCTCCAGATCCCGCGCCGTAAGCATCACAATCACCGTACCGGCCTCTGCTCCCGGAAGCGCCCTTACCTTTCTGCAGAACTCCATGCCGTCCCCGTCCGGCAGGTTCAAGTCCAGGATCACCGCGCCTGGCTTTTTCTGCCCGAACAGCTGACATCCCTCCCGCAGCGTCCTGGCGCTCATTGTCTCATAACCTTCCTGATTCAGCGCAAAAGATATCCCCCGGTTTAAGCCGGCGTCATCTTCTATGATCAATACTTTCATTTTAGAGTACTCCATGGCCACCCTCCCAACGCCGGATCATTTGTTCGATACAAATCCCCCAATTCCCATTCTCCCAATTCGTCAACTATATCTCTGTACTGGTCTGAATCTCTTCCCTCCGATTCTTTTCGATGATCTTTATTAAAAATCCGCCGCTTCACGGCACACATTCTGAGCATTGAAGCAGCAGAAAGATTTTATTCATTTTCAAAAAGCGGTGTCGAAAAATAGCGCTCCGCCGTATCCGGCAGCACCGTTACCACGGTCTTGCCCTTCCCCAGCTTCTTCGCCAGCTTCAGGGCCGCCGCCACATTGGTCCCGCTGGAGATTCCGCACATGATTCCCTCCAGCCGGGCCAGATCTTTCGCAGTCTCTATGGCCTCTTCATCGGTCACAATATAGACGTCGTCATAGATGTTCTGGTTCAGGTTCTTCGGAATCAGCCCGTCGCCGATGCCCATCTGCAGATGGGTTCCGATGTTGCCGCCGGCCAGGATTGCCGCGTTCTCCGGCTCCACCGCCCAGATAACGATGTCCGGATTCTGTGCTTTCAATACCTCGCCGATCCCGCTGATGGTCCCGCCGGTCCCGATCCCGGAGCAGAAACCGTGAATAGGGCCTGCCACCTGCTCCATGATCTCCAGGCCTGTATGATGCTTGTGCACCAGAGGATTGGCCGGATTCTCAAACTGCTGGGGCACATAGACCTTCGGATCTTCTTTGGCCATCCGCATGGCGATGGCGAGGCACTCGTCCATGCAGTCGCCGATGTTTCCCGCATCATGAACCAGAATCACTTCCGCACCGTAGTGCCGCACCAGCTTCCTGCGCTCCTCGCTGACGGAATCCGGCATAATGATCACCGTCTTGTATCCCCGGACCGCCCCGATCAGCGCAAGGCCGATACCCTGATTGCCGCTGGTGGGCTCCACAATGATCGTATCCTCCTTGATCAGACCGTCTTTCTCCGCCTGCAGAATCATATTGTACGCCGTCCGCGTCTTGATGGAGCCTCCTACATTCAGCCCCTCAAACTTTACCAGTACCTCCGCACTCTCCGGATCTTCGTTCATCCGATTCAGACGTACCATGGGCGTATGGCCGATGGCATCCAGTACATTTTCATATATCATCACTGTTTTCCCCTTTCATTGATTTAACTTCCGCATCTGCCTGACACTCTTTGAATATTGTATCACACGGAAGCACATATGAAAATGTTCTTTTCAAAAATAAAATATTTACAGGTCTTTTGTCTCAGCATGAGCCAAAGACAACCCCGCAAACAGAAGGGATACCGCCGTCAAAACCACAGGAACCGCCAGATTGCCTGCAAGGGAAAAATCGCCGATGTTGGCTTGGGACAGAAAGATCAGCAGGACGGACGCAACAATAGTCGCCTTGGAAGACTTCATCGTCAGTCCCACAAACAAAGCGATAAAACCCATGCTCACCGTAACGGCTGATTTCAGCAGAAGCTGCACATAGAAAGACAGGCTTCCCATAGAAAAATCCATGAGAAAGGACGACCTCATACTTCTTGAACCCGCAAAAATGCAGGTATAGATCAAGAGCTTTGTCGCCGACAGTGCAGTGAAACTAAAAAGCCATACCGCAATCATCTGAGCCGCCAGGATTTTCTGTCTTTTGATCGGATAGGAAAACATCAGGTTCATGGTCTTATTTTTATAGGCGCTTACGATAAAGGACGCCAGCATGACGCTGGTAAACAGCAGATACGACATACTGCAAAACAGCTCAATGGGCGCGGAGATCACATTCATCCCCTCCGCAGCGTCCAGCGTACCGTCCGGATCTTCCGCGATTCCCAGAAACGCCAGCGCAAATAGAAACAGGCACAGAATCGCAGCCATACCCACCGCCTTGAATATATACTTTTTGATCTGATTTTTCTTCCACTCCAGTCTGATCAGTTTTAACATACCTTGATTCCCCCTTCTGTCAGCTTTAAGAAATAATCCTCCAGGCTTTCCGTCTTTTTTCCTATGGAGAGAATCTCCACTCCCTCCATAATCAGCGCCTTTGCGATCTCTCCCGTGTCCATCCGGGCATCATAAATGCGAATGAGGCGTTCATCCATCACCTTGAACTGTTTCAGTCCCAGTTTGTCGGCCAGCACGTACGCCGCTTTTTTCGGCGTTTCAACCGAAAGCTCGATGCAGGAAGTGTTTCGCTCCAGGATCTCTTTCATAGAAATCTCCTCCATCATCGTCCCTTGGTGAATCACCCCGATGGTGTCGGCAATGCTTTCCACCTCGGACAGTATATGGCTGGAGAGCATAATCGTGATTCCATATTCGCTGCACAGCATCCGGAACAGCTCTCTTATCTGTTTCATCCCGGCCGGGTCCAGTCCGTTGGTTGGCTCATCCAGCACCAGAAGCTCCGGCCTGCTCAGAACCGCCCTCGCGATTCCCAGACGCTGCTTCATTCCCAGGGAATAATTTTTCACCGGCTTTTTGGCCGCCTCCGACAGTCCCAGCAGATCAAGAGCTTCCTCCACAGCGCCCGGGACATAATACCCCATGTACTCACAATGAAGCTTCAGATTGGCGTCTCCGCTCATGTGCTCATAAAAACCGGGAAATTCGATGATGCTCCCCATCCGCTTTAACACTTCATAAGAAGACGGCGTCAGCTTTTCTCCAAACAGCCATACTTCCCCTCCCGTCGGCTTCCAGAGATTCGTGATCATCTTCATCACGGTCGTCTTTCCGGCTCCGTTGGGTCCTAAGAATCCGTAGATCTTCCCCTTTTTCACATGAAGGTTTACATGTTTCACCAGATCCCTGCCATCTATGGTCTTTGTCAACTGACTGGTCTCTAAAATATTCGGCATATTCCCTGCCTCCTCTTTAAAAACCATAATATCCGATTCATTTTTCAAAACTCTTGAACAATTCTTACAAATTTCTTTCGCCGTATGAAAATGGAAAGCTTTTTTTCAATCTGACAGTAAAGACCGTCCTGACGCCGGGTTCGCTTTTCAGCAGCAGATCCCCGCCCATCTGCCTTGCCAGATTCCTGGCGATGGTGAGTCCCAGCCCGTTGCCCTGTATCTGGCGGTTGCGGGAGTCTTCCATGGTGTAGAGCCGGTCGAAGATCTGTTCCGCAAACTCTCTTTCAATTCCCCGGCCCCGGTCCACCACGTCGACCTCCACAAAGGCCCCCTCTTCCCGCAGGAAAAGCCCGATATATTTTCCCTCGCTGCCATAGCGGACGGCGTTGGACAGCAGATTGCCAAAGATCCGGTCCAGAGACTCTTTCTCCCCCTGCACATACAATCGCCGTTCCGGTATAGACAGATCCACCGCAAATTCCTTCTGCAGCAGCAGTTCATAAAAGCCGAGCACATTCTCCCTGCACAGTTCGTTGATCTCCACATTGGTGATTTCAAGAGCCATATCCCCGGCCTCCAGTTTGGCCAGGGTAAAAAACTGATTGATCAGATCCACCACCTGCTTCGCTTTTGCCTCCACCTTCTTAAGGGTCTCATTTTCCCTGTCTTCCAGGCGCAGCATCTCCATATAACCCAGGATCACGGTCAGCGGCGTCTTGATGTCATGGGAAATATTCGCCAGCATCTTCCGGGCCGATTGTTCCTGCTTCCGGTAATCTCTTTTGATCTTCTGCCGGTCAAGAAGCATCCGGTTGATCTGCCCGCTCAGATCCTTCAATACCTGAAGATCCGTAAAAACCATAACCTGTTCCCCGGTGTCATGGTCCAGAATCTGCGACAGCTTCTCACTAATTTTCTGAAGCTTGTCCTGGGTGCCTCTGCGGAAGACAAATCGCTGATAACAGATCACCGCAAAAAGCAGGGTCGACAGGCAGACCAGAAAAAATATGATCGTCTTGTCACTCATGAAGCTCCCCCAGCTTATACCCGATGCCCCAGACCGTCATAATATACTTCGGGTTGCGGGCATTGTCCTCGATCTTGTTGCGCAGTCTGCTGATGTGCACATTGACCGCGTTCTCATCTCCCACATAAGCGTCCTGCCACACCAGGGAATAGATCTGTTCCTTGGTGTAGACTTTCCTGGGATTTTTCATAAACAGCTTTAAGATCCCAAATTCCTTGGCAGTCAGTTCTATCTTCTTCCCCCTTATCAGCACAGAGTAATCGCTGGTATCAATCGCCAGTTCTCCCCTCGTGATCTTCTCCTCTTCCTCGGCTGCCCCGGCCGCATATTTCGTATTTCTCCTGATATTTGCCTTGATTCGGGCCAGCACCTCCGTCACGGAAAAAGGTTTGGTCACATAATCGTCCGCCCCAAGCCCCAGACCCAGGGTCTTATCCGAATCCGTGTCCTTCGCGGACAGAATCATAATGGGCACCGTACTCTTTTCCCGTATGATCCGCATCACTTCCATCCCGCTTCGCTTCGGGATCATCAAGTCCAGCAGCACCAGACTGTAGACGTCCGCAAAAAATTTTTCACAGGCGCTTTCCCCGTCACAAATGGTCGTCACTTCATAACCTTCGGTCTCAAGAAATTTTTTCAGCATCTCGCTGATCTCCACGTCGTCTTCAATAAGCAGAATCTTCATCTTGCTTCCCCTTCTTCTTTCATATGCTCTCTACGGGAAACCCATCCCTTTCTAACAGAAAAAGCCCCCTGCACAGACAGAATCACCGTCCGTACAGGGAACTTTTCATTCATTCAATCACATCAGCAGGAATTACTCTGCCCCGTAAAGCGTTTTCAGCTTGTTCAAGTAAGCGTATCTTGCCTTTGCTTCGCTTTCGTTCTTGTCGAACAGCTTCGCAGCTCTCTCCGGATTTGCACGTTTCAGAGCGTTGTAACGTACCTCTCCGTCGAGGAATGCCTGGTAATCTCCGGTCGGCTCCTTGGAATCCAGAGCGAACGCATCCTTGCCTTCTGCGGCAAGCGCCGGATTGTAGCGGAAGCAGTGCCAGTAACCAGCCTCAACCGCCAGCTGCTCCTCGGTCTGTGCCTTGCTCATACCCTTCTTGATACCGTGGTTGATACACGGAGCGTAAGCGATGATCAGGGACGGTCCCGGATATGCCTCTGCCTCTGCGATGGCCTTCACGCACTGATTGAAGTCTGCGCCCATGGAGATCTGCGCCACATATACGTAGCCATAGCTCATGGCGATGGAAGCCAGGTCTTTCTTCTTGGTGTCTTTTCCGCCGGCTGCGAACTGCGCGATCGCTCCGGTGGGGGTTGCCTTGGAGGACTGTCCGCCGGTGTTGGAGTAAACCTCAGTATCGAATACCATGACGTTGATGTCCTTGCCGGAAGCCAGTACATGGTCCACGCCGCCGAATCCGATATCATATGCCCATCCGTCGCCGCCGAAGATCCACTGGGACTTCTTCGCCAGGAATTCTTTGTCTTTCAGGACTGCCTTGCACTCGTCGCAACCGCACGCCTCACATGCCGCTACCAGCTTGTTCGTAGCCGCACCGTTGGTCGCGCCGCATGCAAACGTATCCAGCCACTCCTGAGCCGCTACTTTCACGTCTTCGCCGCAGCATCCGCAGGTAAGCAGAGCCTCTACTTTTCCTTTCAGACCACCGCGGATCGCATTCTGCGCCAGCAGCATACCATAGCCGAACTCAGCCGCATCCTCGAACAGGGAGTTAGACCATGCCGGACCCTGACCTTTCTGGTTCACGGTGTATGGTGTGGACGGTGAAGAGTTACCCCAGATAGAGGAGCATCCCGTTGCGTTTGCGATATACATTCTGTCTCCGAAGAGCTGAGTGATCAGTTTCGCGTAAGGAGTTTCGCCGCAGCCTGCGCATGCGCCGGAGAACTCTAAGAGCGGAGTCTTGAACTGAGATCCCTTTACGGTTGTCTCTTTGAACTTCGCGATCACATCTTCTTTCTCCGGAAGAGTCACTGCATAGTCGAAACCTGCCTGACAGCCTGTGTTGGCTTCCATATTCGCCATCTCGATGGCTTTTGCGCCCTTCTTGCCCGGGCAGACATTCACACAGGAACCGCATCCGGTACAGTCGTAAGCGGATACCACGATGGCAAACTTCTTGTCCGGCATTCCGGTCATATCCAGCATCTGCATGCCTTCCGGAGCCTTTGCCGCCTCGTCAGCGGTCATAGCCACCGGACGGATCACTGCGTGCGGACACACATATGAACAGCGGTTACACTGGATACAGTTCTCCGGATTCCATACCGGGATGTTCACAGCGATGCCGCGCTTCTCATATGCGGAAGTACCGGAAGGAGTCGTGCCGTCCACATAATCTTTGAATGCGGATACGGGCAGAGAGTTGCCTTCCTGAGCGGATACTTTTGCCTGGATATTGTTGACAAAATCAACGGCGTCTTTTCTTCCGTTCTCTGCATGGGTCATTGCCAGACCTTCGTCTGCTGCGCTCTTCCAGCTGTCCGGAACCTTGATCTCCACCACCTGTTTTGCGCCTGCGTCAATGGCCGCCCAGTTCTTCTGAACCACATCGTCACCCTTACGCCCGTAAGTAGCTTTTGCAGCCGCCTTCATCAGGTCAATCGCCTGCTCCTCCGGAATGATTCCGGTCAGTTTGAAGAATGCGGACTGAAGGATCGTGTTGATACGAGTCGGGCCCATACCGGTCTCAATACCGATCTTCACGCCGTCGATCACATAGAACTTGATGTTATGGTTTGCGATAAATGCCTTCACCTGTCCCGGAAGGTGCTTCTCGAGCTCTTCCATATTCCACGGGCAGTTCAGAAGGAAGGTTCCGCCGTCCACCAGCTCCTGAACCATATTGTATTTGTTTACATAAGACGGATTATGACATGCTACAAAGTTCGCTTTGTGAATCAGGTACGTAGACTTGATCGGCTTCTTGCCAAAGCGAAGGTGAGACATGGTCACACCGCCGGACTTCTTGGAGTCATAATCAAAGTATGCCTGTGCATACATGTCGGTATTGTCACCAATAATCTTGATGGAGTTCTTGTTGGCACCTACCGTACCGTCTGCGCCCAGACCCCAGAACTTACAGTTGGTCGTTCCTTCCGGAGTCGTAACCAGAGGAGCACCGGTCTCAAGAGACAGGTTCGTCACGTCATCCACAATACCGATGGTGAATTTCTGCTTGGTTGTGTTGTCATAAACTGCAACGATCTGTGCCGGCGTCGTATCCTTGGAACCAAGGCCGTAGCGTCCGGTGAAGACCGGGGTGTCGTTGAACTTCGTTCCCTTCAGAGCTGCAACCACGTCAAGATAAAGCGGCTCGCCGAGAGCGCCCGGTTCTTTGGTCCGGTCAAGAACCGTAATCTGTTTTACGGAATCCGGAATTGCCTCAATCAAAGCTTCCGCGCTGAAGGGACGGTACAGACGTACCTTTACCACACCGACCTTCTGGCCTGCCGCCGTCAGATAGTCGATGGTCTCCTCGATGGTATCGCATACGGAACCCATCGCGATGATGACCTTCTCCGCGTCTGCAGCACCATAGTAGTTAAATAACTTATAGTTGGTTCCGATCTTTGCGTTCACCTTATCCATGTACTCTTGAACAATCGCCGGGAGCGCGTCATAGTAAGGATTGCATGCCTCGCGTGCCTGGAAGAAGATATCCGGGTTCTGAGCGGAGCCTCTCTGGCACGGATGATTCGGATTCAGCGCGTCTTTTCTGTACGCGTCGATGGCATCCATATCCACCATATCCTTCAGATCCTCATAATCCCACTGCTCAATCTTCTGAATCTCGTGGGAGGTACGGAATCCGTCGAAGAAATTGATGAAAGGAAGGCGTCCCTTGATCGCCGCGCAATGTGCAACGGGAGTCAGGTCCATGACTTCCTGTACGCTGGATTCGCAGAGCATCGCTGCGCCGGTCTGACGGCATGCATACACGTCAGAGTGGTCGCCGAAAATGGAAAGTGCATGGCTTGCCAGTGCACGTGCGGATACGTTGAAGACGCCTGGAAGTCTCTCGCCTGCCACTTTATACAGGTTCGGGATCATCAGTAAAAGACCCTGGGAAGCGGTGAACGTCGTTGTCAGAGCACCTGCCGCCAGAGAACCGTGTACAGCGCCTGCCGCGCCTGCCTCAGACTGCATCTCGGTCACCTGTACGGTCTGTCCGAAGATATTCGTCCTTCCCTGGGTTGCCCACTCATCTGTGGCTTCTGCCATAACAGATGACGGCGTGATCGGATAGATCGCAGCAACGTCGGAATACGCATAAGATGCATGCGCCGCCGCGTGGTTTCCATCCATGGTTTTCATTTTTCTGGCCATTTTGTTATTCCTCCTCATTTAAATATCAATAAGACCTTTATTCACAACAATCGAAAGCTCATAAAACTGAGCTTTCCATTGTTTTTATAATGAGTTCTTATCATACGGATTCATTTTATCACATCTTAACGAGATTGTCCATTTTGGATTGCAAAATTTTTAAACAAAATATGATAATTTGTTGCTGTAGCCCAGGACTTCGCATTTACTGCAACGTCTGTGAGAGGACTGCGTTTCAGCCAGATATTTCCAGATAAAATCCATGGATTTTTAATCAACTTCCCGATATTTCAGCATTTCCATCCTTTTTAACAGCTCCTCTTCCTCCTCGGCCGTCAGATTCTCCATGGGCCGGCGCACTTTTGTTGTAGAGAGTATGCCTTCCGCCTTCAGAATCACCTTGTAAGCCGCAATGTTATTGCGCTCGCACAACACCGCGTTCAGCACATTGGTCCGTCTCTGCAGTCTGGTAGCAAGTTCCATGTCTTTTCTACACAATGCATCCCATAAAGCCGCATAATGTTCGGGAATACACATGGCATTTCCGGATACCACTCCGTCCCCGCCCACGGCCACCACCGCCTGGAACAGATGATCCGGCCCCACCAGAACATGAAACCGTTCTTTTCTCACCGTCATCAGCTGCTGCAGCCTGGTCATATCGGGATAGCTGTATTTTGCGCCGATCACATTGGGGCACTGCCCGGCCACCTGCTCGCACACAGCAACCGACAGGTCATTCACCGCATTCTGGGGAATCCCATACAGGTAGACCGGGAAATCCTCCGGCACGCTTTTGGCAACCGTTATGTAATAATCCGCGATTCCTCTGTCGCTGAGCTTATAAAATGCCGGCGTGACCACTCCGATCCCGTCTGCGCCGATGGACGCCGCATGCTGTGCCAGCGCGATCGTCTCTTTTAAATTCCACGCACCCACATGCACAAACACCGGCACCCGGCCGGCCGCATGTCTGACCACGGTCTCTGCCGCCTGCTTTCTCTCCTCCGTCGTCAGATACATCATCTCCCCGGTGGTTCCGCAGGGATACAGACACTGCAGTCCTCCGTCGATACAATGGTCTGTCAGTCTTTGTAAAGATTCCACGTCGATCTTGTCCTCCTCGGTAAGAGGGGTGACCATGGGAACCACGGTTCCGTATAATTTTTTCATCTCTTTCGTTATCTCCTGTCTCTAAGTTCTCTATCTGTCCGATACGGTCTAAACAATCCAGTTCTTCATATCCACTGCCCGGCGGATCTCCGCCGAATAGTAGGCAGCATAGATGACCAGCAGCGTCTCTTTTGCCAGACGCAACCCCGACCGGGGCTCCCGTCCGTATGCGGCGCACTCCAGAAAATCCTGCAGCTGCCCCACATACCCCCGAATCAGAGCCTCCTCTACCAGAACCTGATGCCAGCCCACGTTCTGATCATTTTTTTCCATAATTTCTTCTTCCTGAATCCCGATATCATCGGAAAAATACGCCTCCAAAAGGTTGTTGGGCGTCATATTGACCCGATAGACCGCGTCGTTGCCGAACAGCTCCATCCGGTTGTAAATCTGACTCAGGAACAGATCCCCCGCCAGGATACTGGCCTTCGTTCCATCGCTAAAGGTAATCACCACCTGGGCCCAGTCTTCCACATCCATACTTCGGGTATGAAGGGCGCGTTTCCTGACCGGCTCCCATCTTCCCGCAATACAGGCGCAGTCACACAAAACGGATGCAACCCCATAGTTCTCCCCTCTTGCCTCCATCTCTTTTCGTTTCAGATATAGGGCTGCCGCCACAGGATGAGTCCCCTGACGGATCAAAGCACCGCCTCCGTTGGCCTTCCAGATGGCCGCATGGGCCGCGTGGGAACCTTTATGCCCGGTCTGCCCGCAGATCGTAACCAGAGTCGTCTTTTTCTTTATAATCAGATCCAGCGCCCGAACAAAAGAAGGGCTATAGATCCAATTTTCCGCGTAGTACAAAGTCCTGCCCGATTCGTCCAGCTTCTTTTCCAGCGCATTTAACGTTTTAGACACATATTCCAGCATCTGTTTTCTTGAAATATCTCCCGGACGCTCCTCCCCCTGGCCGAAATACCCGGTCAGGGGCTTTTCACAGATCACGTCTTTTCCGGCTTCCAGCGCCTGCTCCACCATCCAGAGATGAACGGCCGGCGGCGCCGCAATATCCACGATCTGAATCTCCGGATCGTTCAGCACCTCTTCAAAATCTGCCGTCCAGCTCTCAAAATGATACGCTTCTGCAAACTGACCGGCCCCGGGTTCCAGAGAGCATACGGTCTTTAACCGACAGTCCAGTCCCCACAGCTTCTGATAACTGGCCGCGTGCATCCTTCCCGCCCAGCCGGTACCCACCAGCGCTGCCACAATCGTTGGTTTCATCTTTTTCTCCTCTTAAGTTCTGCATCTGTCCTAACTTCGCTCCAGTGTCTGGAAGAATTTTCCCTCACTTCGTTCCGCAAAATCCTTCCGGGGCTGCTTTCGGACCGATGCTGGTTTTCATAAACCACTTGACACTACCGCCCTTTGATTGATCGCATCCAGGATTCCCCGCACCCGTCGCATCTGTGCAAGACCTGCCCGGGGGCGCTCTCCTGCCAGATACTGCCGTAACGATTCCAGCACAAAATCTGCATAATAGACGTCGCTGTCCGTGCTCATGGGAATCTTTTCTGTCCGTCTGCCAAAAACACGTTTTTCAAAACAGTTATCCCCCAGCGTATAGTAGCCGTCTTTGGTCACAATATTCCAGCGGTTATCCCGCAGTTTCTCGTCCATCGGATAAGCGTAGCCGGTCTCCAGAAGGAGAGTGGCGCCGCTGGACAGCCGGAGGAGGGAAGTGCCGTAGGTCTCGATATCGTAAGAACTTGCGTAATGATAAGCGGCGGCCAGAACCTCCGCCTGATCGGAGCCGGTCAGAAACATCGCCATATCAATAAAATGTACGCCCAGATTGGTCATGCAGCCGCCCCCTGCCCGCTCCATCTGAAGCATCCATGGAGAAGTGGTCTCGTAGCGGCTGACCGGTCCGGCGATAAATTTAAACGCCAGATGAAGCAGCTCGGACGGTGCCACCTCCTGACGAAACTCCTGCAGCAGAGAACTGTACCGCCACACAAAAGGAATCGCGCAGAACACCCCTGCCTCGTCGGCGGCCTTTTCTACCATTTCCACATCGTTTGCCTGAAGCCCCAGCGGTTTTTCGATCGTAAACGGGATCTTTCTCTGAATCAGCTTCATGGCCAGAGCTGGCATCCGGTCGTGGGGCGCAAAGGCAAACACAAACTCCGGTCGGACTTCTTCAAAAAGGCGGTCTTCCTCCGTATAGCAGGCGCAGTCAAGCTGCCTTGCCAGCATCCGCGCCTTTCTTTCATCCGGGTCGCTGACAGCCGCAATGTTTAGACGCTGAAGTGTTGTCGCCCGCACATACAGAGGCACATGCCAGTGGCTCACACCGACCAGTGCAATCCGTATGGTCTCAATTGTCTTCATGATTTCTCTCCTCTCAAGTTGCGTAATTGTCCGGTTCATTGCTGTTTTTCACATGATCATACAGGCGGGGCGCTACACAAACGCTCCGCCTGCAACATCCTTTTGGACAGATCTTAATATTTTTCCCGGGTCGTGCTTAAAAGTTCATACAAAGCTTTCTGATCATCGGTTGCAGAGTTTAAGAATTCATCAATCACGCTCTGGGTCGCCTCCTTAAACACGGACTTGTCGACCTCGGTAACCTCGACACCCGCCGCCTTCAGCTCTTCCATCGCTTCTTCTTCCGCGTTGGGCCAGAGTTCACTGTTATACCATTCGGTGTAACGCTCTCCTGCCGCTGTCACCGCCGCCTGATCTTCCGGAGAAAGTCCGTCATACCAGCTTTTGGAGATCACAACCGGGTCCGGGATGGAGAACTGCTCCGTCAGGGACAGATACTTGGCAACCTCCTGCATACCGTTGGCCAGGATGACCGGCGCGGAGTTCTCCAGGCCGTCAATGGTTCCCTGCTGGAGCGCCGTATAAACTTCACCCCATGCCATCGGTGTCGCCGATGCTCCCATGGCGTTGATCGTACCTGCCAGCACCGCATCCTGCATACAGCGGATGGTGAGACCGTTCAGATCCTTTGGCGTCTCCACCTTCCTCTTGGAATTCAGGATGCTTCTGGTCCCAAGATTCTGCCATGCGATGATCTTCATGCCATACTGCTCCACATTCTCTGCCAGGAACGCGGACACTTCCGGATCCGTCAGCGTACCGATCGCCTGCTCCTCCGTATCCCACAGATAAGGAAGAGAAAGCACCGACCACATATCGTCATAGTTGGAAAAATCGGTGGCCGCAAACTCACTCATCTCGATGGTTCCGCTGATCATGCCCTCCATGGCAGCGATCTTGTCTCCTAACTGAGAAGAGGGATACAGTTCCATGACGATTCGTCCTTCGGACTCTTCCTTCAAGAATTCACCCAGCTGATTGATCCCCTCCGCCTGGGTTCCGGTGGCCGGGAAGGTAGCCGAGAACTTGGCCGCCATCGCTCCTTCGGCTGCTTCCTGGGATGCCTCTGCCTCTTCCGCGTTCTCCTCCGGCGCTTCTGCTTCCCCTGCCGGCTGCTCTTCTGTGGTTTCCGGAGTCTCAGCCGGTGTTTCCTCCCTGCCTCCGCATCCGGATACCAGTGCTGCCGTCATGGTCATCGCCAACAGTACAGACAATACTTTGCTTCTTTTTTTCATGATCAATCCCTCCATTTAAGTTCCGCATCTGTCCTCATTTCTCCCCAGTGTCTGGAAGAATTTTCCCTCACTTCGTTCCGTAAAATCCTTCCGGGGCTGCTTTCGGACAGATGCTGTTTGAAAGTTCCGCATCTGTATTTTCCACAGATGCTGTTTTTATCTCTCCCATTGGTATGGGCAGATTTCTTTATTCGGTCAGTTCCTGAAAACACTTTTTCAGATATTCCGCAGATTCCTTCATTCCGACGGATGCGTCCGGGATGTCGTCCGGATGCCAGCGGCGTTCGTATTCCAGCGAAAGCCAGCCCTTATATCCATAATCATGCATCATCTGAAGGATTCCTTTCCAGTCCAGATCCCCCTGCCCCACAATCCGCGTAACCACATTGCGCTCCTCTTCCTTTGGATGGGACACCTGGTCCGATACAAAGGGAAGATTGCCTTCTTTAAAATGAAGATCTTTTACGTGGACATAGGCCACCGCCTCCATCTGCAGTAGGATCGCCTTCTGGTAGTCCTCCTGCAGGGTAAACGTCAGGTTGGCCTGATCATACAAAATCCTCACATGGGGATGATCAATGCGCCGGACGGCGTCGATACTCTGGGCGGCGGATACCGTCATGGTGTTAAAATGGTTCTCCATCACCAGGATCACTCCCGCCTGTCTCGCCTCCTCCCCCAGTTCTCTCATGCTCTCCACCAGCTTTTCCAGCTTCCTGCCGTCCGGATCTTCCTCACCGGCCGCAAAATTTCCCGCATAAATCCGTATGTATCTGGCGCCCAGCTCCTGTGCATAACTGATCACCTTCCGAAGTCCTTCCAGCTCTGACGCCCGGATTTTTTCATTCAGAGAATTGAATCTGGAATTATAAGGAGTAAGAGCGATGATCTGCATTCCCAGCTCGTTTGCCGTTTTCTTTATAGAAGCCAGTTCCTCTTTGGAGCAATCGGCCGGTATCCCGCACCGGTAACCATCCTGAACCACGATCTCCGCGCCGTCCAGGCCAATCTCATGGAACAGATGAAGCGCTTCCAACACGGTATATTCCGGAGTTCCCATGGTATGTCCTGCAATCTTAAAATGTACCATTGCGCCGCTCCTTATTCCAGATTCGGAAGACCGGCGGCGGTCAGAATCCGATTCATCAGTTCGTGGGTCCTGAAGGCATCCGCCGCACTGGTCAATGGCACGGCCCCGGTCTTCAGACACTCAAAGAAATGTGCATCCTGATCCGCGAATCCAAGCTTGTCCTCCACCTTCGCCCATCCCATGGCAAGAGGCGTCAACGTGGTTACATGGGCCTCTTTTTCGTCCACCACTTTGATGCTGTCCGGCGCATTTACATAGATGCTGCGATTATGTCCGTGAATCTCCATGGTCTCCACCCACTGTCCGGACGCCCGGTCCGCCACCAGCATACCCACAGTCCCGTTCTCAAACTGAAGCTGCGCCGTACACAAGGTCTCATAGCAAGGATCAGTAAAGATGCTGTGGGCCTCTACCGAGACGCATTCCCCGCTGAGATAACGCATCAGGTCCACCATATGAATGGCGTTCTCCAGCGTTGCCCGGTACTCGGAAGCGGGACGGTTCTTCTGGGCGACGATGACGTCCGGCGCCTGATCTTTGTATATCTCTTTTGCCTTCCGATACACCGGAGCAAAACGGCGGTTAAATCCGATCATCAATGTCCGTCCGGTCTTCTCCGCCATCTCCGCCATCTCATGGGCTTCCCGCAAAGTCAGCCCCATGGGCTTTTCGCAGAACACATCCACGCCTGCCTGCAAAAGCTTCTTCACCTGTTCGGGATGTTCCTGTTTGGGCGAGAGCACAAAGGCGCAGTCCAGGTTCAGCTTTAAAAGTTCTTCTATAGAATCCACCGCCTGGCCGATGGCATAACGCCTCTGTGCCTGTCTGGCACTCTCCGGATGTTTTGCCATGCAGCCCACCAGCTCCACGTCTTCTCTGGCGCTTAAGATCGGCAGATGGGAGATCTTTGCGATCGCTCCCACGCCAATCACGCCCACCCTGAATTTTTTTTCCAATAATCTCTCCTCCATTTCCTTGTAAATCTAAACCGTATAACCGAGCAGCGTCGGCAAAAAGGTGACGAAAACCGGCACATAAGTGATCAGAAGAAGCACGGTAATCTCTCCGAGCAGATAAGGAAAGATCCCTTTGGCACAGCGCTCCACCGAGATACCCGAAATCTTGCTCGCAATGAACAGGCAGGCCCCCATGGGAGGCGTACCCGCGCCGATAACCAGATTCAGCACCATAATGACGCCCAGATGAATCGTGCTGATCCCCAGCGTGGCGGCAATCGGCTGAAAGATCGGCGCCAGAATAATCAGAGCCGCGGCCCCGTCCATGAACATCCCCATGATCAGAAGCAGGATATTCAGGAGCAGTAAAAACACGATCTTATTGGTGGTGATCGACAAAAACAGCTCCGCCACGATGGTCCCCATCTGCAGCGCACTCAAGGTGTAGGCCAGAATCTTCGCGCAGCTGATGATCATCAGGATCGCTCCGGACTGAGCGCCCGCCTCCAGGAACATGCCCCACAGATCTTTTACCTTTACCGTCTTTGTAATAAAGATACTGGTCACCAAGCTGTAGGCCACCGCCATGGCGCCCGCCTCCGTGGCGGTACAGACCCCGGTCATAATGCCGCCCACGATGATCACCGGCATCCCAAGAGGGATCAGACCTTCTTTTAAGATCTTCTTTTTCTCTTCCCTGGAAAAGCCCTCTTCCATGCGCGGGAAATGATACTTCCGGTCGCGGATCGCAACCACAGACATAAGTCCCAGACCGATCAGTATCCCCGGAACGGCCCCTCCCATAAAGAGTGCGCCGATGGAACAGTTGACTGTTACCGCAAAGACCACCATCATAATGCTGGGCGGAATGATCGGTCCGCAGGTGGAAGAGGAAGCCGTAACTCCCACCGACTCCTCCGGCGTATAGCCCTGATTGACCATGGCCGGGATCAGGATGCCGCCGATACAGGAGGTATCCGCCTGCGCAGACCCGGTGATGCCGCCGAAAAACATGCTGGCCACAATGTTGGCCTGGGCCAGGCTGGCAGGCATCTTTCCGATCACCAGCAGCGCCAGATTGATCAGCTTTTCCGTGATTCCGCCCCGGTTCATGATGATGCCGGCCAGTATATAGAAGGGAATGGCCAGAAGAGTCGTGGAGCTGACTCCCGTATACACGGACTGACACATGACCAGAAGCGCCAGCGGCGATCCTTTCGTCACACTCAGGGCAATCAGGCTGATCAGTCCCGTCAATCCCAGACTGATATACACCGGGATTCCCAGAAGGATGAAGACAAAGACCAGCGCCACAAGACTTACAATCAATATACTCTGCATATGATCTCTTTTTCTCCTTTCTTTGATCAGTAGTCAGACGGAGGGTCTTTCATAATCCTCCCCGGCGCATACTTCAGAAATTCATACAGATTGAGTCCCATCCCGACAGGGAGAAACATATAGAAGTAACTGTATGGGATCTTCAGCATGATCGTCCTTAAATTGCCGGTTGATGTGGCATACCGGATACAGGTTACAAAGAATGTGCCCAGGAAAACCAGAGATGCCAGCGTCGTAAGTGCCCGGATCATAATCCTTCCTTTTCTGGGAAACAATCCAGTCAGTGCGGTGAGCTCCGTGTGACCTCCTTCCCGGGTTGCCTTCGCACACCCGAACATGGCCATGGCCACCACCAGCACTTCCTGCACCTCTGCGCTCCACATGATTCCGCTTTTTAAGACATAACGGAAAAATACGGTCACAAAGACCAGTACGACAATACAGCCGAAGCTGATTCCCACCCCCAGGTCTTCGATCCCCTTGACCACACGATCGAAAGCCGGGAAAATTTTTCGATCCGATTCTTTCATACAACATCTCCTTTCTGTCTTCCTTAGTATGTACTGGTTTCATGTCGAAGAGAAAATGTAATCGTTTACCTTTTGAAGAAAAAAATATCCTCTGTTATTTTCTGATATTTTCGAGAGTTCTTTCTTAATTTCTCACCTATTTTCCCAGATTCATCTTTTTTAATCGGAAAATTACATTGAAAATCCCACTTTTCCATCTGGATTCTAGCTTTTTTATCCCGTCCTCAAAATGTATTCGTTTACATTTTGTTTTTTCATTATAACAAGTCCTTCTCTTTTTGTCAATCTCAACATCATGCACATTATAGCCAAACTATATCCTTAATATTTATGTATATTGCACAATTAAAACGAAACGCTTGACAAAATCCTTTTCAGATTGTATAGTTAATTTGAAGAGAAAATATGTAAACGATTACTAAAGGGAGTTTTAAAATTGATCACCATTACTGATGTTGCAAAAGCAGCCGGTGTGTCCACAGCCACCGTATCCCGGGTATTGAGCGGAAAAGACTCTGTAAAGCCTGCCACCAGAGATGCGGTTATGGCCACCATTCAGCGGCTGAATTACAAGCCCAATACTCTGGCGCGCCAGATGCGCACCCAGAAGACCCAAACGGTCATTGTCATCGTCCCGGATATCAGCAATACGTTTTTTTCGGAGATTTTATTCGGCATTGAACAGACTGCAAAAAAATACGACTATCATATCCTGATCGCAGACATGCACAGCCAGCCTTATATGGAAGATTATTATTTCCAGGCCATTCAGCAGCGGACCGTAGACGGCATCATCTCCTTGTCCGCCAGCATCGCCAAAAGTCTGATGGAACAGGTGGCGGAGGAGTATCCTATCGTTGTGGCCTGTCAATACCTGGACAATTACAATGTTCCCAATGTCACCATCGACAATATCAGCGCAGCCTCCGCCATCACGGAGCACCTGATCCGCCTGGGGCACACAAAGATCGCTCATATCACCGGTCAACCTACTTCCCTGCTGTATCGGGATCGTTTCAATGGATATATTTCCGCTCTTGCGGCCCACCAGATCCCCATTGATCTGGAACTGGTCCGATACGGCGCTTCTTCCATTCAGAGTGGTTATGACCAGATGAAATTTCTTCTGGACCTGAATCAGTCTATCACTGCCGTCTTTGCAGCCGGAGACGTGATGGCTGTGGGCGCTATACGGGCGCTGAAAGACGCCGGACTGCGGGTACCGGAAGACTGCGCCGTCGTAGGCTTCGATGATATTGAGATCTCCGCTTTCTGGGAGCCCTCTCTTACCACCGTGCGCCAGCCCCGGTTTGACATTGGTAAAACTGCTTTTCTGAAATTGCTGAAACTGATGGGAAAACAGCCTTTGATCCACATCCAGGATATTCTGGACTATGAAATTGTCATTCGAGAAAGCTGCGGCTATCAGCAACAGACAACCTGACCGCACCCTGCCAGGCAGCGGATGCGGGACTAAAAATAACGGTAGTGTCAAGCAGCCTATGAAAACAGCATCTGTCCGAAAGCAGCCCCAGAAGGCTTTTGCAGAACGAAGTGAGGGAAAATTCTTCCAGACACAGGGGCAGATTGAGGAAAGATGCAGAACTTGAACAGGAGAAAAATACTTATGAAATGTAAAGGTATCATAGCAATCGCCCCTGGTGACCCCCGCATGATCGAAGTCGATGTGCCGGAACCTGGTCCCCATGAGGTCCAGATCCGGATGGCTGCCTCTTTGGTCAGCGCCGGAACCGAACGCGCATGGGTTCAGGGCCTTCCCAACGCAACTCCCGCTTATCCTTACGTTCCCGGATACTGCTGTGCCGGCGAAGTGGTAAAGACCGGAAAAGACGTGACCGGCTTCCAGCCCGGCGACCGGGTGGCTTCTTTTGCCGTGGATGTAGGCCACCGGGAGATCGGTAATGTACGGGATCTGGAAGTGGTACATATTCCCGAAGGCGTCAGCTACATCCACGCCGCCTTCACCAGCCTTGGACAGACCGCTCTCCAGGGCGTACGCAAATGCCAAATCGAACTGGGCGAAAGCGTCGTCTCCCTGGGGCTTGGCATCGTGGGGATGCTGGCGCTGCAATACGCCCATCTGTCCGGGGCCCAGCCCGCCATCGGGATGGACCCCATGGAAAAGCGTCTGGAAATCGCCCGGGCCTGCAACGCTGATCTTACTATCGACAACCGTCAGGAGGGCTGGGAGCAAAAACTTCTGGATGCCACCAATCAGAAAGGACCGGCAGTCGTCCTCGACAACACCGGTGTCCCCAAGGCTACCGCCTCCGCCTGCCAGATGGCGGCAGACTACGCGAGAGTCTGCATCCTGGGTTGTCCAAGAGGGACCGTCGATTTTAACTTCTGGAGAGATGTTCAAAAAAAATCTATCACCATCATCGGTGCCCATGCGGTGGATTCGATTCCGCTTCATGAATCCTATCCGCATTTCTGGACCTACAAAGACGACGCCTCCTGTTTCCTGCGCTTTGTCCAAAGCGGTGCGATCCTGCTGGACCCGATGATTGACGAGGTCGTTAATAAAGAAGACGCCGAAGCCGCCTATCGGCATCTGATCCAGTACAATAAAGAATCTCTGGGTATGATCATCAACTGGCAGGAGGCATGAGGATGAAATTCGGATGTTTTGGTTCCTTAAGACAGCTGTCCCTGATTCAAAAAGCCGGTTTTGACAGCGTAGAACTGGATTTCTGCGAGCTTACCAGGATGGACGGAACCGCTTATGACGGATTTTGCAGAGAAGCAGCCGCCTCCGGCCTGGGATTCGAGGTATTTTCCGGTCTGATTCCCTTGACTGAACGCTTTTTTTCCGCAGATTTTTCTCTGGAATACTGGCTGGAGCATACGAAGAAGGGAGCCGCAAGAGCCAGCCGCCTTGGCTGCACTATGATTCCCTTCGGCGCAGGCAAGTGCCGCAGCATTCCCAAAGATTACCCGGCATCCGACGCCGCGGCCCATATCGCCCGCATTGTCCGCAGCCTGTGCCAGGTGCTGGAGGATTTCGGTATCCTGCTGGTCATCGAACCTCTCGGTCCGGCCAATTCCAACTACCTGAACACCCTTCCGGAAGTGGCGGATTTTCTGAAGCTTGTGGACCATCGAAACTGCTCTTCCATGTGCGACCTTCGCCATATGTGCAAAACGAACGAACCTTTGTCCAACATTGAACAATATCGGGAAATCGTCCGCCATGCACATATTGATGATCCCCGGGGCGGTCAGCGCTATTTCCCCGCTCCGGACGACGGGTACGACTATCGGCCCTATTTCCAGGCGCTTCACAAAGCCGGATACAACGGACTGGTCACAGTGGAAGCCACCAGCGTCCGGCAGGATTTTTTGACGGAAGCCGCTGCCTGCGCCGCGTATCTTCGCCGTATGGAGGCCGATAAAGGCTGAATTTCATGTGCCTTTTTACTGCACAGACATACAGACAGAATACTTGCGGTCTGCTCCAATGCGAGCTGACACTCCGCTTCCAGATCCCCGCGATGGGCATATTTTATTTCCAGTACGGCCGTTTTTCTTTTTAACCTTCCTCTGCTCCTCTTTTTAAATGAATCTGATGATTTTTTATTTTTCCAAAAAGTTATTTGACAATTTCCTCCCTATGTTATAAAGTATTATGTAGGATATTGGATAAATCGAGGAGAATATGAGTTTGAAACAGAATATCAGCTACCTGAAAAAGATAAATAACGAATCGGTCGTCCAGCGGGTCATCAACTGTCTGACGGATGCCATGATCAACAAAGAACTGCGCCCTGGAGATAAGATTCCAACCGAACTGGAGCTGTCAGAAACTCTGGGTGTGGGCAGGAATTCTATACGTGAAGCCATCAAGATTCTGGTCTATCTGGGTGTGCTGGAGATCCGCCGGGCCGAAGGCACCTTTGTCTGCGAAGGCTTTACCGAAAGCATGATCGATCCTATGATCTATGGGATCATTCTGGACAAAGCCGACTCCTATGACAACCTTATGGAGCTGCGGGAGATGATGGAATCCGGCGTCGTCCGGCTTGCCATGACAAAATATACAGAAGAAGACATGCGCAATCTGGAAGAAAAGCTCACACTGATGAAGGCACAGATCGGGAAAGGTCCCCTTAACACCCAAGCGACGTTTGAGGCGGACAACGCGTTCCACGATGCGATATCCAGCATGGGGCACAATCCCCTGATCGAGAAGATCAACCGGGTCGTACAGATGCTGACCTGGTCCATCCGCCTGGAGACGGTCACCCATATGGTGGAAACCGGCCGCGGGCAGGAGCTGTACGAAGCCCACGAGAAAATCTGGCAGATGTTGAAAGAGCAGGACAGCAGCAATCTGAATCAGAAGATCCGGGATACGTATTTTGAAAATGTGTTAAAAGATGCCTGACGTATCTAAACCTGCAGTTTTCTGCAGAATGATATGCGGAACAATATTTTGAAGCAGCCCCACAGAATCCTCTATGGGGCTGCTTCCATGTATCTGTTCAATTTCAGGGGGCGCTTAATCCATATGAGATCCGCCGTTGATATCGATCTCTTCACCGGTTATGTAGGAAGCTTCTCTGGATGCCAGGAATACAATCGCATTGGCGACTTCCTGGGTCTCGCCGGGGCGTCCCATGGGAATGCCGTCGATGACTTTTTTCGCGTCTTCTTCTGGAAGGGATTTCCAGATCTCAGTATTGATCAGGCCCGGACACACGCTGTTGATGGTGATGCCCTCTGCGGAGATCTCTCTGGACAGATTCTTGGAAAATGCCAGCACGGCCGCCTTGGAAGCCGAGTAGTGGGCTCCGCCGAACACGCCGCCGCCTCTCTTGCCGGATACGGAGGACAGGTTCACGATCCTGCCGTATTTTGCAGCGCGCATGGGCTTCATGCATGCCTGGGTACAGAGGAAGAGGCCGAACATATTCACCTCAAAGATTCTTCTCATATCCTCCACCTTCATATCCTCCACGGTCACTTTCTGAGAGATTCCCGCATTATTGACCAATACGTCAATCCGTCCGTATTTTTCCATAACCGTATCCACCATCTGCTGTACGGACTCCGGAGAGGTCACATTGACCGTCATGCCCATGGCTTTGCCGCCCTCTCCCTCGATCACTGCGACCGTATCCTTGATGCCTTCTTCATTCATATCCGCAATCACTACCGTTGCGCCCTGCTTTGCAAATGTACGGGCGATGGTCCTGCCGATTCCCTTGGGCGATCCGCTTCCTGTTACGATGACTACCTGATCATTAAATTCAAACATGTTCTTATCCTCCATTTATGGTTTGCTCTGGTCCTCCCCGATGTTTCAGGGGGCGGAAGGATTTCCGGCTGGTTCTGCATTCTGGAAATCCTCCCCTTCCATATTTTGTCTTTTTCCTTATTTCTATATCCTATATGTATCATAGGATGTTATTGAATTGATTTGGTCACATACGGAACATATATGGAGAGTGTACCTACCGGGTCAGCTCCTCCGCCAGCTCTACGATATGTTCTGCCGTAATTCCATTCATCTCCAGCAGTCTTTCATAGGGCGCGGACTGTCCGAACTGGTCCTGGATGCCGACTCTTCTGACCACTGCTTTCCCTGTTTCCGCCACAACATCGCTGACCGCGCTGCCAAGGCCGTTCAGGATGTTGTGATCTTCCACGGTGATGATCTTACCGATCTCATTTACACAGGCCGTCACTGCCTCTTTATCCAGCGGTTTGATCGTATGCATATCCAGCACTCTCACCTGAATTCCCTTCTCCTCCAGCATCTTTGCCGCCTTCAGGGCGATGCAGACCGTGTCGCCGTTGGCGATCACCGCCACGTCTTTTCCTTCCCGGAGGACATTTGCCTTTCCGATCTCGAACTCGGTATTCTCATCATAGATGACCGGAATCGCGTCTCTGGTAAATCTTAAGTAACAGGGGCCGTACATCTCGGCCGCCTTTGCCACAAGCTTCTTTGCGGAATAGTAATCTGCCGGCATGATGATTGTCATATTGGGAAGTGTCCGAAGCACGCCCAGGTCCTCAATACACTGATGGCTGGCGCCGTCGTTGGCCGGAGTCACGCCGCCGTGGGAGCAGGCAATCTTTACGTTCAGGTTCGGATAGCAGATTTCCTGACGGATCATCTCGCACATCCGAAGGGAGCCGAATACCGCGTAGGTAACGACAAAGGGAGTCTTTCCGCAGGTCGCCATACCTGCCGCCACGCCTGCCGCATTCTGCTCCGCGATCCCCACATTAAAGTACTGCTCCGGAAGCTCTGCACGGAACTGTCCGGTTTTGCAGGATTTTCCGATATCCACGTCTACCACATAGATTTTATTGTCTCTTTTTCCAAGTTCTACAATCTCTTCTCCAAATCCGTCTCTGGTTGCTTTTTTTACTTCGCTCATTTTATACTCTCCTGTTATGATTCAAATTTTTTACTTCTGTCACCTTGCCCGCCATGGATTTCCTCCATGATGTTTCCTTATGCCAGGGCCAGAAGCTGCTCATCCAGCTCCTTCATGGCCTGTGCGTACTGCTCGTCATTGGGCGCCACTCCGTGCCATCCGCACTGATTTTCCATAAAGGATACGCCGTTTCCTTTTACTGTGTGCGCAAAGATGCATTTCGGCTTTCCGTTTTTGGACGCTCTCGCCTTATCCAGCACTGCCAGGATCTCTTCCATGTTGTGTCCGTCTACGTCGAAGGTCTCGAATCCGAACGCTTCGAATTTCTTCCCAAGGTTGATGTTGGGCATAACCTCGTCGGTGGTTCCGTCCAGCTGCAGATTGTTGTTGTCCACAAATACCACCAGATTATCCAGTTGATACTTGTTTGCCGTCTGGGCTGCCTCCCAGATCTCGCCCTCCTGGCACTCTCCGTCGCCCAGTACCACGAATACCCGATAGTCTTTCTTGTCTGCTTTTGCCACAATGCCCATGCCGACGCCGCAGGCAAACCCCTGTCCCAGGGAACCGGTGGAAATATCGATGCCCGGGCACTTCTTCATATCCGGATGGCCCTGAAGAATGGAACCCTCCTGACGCAGGGTGTCAAGTACCGCTTCATCGAAAAAGCCTCTGGTGGCCAGCGCCGCATACTGGATCGGGCACACATGGCCTTTGGAAAGAACGAAACGGTCTCTGTCCTCCCATTTGGGATTTTTGGGGTCCAGGTTCATCTCCCGGAAGTAGAGCGCGGTCACAAAATCCGCCGCCGACAGGGACCCGCCCGGATGTCCGGACTGTGCCTTGTGGATCATGGAGATCACTTTTTTCTTCAGTTCGATACACTGTTTCTGTAAATCTTTTACACTTGCTTCCTTCATTTTTACACCTCTGATTTCAGTTTTTGTTACAGGCAGATGCCGTTATTCAGTTTCTTCTATACAAATGCCAGCGATACTGCAGGCACATAGGTAACGATTAAAAGTACAATAATCGATGCGATCAGCAGCGGTACCACCGCTTTGGAAATATCCTTCAGGTTCACGTCCGCCACCCCGCAGGCCACATACAGGTTGACGCCCACCGGCGGTGTGAAGAGCCCGATGGCCAGGTTTACGATCATAACCACGCCCAGATGCACCAGATCGATGCCCAGGGCATTGGCCACCGGCACGAACAGCGGAGTGAAAATATACAGCGCTGACGTGGAATCCAGGAAGCATCCGGCGATCAGAAGGAGGATGTTCACGATGATAAAGAAGATAACCGTGCTTCCTCCCGTCACCTGCTGGAGCGCCGTACTGATGGCCACATCCAGTCTCGCTCTGGTCAGTACGTAGGCGAACAGGCTGGCCGCCGCCGTGATGAACATGACTGTCGCCGTGGTGGATACGGAATCCAGAAGGAGTGTGTACAGCTCCTCCAGACGGATCTGCTTATAGACGAAGATTCCCACAAACAGTCCGTAGATGACGGACACTGCCGCCGCCTCTGTCGGAGTAAAGATGCCGCCGTAGATCCCGCCCAGGATGATGACCGGCATCAGAAGCCCCCAGAATGCATCTTTGAATGCATCCCAGCGTTCCTTACCGGACGCTTTGGGCAGTGTCTCCAGTTCGCTTTTGCTTCCCACCAGAAGCGCCGTAACCATCAGTCCCAGCCCCATGAGCAGTCCCGGAAGGACGCCCGCCAGGAACAGGGTTCCGATGGACGCGTCCGCGATGGAACCGTACACCACAAAGGTTATGGAAGGCGGAATGACCACTCCGATGGCGCCGGAGGCTCCCATGAGCGCCGCCGCAAAGGCCGGCTTGTATCCTGCCTTGATCATGGCCGGGATCATAATCAGCCCCAGAGCCGCCACCGTGGCCGGGCCGGAGCCGGAGATCGCCGCGAAGAAACAGGAGACGATGACGCATACGATGGCAAGGCCGCCCTTTAAATGTCCCACACAAACCTCCGCCAGCCGGATCAGTTTTCCGGAAATTCCGGCCTTCTCCATGATGTTCCCAGCAAGGATGAAAAACGGGATCGCCAGGAGCACGAATTTACTTGTGGAGGAGGACACGAGCCTTGGCAGGCTGCTCATAATGGTGTCCAGCGGCCTTCCGGCTCCCTGAACGATCATGGCCAGCACGCTGGACGCCCCCAGGCAGACCGCGATCGGCGCGCCGATCAGTAACAGGACCGCGAATACAAGAAACAATACGACTGCAACCATCAGTTCTCACCCTCCTTCTCATCAGTTCCCCGGATTTCTTCGATCAGTACCTGCACGAACCGGATCGTGGCCAGCAGCGCCCCGATGGGTACGAAGGAACCAAAGATCCACTCCGGCCACTGCATGTTGGCGGTCACCTGTCCCAGATGTCTCTGGCTTAAGACCATCAGAATGCCGTAGTAAAAAATCGCTCCGGTAAACGCCACAGCAAACAGATAGCCGATCATATGTAAGATTCTCCGAACTTTCGGGCTCACCACATCTGTCAGGATCGTCAGTCCCAGATGCGCTCTCCTTCTGGCCGCGATGGCGGTGCCCAGCAGGCTCAGAAGCACGAACAGGTACGTTGTAATTTCTTCCGAAAAGGAGAAGGAAGCGCTGAATACATATCTGGCCACCACATTGGCGAAAGCCAGGATCGTCATCACCGACAGGCAGACAGCCGCCACAATCTCCTCAATTCTGTCTAATATCCGCATGTATTACCCCTTTCTGCATGCTCTGCTAATCGATCTGGAAAGCCCTGCAGGCTTCTTCCCCGTATTTTTCCATGAACTTCTCCCGAACCGGCTGTACCGCTTCCTTGAATACTTCCAGTTCCTCCGGCGTCAGCTCCGTCACGTTCATTCCCCCGTCCCGGAACTTCTGCACGATCTCGGCCTCTTCCTGTTCCACCTGGTCTCTTCCCCAGTCGCAGGCTTCCTTCGCCTTTTCCCTTATAAGCTCCTGGGTCTTCGGCTCCAGGCTGTTCCAGATCTCGGTGTTCGCCACAAACAGGTCATTTTCGTAGGTGTAATTCCACAGCGTCATGTAATCCTGTACCTCGTACATCTTGGCGGAATCCGTAATGCTGACTCCGTTCTCCTGTCCGTCGATGGCTCCCTGCTGGATGGCGGTAAACACCTCGCTCCAGCTCATGGAGATGGGGTCCGCCTTCAGTTCCCGGAAGAAATCCATGTAGACCTCGCTGCCTGGCACTCGGATCTTCAGGCCCTGTACGTCCTCCGGCGTATGTACTTCGCGTTTACTGTTGCTGATCTGACGGAATCCATTGTGGAACGATCCCAGATACGTGATTCCCTTTTCCGCCAGAACCTTTGCGTAATAATCTCCCCCGGTCTCGTCAATCACGGTTCTGGCCTCTGTGTAATCGTCAAAGCTCCACGGAATCGTCGCGATGGACATCTGTCCGTCCAGCACCGACATGACGGATGTAGCATAAGCCGCCAGATCCGCACCTCCCACGGCAATCATCTCGATTCCCTTTGTGGAGTTCCCCCCTGCGAGCTGATCGTTCGGAAAAACCGCTACGGTAACTCTGCCGCCGGACGCTTCCGCCACCAGCTCCGCGAATTTCTTCGCCACCTTGGTGTCGATCTGAATGTCCGTTCCATTGACCGCCATCACCAGCTCAATCTCCTGGTACGTGTCATCCACCCCCGAAGACGCTGGTTCGGTACCAGAACTGCATCCAGACAGTATCCCCGACGCCAGCGCCGCCGCAAGAATCAACCCTGTCATTTTCCGCTTCATAAAAGCATTTCTCCTTCCTTTTTCATCTCTCAACTGTTTTCATCCTTTGTAGGATGTTATACATAGTATATATCATATTGGCAAAAAATTGTCAACACAATTTCTGATATTTGGCGTTTTATACAATTTAAGAAAGTGGGTTTTGTGCAGATTGACTAGAAAAAACAGAAGCTTTGAGCCGGAATGGCGAATGATCAGCTTCGCAATATGATCCGGGGCGGCGCACGGAGAAAGATCCGCGGCTAGGGCGCAGGCATCCCCATCACTCGGGCATCCACGCAGGCCCAGTGTCCTCAAAGCTGACTGGAACCGGGGCAACATAAGTGATCGCCTTGATAAAGTCCTCATAGCCCTCTGCCATGCCTTGTATCCTGCAACAAAAGTTGCGCCGGGACATTGTAATTTTATCAGAAGCCAGTAATCTCCTTTACTTTCTGCTTTTCTGTTTTTGCATCTGCCATATTCGTTTTTCCTTTCTTTGCACGAAAAAAACAATCTGATTGACTGTCTTTCTCCCTGAAAACAGAAAAAGCAGCGAATTGTTTTCTATAATAGAAATAAATTCACCGCTTTACTGCTTGTGTGTGTTAATAAGTTGCTGTGATTATGCCAACACAGGCTCACGCTTTTTAATGATAGCACTAACTTCCTCTACGCTTTTTTGTCGCAACGGCTATCTGTTCAAGCGTAAAATTATTCTCATACATGGTCATTATAACATTTACTAAAGTGTTATCCCTCGCGTCCTGGTCTGTTGCGCTGACCGCATTTTTTATTTCCGTATCTATCAGCCATAAACTTCCTTTTTGTATGGTGGAAACGCAAAAGCCATTCCCAAAAGGTATATGACCTCAATGCCATTATTCCCCGAAATCCCGGCTGAATCAATCGGAACTTTATAATTGCCAGCCCGAACAATAATTGAAATTTGATCCGTTTTATATTTAATGTACTTTCCACCATTTCTTGTACTTTGAGGGAATGAAGAAGCGCTTAAAAATCCGTGAGCAGCTTCCGTTTCCTCTCAATCATTTCGTCTATTTTTTGTATATATAGAGCCACATCTTTCACATTCTCGCTTCGCTCGATCCGCCCGTCCGGGTATACCCTTTTCGATACGCTCCCGGCGCCGCAGGCAACTATGGTCTGTTTCTCCTCCATCATAAGAATATTATAGATCCCCGCCTGATCGGTCCTGGCATACCCTACGTTTTCAAAATTTCCCGCCATATTCTTCTGCCGGTACAGATAATAGGGATATAATTCCATCTCCGCGCAGTATCTGGCAGTCATGTCCATGATCTCCATATTATTCTCCAGGCCCATCTCCTCATACTCCTCCTTGAAGAGGTTCAGCCTTGCCGCCCGTTTGATGGCCAGGGAATGGATCGTCACGCTGTCCGGTCCAAGAGCCGCGACCTCCTGCATCGTATGTTCCACATCCTCATACCCCTCGCCGGGGAGTCCGATGATCAGATCCATATTGATGTGGGAGAATCCCATCTCCCTTGCCAGGGCAAAGGCCTCCTTGGTCTGAGCCACCGTGTGATGACGCCCGATGATCTTTAAGGTCTCGTCCTTCATGGTCTGCGGATTGATGGAGATCCGGTCGATGCCGTGGGAAAGAAGCACCTTTAGCTTCTCTCTTGTGATGCTGTCCGGCCGGCCCGCCTCCACGGTGTATTCCTGCAGGTGCCCGGTATCAAAGCTCGCCCGAATCTTCTGAAGCAGCCGTTGAAGCCGCTCCGGACTCAAGGTCGTGGGCGTTCCGCCTCCTATGTAGATGGTATTGAGCTTCTTGTGCCGGAACGCTTCCGCCGCATAATCAAATTCCTGGAAAAGCGCATCCAGATATTCATCCATCCGCTTCTCCCACAGCGACAGCGGATAGGACGTAAAAGAGCAGTACAGACAAGTGCTTGGGCAAAATGGAATCCCAATATACAGACTGTACCCGTCCCGATAATTAATGTCCCGCAGCACATACCGCTCCCTGTTGGCAATCATCACGCTGAGCGCCGCCTTTTCCTTGCTGGCCAGATAGTGCTCCCGCATATACGCAGCGACCTCCGCGTTGGTCTTCCCTTCCTCCAGAAGCTTCATGGCAATCTTCACCGGACGAATCCCCGTCAGACTTCCCCAGGGCAGCTTCTGTCCCGTATAGTCTGAGAGCATCCGGTAAATCAGCCGTTTTAAATGATTCTTCGTCTCCTTGCGGTCCTCGTAATCGACCGCATGAGTCCTTATATTCAGAGAGTTCTGTTCCTCAAAAAGCTCCGCCCGCACCTCATGATCTGTAAACTCCACTGCCAGACGCAGTCTGGTATCCTCCTGAAAATCCTCCCGCGCCCGGACGGACACCTCCTCCTTCGGGAAAAATGCCTTCACCAGAGAATGAATGTCATATTCAAATCCTGGTCTGTTTACGATTACTTCTATCATGGTAAATCACAGTCCTTCCATATTGGTATATCATTTCTGTTGCTTTTCATCCGTTCTTTGTATTATACCCGTCAGGACATGGATCTGGCAAGAATATCTATATAATTTCCGGAAGATCCTTATGTAAAAACTCCCCCATTGCAAAGTATTCCAAGTCAAATACCCCTCAACAAGCTGACGGGGCATCAATCTTGCAGTGCAGCATCAAAACGTCCGCCTGATTATATAATCCTACTGTTTCCGCTGACGCGGCCTGGCCAGATTTCTGTATGAATGCTTTTGAATCATGAAGAAAGATGATTACCCTGATTTGATATGTTCTCAAACGCTGTATTAATTTCCGCTCATATGAATATCCGGTACCGCTCCGCCGTCTCCGCCATCGCCGCTTCATGCTGCCTCAAAAGTCCCTGTTCCAGCAGGTTCTTATCTTCCATAACCTTCCTGATCTCTTCAATCATCTGCTCCGCCTGATCTGCCGGATAAATATGTGCATCCGCTATATAATCCCGGTTATGTACGGTTTCCTCAAAGGCAAAGATCAGGTGGTCATGCATGAACGCTCTTCGTACTGCCGATACAATCTCCCCTTCATGATTAATATCAAGATATAGATCGCATTCTTCAAACAATTCATCCAGAATCGCCTGCTTCACTCCGGGATAGAGGCTTACATTGTCATAACGGTCCATATCCATGAGCTTTGACGACATCTCTGTAAGCGCTGCAATGTGGAAATGAATCTGCGGAAGCGCCTGTACGATGTCTTTGCAGTGTTCCACATTGTCAGAATTTGTACAGATCAGCGCTTCCGGCCTGTGTCTGTTCTCCTTTGCGAAAGCATAGAGAAAGCCCATTGGCTGAGTCATATTCGGATTCGCTCCAAGCGCGATCAGCTTGTCATAAGACCGCCTTTTCTGTACCATAACCGTACCCGTACGACTGGCCTGCCCGTTGAAGATAATCTGCATATTTCCCGGAATGTCTTCCCTGACAGGCTCCTGCCAGAATAAAATGTCCTTCTTTTCTTTTGCGGTAAGCCGATTGGATACAAAAAAGGGTGTCGACAAAGAATTGAAGAAGATCCTGTATTCCTGAAAGCCCGCCCGTTCCAGAAAATATACGATAAAATCTGTCTTTGTATGAAAGATCCGCACCTCTCCGCCTTCATTTAGGATAATATCCCCTGTTACAAAGTTTTCAACGATCATCTCCTGGCCTTTTGCAGAAAAATAAGTCTTACTGAATTTCTTTCCCTTGGCGCTAAAGACCGTTCGGGCAAAGACGGCGCCATAACGATTATAATGGTCGCTGGAACGAACGACTCCTCTCTCATCATACCAGTCCACGATCCTCACCCGGCGCTTATGTGCAGGTTCCGCGTAGAAGATCTTTGCTCTCTCCTTCGAGAGATCATGCACAGAACCGCTGATATTGTTCCCTTTGATCTCCCAATACTTTGGGACTGTAATCTGATTAAAAAATTTGGGGTGTGCCTGACCGCCGAGTGTTTCTTTAAAGTCGCCGAGGAAAAATCCATAAACGGACATCACCTGATCCGGCAAAAATCCATTTTCTTCAATTACTACCGCCGGAAGATGAAAGCCGGCCAGCTGGAAAGAAGTATGCAGGCTCTGGCTGTCCTGTCCATAATGGTCAAAAAGTAAGATTGTATTTTCTATTTTAATATGTTTTCCCATTTCTTCTCCACTTCCTTTGTCAGATATTCTTTAGCCTTGTCATAGGAATGTGCACGGAACTTCTCCAGATCTGCCTCTTTAAACAAACGGACAATACAGTCCGCAAGTTTTTGTACCCGTTCCCGTTTTTCCATTTTGTCATTCACAGAGATCAGATATCCGTTTTCGCCGTCTTCTATAAAATTCGGGTTCCCATAGCGCACATCAAAACCAATGACAGGAAGCCCGGAGCCCACCGCTTCCATGAGCGTAAGGCCAAAGCCCTCGCTGGTGGAGCCTGACACATAAGCCTCATAATTCTTATATACTTCCTGCAGGTCCTGCTGCCCGCACAGATGAACATAATCTTCGCAGTGCAGCCGTTTAATCTGCTCTTTCAGCTTTCCTTCCTCCCCTCCTTTCCCATAGATATCCAGGGAAATATCTTTCACCTGTTCCCTCGCCGCCGCAACTGCGTCAATGATCCAGTCCACATGCTTTTCACTGGCCAGCCGGGAGGCTGTAATCAGAGAATGTTTTTTTCTGGCTTTTTTGGGAATTTTCAGTTCCTTAAGACTTCCCACCGGAATCGTTACTACTTTGGGATTCGCATTCATATATTTCTTAAACTGCTGTTTTAGAAGACGGTTTTGTACCTCCGTGGAGGTAATATAAAATCTAACACGGTCTCTCTGGGAAAACGCATATTCATAATAATTATTCCAGAGAATTGCCTCCTCGTCTGTGCCTCCCTCGCTATAATGGTCTGCGTGAATCACAATCCCGATCCTTGCCGGACCTGCATTCTGCAGGATGGCCTGTCCGATTCCTGTTGTCCGATCGATCAAAACCACATCTTTTCTCGTCAGCTTCAGGCGCGACACCATATAGCCCACCAGTTCTTCCTTGGAACAAAGAAGCCTGTCCGGAAACTGGTACATGACGGCTCCGTCATCAATTATTTCCTCATAGGCAACCGTTCCGTCTTCATTAAAAAATCTGCGGTGATAGAGATGCGCTTTGTGATCCAACGGTGCATAATATTCTGAATAGATTCTGCAATATGTATAATAATCCTTCCGGATCAGACAGCCATTGGACACCATCTCCACCCGATGTACTCTTCTTTCTTTATCATTTACCAGATAAGCTACATAGTACGTGTTGGTTCCGGGAAATGTATATTTTACCTTTCCGTTTTCTTTGATACCGGAAAATCTTCTGTTTCCGAAGGTTTTCTCCAGATCCTTCAGCGTAAAGGTCACTGGCGAGATTTTGCAGTCTGTAAAAAACGTATAGAGCCAGATCACTTCCGAATCCAGAAATCCGATATTTTCCGTCATATGCTGGATATTATCTTTCGGAAACATATCTGTAAAAACAAATCTGGCCTCCTGGCCAATTTCCCGCAGAAGTTTCGCTCTGTAAACTTGCGCATACTCCACGCCGCTGCTGGCCCAGCCAATACCCAGGTTAAAATTGTATACCATGATGATCCCCTCCTATTTCAAAAGTTCTTCCCAGATGATCCGTTTCTTCTGCTGCTGTGCCGCCAGCAGCTTTCGCATCAGGGCGGCATCCTTTTCCACAGCTTTGATACAAAAAACCATTTTCTCATACTCCTGCTCCGCAAACACACATGCATCCGCCATGCATTCCCTGTGATGTACGGTGTTCTCAAATCCCATAAGGAGCAGGTTCCTTTCATGCGCAGTAAGAACCGCATCATAGATTTCCCGGTAATGGTTGATGTCAAGATAATAATCGCATTGGTTCCATAACCGTTCCAGGTCCTGCGCGCTGATCTGCGGATATACCTTTACATGATCCCGTTCTCCTAATCTGCTCAGTTTATCTGACACCTGCGTATTGGCCGCGATATGGAACGTCAGATCCGGCAGGGCGCCGATCAGCTCTTCCAGCCTCTCCACCCGGTCAGAAGCCGTCAAGATCAGCGCTTCATTCCCGGCATGATTCTTGGGATATATCTTTGGTACTGCATAAAATCTGCTTCCGTTTTTTCCGCCCATGTCAACATATTGTTTCCAAAGGCCCGGATCTGCAAACAGAAGCCTGCTCCACATCTTTTGCTCCTTTGAAGCAAGCCCCAGAATCTCGAAAGTCTTCTCTTCCTGCACAAAAAGCATGCATTCCTCTTCCAGACCCGCCTCTTTCAGATAACAGCGGATAAACTGGACGTAGGAGGTGAAATATTTCCTGATTGCGCCATTCTCCAACAAAGAAACGGTCTGATTGACCGGCTGCTCCACAATGATTTCCTGATTGTGATCGGAATAAAATACTTTGGATTCCACATTCCCTTCCGTATCTAAAAACTCACTGATATATTTCAGACCGTATTGATTATAATAATCAATCTTATAGGTCCAGCCGTCCTCCATATGCCATTCCACACGCTGTACCTTCCGGTTTTCCAACGGTTCCCGAAAATAAATCCTGGCTTTCTCCACACCCATGTCAAAGATCCCGCCCATCCATCCCATCAGACGCACTTCCCAGAATTCAGGCAGCTCGATAAAATTGTAGAACAGATCTCTCTTCACAGGTTTTTCCTGACCATGCCGGTAAGCAAAAAATTCATAAGGAGATAAGATTCCGTCCGGCAGAAAACCGTCATCCGTCAATACTGCGATCTGGGTCTTGCGTCCCAGAGCCTTCATGGTCTCCTGCAGTTTTCCGACAGATTCTGTGTATTTATCAAAAAAGACGATCATCCCATACCCTTTCTTCTCATACCCGATGAAGCGTCAGTCCAGTAATCCCGCATAGGTTTCCTTTTCCTCCGCCATGGCATCCTTAAGCTGCAGCTTCAGATGGTGTTCCATCTTTTTCCTGCTTTTCATGATCTCTTTTACATCCGCCGCCATCTGTGCAAATGCCTCTTTCGGATAGACGTGCGCATCCGCCGTATACTCCCTGTTATGGGCGGTCTCTTCAAAAGCGAAGACCAGCTGGTTATGCAGGAACGCCCAGTATACTGCCGATACTATCTCCGTCCAGTGATTGATGTCAAAGTAATAATCACACTGGAGGAAAAGCTGATCCAGCGTATCTGCCTGCACGCATGGATACAGGCTTACGTTCTCGTACCGCTCCATATCCATCAATTTGGGCGACATCAAAGTGACTGCCGCAATATGGAAGTGCATCTGAGGAAATGACTGAATCAATTCCTCACCGTGTTCGATCCGTTCCGAATTGGTACAGATCAAAGCCTGCGGTCTGTGACCGTTCTCCTTTTTAAAATCATAGACATATCCCAGTCTCTGTACTTGGTCCGGATTCACTCCCAGCTCCATCAGTCTGTCATACGCGCTTCTCTTCTGTACCATGACCCGGTTCGTGCGGGACGCCTGTCCGCCCAGAATCGCCTGCATATTCCCGGGAACCGCGTCTTTTACATCCTCCTGCCAGAACAGAAGATCCCTCTTTGCGGGAGCAGAAAGTCTGCCGGAAACAACGAATGGGTTGGCCAGAGAATTATAAAATATCTTTTTCTGCTCTATCCCTGCCCGCTGGAAGAAATAGCAGATCATATCCATCTTCTTCCGGAAAAACTTGATCAGCGCCCCGTCATTTACAATCAGATCCCCGGTAACCGCATTCTCCGTGATCGCTTCCTGCCCGCCCGCTGAAAACCAGGTCTTCCCAAGTTCCTTTTCCTGTCCGTTGTAAAAAGTCCTGGCACAGATCATGCCATAACGATTATAATGATCGCGAAACCGTACCGCACCCTTGCGGTCAAACCAGTCTACCGATTCCACCAGCCACTTTTTCTCGGATTTCCAATAATGAATCCTTCCCTTTTCCTCATGCTGATAGGTAATCCTTCCGTAGTCGGTCTCACTGACCCCCGCCTGTATACTCCAGTGATCCGGCACCGGAATCTCATTGAAAAACTTCGGCTTCCCGAGGCATTCCCCTTCTTCCTCAAAGTACCCCAGAAACATGTCGTACACGGACAGCACCCCTGCGGGAAGAAAGTGATTCTCTTCCAGAACAACTGCAGAGCATCCGCCGCCTGCCCGCAGAAAGGATTCATGCAGCCGCCTGCTGTCCGCCGTATAACGGTCAAACAACAAAACCGTATCTTTTAACACAACAGATCTCTCCATTTCTTCTCTACCTCCTGATTCAGATAACCTTCTGCCTTTTCATAAGAATGTCTTCGGAATTCCTCCAGATCCGCCTCCGTAAACAGACGGACAATCCCTTTTGCAAGCGCTGCCACGTCTTCCCATGGAACCTTATAACCATTCTTCCCTTCATCTACAAACATCTGCGCTCCGTAACGGATATCATAGCTGACAATCGGAAGTCCTGAACCGATTGCTTCCAGAAGGGTCACCCCTAACGTCTCCACATAGGAGGCGGATACATAGGCCTCATATTCCTGGTATACTTCGTCCAGCTTCTGAAAACCGCACAGACGTACATAATCACCGCATCCGAGCCTGCCAATCAGTTCCTGCAGATGTTTCTCTTCCGCGCCTTCTCCGTAGATATCCAGCGACAGATCCGGCACCTCTTTTCTCGCTGCCGCCACTGCCTCGATCACCTGATTCATCCGCTTTTCCGGAGCCAGACGCCCCACCGAGATAAGGGCGTGTCTCCGTCTCGCCTTTTGAGGTTTCCGAAGTTTTTCGAGCCCCGATACGGGTATGGTACAGATTTTTGGCTCTGCGTTTTTATACCGCTTCAGTTGCTCCCTTAAAAGATTGCTCTGGGCGTCTGTATTGGTGATAAAAAAGCGGATCTTCTCCGGATGGGCAAACGCATACTCATAGATGCCGTACCACAGAACATGCTCCTCATCAAAATTCCAAAAATGATCGGCATGCATGATCAGGCCGACGCCTGCAGGCACCGCGTTCTGTATAAAAGCAGCCTTTTCGATCATTCCCGGCTCAGCGTCAATGAGCACCAGATCCTCTTTTGTCAGCTTCAGACGGGACATCATCTCACCTACCAGCTCTTCTCTGGAATACAGTATCCGGTCCGGCAGCTTATAGAAAACATCGCTCCCGTCTACCACTTCTTCATAGGCCACGCGTCCGTCTTCATGAAAAAAACGCCTCAGATACAGATGCGCCTGCCCATCAGCCGGAACATAATATTCCGAATAAATCCTGCAATATGTATAATAGTCTTTCCGCACCAGACAGCCGCCGGAGATCATTTCCACCCGGTGGACGCAGTCACTGTCCTGACCGGTCAGAAAAACCTGATAAGCAACCCCCAGACGGGGAAAATGATAGGTCACCGACGCTTTGTCTCTTGAAAAATAATATCGTTCATCCGCAAATGTATCTTCCAGTTGTTCCAGGGTATAGATAACCGGAGAAATTCTGCAGTCCGTAAAAAAACCGTACATCCAGATCACTTCCGAATCCAGAAATCCAAGATACGCCGTTTCCTGCTGAATATTGCGGTCCGGAAACGTAGTGGCAAAGATAAATTTTGCTTCCAGCCCCAGGGTGCGGAACAGCTTCGCCCTGTATGCCTGTCCGGTCTCCACCCCGCCTTTCAGCCAGTAATAAAAATGATGAAAATTATAGATCATGTTACTTTGTCTCCTTCATCCATCAGTCATACAGCAGCTGAAAAACCGCATCCGTCAGTAATTTCTTTGCAAAATATCCGTTCCGGATCAGACCGGCGAAAGCGTCCACATTCTGTACCATCTGATCATACTGCCCCTCGGTCATATGCTCCACCTGCCTCGCCGCTTCGCCGATGGAATCCACCGTCAAGCCCAGGTTCTTCCTGCGGATTGTATCCGCTTCCGGAATACTGTTCGGTACAATCACGGGAAGACCGGCAGCCAGATAAGTTCCAAGCTTACAGCAGGCGTTGCGCTTCATGTACGCAATCCATACCGGGTCATCATGCCAGAGCAGGCCGAATCCTCCGCTCCGTCTAAGTGCATCCGCCAGAAGGTTTCCATTATGGAACCATCCCAGAAAATGAATGTTCTTCCCTTCCGCCCATGCATACTCCCCCTGATCCGCCGTCACTGCCAGCTCCACCGTATCACTGCTCCAGTTCTGCACAAAAGGACGGAGAACCCGCACAACATCTGCCGCAAAGTTCATCCGTTTTCGGAATTTCGGCGCATTTGCCAGGTCAATGTCAACAGGCTCATCCCACATTCTCTGAATCACTGTCTTTTTCACGGTAAGCCCTCTGGCTCTTAGAAACTCCTCCATATTCCGGGAAGGCAGAATGATCAGGTCAGCTTTGTTATAAAATGTAATATACTGGTCCAGTTCTTTTAAGGCCCGCTGATCCATCAAAGGCGGAACATCATGAATGAAGAATACCTTTTTCAATCCCCGGTACCCGCCCAGATGCGCCGCAAAAGCCTCGTCAAACGCAAGACCGTTCCAGGTAGGAAGCTGAAAGATCACGATATCTCCATGGCTGACCGAAGCGATGATCCCGTCCAGACGGGTGCGGAGCATATCCGACGTATCAGACTTCATGGAATATCTATAAATCCCCAATTCATGATAATGTAACTTTTTTCTGGCTATATCTGCTACCATCTGCTGCGCTTTCCCAATCGTACCGCCTATGCCATAAAGGTTCGTAACATGTACTTTCACGATAATGCCTCCTCCCATTTTTTCTCGATAATCTGATTGAAAAATTCTCCGGCAACTTTATATGAATTTTTCTGAAATTTCTCAAGGAGCTTTTGATTTTCAAAAATGTCCAGAACCTTTTCTGCCAGGTCATCAATCAGACAATCCTCTTCTGTGTCAACGTGCTCCAAATCAACAGCAAGCAGATATCCATTGATCCCCGGCCGGATCAGCAGCCGGCTGCCGTACTTTGCGTCCAATCCGATCACTGCATTTCCAGACGAGACTGCTTCCAGGATGGAAAGTCCCAGCGTCTCAAAGGTGGACGCCGTCAGAAACACCTCGTAATTTTTATACACTTCTGTCACATCCTGGTGTCCCATAAAATGGATATAAGACTGCGCCTTCTGCTCCTTTACCATATTCTGCAATGTCTCCATATAGTCAGAACTGCCGCTTCCATAAATATCAAGCGAGATATTCTCATTGACCTGATGTGCTTTGATGACGCTTTCTATCATCCAGTTTATTTTCTTATGCGCCTGAATGCGGGAGACCGACAGCATGGAATACGGTTTCCTCCCGCCGTCAGAATGCTGCAGCCTGTCCACTCCTCCGGCAGGTATGACTATGATATCCGGCAGTTTACAGTGATATTCTGATAGCTTTTCTGCCAGATCTTCTTTCTGCTGCCTTGTGGACACTACGATTTTATGAATCATCCCCGAATACTTGAACAGATAATTATAATCCGGATTCAAGTTGACCGTATAAGCGCTCTCCCCTTTTTCAAAATAATGTCCGGCATGCATGACAGCAAAGGTTCTCGCCTTTCCTTTCCACTGGAAAAGCGGCTGTATATGGTCAAACTGTGCAAAACGGTCAATCAAAATGATATCCTGCTCTGATAAATACAGCCTTTTTATAAACTCTTCAAAAAACTCTGATTTTGTAAGAGCTCTTCCATCCGGAAACAAATACCAGGATTTGTCTCCTTTAAAGATCTGCTCATATGCGGGGGAGCCGTCTCTGTGACAGAAAATCCGCCTTGTCCTCTTCGCATAAAGACCATGTTCCGACTTCGCTGTCACATAATAATCCGTATAGGCAACCTGATCCGTATACACTTCTGTCCGTATCAGTTTACATTGGTGGAAATAGTGAATGGCGGACAGATATTGATCATCCTCTGAATTCCGGATCAAAGACACTGCCACCGTCCCGTCTTTCATAAGCCGGATCTCAGTCCCCCGCACATCCACGTCCTTGATTCCCAGATTCCTTTTCAGCTCTTCGAGCTTCTCCTGCACTTTTACCGTCCGTTTCAAAACGGAATGATCCAGAAAAAAATGATGGACACTGAGCATCTCTTCTTCTCTGATCCCAAGTCCTTTGTAAAACTCAACATCCTTTTTTTCTGGCAATTCTGTAAAAACATATCGGACAGGGCAAGGCATCTTCCGCAAGATCCCGGCACGGTATCCCTGCGCATAATCCACCCCGTTGGGGAAATATCCCACCAGGAGGCTGAATACGTAGATTGTTGTTGCCTGTTCTTCTCTTTCTTTTAAATCCGGCATCTGTATGTACTCCTTTCCGCTCTTTCCCACCTTCGTCACGGAAACAGTATATGCAGCTTCCCTTTCTCATCCACAAAGATATCACTGAGCAAAATGCTTCGCATGGCATGTTCATAGACGGTATTTTTCATTTTCCGGAAAGATGCAAAAGATTCATCCTGATACTCAAATAACACATTACGCTGTGCGGTCGCCCGTCCGGATACCGCCGCCTGGAGCTGCTGCATATAATCCACCTGCTCCACCCAGGCGTCGTCAACCGCGCTCAGCACCGCCACACGCATGAATTCATTCATTCTGTCGGCACTGCCTGTCTTCTTTTCCTGTTCCTTAAGAACCTGGCAGACCCTCTCCATAAGATATTTTTGAACTGCCTTGCGGTCTTTCAGCGGAAGCTCTGACCCTTCCTGGTCTAACCGATAGGAAATATTGTCCAGAATATACCGGTTCAGGTCGCGCTGGCAGATAGGTTTTTTTGAATCCAGAAAACGCTTTACATTCCTTTTCGCCATCTCCAGAATCAGATCCAGCGGCAGTTCTTCCCCGTTCAAGAGCTTGTCTCTGGTCGCATAAATCAATTCCCTTTGGCGCTGTATCACTTTATCATAAATTACAGAATTTTTTCTTCCCATAACAGCGGACTCCTCTTTTGCAGTCTGCGCTTTGTTGATAATCTTTTTGATCTTCCGCTTTCGGATGCGCCTTTTCCCCTCTATGTATTTTTCAAGCCACTCTTCTTCTCCTACTACCCCATCCTCCAGAGATACGAAAAACTGGCTGGTGCCGGGATCTCCCTGCCTGCCGGCTCTTCCTCTGGCCTGGCGTTCCATCCGCACATTGCCCATACGTCCAATACCGAGCACAGCAAGGCCTCCCAGCGCCTCCACGCCTTCTCCAAGCTTAATATCCGTTCCTCTTCCGGCCATGGATGTCGCCACCGTCACCGCATTTTTCCTGCCTGCCTCTTTGACGATCTGCGCCTCCCAGTAGGCATTATTGGCGTTCAGCACATTATGAGGAACTCTCCTTTTGGTAAACATCCGGGAGATCTGTTCCGTGTTCTCAAAGTTGGCGGCCACCATCAATACAGGCCGCCCGGTCTTATGGATTTCCAGCGCCGTTTTCACTGCTACCGAAAGCTGCTGCCTGGTATTTCTGAAATAACAGTCCGGCAGATCCACCCTCCTTCTTGGCCGGTTCGGCGGAATCACCAGAACTTTTGCCCCATACACATCCCGCAGTTCCTCGACGGCGTCTGCCAGCGTACCGCTCATCCCTGCCAGCTTTGGAAACATCAGGAACAGATTCTGGAAGGTAACGACTGCAACTGAGCGGCTCTCCTGCGTGGGCTTTAACCCCTCTTTTACCTCCAGAGCCTGATGCTGTCCGCCCCTGAGCTTCATGCCCTGCAGCGCACGCCCGGTACCTCCGTCCATCAAAAGAAGCTCGCCCTCCCGCGATACGATATACCCCTCTCCTTTTTCGAACAGCTTATGCGCCCGAAGCGCAAGGATCACATGACGATTAATCTCAAAGTGTTCCCTGCTGTAGAAATTATCAATCTGGAAAAATGTTTCCGCATACCGGATGCCTTCATCCGTAAGCCACACTTTCCCCTCCTCCAGCACATAGTCCTCTTCTTCCACCAGCGTCCGGACGAAAAAGTCCGACACCTGGTACAGGTTTGACTGCACTCTGGGAGACGCCGAGATCACCAGCGGGGTCTGGGCTGCGTCCAGAAGAACCGAATCCGCTTCATCGATGATCACATAATAATATTCCCGCAGAAAACGGTCTTTGGCGTTTTTTACCAGATTATTGATCAGATAGTCGAACCCAAGAGCGCCGTGCGTCGTATACAGGATGTCCGCTGCATACACTTTTTTCTTCTCCTCGTTTCCGAATTCCCCCTGTCCATTTGCCGGAACTCCCGCCGAAACAGACAGCCCCATAAAACGATACACCGGACCCATCTCTTCCGCGTCTCTGTACGCCAGATATTCGTTTGCCGTCACCAGGATTGTACTCTTCCCTGTAAGGGCATTCAGATACAGGGGCATGGTAGCCACCAGCGTCTTCCCTTCTCCGGTATTCATCTCCGCAAGATACCCCTGATGCAGAGCGATCCCTCCAAGCACCTGCACATCATAAGGTTCCATCCCCAGAATCCGGCGGTCGGCCTCACAGACGGCCGCATATGCCTCCGGCAGGATATCATCCAGCGTCTCTCCGGCCGCCAGCCGCTCCTTGAATTTTACCGTCAGATACGACAGCTCCCGGTCCGAAAGCCGGGCCATCTGCTCCCGGTAGCTTCTGACCTTTCTAAGAATCTTATTTAGTTTCCTCAAACTCCTCGTCTGTCTCATGCTCTATTTCCTGAATCTCAATATAATGAAAATGAAACCGTGTCATTCCGCCATTCAGCAGCTGCAGCTTATAACTGTATGTCCTCAAAGGGCACTGAAAGCAGGATACTTCATCTCTGACAGCAACACTTCCGGCTTCCACGTCGTATTTGTCATAAAAGACCAGACGCATCAGCCACTTCTCGTTCTCCGGACAATCCACATGAACCGTCAGCTGATAGGTACTCTCCCCATCGATCATAGGCAGCGCCGGCTCAATCCTCTGCATCTGGTAATAGGTTCTGGAATACCACTGCTTGATCACCGTTCCGGGGGGCATCAGAAGATTCTGGAATTCCACATCGTCTTTCGCATGATAAATGATCTCGGACCCATACAGGTAAGTGTCGGAAGAATATTCACTCCAGTAAACCGTCCATTTTTCTCCTGTCATCCTTCCATCCTTCTTCCGAAATCCTCCCGCAGCATCTTTTTATACTGGCTTAGGAACCAGTTGATGATGCCGGTTGTATTGTCGTTGTGACGGCCATGGAGCCCTTTCCCATACGCCTGCACGCCGTCCGAGTGAAGATGGGAAAGCAGCCCCTCATAGGCATCTGTATCGTAATCGTCTTCGATCATGTAGGCGACGGCAAACCTCGAATCTCCCCAGTCTGTTTCATCAAATTTCTTCCAGAACTTTTCATTCAGCTTCTCTGCTTCTTCTCTTCCCAGGCCCTTGCACTGATAACGCAGTACATCCAACGATGTGGGAAAGCCTCCAGGACGCAGGTGTTTCTCGTTCACTGCCACATTTCCGATATTGACCAGAGGCTTTCCGACAATCATGGCATGGGGCCGGATATCGCATCCATAATAAAGCGCCCCAAAAGTGCCCATGGAAAGCCCGGATAAAATCACCTGATCCGGTGTGAAATCAAGTTCCTCCATATGCCGTCGGATTGCATTCGCAAACATTTGTTCATACTCTTGAGAGCCCATGTAAAAGCACCCCCCTTCCAGCCTCGGCTCTGACAGAAGGAGAAACGGACACCCCAGACCTTTCATCATATAGTATCCTTCAAATCCCTGCAGGGTCTTATATCCGGCAAAATATACACACAAGGGCGGCTTCAGGTCTCCCGGTTCAAAATAACAGAACGCCTCTTCCCGTCCGGATGTGACATACCGCTCGCCTCCCGGCAGAAAATAACCATGGCTCCCCCTGGAGACCCGTTTGTGCAGAGCGGTCAGCCACAGCCTTCCCCTGCCCTTCGCATGAACAGAGACAAAGAAGGTACCGTCTCCCTGGCCGCATTCTACCCGCAACACCTGTTCCAGGTCTTTTTCCTCCAGTACCCAGCGTTTTCGTATGCCGGAAGCGCTTCCCGCCGCAAAAAGCGTAAGCACCACGCGGATCTGAACCGATGCATCCTTATCATATTCCATCCAGAAGTCTACCATCTGTCCCCGGGGCATGGGATTGTTATAGCGCCAATAAGCAACCTGATGAAATTCCCCGCCGAAGTCTGCTTCCAGCAGTACATTCTGATTCCCGTTCCATTTCACCTTCCCGCAAAATCCCTGTGCAATGGCCACATCTCTCAGGCTGAATTTCTCCCCATACGGCCGGGAATAATAATATCTGCTCTCCTCTGTAAGAAACCTCTGAATGTCCGGCGCCGCAATACGCTGCGCCTTTCTGCTGCGGCACAGCCATTCTACTTTTCCCTGGAGCTCTACATTCTCTGTCACGAAAAGAGTATAGGCTTTCACCGCACGATAAAGAAATTCAATCTCTTTCCCCACAGGCGTCCGATCCAGAAAACACATATCGTAAGTCTTCTCTAACGGTTCTTCCAGAGTTTCGGCATGATAAAGCGTCGCCTCCTCCGGGATCCTGTAGACCTCGTTCCAGTCCGTCATCCCAAGCTGCAAAATATGTATCTCAGCCAACGCAGTCCATAACCTCCCCCCACATCTCCAGTAAACGCCCGGTCGTGTATTTCCGGCTGATCCGATAGGAATATATCCTTGCTTTATTCCAGTGTTTCAGCTCTTCCAGATAATAATTCATCGCGTCCGGCAGTTCTTCCAGTCCTTCGATCACAATGCCGTTGCCGTTATGCTCCACAAAATCTGTTTTTTTCCGTACAATCTGAGGAATCCCAAAGCTGATGGCGTTGATCTGCAGATACTGCTCCGGAACGTCTCTCAGTTCCAGAAGAAGCCACTGCTCTCTCATGCATTTACTCACGGACAATTCGTCCACGCACTGTTCAGGAAAGAAATAAACAGGCGCCTTTTCTCCCGTGTCAAAATCATTTTCCGCAGCCATCTTTTTCCCCGTCTCCGCTGCCCACCCCGCGGGCATGCCGCCCTTTTCCAGTTCCGCGCGAACCTGTTCCAGAAGTCTTTGTTTTCTGTCATATCCGGCGTCCCTGGTAAAGAGATGCACTCTGGCATCTTTTTTCTGCGAAACACAGGTCCCCAGAATCCGTATTAACTCCCCAAACACCTCCGGCGCCAACCCGTCCACCGGAACCAGGATCTTCTGAACGCCAAGCTGCAGGCTGATGCCTTCATCCGCCCTTGTGTCATAAGGAGGAATGGCTTTGAGACGCCCTTTTTGTATCCCTGTCTGTCTTTGTATCTTTTCTGCATTTTCTTTTGAATCGGCCACAACATAGTCCGCATTCCGAATCATGTTCAATATCTCCGGGTCCTCTCCTGCCTGGTATCGGTCATGAAAGAAAGACAGGATCACTTTTTTCTCTCTAAGCGCTTTCCCCAAAAGCTTCCCATGCAGTCCATGCATAGCCGCGCAGAAAACATCCTGCGGACCTGTCAGTTCCAGATAAGACATCAACACCTCGTAGATCACCTGCTCCATTCGCTCATAGCGCAGACGGGAGAATCGCTTTGTCTTCTTTCTGCCCTCATACTCCAGCAGATATTCCGGGCGCCGCTCATTGATCTCCACATGCCCGTCCTCATAATAATGCCGCAGTTTCCACATTCCATTTTCCATCAGATAATCCTGGTAAAAAGGCTGTCCCTCTTTATACAGGATGGTACCAGACACAAATCCCCTGTCATCATAGAGGTTGCGGCGGCATATCTTTTCATTTTGGTACAGCTCGACCCATATGGGATTTCCGTCTTCTCCAAAATCAATCTGCGCATACTTTTCTTCCCCCAGCATAGCGAGCACCACAAAAGGGGAATAAAGGAATTCAATCCCTTCCGGCCATTTCAGGTCATGAAAAGACAATACCCGCGCTTTCTTCCGCCGGACTTCCTGAATGGCATCAAAACACGACCAGTAGGGCGCCCGATATACCCCCTGTCTGTGAAGAAAATGACGAAAATTCGGTGCAAAACCAAGCAGCATGATCCGGTAATCATAGGACCCGCTGCGATGAAAAAGCTGAATCTGCTTTACCGTATCATCAAATTCCGTATGCATACGTTTTACCCGCCAGCTCTGCTCATTTTCGCACCACTCTCTGTCCTTGTACCATGCCGGAATAAAATATAACATTCTGCAGCTCCTGTCCATATCCCGGCCGCCGTCAAAACAGCGGCCGGCATGTATCATAATTTCTTAAAGTGATGATTTCCCGGAAGAGGTTGCAGGAAAATCCTGCCAGCATCATCAAAGAAGAGGGCAGCATTACCAGAGTGCTGTCCAGATCCCCTCTCAGCTGCAAAACCAGCGGAATCACCATGCATGCACCCATGACCGTCGCACTGAGAAAACTCAGCCTTCTCATGATCTTGCTTAAATACCGTCTTGTGTCACGGCCTGCATGAAGATTGACGATGCTGTCCCCGCTCTTCAAAAACTGCTCCGTGATATCTTTCGGATTGATCATCAGCATGCAGAATCCAACCGTCAAAAGATACTCGCATATGAGATAGACCAGAATGCCGAAAGGCTTTGTCAAAGACAGATTCTGCTGGCACCAGATCAGCTCCGGACAATAGGGAAAGAACGACAGCAGCAGAGAGACCAGGAGTCCCGGAAGAAGAAATACCGCCGTTGTAAACATCACCGGCATAATACCCGCCGGGTTGTACTTGACAGCCAGATAATTCTTATCTGCATAGATATTATGTATGGAGATCCGCTGCACCGGTATCCGCTTCTCCGTATTCTCCATGACCAGGATAACCGCCACTTCCAGAGCCGATATCATCAATGGTATCTTCAGTTCTTCCGGCGTGTGTGTAAACAGCGTCGCAGAGATCCGCTCCAGAATATTGACCAGTATGAATATCGTCCTCCCGCCTATGCCGAACCGGCTGTTCCGATCAGACAGCCACAGAAGAAGCATTGCTCCGGTCACCATCTCCAGCGTTGCAATCAACTGCAGAACCGGCAGCATCCCGTCAGACACCGCAAAGCACAGCCTCGGCGCCCGGACCACTGCCTGAAGCGCCGCAACCGCAAGCGTGACCATAACCGTTATGCGCCTTATCTTCCCAGGAGGCACTCTGGTCTTTGCAAACAGGTTCCTGACCGCCAGAAAGAGCTGAACTAACAGACCGGATATCATGGATGGAAAGATTCCAACCGCGAATACAGAAGAACGATACATATCCCCGCTGACCGTCTGAACCAGCAGTTCCTCCGTATTGAAGGACATCTGTCGATAAGCCGACAGATCTATACCATACAGCGGTATATTTTTCCCTATAATATATACCAGGAGAATGATCCCTGAATACGCAAGTTTATATTTCAATACATTTTCTTTCTCTCTCGCTTCCCGCACTGTATCTCTCCCGATGTCTGTAAGTGAAAACACGAAATTAGTGACTGACTTATGCAGGCAGCCACTAATTTCTTCGTGTATCCGTTTATAACTGTTCTTTTAATTCTTTGATTTTTTTATTCAGCCTGTATCTGTTTATGAAGAACACTGCGATGACCGCGGCAATGAAAATCAGCATCAACAGATCCCATCTGCAGAATCCCCAGGTCATATTTTCAAAAATTCCCATTAGTTATCCTTCCTTCCCGATCCGTCATCGATCTGTTTCTTCAGTTCGGAAACCTCTTTTCTCCGTTTTCGGTTGCTTCCAAGAAGGAGCAGCGGCAGGAAACCGGACGCGAATGCTTCGCACACATGCTGGAAGTTATGCTGCAATCCGCCGACAATTCCTCCGGCAGCCAGAGGCACATCTTCATCCTGAACTTCCTGAAGACCCGGATCATCTGTGATTGCCTCCTGTACTTCCTGCTGGTCTTCATCACCCATAACTGCTAACGGTACCGGATCATCTGCTACCGGAACCGCCGCAGGCGCTGCCGGCGCAGGTACTGCTGCCGCAAGTGCAGGCGCCGCTGTGGGTGCCGCCGCCGGGGCAGCTGCTGCAGGCACAGGTCCATCCGTCACTGTAGTTGTCGGAGCCGGATCAGCCGTCGTGTCAGCCGGATCCGTTCCGCCGCCACCGCCTCCGGTCGGAGTATCGTTCTGGCTATCGGAAGTACTGGTGCTCGTTGAAGCGGAATCACTGGTACTCTCACTCGTCGATGTGGAAGTGCTGGTACTTTCGCTTGCCGCTGTAGAGATACTCTCACTTTCACTCACGGCTGTGGAGATGCTTTCACTTTCGCTGACCGCCGTCGATGTGCTCTCGCTCTCACTTACCACTGTAGACGTGCTCTCACTTTCGCTCACGACTGTCGATGTGCTTTCGCTTTCACTTACCACTGTGCTGGTGCTCTCGCTCTCGCTCACGACCGTCGATGTGCTTTCGCTCTCACTTACTACCGTTGAAGTGCTTTCGCTCTCGCTCACCACTGTGGAGGTACTTTCGCTCTCGCTTACCACTGTAGACGTGCTCTCACTTTCGCTCACGACCGTTGATGTGCTCTCGCTTTCGCTTACTACCGTGCTGGTGCTCTCGCTTTCGCTCACAACCGTTGAAGTGCTTTCACTTTCGCTCACGACCGTCGAAGTGCTTTCGCTCTCACTTACCACTGTGGAGGTGCTCTCGCTCTCACTTACTACCGTTGAAGTGCTTTCACTCTCACTTACCACTGTGGAGGTGCTCTCACTCTCACTTACTACCGTTGAGGTGCTCTCGCTTTCACTTACTACTGTGGAGGTGCTTTCACTTTCGCTCACGACCGTCGAGGTGCTTTCGCTCTCACTTACTACCGTCGAGGTGCTCTCACTCTCACTTACTACCGTTGAGGTACTCTCGCTCTCACTTACCACTGTAGACGTGCTCTCGCTTTCGCTCACGACCGTTGAAGTGCTTTCGCTTTCACTTACCACCGTGCTGGTGCTTTCACTTTCGCTCACGACCGTCGAGGTGCTTTCGCTCTCACTTACGACCGTTGAAGTGCTCTCGCTCTCGCTTACCACTGTGGAAGTGCTCTCGCTCTCACTTACTACTGTCGAGGTGCTCTCGCTCTCGCTTACCACTGTGGAGGTGCTCTCGCTTTCGCTTACTACCGTGCTGGTGCTCTCGCTCTCACTTACCACTGTAGAAGTACTTTCACTCTCGCTCACGACCGTTGAAGTGCTTTCACTCTCACTTACCACCGTGGAGGTGCTTTCACTTTCACTTACTACTGTGCTAGTGCTTTCGCTCTCGCTTACCACTGTCGAAGTACTCTCGCTTTCACTTACCACTGTAGACGTGCTCTCGCTCTCACTTACTACTGTAGACGTACTCTCGCTCTCACTTACTACTGTAGACGTGCTTTCGCTTTCACTTACCACTGTAGACGTGCTCTCGCTCTCACTTACTACTGTAGAAGTGCTCTCGCTCACCACTGTGGAGGTACTTTCGCTCTCGCTTACCACCGTGGAAGTGCTTTCGCTCTCACTTACTACTGTAGACGTACTCTCGCTCTCACTTACTACTGTAGATGTACTTTCACTTTCGCTTACGACTGTGG
>CAJUDY010000001.1:31278-243321 GCA_910584945.1 uncultured Lachnospiraceae bacterium | reverse complement strand
TCTTTTCAAGCACCGTTCCGTTGGAAGCATCGATTTCATAATCGTATTTTGTATCAGAAGTATAAAATTCAATGTCATATACCTGTGTTCCATGGCTATGATCAAGCTCTGTCTTTTTAAATGTGACATCTGATTCAGACAGGCCTGCATCCTTGAGCGCTGCTGCTTTCGCCTCATCAAGAGAATCTTCCTGCGGCTGTGCCGTACTGTTTCTGTTTGCAGCGGGCTGATTCTCTACATCTTCCCGCGGCTGCACAGAACTGCTTTCGTCTGTTGCAAACGGATTTTCTGTTTCCTGCATATCTTGATTCCCGTTTCCTTTGCCATCAATGTCTCTTGCGATAATCTCTCCATTCTTAGCCTGAATTAAATATTCATACTCTGTACCGTTGCTGTAGAAATCAACTTCATATTGAAAACGTCCGTCATCAAATTCGAGCCGTGTGCGCAGAGCGGATGCTTCTGCTTCGCTCAAACCGGCATCTTTGAGAGCGACAATCTTTGCCTCTGCCCTGGTAATCAGAGTACTTTTGAATGCTGTTACACCGACGGCTATAACAACAACCGCCATACAAATCACTAAAATAATCGCATTCTTTGGTTTACTGAATAATCTTTTCATATCATCTGTCCCCGCTTTCCTGTTTTTAGATTAGTATAATAGAAAGAGATTAGAAAAACATTAGAATCAGAAAATTATACAGGAAACTTTACAGTAAATTTACTTCCTTCCCCTACGGCAGAAACAACTTCTACGCATCCTCCGTGATATTTTGCTATATCCTCCACCATGGCAAGTCCAAGGCCTGCGCCCTCACTGAACCGGGCAGCTTCTGCCCGATAGAAACGCCTGAAAATCCTTTCCTGCTGTTCAGCGGAAATCCCTATTCCATTGTCCTCGACAGACAACCGTATGTCGTTGTCACATTTTAACCGAATGGAAATCCTGCCATCCTGCTTTCCGTACCGGTAGCCATTGCTTATCAGGTTTGTAACCATTCTTGTGAGCAGCATGGCATTTCCCCTCAAAAAGATACCTGGATCAATCTCCTGCTCAAGCACAATATTTTTGCTTTTCAGGAGTGCCATATCCGTACAAATATCCTGAACAAGCGTACTGAAATCAACCATTTCTCTGGGATAACTGTCCTTATTCTGCTCAAGGCGCGCAACACAAAGCATATCTTCAATCAGCTTCGACATTTTTCTTCCCTGTCGCTGAATCACCTTCAAAGCCGCCTCATATTCCTCCGGTGTTCTCGTATTCTCCAGTATGTATTCACACTGTGCCATAATTACAGACATAGGCGTTCTGAGTTCATGGGAAGCATCGGAAGTAAATTGTTGTTCTGATTTAAACGCCTGATCCAGACGATTGATCATGTCGTCCAGCACATCCGCAAGCTGGTGAAGCTCATCCGTTCCGCTGCCCAAGTGAATCCGTTTATCTAAATCCTGTCCCTGACTGATTCGGGCCGCCGTCTGCGTAATCTGGTGTATTGGCTTTAATGCCCTTCCGGCAATCCAGCAGCCGCCTGTGACGGCCAGAAGCAAAAGAGCCGGAAGCGTGATAATGGAAAGCCGGACAAGCCACTGAAGCTGCTGTGTACCCTGATTCCGGGAAACCATTCCTCTCAGCCATAGTCCGTCAACACCATAACCGGAAAGCAGACGGTCGTATACATAATAGACTGTCCTGTTCCATGTTACTTTCTTGACAATGCCGTCCGAAAAAGGGATTTCCATGCCTGCCCTGACAGACGGATTTTCCCCATACAACAGCTTTCCTGTTTCCTGATAAAGGGAAGAATAAATTCCATTCACCTGATCCAGAAAATCATCATCTATTTCCAGATATCCGTCCGAATATTCAATATACTGGTCGCCGTGAAGCTCTTTCCTGTAATTTTTTTCCTCGTAAAATTCAATTTCGTCCACATTTAATTCTACGATTTCAATTAAATTATCCTGTATGCTTTTCTGGGTGACTAAGTTGCTCACCCAGAAAATAATGCCAAATGTTACGGCAACAATAAATGCCATAATACCTGAGAACCATGCGGTTATTTTTATCCTGATTGATAGGTTTTTCATACTTTTTTCTCTATCATATATCCGTATCCCCTTACCGTATGAATGAGTTTGTCCTGACTGCTTCCATCGATCTTTTTCCGGAGATAGCTGATATAAACGTCCACAACATTTGTTCCACCCTCATATTCAAAATTCCAGATATGATTTTCAATTTTTTCCCTTGACAGTACAATCCCTTTGTTCAGCATAAGATATTCCAGAAGGTGATACTCTTTTGCGGAAAGCATGATCTCACTTTCTCCTCTTTTTACAGTATGAGAGACCATATCCAGTGTCAAATCCCCAACCTGAAGTATGTTGGCAGTTATGTTGAATTTTTTCCTTGTCATTGCCCGGATGCGTGCGGTAAGTTCTTCTAAAGAGAACGGTTTGATTAAATAGTCGTCAGCTCCGCTGTCAAGTCCTTTCACTCTGTCCGCAACAGAATCCTTTGCTGTCAGAAACAGCACAGGTGCAGATTTTCCCATATTTCTTATATGGCGCAGAACTCCGAAGCCATCCATCTTTGGCATCATGATATCCAGAATCACTGCATCATAGTCCGCCATTTCCAGAAAATCTATGGCTTCGCTGCCGTTGTAACAGCTGTCAACAGAGTAGCCATCCGAGACAAGTTTCTGAGTGATGATCTGGTTTAAGTCAGCTTCATCCTCCGCTAATAAAATACGCATAATCCTCAGCTCCTTTCAGTTGCATACATCTGATATTGGTGGGGGAACCGGCGGTCATGAATGATTGTATAAAAAGGCGTTCTGCCATAATAAACGAATGCTCCGATTCCTATCTTACAACAGGTTTTAAAACGATTCAATAAATATAAATAAATTTTCGCCTGCAAAAAATTCGTTGCGCTTCCGGCTCATCCATTGTAAAATGACAACAAGGAGGTTATCTCACATGTACAAATTATGGGAAGCATTAAAAGAAGCGAAAAAATACCGCTGGGTGGAACTTTCCCACCCGCTGAACAACGACAGCCCTTACTGGGCCGGTATTCCGGAGGGCTCTGTGGAGCTGGGGACCATCTGCTATGACTGGGGCAACGAGATGCTGGACTGCCTGATCCAGACTTTTAAGTTCCCGGGACAATTCGGCACACACATTGATTTTCCGGGACATTTTGTCAAAGACCGGGAGTTATCCGAAAGATATGATGTCAAGGATCTGATCTTCCCCCTCTGCGTCGTCGACGTCACCGAGAAGGTAAAGGCGGACCCGACTTATGTCGTCACTTCCGCCGATATCAAGGAGTACGAAGCAAAGTATGGTCCGATTCCGGACGGAGCTTTCGTCGCCCTTCGGACCGACTGGTCCAAAAAATGGCCGGATATGGACACTCTCTCCGGCACGGACGCGGACGGCGGAGAGAATTTTCCCGGCTGGTCTATGGATGCTCTGAAATATATCTATGAAGAGCGCAGCGCCGCTGCCAACGGTCATGAAACCCTGGACACGGACGCTTCCGCGGAAGCCGCCAAAGCCGGCGATCTTGCCTGCGAGCGGTATGTGCTGGACAGAGGAAAACTGCAGGTGGAAGTGCTCACCAACCTGGACCAGGTAGCTCCGGCAGGAGCCGTCGTCCTCGTGTCTTATCCGCGCATCAAAGGCGCCACCGGACTTCCGGCAAGAGTCTGGGCCATCACAGAATAAAAACTGCGGCCGCAGATCCGGAATATCTCCCGGTCTGCGGCCGTTTTCAGTCCATTCCAAACAAGCTCCGCCGCCTGATCTGTTTTTCGCCCGTATGGTCCCATTTTGGCGCTCAATCAGCTCTCTTGCCAAGGCCAGTCCAATCCCGATCCCGCCCCCGCATGCATTCTGTCCCCGATAGAGACGCTCGAAGAGATGGGGAAGATCTTCTTTCGCGAACCCTTCTCCCTCATCCCAGATCAGAATCTCCGTATACAGCGGATTCTGTTCACAGGCGCAGTGAATCGTTCCCCCAGGGTGGTGCTCCATACAGTTTTTCATCAGATTCATCATGGCCTCCATGGTCCACTCCAGATCCACGACGATCTTCCTTCCCTCCATCTCCGGAATATCAATCAAAGCCTGGGAGCGGCCAAGCAGTTCCTCAAGATGATCTGCCGCAAGGACCAGCAGGGTATAGACATCCGTCTCCTGCTTCTGCAAAAGCAGTGTCCCGGCATCCATCCGGAATAAGAGAAGCAGCGCCTCCTCCTGACGGTTGAGCCGCAAAAGCTGCCTCTCCATCTGCTCCAGATATCTGACATCCAGGTCCTGCCTCATCATCTGAACCGACAGCGAGAGGGCGGTGATCAGCGTCTTGATCTGATGGGCAATATTGGACAGATTTTCCGCAAACGCATTCTTCGCCTGCACCGCGGAATCTTTCGTGTGATAGAGGGACGTCACCGTCTTGTAGATCTCATCTTCCAATTTGGAAAATTCATCCTCCCCGGAAACGGAGAAAATCACGGCTTTCCCCATATTCACTTGCTCCAGATACTCTGCCAAAGCCTGAATCCGCAGGGTTTCCATGCGATTCCGATACAGAAAAGTGACCACAAATAGCAGCAGCCCCGTCAGGAATCCCACCGCCGCCAGCCCACGCTCTGCCTGTAAGCGGAGCCCAAAAAGTCCGCACTTCGGTATCCCAGAGAGGATAACATCTCCTCATTTGCCCCGCCGTCCGGATTTTCACCGGTGTACTTTTTCAATGCAGCAGAAATAGTTCTGACAGCATCAGGCTCCTGTTCTGCGATCTCACCGCAGATCTCATTTAACATCGCAAAAACCTGCTCCAGAATCCGCTCTCTGGTCACGGTCTTTCCCTTGTTCTGCATCAGGTACAGGAGCAGCTGATATTCCGCCCCGCTTAAAAGCACTTCCGCAATATTTATATTCCATGCAGTTGCTCATAATGTTTGCTTACCTCCGCAAATACTTTTCAAACGCTCTTCTCGCATCCACATGCAGATCCTTCAAAAACAATACGCTCCATACAACATAAGCCGCAATCGCGGCATATGGAGTGAGAAAATACGACCACACAGCGCCAAGCAGCATAATCGCCGCCCACAAGAAGCAGGAATTGCGGATGTCTCTGACCATGGCTGCTTTGTCATACCGCATCTTTTCACTCTCGGGAAGCGTATTGAATCCGGCGATCCATTCGGCAGACTTTTCTTTCCGTATACCGAACAGCAGCCCGGTCAAAAAAAATCCCGGAACCAATACAATACAAAACCAACATCCCATATTCATGTAAATCTCCTTCCGTCTTCGTCATCTTTGAAGCAGCATCCCGTTGATCTTCCCGATGCTGGACCATTCAAAATAGTCGACGCCGTCCTTGATTCCTTTCTGATAGCTCACCTGAAAATGATGGAGGTAGAAAACCCGGTCTTCATCGATCGGTATCCGGTAAAAGTCCCGCATGTACTCCCTCCACTCCTCTTCATCGACCATCTCGTGGGTCTCGGCATACTCCATGCATCTTTCGGCAAAGTCGCTGATATCGATCTCCAGCACCTCTCCGGTCTCCCGGAAGACAAAGCGAAAATGGGAAAAGTCAACGCTCTCCTTCTCCTCGGCGTCGTCGAAACGGTCCGCTTTATCCAGCATATCCATCCAGCGGAATGCTTCCACGTCCAGGCCATCCACCAACAGACATCCATGAATAGAATACCGCTCATACTGGTTCAGTCCAATCGCTTCCGGGTCCTGCTGCGCCAGCTTCGCCGCAAACTCCTCGCTCTGCAGGTTATAGGTTTCTGTCGCCTCTGTCTCATCAGCAGCCGCCACATCCTCCCTCAGATATTCATAAGCGCCGGTCAGGCGCTCGTACTCCCGCCGGGAGAGCTGGCCGCCCGCCTCCACCTTCTCGTAATACCGCTCCAGCCAGGCTCTCTGCCAGCGGTCGGAGAGCTGACTCCGGTTGACGCCCGGAAGCAGAAAGGTGACGACCAGCAGCGCCCCCAAAAGCAGCAGCATCCGTTCCATCCGCTCCCGCCGAAAATGCCACAGCAGCAGAGTCCCGATCTCGAATACCATCAGCATCACCCCCGTATACCGGGCCGGTGTCAGCCCATTGGCCCAGATCCGGATTCCAACTGCCAGAATCTGCATCCCCACAAGCGGCGCGAATACATAGGGGAGCCTGGACAACCTGCGGACATAAGCGCTCTCCTGGTTCCAGCAGCCCGCCGCCATCCAGACCGGCATCCCAAGGCAAAAAAGCATGGAGAGAATCGGAAAGACTTCATTGGAGGGAAGCTCTCTGGTGATCAAAATAGAAAACAGATACAGGTATACCACCACAAGGGCACAGATGGTCAGACTGCAGAATACATACTGAACCAGCACCTCCAGAAAATACCCCGGCTCTTCCTCCGTGCGGTGAAGGGCCAGAATCACTCCCGGCACAAGGACCACGCCTCCTACCAGATCCACACTGACCGATACCAGAGAAGAATCACCGTTTAAAAAGAGACTGTCGATCGCCACGCTCACCAGCCCAACGCCCAGCATCAGTAAAAGATACACAAGAAAGACCTTCAAAAGCTGCACTGACAGCCTCAGCATATATTCCGCAAAAGAAAGTTTCTGCTTTCGGAAGCTATGGTACACGATCACCACCAGGAGCAGCAGTGCCGCTCCCAGTACCGCTTCCTCCGCCCTCGACCTCCAGACCATACCCGCTATCCCCAGGAATACATCCTCCCGGGTAAGATTTGTAAAATACGCTCCCGCCCCTGCAAGAATCAGACCCGCTGACGTCCCACACCATCTCCGTCTCCTTTTTCCAAAAAAACAGATCTCCGCCGCCAGCGCCGACAGACAGAAGAGGCGAAGGAACAGAAGCGCCGCATCCGCATCAAAGGGAAGGGAGGCGTCCAGGTCATGCCAGTACACATACTCCGCCGCCTCCAGCACCCCATACAACAATCCCGCCCCGATGGAGCAGGGGTAATCATAAAGCAAAACCCGAAGCTTCTGAAACAACGCTCTTATTTTTCCCAAAAAGGCCTTCTGGTCTTCCATCCCTTACTTTTTCCTTTCCTGACAAGTCACGGCTTGCACCTGCCGCAGGGTTCATAGCCGTGTTCGATCAGCCACTGTCTGGGACCGTTGAAGCTTTCTTTATTCTCCTCTTTGGTGTCCAGAATGCTGCTGCAGTCCGGATGGTGGAACTTCTTCGTGCTGGTGTTGAGCATGTAGTCCTGGGTGCCCTTTTCTTCCTCCGTGTACTCCTGGAAAGCTTCTTCTGCTTCCTCTCCGGCGTCTTCCGCAAGACGGCTGTCTCCCGTGGCATAGTCGATCTCCACCCCCGGCTGGATGTTGTAGACGTAGACGCAAAAACTCACGCCCTCCCCCTCGTCTTCCACCGACCAGGCTTCCATCTGCACACCGCTTGCCACCAGATTGTCCCCTTCAAAATCCGGCGTCACCCGGTACATCACATGATTCCCGGTGTCCTTTACATAATCGGCCACCTCATTTTCAAAGGGCAGCATCCCCTCCACATTCAGATACCGGGTGCCGGTGATCAGATTTTTTTCGTTTGCATTTTCCCCCGACAGCTGATAGCCGATCAGATGACAGCGGTTATATAAGTATTTTCCGTCTACGCAGTCATATTTTACCGTATGCCAGCCGGAGGGCTTCACCTGTCCGATGCTCCCCCGCTCCTCCGTCGGCATCAGATCCGTGCCCACGCAGGCCAGAGCCGTCCCGCAGCGTCCCAGGGCGTCCAGCTCGGAGTACTGCTCAAAGGATTCGCAGGTCACTTCCTCCTCCGTAAATCCCGGCACATTCTGATTGACCACCGCGTACGCTTCTTCTTCCTGCGTGATCTCCATGCCCCCTGACAGGGCGCCTGCGGGCTCCTCCCCGGAGCATCCAGGCAGCAGGAGCCCCAGGGACAAAAGCGCCGCCAGCAGGAACATATGAATTCTCTTTTGTATTCTCATCGCTATATCAATTCCTTCAGAACAGACGTCCCAATCGTCCCTTCGGGCATGGCGACGCCAAAGTTATCCGCCACGGTCGCTCCGATAACTGCGAACGTCTCTCCCTCCGGAAGCTCCCCATGCCCTTCCATGGACGGAGAGTACGCCAGAAACGGTACTTTCTCCCTTGTGTGATCCGTCCCTGTGTACGTAGGATCGTTCCCGTGATCCGCCGTGATGATCAGTAAGTCCTCCCTGCCCAGAAGCTTAAGAAGGACTCCCAGATTCCGGTCAAATTTCTCAATCTCCCGGGCGTAGCCTTCCGGATTCCTCCGGTGCCCCCAAAGAGCGTCAAAATCCACCAGATTCACAAAGCAAAGGCCGTGGAACGTTTCCTTCGCCGTCTCGATGGTCTGCTCCATGCCGTGGACGGAACTTTTGGACTTCAGGGCCCGGGTAATCCCCTCTCCGTCAAAGATATCCTTGATCTTCCCGATGGAGATCACATCCAGCCCGGCCTCCTTCAGCGCGTCCAGAGCAGTCTTTCCAAAGGGCTTTAAGGCATAGTCATGGCGGTTGCTGGTCCGCTGGAATTCTCCCTTCTTCCTGCCCACATAGGGTCTGGCGATGACTCTTCCGACCTTCCACTCGTCTTTCATCGTGATCTCCCGGGCGATCTCACAGCAGCGGTACAGTTCCTCCAGGCCGAAGGTCTCCTCGTTTCCACAGATCTGCAGCACGGAATCCGCCGAGGTATAGACGATCATATGCCCTGTTGCAATCTCCTCCTCTGCAAGCTCCTCCAGAATAGCGGTTCCGCTGGCGCTTTTGTTGCCGATCACTTTATGCCCGGTCCGCTCTTCCAGCTCCTGGATCAGCTCCGGCGGAAAGCCCGTATCCGTAAAAGTCTGAAACGGCTGCTTTCCTTCCAGTCCCATCATCTCCCAGTGTCCGGTCATGGTGTCCTTGCTGCAGCTCTTTTCCTTCAGCTTTGTATAATAGGCCAGCGGTTTTTCCACTGGTTCCACCTGCTTTAAGGGACATAAGTTTGCCATACCAAGCTTCCTGAGATTCGGAATCTCGAAGGTATCCACCGACTGGGAGATATGCGCCAGAGTATTCACCCCCACATCCCCGTACTTCCCGGAGTCCTCCATCTCCCCCACTCCCAGGGAGTCCATCACGACGACAAATATACGCTTATACTTTTCCATATTTTCTGTCTCCTATTGAAGTTCCGCATCTGTCGGACAGATGCTGTTTTAGTCTGCCAGATTGTCCGGCCCAAATCCCATGGGCAGAAGTTCTTCCAAACGCATGACCTGATAGTGCTCCGTGTCCATGGCGAGGATGATCTCGAAGGTCTTCGGGTCACAGAACTCCATCATCACCTGCCGGCATACCCCGCAGGGCGCGGCAATCCGCGCAGGTTTTTTGTCCTTGCCGCCCACCACGCAGATAGCGGAAAAATCTCTCACGCCCTCGCTGACCGCCTTAAAAAAGGCCGTGCGCTCCCCACAGTTGGAGGGACCATAGGCCGCATTTTCGATATTGCATCCGGTATAGACCGTTCCGTTTTTCGCAAGAAGCGCCGCCCCCACATAAAAATGAGAATACGGAGCATACGCGTAATCCATCTGTTTCATGGCCACCTGGATCAGTTCCTGAATCTTTGCTTTCTCCATACTCTTCCCCCTACTTAAGTTTCCCAGACTCCTGGTCTTTTTTGATCAGATTTCTTAAAGCGTCCACCGCGATCCGAATCGCCATGTCCGTGTCGTGCACTACCGGATTCGGAAGTCCTTCCCGCTCCCGCTCCTGATTCGCCACTACCAGGAAGGTGGAACCCACGCGCACATGAAGAGCGCTTGCCGCCACAAAAAGCGCCGCCGACTCCATCTCCGAGGCAAGACAGCCCAGCCGCTTCCAGGCTTCCCATTTGTTCAGCAGCTCATAACTCACCGGCATCCGCTCCGGGTCATGCTGTCCGTAAAAAGCGTCCTTACACTGTACAATTCCGGTATGATAAGGAACTCCGTGGGATTTCGCCGCCGCGGTCAGCGCATTCACCACCTCCAGGCTGGCAACCGCCGGAAATTCCAGAGGCGCGTACTCTCTGCTGGTACCCTCCATGCGGATCGCCCCGGTGGCGATCACGATCTCTCCGCTCTTTACGTCAAGCTGCATCCCTCCGCAGGTTCCCACCCGGACAAAGGTATCCGCCCCTGCCTTAACCAGCTCTTCCATGGCAATGGAAGCAGACGGACCTCCGATGCCGGTGGAGGTAACGCTGACCTTCACGCCGTCCAGAGTTCCGGTATAGGTCACATACTCCCGGCTGTCCGCCATCAGTTTCGCGTCGTCAAAATGCTTTGCGATCTTCGCGCACCGCTTGGGATCACCGGGCAGGATCACGTACCGCCCTACATCGCCTTCCCCCACCTGAATATGATATTGCTTTCTGGCGTCTTCTGAATAATTCATATGGCTCCTCCTTTACCCTCCTTGCCGCAAATGGATATCCTCTTTTCATCGCTTGAAACAGAACGGCAGCAGAAATCCCGCTTTCGCGAAAATCCCCCATGAAAGCAAGATACCTGCTGCCGATTCGGTTGTTCTTACAGTCTGTCCGCGTGTGAATGCATGTTCACATAGGAAGCGACTGAACAGTCAAATCCTTTGATGTGTTTGTACAGCCAGTCGATCACGTTCTTGTTCACTGCCTCCACGAACGCATCTGTGGGACCCTCTTCCTCTTCCAGCATCTCGTGAAGTTCCGATACCGCCTTCACAAAAGCCGCATGCTGCTTCTTATGTTCCTCCAGACCCGGATAAGAAATTTCTTCCTGAAGCTTCTCCTCCGCCCCAAAATGAAACTCGGTGTAATCCGACAGATAATCCAACATCTTGATGGCTTCCAGCTTGCCGCTGCTCTGTTCGCAGCAGTCCACCAGTTTGTTGATCTTCCCGATCAACTCCTTGTGCTGTCCGTCGATCATCTCATTGCCGGTTACCAGGCTCTCGTCAAATTCTGCATACATAAATTTAACCTCCTATTGAAGTTCCGCATCCGTCACTCTCTCCGCCCCGGGATCTGGAAGAATTTTCCCTCACTTCGTTCCTGAAAATCCTTCCGGGGCTGCGTTCGGACAGATGCTGTTTTTGTGTCAGGCGTACTGATATTCTCCCATGTCGTCCAGTTGGTAGAAATCTCCGTAGGTGATATCGAATACATCCTTCTTCTTTAACAGTTCACTTATATTTATACCACTTTTGATCAGATATTGCCAGTGTCCTGTATGAGAAATATCGCCCTGGATCAGGATGGACTGCAAAACGCCGTCCTTTACCACTGCTTTTTTATAGCAGTTTTTGCTCTCCTTCACATAGACGTCCGCTCCTTCCACCTGACGGTTGATGTCGCCGATGGTCAGCATCTGAAGTCCGAAGAAATTGGAAGTGTTCTTCATACAGTACCGGTCCGTATATTTCGTGGGAACCCCGCACATGTTGGAAGCCGCAATCCTGCCCATATCCATGGCGTTAGGCCACACGCCGGACAATCCGGTCACGTCCCCCGCCGCGTACACATCCGGCGCGGAGGTCTGCATATACTCATCCACGGTAATGCCCCGCTCCATGGCAAGGCCGCTGTCCTCGAGCCACTGGATATTGGGACGCACGCCCGCCGCACAGATCACAAAGTCGCACTCCACGGTCTCGCCGGTGGAGAGCACCACCGCCGTAATCTCGTTCTGGTCATTGACAACGCTGTCGCTGGCTCCGATGCCCAGAAGAAATCTCGCCCCGTGGGCCTCGAAGCGCTCCTGATAAGCCTTCGCCGCCGTATCGTCGGTCTGCAGCGGCATGACTCTCGGCGCCATCTCCGCGACGGTCACCTTGACTCCCCGCTCCATCAGGCCGGTGGCCACATCAAGACCTACCAGGCCGGAACCGACGATAAAGACATGCTTCGCGTTCTTTGCCCTGACCGCCGCGTCGATCTTCTGGGCGTCGCTCAAATCCCGGAAACCGTACACGTTGGACGCAGTCCGGAAATGGCTGATGGGCGGAATGCCGAAGACAGAACCGGTGGCGATCAAAAGCTTGTCGTAGGGCTGATACCCGTTCTCCATCCGAATCTGCTTCTTCTCCGTATCCAGTCCGAGGGCTTTCTGGCCTTTCCCCCAGTAAATCTCATTCTTCTCGAAGAAATCCGGCTCCACGAAGGACAGCTCTTCCTCCGTGCGCTCTCCTCCCAGGAATTTATGCAGCATACACCGGGAGTGCGAGTGCTCGTCAATGGACATCATGATGACAGTCGCATCCTTTTTGTAGAGGCGGATGCGCTCCGCCGCCGCCATACCGGCCGCTCCCGTGCCTACGATTACATAAATCTCCGCCATCTACTGCACCTCCTCTACCCAGATCGCCTGCTTGGGACAGGCGGCTACACACGCCGGACCTTCCGGCCGCTCATTGCAGAAATCACATTTTAAGATCTTCGTTCCGCTTTTGTCCGGCTTCGGAATCCCGTAAGGACAGTTCATGACGCACATAAAGCAGGCGCCGCAGCGCTTCTCGTCATACATCACATGTCCGGTCTCCATATCCTTTTTCAGCGCGCCGCTCATACAGCTGTTGGCACAGCCCGGTACACTGCAGTGGCGGCAGAACATGGGCAGATATCCGCCCTTGCCGTCATTTTCGATCTCATTGCGGGCTTCCGTCTCCGGAAGCTGAAAGTTCAGAGTGATCACTCCTTCTTTTCCGTCCGTGCGGTGACTGTCCATGCAGGCCAGCGCACAGTTCTTGCACCCGTCACATTTGGAGGGGTCGATTGCGATTCGTTTCATATCTCTCCTCCTGATTTTTAGATGTTCAGACCTTTGCGTCTCTCAAGAATGATCGCTTCGATCTGATCCGCCGCCTTGACCGGATCAATCTCCACCAGCACCTGTCCTCCAGTGATGTCTTTTAAGCCTTCGGTCAGCACATTGACCACCAGTTCGCTGCCGGCGATAAAGGGCTGCTGTCCAAGATGAAGCGGAAGTCCGAGGGCCAGTCCGAAGCATCCGTCCGCCAGAGCCTGCTCCTCCAGCCACTGGGGCGCGGAGAGCACCAGGGGAAGCTCTGGGATGTCGATGCCGATCTCTTTTGCCAGAGCCGTCGCCACCATCTCCAGACGCCCGATGGCCAGACAGGGGCCAAAGTTCAGAACCGGCGCGATGCCCAGGCTCTTGCACACTTCCTTCAAGCTGTCTCCTGCCAGCTCCGCCGCCTCCGGCGTCATCAGGCCGCAGTTCTCGATGCCACCCGAAGAACATCCGGCGGAAAGCACGATGATGTCCCTCTTGATCAATTCTCTGGTCAGTTCCACGGTCAGCACGTCATGGCCGCCGGCCGTCAGATTCGAACACCCTACGACGCCCGCCACGCCTTTGATCTTACCGGATACCAGAAGGTCGATCAGCGGCTTCCACTGTCCGCCCAGGAACTCCTTTAAGGAACCTTCGGAGATACCGGTCAGGGTGTTCTTGTTACCGTGTTCCGGCTGAAGATTCATGGGAACCGTGCCCCGGCGCTCTTTGTATGCCGCGATCACTTTGTCAATGATCACTTCGGTCTGCGCTTCTCTCTTCTCGTAGGCGTACTCCACGGACTCTGCGTTGGCTTTCTTCGCCACCAGATCCAGACAGATCTGCTTGATCTTCAGCTCGTCGCAGATGGGCTCAATACCCGGAAGCGTACAGTTGAATTCGGACAGGACAGCGTCGATGGCGCCGGTTGCCAGCACCGCCTCGCTGGTATAGTTGTTGCCCGCGTGTCCGTCAAAGATATCCGTATAGTGAGCACCGCGAAGCTGCAGATCCTGTCCCACGCAGGTACAGCCTACCAGTTTGAAGCCCTTTGCCCCTGCCGCTTTTGCCTTTGCCACCACGTCCTCGTCGATCAGACGGTTCTGGATATGGGTGAACAAAGAATGTTGATGTCCGGTAATCATGATATTGATATAATCCGGGTCGATGACATTTAAACCTACCGGGGCCAGACGGATCTTCGGCTCCCCAAGCATCACGTCGTTTAACAGGTTGGTAAGGGTCAGCCCGTAGAGGCCCGTAGAGATCCCAAGGCGCAGGCAGGTCATCAGCATCTCCACCGGATCAGAGCTTAAGTTGGTAGAGCACTTGACTACGCCGTCGAATACTTCGGACTTGGAGCCGCCCGGCAGGATGCCAAGCTCTTTCCACTTCTTATAACGGGGCGCATACGCCATCTTCTCCACCAGCTCCATCTCTTCCCACACGGGCTTGTAGAGGTCTGCAATCACCTTTTCCGCGATGGCGAGGGCCTGTCCGTGCTCGTCTAAGGAAGTGTCGATGCCGAACTCTTCCACCAGTGTTTTCAGCGCCTCATGTCCCTTGATCTCCCCGTGATTCAAAGCAGTATGTTTCAGATTCCACGCGGTTTTTTCCACGATATGGATGTAGCATCCGCTTCCGCACGCCACTGCCCGCAGGAAATTCCGGGTCACGATCACGTCCGCCGTCGCTCCGCAGATGCCTCTGGGCGCGCTGGGCGTGATCCGGCAGGGTCCGTTGGAGCACAGGCGGCAACAGACGCCCTTCAGTCCAAAACCGCACTTTACGCTCTGTCCCTTCACCCGGTGATGGGAAGTCTCCATCGGAAGGCCCGCAATAAAGCTCTCCAGCGGTTTATCCGCACTTTTACAGGTTTCACAGCCATAACATTGATTCATTGTTTTCCTACCTCCTGATTGTAATAATATATAATTTTTCAGTACCCTGGATGATTACCGTCTTATCATAGTTTTCTATACAAAAAATTTCAGTCACATTTGTGACATATAAAATGTTATTTGGGCGCTTTTGTCGTTTGCGAAACCGGAGCAACCGCCTCCAGAAGATCCGTCTGCCGCTTTCCGCCCGCCGTAAAGCCGATCACTTTATAAGTATATGTAGCAGCCGGGGCCAGTCCCGTATCCACGTACTTCGCACTTCTTAAATTCCTGCCCGGGGTCAGAAGATCGTATTCGCCGGTCTCCCGGTTCAGCCGATAGACCTCATAGTAGGCCACTCCGGGTACTTTCCTCCAGGAAAGCTTTAATCCGCCGATTCCGGCCTGGCTGACCTTCAGCCTGGTCACATGCCCTAAGACGGTAGTTGCCTGGGTAAAGCCTGCCTCGTCCAGAGAAGTCGTCTCGCTGTCCCTCTTCGCCCGCACCCGGTAATAATAGGTCTCTCCGGTCTCCCGTCCCTTGTGGGTAAAGCCGGTGCCGCCTTTTTCCGAAACGATTGTCCAGTTTATCAAATCCATACTGCACTCCACCACATATTTTTTCGCCCCGGGTACCTTGCTCCACTTCAGTTTTACACTATTATGAGTGGGCTTTGTCACGGTAAAGGCAGTGCTTCCCGTCAAGTGAGTCTCTCCGTATCCCGCAGCTGCCGCGCTTAAGCTTCCTTTGTTCGTCTTACCCGCAACGGGGATTACCCAGAAGTAATAAGGCTGTCCGCACTTTGCCTTGGTGAAACGGTAGTTCGTCTTTTTGGCGTTGGCCAGACGTCTGGCGCTGCTCACATTGTCCGAAGCCGCATAATATACCTCATAGGATTTCGCGCCGGATACCGGATTCCAGCGAAGCTCCAGCGTGTTGTATTTGGTTGCGGAAACGCTTAAACCCTCCACCGGATTCATAGGCTACACCGGATTGGCAGGCTTGGAACTATTCGCGGAATTACTGCCGTTATTAGAAGACGGTTTCTTCTGAGGTTCTTCTGTACTGCCGGTCCCGTCGAATTTTACGTACTCCTCCTCCGCTTCCAGCGTCACCTTCTGCCAGTCGTCTTGGATTCCCGGGTCCGGATAACCGGAATTCTCACCACCCAGTTCCATGGCCCAGTAAATCCGCCCGTCATAAATGACCTTGGCAGCGCCGATCGTCCGATATCCGGAACCCAGCATGTTCCTTCTGTGGCCCTGCCCGCTGTAGTCATAGTCCTCTTCCAGCCAGGCTTCAAACACGGATTCCTCCGTCGAATGTCCAAAGGCCAGATTCTCTGCGTACGAGCCGAACCACAGGGTGGACATCCCGGTCGCCAGAGCTTCCTCGTCCACACAATCCTTGTAGGCGGTAGTCCAGCTTTTTCCGTTCAGTCTTCCATGTCCGCTGTGCCCGCTGGCATAATAGATCGCTGCCTCCGCCGCCCGCAGCATGGCAACCTTCTCCAGCATATAGTCCCAGGTCAGCCCGTCTAGCTGTCCGGTCTGGACTCTTGAGTTATTCTCATCATAGTACCAGCTCCCCTGGGTCCTTAAGTTGTTCACCCTCGTAAGAATCTGTCTGGCCTCTGCCTGATCATACCTCACATTGACGCTGATCTTCGAGGCGCTTCCAGAAGCAAAAGTTTCCATGCCCACGGACCCCAGAAGAAGCAGCAAAGACAACAGAAACGCCATCGTTCTCTTCCATCTTGTCCACATATACATTCCCTCCGTATGATGTAATAGTTTATATTCTTATCATACCGATTTTTGGGGGAGATTACAAGTAAATGTTTTTTCTGCAACCCCGTTTTCCTGCTTTCAGTGATCTCCCAAGCCGAAAAAACGCCGATCTGCGCCGGTGATATCTGTTCTAAATGACTTCTTAATCACGAAAGTTTCTCATGACTGCCTACATTGTGCGGATTCATTTCAGCAAGACGAGCAAGGAAACCATGAGTGACAAAATCAAGCGTATGCTGAAAAATGAGATACTGCAGATGTGAAAAAGCGATAACAGAAACAGGCCAAGAATCAGAAGCAACACAAAATCCCCGGCTATAGCCGGGGATTCTCTCATACTCTGATCAGCTCCGTCACCGTATTCGTGCCCACAATATAATCCATCTTAAGCCCACGGGATTCCTGAAACAGACCAACCGCCAGCCGGGTGTCCGCGCCAAATTTTCCGTCCGGATGAAGTCCGGATCCCAGCAATTCTGTGATCTTATCCCCGACAACGGTATTTAACCTCATCTGCAGCCATTTCACAGCCTGCCCGGTGCTTCCTACAGAATATTTTCCTTTACTCTGATCAAATATTCCCGCCTTCAGCAGAACCCTCTCAACCGCCGAATTGGTCATATCGCCTCTGATGCCGTCCACCTTCAATTCTCTGTCGTTTGTGTCTCGAATGCCATCTGCGTTCAGCGCCTCCTGCAGGCTTCTGACCGCTTCCGTATCCCACAACAAAATATCGGTCGATTCGACGATCCATTCGGTGATCGGTCCATACCAGAGATCCATATCCACATTGCCGGAGATTCCAGGTACCCTGCCCTTGCTGGAATACTGCCAGCCAGTCTCCCCCATATTGGGACGCAATTCCTTTTTTATGGTTCCGTTGTCATCAGCCGGATATCTGGCGATCCAGTATTTTGCATTCAGGCCGCTGCAGATGTTTTTATACCAGTCAGTATTGCAGTAGATATTACACTCATATCCTGCATCACGGATCACCTCCATCCATGCACTGGCAATCTCTTTTACTTTTGCAGAACCCAAAGCGCGCTGTCTGTTCCACTCAAGATCCAGCCAGACGCCCATCTCCAGCTTCCGGCCGGCCAGAGCCTCCACGACTTCCCCCGCCTCCTTATTTGCCTGAGAAACGGTCAATGCATAACTGAAGCGATACACACCCCTGCGGATACCTGCGGCCGCGCAGCCGTTATAATTATACTCAAACGAAGGGTCTTTCCCTTTCCTGTTCAGAATCCGAAGGATGGCAAATTCCACTGCGCTTTTCTTCACCTTCGTCCAGTCCGGTTTTCCCTGATTGCTGGATACGTCAATTCCTCTTATACTCATAAATCTTCCCTTTCTCCGGCTTTTATGCCGGCGCAAAAAGAGGACGGGCGCCCGCCCTCAAAATCATATTCTTTTCTATTATATTTCGTTCTTTCCTATTTCGTTCTTTCTCAGATGCCAGTAACCCGTTCCCTGCCTCGGCCGTCGTCAGAATATTGATTGTATTCGTGTTCATCAAGCTTCGTTCCTTCTTTCGTCTAAACCGATTGTGGCACTATGCAGCCTCCCTGTTAATAAAAGTTGTTTTTGCTATTACATTGTGCAATAATATACAATATAAAGTGTCTTACAGAGAAAGCGGGTTACGCAGGCTGAAGGCTAAGACAGTATAATAAGATAACCGTATCCCGTGGGCAGAAATGCGTGGAAATTTTTTAAATACCGCTCTGCCGGAGTACGGGAATACTGGATCGTAAATCCCAAAACACGTACAGTGAATCTTTTCGACTTTGAACATGAAAAAATGTCTAATCTGTACAGTTTCGATGATACGATTCCTGTATGCATCTATGAGGATTTAAAAATCCATTTTGCGGAATTGCTTTCATAAAAAACAGGAAAACCGGCTCTGTGCATCGCCAGAGAACCGGTTCCTATAGATCGTACATATGCTCTCGATAACATAAAAGATGCAGAACCGTTTATAAGTTAGTTTTCATTAACTGTATTGTGGTCTGTACCGCAGACCAGAGGAAGGGGGATGGAGAGAGTGACGAAATGGTACAAGGATAAGATAGAAAAAGCTTTATGATATGTCTACCAGTTGGAAAGACAAAAAATAGCGGAAACGCTGTAAAATCAACGTTTCCGCACCTATTAAAGAGAGCACGAGACGGGATTCGAACCCGCGACCCTCGCCTTGGCAAGGCGATACTCCACCACTGAGCCACTCGTGCATATTGTCTCCTTCAAAGACAATAAATATGATACACCAAAATCCGTCTGCTGTCAACCCATTTTTCAGATTTTTCCGCCTTGGGACAAGGCAGCGACCGTCAGACTGCCAATGTAGAGATAATTCTGGATCGCCTTTTCCATAATGCTCCCCAGCTTCTGATACTCCAGGTCCAGCCAGTGCTCCTCCCCGGCGATCAACATATGGGACAGGACGATCCCCGCGTGGAACATACTTTTGCCCAGCTGCCTCTGATAGCCCACCCTTCCCGGCCGTTTGACGAAGAGGTGTATCCGATTCTCCGACACCGCAAAGCGCCAGGGCTGCTGATTCAAGGCGGAAGGCGCCAGACGCGCCGGTTCCAGGAGCCCTCTAAGCTGCCGGTTCACCGGGCCTGTGGTCTTCACCAGCTTCTTTAACTCCGCCCGCTTAAAATCCGTCTTTTTTCGCTCCAACGGTTCATCGGGATAGCCGAATGCCAGGATCATCAGAAGCTCCATGCCATCCTCCGCTTCCTCCCGAAGCTTCGCGCTTCCCTGATAGCAGCTGCCGATCCCCAGCGTATGAAGATACAGCACCAGCTGCTCCATCAGGCACCCTCCGTTGATCTGGCCATCCCCGCAGACCTCCGAGTACAGTGCGGCATAGTAAGGAGCCTTCACCTGAAACAGCCCCTTTACCTTATGATCACTGCCTTTATAGATCCTCCATTTGACGGGAATATCCGGCCGCACCCCCACGGTATCCGGACCGAAATTCCGGATTTTCTCCAGAATGGCCTCGTCCACTTCTTCCTTCCTGTACTTCCGAACCGATTTTCTTCTGAAAATTGCCTCATACCTCGTCATTGCCCGCCAGTCTCTCCATTTCATCCAGATATTTCCTAAATATATCCAACGCGTCTTCCACCGGTTTCTTTTGTCTCATGTCCACACCCGCCATTCGAAGCAGGTCCAGAGGATACTTTGAGCTTCCCCCTTTTAAAAAGCTTTTATACGCCTCCACCGCGGATTCCCCCTCCTCGAAGATTTTCTTCGACAGCGCAATAGCCGCTGAAAATCCCGTGGCATACTGATAGACGTAAAACGGTGTGTAAAAATGCGGGATTCTCGCCCATTCCAGCTCAATTTCCCGGTCTATAGTCATATCATTTCCAAAATATTCCTGATTCAATCCATAATAAATATCACACAGCCTGTCTGCGGTCAGCGTCTCCCCCTTCTCCTGCAGTTCATGGGTAACCTTTTCAAACTCCGCGAACATGGTCTGGCGGAAAAGGGTCGTGCGAAACTGCTCCAGAAAATAATTGATCAAATACGCCTTCTTCCCAGGTTCCTCTGTCTTTTCGATCAGATGGCGGATCAGGAGGGCCTCATTGCAGGTGGACGCCACCTCCGCCACGAAAATCTTGTACCCGGCGTAAATATAGGGCTGATTCTGGTCCGAATACCAGGAATGCAGCGCATGACCCATCTCATGAGCCAGTGTAAACACGTTGTTCAGATTCTCCTGATAGTTCAAAAGCACATAAGGATGCACCCCGTAGGCTCCCCAGGAATAGGCGCCGCTTCGCTTGCCCTGATTCTCATACACGTCGATCCAGCGATTCCGGAAGCCTTCCTTCAGCAATTCTCCATACTCCTCCCCCAAAGGCTGTAAGCCCTCCAGAACCATCTCCTTCGCCTGTTCAAATGGAATCCTTTCCTCCGCGTCCGGCACCATAGGCACATACAAATCATACATGTGCAGTTCTTCCACCTTTAAAAGCCGCTTGCGGAGCCTCACATACCGATGCATCTGAGGCAGATACGCATGTACCGCCTGGATCAGATTGTCGTAGACCGCCACCGGAATATGGCTCTCATCCAACGCCGCCTCCAGGTCCGACCCATATTTTCGAATTCTGGCGTAGAACGTTTCCTGCTTCACATTTGCCCGATACAGGGCCGCCAGCGTATTGCGGAACTTCCCATACTCCCGATAAAGCGCCTGAAACGCCTCCCGCCGGATGCTCCGGTCCCGGATCTGCAAAAACGTCAGAAATCTCCCATGGGTCACCTCCGTCGGCTCCCCGTCCGCCCCTTTAATCACCGGAAACTTCAGATCCGCATTGTTGAACATGGAAAAAATATCCTTCGGCCCCTCCGCGATCTCTCTCACGCCCGCCAGAAGCTCCTCTCCCTCCCGGTTCAGGACATGTTCCCTCTGCCTTATCATATTTTCAAAATACTGCCGGTATACCAGAAGTTCCCCATTTTCTCCGAGAAATCTCTCGATCGTCCCCTCCGGAAGCCCGAGAATCTCCGGCTCCACATAAGCCTCCGCCTCCGAAAGCCGCACCAAAAGCCCCTGTGCCCGGTTCGCAAGATTCTGGTACCTCCCATTGTCCGTATCCTCATGAAGCTTCTGGTTCGCGTACACATATACCCGCTCCGCCAGTTCATTCAGCGCATCGCTCTTCCTCTGCATCTCAAGAAGCACCTTGGGCCCCTCCCCCAGACGCCCCTCAAACTCCCGAAGCTCCCCAATCCCTCTCTCCAGTCTCCCAAAGTCCTGCTCCCAGGCCTCATCACTCCCATACAAATCCCCCATCTCCCAGGTATCCTCCACCCGGACATCCTCTCTCCTTCTCAGCATCCCCTCTGCCATCCTATTCCCATCCTTTCTTCTATCTTATCTTTTTTCTTTTAACCAAAATCACCCGCAGATTCCTCTATCTCCTCCCTAAGCGCAAGCGGGGTCTGGAAGGAATATCTGCCCGGGACGGGCGTCCGGATCTCCAAACATCTCAGTTGCCCTCACCCCCCGAATCTGCTATACTATACCTATAGCGCATACAACAACGATCAAAAAAAGGAGGACACCCCCATGTCATTTATCAAACAATCCAATGCCAACACCGCAGCCACCATCCTAAGCAAACTGAAAAAGCGGAACATGGAAGGCTATTTCTGCGAGACCTGCGAGGAAGCTGTCCAGAAAGCTCTGGAGCTGATGCCGGAAGGCTCCGTCATCTCCTGGGGCGGCTCCATGAGCGTCAAAGAATGCGGTCTTATGGACGCCATTGAGACCCGCAATTACACCCTTATCGACCGTTCCAAAGCCGCCACTCCCCAGGAAAAACGGGAAATTTTCGCAAAAGCAGTGATGGCCGACTATTATCTTATGAGCACCAACGCCATCACCGTAGAAGGGGAACTCATCAACGTGGACGGCTTCGGGAACCGGGTGGCCTGTCTCTGCGCCGGTCCTTCCAATGTGATCGTCATCGCAGGCATGAACAAAGTGGTCAAAAGCGTCCAGGACGGCATCGACCGGGTTCACACCACGGCAGCGCCTCCCAATACCACACGCCTGCAGCTTGACACCCCCTGTGCCAAAACCGGCGTGTGTCACGACTGCTTCTCCCCGGACAGCATCTGCAGCCAGACGGTGATCACCAGAAGAAGCGGAATTCCTGGACGCATCAAGATTCTGCTGGTCAATGAGAATCTGGGCTTCTAACCCGTATCCAACATTCAGCAACAGGGCCTGCCGCAGTCTGCGGCAGGCCGTCTGTTATTTCTCTGGAGATTCATCCCTATTCGTTTCGGATGGCTGCCAATGGGCTTAGCTTCATCGCACGAAGGGCCGGGAAGAATCCCGCCGCCATCCCCACCAGCACGGCGAAGACCAGGGAGATCAGCACCAGCCAGATGGGAATAAAGGATAGATGTTCATAGTATCCTTCCGAAGCCGTGTGTACCACCGAGTTGATCACAAGCGAGATAATCTCGCTTAAGATCAGCCCGATCAGCCCCCCGAAGAATCCGATGAACCCGGCCTCCAGAAGGAACATGGAGCGGATATTGCGAAGATCGCAGCCCAGCACTTTGATAATACCGATCTCCTTTGTCCTCTCATAGATCGACATCATCATCGTGTTAGCGATGCCGATGGCTGCCACGAACAGAGACACCGCGCCGATGCCTCCAAGCACCATCTGTATCATCCCCATCTGACTCTGGGTCTGCTCCATCCACTCTGCGTTGCTGTAGGCATTGAAGCCCATATTCTGAATCTCCTGCTGCACTTCCTGCACGTGATCCATACTGTCCACGCGGACATAGACCTGTTCGTAGTAAAACTCCTTATAGGGCTTTCCGCTCTTGGTGGAAGGTTGCCCCGGAATGACCTTATTTTTAAAGATCTTCTTTAGCTGCGCTTTCAATGCGTCAATATCCGCAAACACATAATTGCAGTTTTCACTGTAATCTTCCAGATCCCCCGCCATCAGTCCGCTGGTGGGAATGATGTATTTCTTCGGCGGAGACACGGTCTGTCCGCTGCCGTCGGAGCTTCTGGACTGATAGTAAGCGTCCGTATCGAAGATCACAAAGATCGGCGTATTCATCAGATCCACATCCGGCGCTTCCTCGGCCTCCCAGTAGTAATCATTGGTCTTGGCATTGTAAAAATTGGTGATCACCTGGTTGCCGTAGAAGAATTGAAGGCCCTCGCCCGCCGGCGGCAGTTCTCCTTCCTTGATCTCCATATCCATCTTCTGTATGGCTTCCTGGCTCATGCCCCGGACCCACAGCCATCCCTCATAGACCCCCTGTCTGGCCAGAAGATTCATCTCCAGGATCGGAGAGGCAATCTCCACATGGGGAATGCTGGCGATGGACTCTACCACTTTATCGTCAATCCGCTGCTGCTCGCTGTCGCTGCTGGAAGAATCGCCGTAATAGGCGTTGCTGCTCACCTGGATCGTAGTCAGGCCGCCGTACTCTTCGATCTGTTCCAGGGAACTTTTCCGAAGTCCCAGGCCAAGAGAAACCATGACAACGATGGAAGCGGTTCCTATGATGACGCCCAGGACGGTCAGCGCCGTACGCAGCTTTCTGCGCAGAAGATTCGACGCGCTCATTCTGAGCAAATCAAAATACTTCATCCGTCACTCCTCTTCCTATTCGTCCGTCTCGTCATCCGAATCCAGAAGATCTTCTTCCAGACTCATCTGCTCTTTCTTCTTTTTCCTCTTCGTATAGAATACTCCAAAAGCTACGGCAGCCACAATCACTCCGATGATCACCAGGGTTACAATCGTACTGGTGGTTCCGCCTCCCTCTCCTTCGATCTCGTAGTCCTCCATCATGGAATCGTCTCCCATAAAGTCATCCATGGGAGCGTCGGAGACATAAAGGGAGATTTCTTTGTCAATGGCCGTAGAGGCCCCGGACTCATCCTCATAGGTGATCTGAAGCTTCACGATTCCGTCATCCATCGTAGGCGACTGTCCGGTCACATAGATATCTACCGCGCCGGTGGCTCCCGGGTCCAGATTGCCCACAAAGGCGTCTCCGCCGCTGATGGTGTCGCTGTCCATCTTCACCTGTACATTGTAAAGCTTGGTCTTGCCCATATTGTAGATGTTGAACATGATGTTGGCTTCGCTTCCCACGGAAATGCTTCCCGGCATCACCTCCGGCGAGCTGATATCCACCCGGGCCTGCTGCTTCACCGGAATGGATACGCTGCTGGTACTGGTGTAAGCGTTCACGTGTTCGTCCTCGTAGCTCATATTGACGTCCACCGCATAGGGCTTCTGGGCCAGGTCCGCCTTTGCTTCCATCTCGATCTGGATATCTTTTGTCCCGTTCTTTTCCATCCGATCCACGAAGATGGTGCTGGAACCTGCCGTAGGAAGAAATGCCGCATATGTAGTCTCTTCGTCTTTTCCCTCCACTGCGGCTTCGATCTCAAATACCATGTTGTTGACACTGGTAGCGGTGGACGTATTCTGAAGGTGCAGAGTCAGCATAAAGCTCTCTCCCGCGTGTACCTCCTCCGGGTTCGTCTCAAAGCCGGTGACAATCACCCTGGGAACGGAGGACTTGCCGTCCGCGCCCACGCCCGCGGTTCCTTTGAGCTGGATGTAAGTGTCCAGCGTGGTGGTCTGGCTCTCCCCGTCGGAATCCCGGTAGCGCACGTCAAAAGACAGCTTCTGATAGCCGCTGCCGATATCGCTTCTTGCCTTCAGCTCCCAGGTCAGCTCCCGCCTCCGGTCCATATCGTTCATGCCGGTATCGGTGCCCGGAAGATCCGGAATGGTCTGGGAATAGTTGGAGCTGGTAATCTCAAAAGGCCAGGAGGCCGTGTCGGTGCTTAAGACCGGCGTTACCACCGCGTCGGTCACCATGGTCTTGCCCATGTTCACCACCGGAAGGACCACACTGATGGTCTGCCCCGCGTTGGCCACGGGCGTCACCCAGCTGCCGCCGACCATCAGGAAGTGGTCGGGGGTGACGGGCGGATCTTCGTCGTTGTTGTCGGCATCCTCGTCATCGTCGTCGCCGTCTTCGATGATTGTGCCGCTTCCGGTGCCAGTGGAACCGTTAATTATGCCATTCAAATCGCTCAATGTTTTTTCTTTTTGTTGTTTTACAGCATCTGCGCTTTTCAGTTTGCTAATGATATCTTTTGCTTCCTGTATCTTCTTGTCAACTTCGCCAACTTTCGGATCATTCGTCTTTAAATTCAAAGTAATCCAATCATCAAATGCGTTGAGCGCATTCTGTTTTTCTTTTTCCAAATCTTCCGTTGTCGTAGTATTGCTTCCGCCAGGAGTCGTACCGTTGCCAGTTTCCTCCGCCGACGCCACCATCGCTCCTCCCGGCGCCACCGCCGCTGTCGTCGTCGCCAGCATCGCCATGCACAGCGCCGCCGCCATTCCTTTTACCATCCGCATCTTCATTCTTCTTCCTCCTTATACTCGCTGCGGTCTTCCACTTTCACGATCTTCCCGTCTATAATATGGAAGATTCGGTCCGCGAATCCCGCCAGATGATTATCATGCGTTACCATCACCATGGTCTGATTCTGCTCCTGCACCACTTTACGCATCAGATTTAATACCTCCGCGGAAGTGTTGGAGTCCAGGTTTCCCGTGGGCTCGTCCGCAAAGATAATCTCCGGGTCCAGCACCAGGGCTCTTGCCACGCCTACCCGCTGCTGCTGTCCGCCGGACATCTCGTTGGGCCGGTGCTTCATGTGCTTGGGGAGCCCCACCAGCTTCAGCATCTTCACCGCTTTGGCCTCCCGGGTCTTTTTGTCCATCCCCCGGAATGTCAGGGGCAGCGCCACATTCTCGATGGCGTTCATGGTGCCCAGGAGGTTAAAGGACTGAAAGATAAATCCAACCTTTTCTCTTCGGAATTTCACCAGCTGATTCTCATTCATCTTTTCCAGATGCTGCCCGGCGATGATCACTTCGCCCTTGGTGGGCTTCTCCAGGCCGGCCAGCATATTCAGCATCGTAGACTTGCCGGAACCGGAAGTTCCAACGATGGCGCAGAACTCGCCTTTGTATATAGTCATGTCCACGCCGTTCAGCGCGCGGACCTTTGTATTCCCCACTTTAAATATTTTATAGAGGTTCTTCACCTGAATCACAGGCTCCTTGGTTCCCTTCACAAACGTCCTCCCTTGAACAACTGCAGATCTCAGGCGAAAAACGCCCGTAATGATATCAGTATAACATAAAATGTCTGCTGCAATTCTTAACAAATCTTAAAATTTCAAGTCCTTTAAATACATTTTCACTTGCCCGTCGGGAATCCTGGACTCCCGAATCTTCTGCACCGCCTTTTTTCTGGTAAAAGGGTCCAGCCGCAGCGTCTTTAACGCCTGGAAGGTGCGCGCAGGAAAAGTGACAAAAAGCTCCGCCAGAAGCCAGGCCGCTGCCATCTGCGCATAGTATCCCTCCTGGAATTCCCGGTCCAGCACGCCCAAGATCTTTTCCAGGTACCTTCCCTGCTCCTCTTCTGCCTGCAGGTCTTCCATGGTGATCTTCCGCCTCCTGGCGGTCTTCTTTCCGTCCTCCCCAAGCTTCACAAAGTGGTCAAGCAGCATGATCAGCGCCACCCTTACCGGAAATTCTTCTTTAGATTCCAAATAGGGCATCAGAAAGTCCCAGGTCCTTTCCGGATATTTTTCCACCAGTGTCAGACCGCTGCACACGCTGTCGCAGACGGACCAGTTCTTTACTCTTGGAATAAAATCCGCGAATCCTTCAAGAAGCTCTTCGATGTCCGTGCAGCCGTACCCAAGGATCATGCCCCGCAGCATGGTCTCCTCAAAGTAAAGATCCTCCCTATAGGAAAGTTCCTCTCTCCAGGCTCCTTTGGCGATCTCTTTCGCGTAAGCGCGCAAACGCGGCAGCCGTACCCCCAGCATCTGTCCTCTTCCGGACGCAGGAATGAGCGATGCAGAAAAATCCCGGTACTCTGCATCGCTCATCTGATTTAATTGATTTCTGATTTCTTCTCTCATCCGGTATGCCTCCTGCCATACAGTATACCGGGAGTTTTTCCATTATTCAAGATTTAATTTTGTGGACAATATCCGCTCGGTGATCACATGATAGACCACAAGCTCCAGGAATGTTCCCAGGATCAGATAAAGGAGGTACGCCGTACTCATCATTTCCATCAGATCGTAGGACCAGTAGTTGAACCAGTTGTCCGGAAGCGCCGTACTGACGATGGCGTTAACTATGTTCGATACAATGGACACCGTGATGGAGATCGCAATGTAGGACACGCAGGAGCCAACCACCTTGTGGGTCTGAAACAGGTGCCCGATGGCCATGGCCGCATAGGCATGATAGATGCTCTGCGCAGTCCCCAGGATCAACAGCAGGATGAACAAAAGGACGTTCAGCCAGAAAGTGGGACCCAGTTCGATAATCTCGCTGAAGACGTACTTCCATGCCATGGACAGGGAACGGATGACTTCCTCTGTGGAAAATACTGCCAGAATCATACCGGAGAAAATGCCCATGAGGATGCTGACTCCGCTGACCAGGGTCGCTGTCAGCGCCTTGGACACGACGAGCTCCCAGGTTTTCACAGGGAGAGTGAACATCAGATACCCTTCCTCTTTCAGAAGTCCGTTCCAGAATCTCTGAATCACGAACACCACGGTCATGACAAAAAGTCCCACCAGCGCCCCGAAGAAGAGAATCCCCATGATCGCCATCAGAAGCCCGTTCCCTACAACGAAGAGGCTGCCCAGTCTGGATTGATTTGCCCAGGCAACCGTCCCCCGGATCGAAAAGCTCAGCATCAGCGCCACGACCGGCGCCAGCAGCCACATGGGGATAAATGCCCTGGACATGGATTTCAGATCATATTTTATCAGTTTTCCCAGCATTACCACTCACCTCCCCCGAACGGAACGGTCCGGAACACTTCCCGGAACAGTTCATCCACGGATTTTCCTTCTTTTTCCCGGATGTTATCCACCAGATCCTGAAAGACCACACGGCCGTCCCGGATAAATACCACTTCGTCCAGTACCCGCTCCACATCGGAGATCAGGTGGGTGGAGATCAGCACGGTCCCTTCGGGATTGTAATTATTCAGAATCGTCGACAGGATGTAGTCCCTGGCCGCCGGGTCCACGCCGGCGATGGGTTCATCCAGAAGATACAGCCTGGCCTGACGGCTCATGACCAGTATCAGCTGTACCTTTTCTTTGGTTCCTTTGGAGAGGGTCTTCATACGCAGCCTTTCGTCGATCTGAAGGGCCTTGCACATTTGATCCGCCTTCTGCCGGTCGAAGTCCTCATAAAAATCTTCAAACAGGTCGAACAGATCGCTTACCTTCATCCATCCTGCAAAATACGGTTTATCCGGCAGATAGCTGACGATCGACTTGGTGTAGGTCCCCGGCTCCTCTCCGTCCACCAGCACCACGCCATGGTCCGGCGTCAGAAGCCCGTTTAAGGTCTTGATCAACGTCGTCTTGCCGGAACCGTTGGGCCCCAAAAGCCCCACGATCTTTCCGCTCTCCAGCTGCAGATTAAGCCCCTGCAGCGCTCTTTTACTGCCGTAGTTCTTCCATACTTCCTGGCATTGTATCAGCATTCCACTCATCTATCCATCACTCCTTTTCAACAATTCAAGGGCCTGCGCCTTTGTATATCCAAGCTCCGCAGCAGACTCATAAAACTGCCGGATAATCCCCTCGGCCAGAGTTCCTCTCATCCCTTCCAGCACGGCGTGGTCCTCGGTCACCGTCCGCCCCATGGTCCGGTTGGTCACGGTCAGCCCCTCCATATCCAGCCCGACCAGCGCGCGCTGCATGGTGTTGGGATTCACTCCCGCCTCCGACGCCAGCTCTCTCACACTCGGCAGCTTCTCTCCCTCATGATACCAGCCGGATAAAATCTTTCTTGTCAGCTGTTCCTGCAGCTGTATCCATATGGGACGACTGTCATCCAGTTTCCATTCCATCTGCTCACTCCTTTCCGTCCTGTGTTGTTGTATTACTGATTTAATACAATCATACGACTCTTTTGAGGGACTGTCAAGCGTTTTTTCGTTTTTTCTTATAAAAAATTCGGTTTCCGTATTCTTTTGTTTTGTATCGCTGGTTTTCCAGGTTCGTCTTTTTTCTCTGTAAGCAAAAAATGTATAACCACGAACCGTAAAGATCCACCGTAAAAAGAGGCTGCCGTTAACAAGCGCAGCCTCTTTTCTATCGTTCACTTTCATTTTTATACCAGGAACAACGTCCCCACCCGATAAACCAGAAATGCCATCACCCAGGCGGTCGCAAGCTGGAAGGCGGCCATGGCGCATGTCCACTTCCAGCTTCCGGTTTCTCTCTTGATCGTCGCCACCGCCGCCATGCAGGGCACGTAGAGCAGGCAGAATACCATCAGCGCATAGGCGTTCAAGGGTCCGAAGCCCATACCGGCCAGCAGAGCAGACAGATGGCCCATACCGGCTTCTGTGGTCACGTTGCCGATGCCGAACAGAACGGAGCAGCTCGATACCACGACCTCCTTGGCGGCGACGCCGGAAATCAGCGCCAGCACAATCTGCCAGTAGCCAAGGCCGATGGGGGCGAAGATCGGAACCAGCACCTTCCCGACGACCGCCCCGAAGCTCTGATCCATATCCGCCGTAAACCCGTGAGGTCCCACATTCATCACCAGCCACATAACGATGGAAGCCAGGAAGATCGTGGTCCCCGCTTTGGACAGATAGTCCTTGACCTTCTCCGACACATAGACATAGATCGTATGGGCGTTGGGCGTCTTGTACTCCGGAAGTTCGATAAGCAGCATATTGCCGTCCTTTTCCCTCTCGGCAAACTTCATCACGAAGGCCGCCAGGATCGCCACCGCAAGGCCCAGCACATACATGGAGAACGCCGCGATCATCGCCCGGTCCCCGAAGAACAGCCCGGAGAACATCACATAGATCGGAAGCCTCGCGCTGCAGGACATAAACGGTGTGATCAGGATGGTCTTCAGCCGGTCCCTCCGATTCTCCAGCACCCGGGAGGCCATGACCGCCGGCACCGTACACCCAAAGCCCAGAAGCATGGGCAGAAACGCTCTCCCCGACAGGCCGATCTTTCCCATGACGCCGTCCATCACATAGGCAACCCGGGCCATATACCCGCTGTCCTCCAGAAAAGCCAATGCCAGGAACAGAATAAAAATATTAGGCAGAAAGGTCAGGATTCCTCCCACCCCGGCGATGATGCCGTCCGCGATAAGCGATACCAGAAGTTCGCCGGTTCCCAGGGCGCTTAAAGCCTCCACCACCATACCGGTCAGCGCCTCCAGGGCCACCTCAAAGTATCCCTTCAGCCAGTCTCCCACGGTGAACGTCAAAAAGAAAACCCCGGCCATGATCAGCAGAAAAATCGGTAATCCCCATACCGGATGGGTCAGAATCCGATCCGTGCGGTCCGTGGACTCGGTCTTTTTTGCCCGGTTAGCCACGCATTCCGCGATCACTTCCTCGATAAACTCAAACTTCTGATTGATGATCTCTTTTTCATAATCCTGATCCAGGATGTCGGAGAAGTCAATCGAAAAACGCTTTTTCAGCTCCTGGTCATTTTCCAGAATCTTGATGGCATGCCACCGGAGATTAGAAAGCGATGGTTCCGCCTTTTTCAGGCGCTCCTCAATCTCGTCGATCTTGTCCTCGATCTCATCCGTATACACCATAGCGTAATGCTTATGGTGCTCCTCCACGTCCTTATGCCGACTGGTCTCCAGGTCATGATGGTGGATGATCTTCTCTCCCTGGCTCTTATCCTGGTGATGAGCCACCGTGTGAATCAGAATCTCCAGCCCGGTCCTGCGTCTGGCCGATACCGGCACGCAGGGAATCCCCAGCATCTCCGGCAGGCGGTGAAGATCGATCTCCATCCCCCGCTCCTGTACGATATCCATCATGTTCAGCGCCAGCACCACCGGCTTTCCAAGCTCCATCAGCTGCAGGGTCAGATACAGATTGCGCTCCAGCGCCGAGGCGTCCGCCACGTCCACGATCACATCCACATCCTCGCTTAAGATATACTGTCTTGTGACCGTCTCCTCCATCGTATAGGAAGTCAGGCTGTAAGTCCCGGGCAGGTCCACCAGGCGGTAGGACTCGTCGTGAAAACGCATGGCCCCCTCTTTTTTTTCCACCGTCACTCCCGGCCAGTTGGCCACCTTCAGATTCGCTCCGGTATAGGCGTTAAAAAGCGTGGTCTTTCCGCAGTTTGGATTCCCCACAAATCCAATGGTCAGTTCTTTTGTATTCATACTTCCTCCACCTCGATGCATTCCGTAATACTCTGGCCCATCGCAAAACGGGTTCCCCGGATCTTCACAATCATAGCTCCCCGCTTTTTCCGGTTCACCACGGTGATCTTCGTCCCTTCCAGCATGCCAAGCACCTCCAGCCGACGTTCCGTCTGTACCGGAAGCTCCATATGGACCACCTGAAGGGTGCTTCCCTTCTGTCCCTCATAAAGTTTCATAGAAACCTCCATCATCCGTATGTTCTCATCGAGCAGAGAAGATTCCTCTTCTCTGCTCGCGCACCGGGCACCCGTCAGCTTTGCTGACTCTCTACCTCTGGGTGCCCGTGTGCATAAATATAATGCAACTGATAATAATTATCAATTGCATTATATAAGATACCTGTTACTTTTACAAGTCCAAAATGATCTTTTCACACGCCAGCGCTCAGCCTGATGCAGGCAGATTTTCCTGAAAGACCCAATGAGAGGCGCCGGTCCTTAGGGTGCGTCTTTTGCACCCTTAGTACCGCTGCGTCCTCTCCCTAAGCGCGAGCGGGGTCTGGAAGGATGATCTGCCTGCATCGGGCCTCCGGATGGCGCAAGGGTAAAAGTAGTATTTTATTCCGCCGCTGTCACCGGAGTAATGGTTATGTTCGCCGCCTCAATCCCGGTCTTGCGCTTCACAATGTCCTCGATCTGCGCTCTCTGGGAATCGCTGACCTGGGTGCTGCTGACCACCACGTCGGCAGTGGAATCGCTGATGCTGACCACCACCTCGTCAAAGCCCTGGGCTGCCAGCAGCGTCTCCGCCGCCAGTTCCTTCTCTGCGGCATCCGTCATCTGCACCATCTCATCAATGGCGCCCTGCTTTTGTTCATCGGTAACGTTGGCGCTGTTGATCAGCTCCATCAGCATCTCTTTGTTCCTGGAACGGTTCTGTTCTCTGGTCACCTTTGCCTCCGACACCAGACCGACGCCCATAGTGCTGCTGGCAAGTACCGTCTCTCCTACGTTTTCCTCTGCCAGGTCCACATCTTCATCCAGACTTTCAATGTCCGCGTGTTCTTCATCCTCGCCCTCCGCATAGAGATCTTCCGCTGAGATGTCTTCCGCAAGGCTTGCATCCTCCGTATCCTCCACCGCTGAACTGTTGGCGCTCAGCAAAGATTCGTCCAGCCTGGTTCCGGAATAATTCAGGTATCCGGCCACGGCGATCATGGCTGCCAGCGCAGTGATAATCATCTGGTTCTTCTTAAATACCGGCTTTTTTAACTGCTTCACTTGGTTCCCTCCATTTTCATTATTTTAATTTTATGTGCGTCAATCCCAAATAATGCCTGTGCCGCCTCCAGAATCTCCTGGCGGATGCGGCTGCTGCCTCCCCCCTGGGCAATAACCAGCACTCCTGCCACCTTGGGATTCTTCTCGGAGGTCACATAAGGCGTCCGTTCACTGCCGCTGTGTTCCTCATAGACCGTCTCCTGACTTTCGTCCTCCCCGGAGAGCGACACGTCCTTCTCCACCTCTTTCTCACTGCTGCCTTCGAAGGTCAGCATCACCTTCACTTCCCCCACGCCTTCCACGGCGCCAAGCAGCTCCTGAAGCTTCGCTTCCATCTGCTCTTCATAGCTTTGACTCTGACTCTCGGCCTGCTCTTTCGCAGACGCTGCCTCCTGCCCCCCTGACTCCTCTTTCTTTTCCTCCACCGGGATCGCGATCACCGCCAGCAGGAGTCCGAAGAGCACCAGAATCAGGAGCTTATCCTTCCCCGGAGGCCAGTACTTTTTCCTCCACAGATTCCATTTTTCCTTCATCGCAGATCATCCACCTCCTGTTCCAGCTCATAGACCAACGCCGCCCCGTCCATCTGCTCCGTCAGGCGGAAAATCCGAAAAACCGGCTGCAGCAGCAAAAGCACCAAAAGGAGTCCCAGATAGAACCGCACATACCGTTCGTAGAGCTTCCCCGGCAGAAGATTCAGCACCATCTGCTCCAGCAGGTAAAAAACCGCCACATACCTCACCATATTCAAAATTTCCCCCATCGCTCTTCCCTCACCGTCCTGTCAGCGCCGTGGTCAGCGCAATCGTCAGAAGAAACAGCACCAGTATGGTAAATACCGCCTGGAACAAAAGCCGCACCCCGTTCCCCATACCGCCCAGACACTCGGTGATCCGCTCATCCGACACCGGCTGCAGAATGGCCGCCAGCGCATAGTAGGCCGCCATGATCACCGCCAGCTTGAATAATGGAACCAGGCAGATCAGCACAAGCGCCACCAGTGCCGCCGCGCCGATCCCGTTCTTGATCAGCATGGCAGACCCCAGCACCATATCGGTCACGGAGCCGCCGATATCTCCCACCCCAGGCACCATCTCGATACTCTGACTCACCGTCGTGTTCCGGAACGCATCCGCCGCCGGAGTGATGACGCCCTGGATCAGATGAAAGCCGGTCACCGCCGCCAATACCGCCTTCAGGCTCCACTCCACCACCATCCCGATAAACTCCGTCAGCCGACTCAGCCGTTCCTCCTTTGACAGGTGATTGGCCAGCGTAAGAAGCACATAAACCTGGATGCAGGGCAGAAGAAACCGTTCTGTAAACCACCGCACCATCGAGATCAAAAGCAGGAGAAACTCATAGTAGACCCCCGCCGAGGTGACATAAGAGGTGAAGGTCATGGCCATAAAATACGAAGGCGCCAGCACCGTCATAAAGTCCCGTATATGACCCAGCACCTCTCTGGCAATCCCCATACTGTTCTGAAACGAAGTAATCAGAAGAAGAAACAGAATCATATAAATCATACAGAAACTGATCTGGGACACATTTTTATTCCGAAAGACGTCCGCGAAGTGCAGAAGCACCGCCGCCGCAATGGCCAGGATCAGGATGTGCATCCACAGCTGCTTTTGTACCAGCAGTTCTTCCAGAAAAATCTTTTGCAAAATCTCTCCCAGACGCTTCCAGGAAAAAAGGCTTCCCCCCTGCATCCCTTCGCTTACCAGATCGCCAAAATTCATCCCGTCTCCCAGGACTTCATCCAAAAGCTTCTGAATCTCGCCAAAGTCAATCTCTTCCATATATGGTCAGCCTCCCAGGAATGTCTGCATCGTATCCAGGAGAGCCGTCAGAATGGGAATACTCACCGCCAGTACAGACAGTTTCCCGAAGATCTGGATCTGGCCTGCAACCGTCTGGTAGCCCGCGTCCTTGCACAGATCAGAAGCGAATTCCGCAATATACGTGATCCCCACGATCTTCATCAGCGTCTCTATATATCCGGCTTTCAGAGGCAGACAGTTTTTTATGGCCTCCAGTCCCTCCAGAATAACCGTAAGCTTTTCCGCCACAAAGGAAAAGAGCAAAAGGCTCACGCCCAGGCACAGATACACCGAATAGTCCGGCTTTAAAGCCTTGAGCTGAAGGGCCATCAAAACCCCCGCAATTCCAAGCAGTGCAACCCGCACCATCGTCATCCCCCCCAATTTAAGTTCCGCATCTGTCCTCACTCCGCCCCAGCGTCTGGAAGAATTTTCCCTCACTTCGTTCCGTAAAATCCTTCCGGGGCTGCGTTCGGTCAGATGCTGTTTTTATTTACAGCAAAAACAGTCTCTGCATGGTCTGGAACAGTTCATATACATAGGGAATGATCCAGAAAAGCACCAGCAGAAGCCCTGCCAGGCTGGTAAGAAACGCCTGCTCCTCTCTGCCGCTGTGTTTTAGCACCTGAGAGAGCACGGAGACCAGAATCCCCACGGCCGCGATCTTAAATATCAATAGTTCACTCATGGTAATGCTCCGCCTTTCGCGTTACTTTTAGAAGATCAAAATCACCATCGCCGCTCCGGAAAGCGCCCCCATATATCGGTACAGTTTCCGTTTGCCCTTTGCCGCTTCCGCTGCCTGCGCAGCGGAGAACTTTAACTGCTCCAGATAATGATCCAGAGTGTCCACCTGCATCTCGACGTCCAGATACCCCAGCAGTTCGCCCAGTCTTTCAAACTCCCGGGCCTCCCCGGAATCAATGTGCAGGCCGGACAGATATTCCCTCTGATTCCGCTTCCAGATCTCCCCCGCCGTACCTCCCTGGCGCTGCTCCAGTTCCTTTGCCGTATTGAAGAAGAATTCCGCAAAAGGAGCCGGAGCCGTCTTTGCCACGTGGGCAAAGGTCTCCGTGAGGGGCTGATGCATATAGCGAATCTCTCCCCGGATAAAGAGTACCAGCTGCTGAAGGGTTACCAGCTCCTCCACTCGCAGATCCAGCTCCCCGGCCATACGGATGCCGATTCCTGTGCTCCCTGCCAGGATACACAGAATCCCCAGAAGCTTCAGCATCTCTTCCCTCCTTCCAAAATCTCCCGTCCGTCCCTTCCCAGAACTTCACGGATCTGCCCCGGCTTCCGGGTTCCGTCCAAGAAGACATACCGTTCAAAAAGTCCCAGTTCGATCATCTCCCTGAGGACTGGTTTTCCCAGAAGCTCCTCCATACTGCTGCCGTGGACGGTGGAAAAAAGAATGCATCCACAGTTCATGGCAAGGAGCAGCGCTTCTAAGTCCCCCCGGTTACCGATCTCATCCACCGCCACCACCTTCGGGGCCATGGAGCGGATCAGCATCATCATGCCCTCCGCTTTGGGACAGCCGTCCAGCACGTCGGTCCGCATCCCCACATCGTTGCCCGGAAGCCCCCGGAAGCTCCCCGCGATCTCCGAGCGCTCATCCACCACGCCCACCGTCATCCCCGGATACCCTCCGTATCCGTCGGAAATCTGGCGGATCAGGTCCCGAAGCAGGGTGGTCTTTCCGTGTCCCGGCGCCGATGCGATCAGGGTGGGCAGAAGCCGCCCCCGATCCCTCAGACAGGGAAGAAGGCGGTCCGCGCAGCCAATCACTTCATGGGCAAACCGAAGGTTCAGAGAAGACACGTCCGTGATCGTTCGAATACGGCCGTCTTTCAGTACCGTTCTGCCGGCGATCCCCACCCGGTGTCCTCCCGGCAGAGACAAAAAGCCCCGGCTTACCTCCTCCTCATAAGCATAGAGGGAATAATTGGACAGATAGGCCAGGATTTCTTTCATCTCTTCCTTCTTCACAACCCTCTTCGACCGGTACTCCCGGTTCCCGCACAGGGCCAGCAGAGGCCGCCCGGCCCGAATACGGATCTCCTGAAGCCGGCCTTTCGGCAAAGCCAGTTCCTCCAGTGTCTCTTTTAGAAGACCGGGAAAGATCGAAAATAACTCTTCGCATTTCATGTTGTCCAACTCCTTAACTCAATATATGAAGAAGGACAGGTTTTATGACCGGAAAAATTGGACAGAAAAAGAGCGCCGCATTCCTGCAGCGCTCTTCGTACCGTTTTGATCTTTATTTTTCCTTACAATCCTTGATGGAGAAGCTGATCCTTCCCATCTTGTCTTTGCCAAGGCACACCACTTTGACCATATCCCCCAGGGTGAGAACATCTTCCACCCGGTTGATCCGCTCCTTGGCAATCTTAGAGATATGCACCATGCCTTCCTTGCCCGGAGCGAACTCCAGGAATGCGCCGAACTCTTTGATGCTGACCACTTTTCCGACAAAGATCTGACCTTCCTCGAAGTCGGTGGTGATGATGCGGACCATCTCCTTCGCCTTGTCCATCATCGCCTTGTCCGTACCGCAGATGGATACGGCCCCGTCGTCGTTGATATCGATCTTCACGCCGGTCTGCTCAATGATAGCGTTGATGGTCTTGCCTCTCTGGCCCACCACATCGCCGATCTTCTGAGGATCGATGGTCATCTGAATGATCTTCGGCGCCAGCGGTCCCACTTCCGGACGCGGCTCAGCGATCGCCGGCTTCATGCAGTTGTCCATGATGAACATCCGCGCCTCCCGGCATCTTGCAATAGCGCCTTCCACAATGGCTCTGGTCAGGCCGTGAATCTTGATGTCCATCTGGATCGCCGTGATCCCCCGGTCGGTACCGGTCACCTTGAAATCCATATCGCCGAAGAAGTCTTCCAGCCCCTGGATATCCGTCAGAAGCACAAAGTCCTCGTCGCTGTCTCCGGTCACCAGACCGCAGGAAATCCCCGCCACCATCTTCTTGATGGGCACGCCCGCCGCCATCAGAGACATACAGGAAGCGCAGGTGGACGCCATGGAGGTAGAACCATTGGACTCGAAGGTCTCGGACACGGTCCGGATCGCGTAGGGGAACTCTTCCTCTGTGGGAAGTACCGGGATCAGCGCCCGCTCCGCCAGCGCTCCGTGACCGATCTCCCGGCGTCCCGGCCCTCTCGACGGCTTGGTCTCGCCTACGGAGTAGCTGGGGAAATTATAATGATGCATATAGCGCTTGCTCACTTCATTCTCATCCAGACCGTCGATTCTCTGCTGCTCAGACAGTGGCGCCAGAGTACACACGTTGCAGATCTGGGTTTGTCCACGGGTAAACATGGCGGAACCGTGGACTCTGGGAATCAGGTCCACCTCTGCGGCCAGAGGACGGATCTGCGTCAGCTCTCTTCCGTCCGGGCGCTTGTGATCCTTTAAGATCATCTTCCGAACCGTCTTCTTCTGATACTGATAGACCGCCTCACCCAGCACTTCCAGCCACTCTTCCTTCTCCGCGAAAGCCTCGGTCAGCTTCTCGGTCAGTACCCGGATATTCTCCTCTCGGGTCTGCTTGTCGTCGGTAAAGACCGCCCTTTCCATCTCTTCCGGCGGCACAATCTCCCGGATCGCGGCGAACAGTTCCTCCGGAACCGCGCAGCTGGTATATTCGTGCTTCGGCTTTCCGACCTCCGCCATGATCTTCTCGATGAACGCGATCAGTTCCTGATTGATCCCGTGAGCCAGATAGATGGCCTCGATCATCTTGTCCTCCGGCACCTCGTTGGCGCCCGCCTCGATCATCATAACCTTTTCTTTGGTGGAGGCGACCGTCAGCCCCAAGTCTCCGTTCTTCCACTGTTCCTGAGACGGATTGACGATGAACTCCCCGTCCACCATCCCGATCTGCGTCATGGCGCAGGGACCGTCAAAGGGGATGTCCGAGATGGACGCCGCGATGGCGGAACCCAGCATAGCCACCAGCTCTGGACGGCACTCTGGGTCCACACTCATAACCATATTGTTGAGGGTGACGTCATTCCGGTAATCCTTGGGGAACAACGGACGCATGGGACGGTCGATGACCCGGGCGGTCAGCACCGCGTTCTCCGACGCCTTGCCCTCTCTCTTATTAAAACCTCCAGGAATTTTGCCGACGGAATAAAGCTTCTCCTCGAATTCCACGCTTAAGGGGAAGAAATCGATGCCCTCCCTCGGTTTGTCTGAGGATGTGGCCGTCGACAGCACCACCGTATCCCCGTAGCGCATAAACGCCGCGCCGTTTGCCTGAGCTGCCACTCGGCCGATATCTACCCGCAGGGTTCTGCCCGCCAGCTCCATTGTGTAACTTTTGTACATCATCTGTATCTCCTTTCTATTCTGATTCTTTCAGCAGAAGATACCGAAACTACTGAAAAATGCAAACTCCCTTTGCGCTTTTCAGTGGTCTCGGTGAGCCTCTTCTGCCAAAATACAACCGCAGGCGGGACGCTGTTGTCCTACAGCTGTCCGTTGTAAAAAGGTCTGCTTTTACAAGCCCGCCCACGAAAATAAGGCGGAAAAACTCCGCCTTACGACCATTATTTTCTCAGACCTAATTTTGCAATCAAGGTACGATATCTCTCGATATCTGTTTTCTTCAGATATGCCAGCATACCGCGTCTCTGACCTACCATCTTCAGAAGACCTCTTCTGGAGTGGTGATCCTTCTTGTTCACTTTCAGATGCTCGGTCAGTTCCTGAATCCTTGCGGTCAGGATTGCCACCTGTACTTCCGGCGAACCGGTGTCGCCCTCACTGCGTCCATATTCTGCGATAATCGCCTGCTTCTTTTCCTTGGAAATCATGTTGCATCCTCCTTATTTTCTGCAATCACCGGTCATCAAGGGACGGTCGGAGTGTCCGGACCCTGAACGACGGTTCACATATTAGGGTTCACGCTGTAATCCGTGACCTCAAAATCACACTCACATACTTTAGCATAAAACTTATGCTTTGTAAAGGGATTTTTTTCATTTCCAACAGAGCGGAAGCTCCGGATTCTGTACCCGGACCGGCTCCGGACAGGTTCTTCCAAAAAGTTCCAGTTCCACGCGTTCGATGATCTGAGGCTCCATCGGGCGGTTCACCTCCACGCCCTCTATGGGAAAATCAGTGACCGGAACCGTCTTCACTTTTTCCAGACGGTATATCTCGTCCATGCCCTCAATCACTTTTCCAAAGACCGGATAGATCCCTTTGTGCTCCGGACAGTCCCGAAGCGGGAAGAAGAATTCGCAGCCCGCCAGGCCCGCGTCCCCGTAACCGCCCATGCAGACCGCTCCCGGATGCGAGTCCAGGGGAACGATGTCCGGATGCAGCGTGAATTCATTGGGGATCAGATAGCGGCATTCTTCTCTGCCAAAAGCCGTGTAACTGACGTCCACCCAGCTGCCGGGGACGATACGCTCGATGGCATGATGGTCCATGCAGCCAAGAGAGGCAGCGTAGAGAAAGCTGTTCACCGTGTTGGGCGCCGCTTCCGGAAGCAGCTCGATCACGATCTTCTTACCGTTTGCCATATGAAGGGTCGCCATCGGATTCCTGCTGTCCGCATCATGCTCTTTTACAGCCGCGCATTGAGTGAGCGGCTCCGGTGTAGACTGTGACGAATTCATTCTGCGCCTCCTTCCCCGATGATTTCCAGTTCTTTGGGGTAGTGATTCAGTACTTCACAGCCGTTCTCCGTCACCAGCACCAGATCCTCCACCCGGACTCCGGTATCGCCGGTAAGATAGATGCCCGGCTCAATAGAAAAGATCATGCCGGCCTCCGCTTTTTTCGTATTTGCCGACGACACGTCCCCGTGCTCATGCTCCGAAAGGCCGATAAAATGCCCCAGCCGGTGGGTAAAATTAGGACCGTATCCCGCTTCCCCGATCAGATCCCTGGCCGTCCGATCCAGTTCGCACAACGGAACTCCAGGGGCGATCCGGGCGATGGCCGCCTCGTTGGCCTCACGCACCGTGTCATAGATCCGGCGGTGCTCCCCGCTTACTTTCCGAAAATAAAAGGTTCTGGTCATATCGGAACAATACCCGTCCTTGATGCATCCCACATCGAACAACACACAGTCCCCGAGCTTTACCGCCGTATCGTCGGGACTGTGGTGAGGGTCCGCCGCGTTCGCCCCAAAGGCCACCAGCGGCTCAAAAGAAAACCCGTCCGCACCCAAGGATTGATAAATCTTTAACATTTTCGCCGCCGCTTCCCGCTCCGTGATCCCTTCCCGAATCAACTTCTTAAACTCCGCCATGGCCAGATCATTGATATGAGAAGACGCCCGCATCTTCTCCTGCTCCTCCTCGTCCTTGACCCCTCTCGTGTCATCCACCGCCGAAGACGCCAGCACAAACCCCTTCGCCGCCTTCAACTCCTGAAGCGGAATGAGGAATCCCGCTCTCAACTCCTTATCCACTCCCAGCGCCTGTTCCCCGTCCATCCGGGAAGCCACCATCTCCATCACCGGGTCCGTATCCGAATACCACACCTTCTCAATCCCCAGCTCCTCCGGCACATGAAACAGCCGGTTCAAAAAAATCACATGCCCTCCATCCGCCCGAAGATACAGCCCATAAAACCGCTCAAAGGGCGCCACCTGCACCCCCGTCAGATAATAAATCGCCATCGGATCTACAATCAACATCTGCCGAAGCCCCATCCCTTTTAAGGCCTCCAGCACTCGCTCTACTCTACTCTCCTTCATACTATATCCTCTCCATTTGCTCCTTTTCTCCTCATACAACAATCAGCCCGGCATGGGCAGATTTTCCTGAAAGACCCATAGAGAGGCGTCGGTCCTTAGGCGCGGTCTCTCACGCGCCTTAGTACCGCTACGTCCTCTCCCTAAGCGAGAGCGGGGTCTTGAAGGATGATCTGCCCATGTCGGGCGTCCGGTTAAAATAGCACTATTAAAACTGCTTGCGAAGCTTCGGGTCCAGCAAATCCCTCAATCCATCTCCGATAAAATTCGCCCCCACCGCCATCGTAAAGATCGCCAGCCCCGGAAATCCTGCCACCCAGAACTTATTAAAGTAATCCACACCGTCGGACACCATCATGCCCCACTCCGGCGTAGGCGGCGCGGAGCCAAGCCCAAGAAAGCTTAAAGTAGAGAACATCAGAATCTGATTGCCGATGTCCGTCGTCGCCATGATCAGCACGGAACTGACGCTGTTGGGAATGATCTCTTTTAAAAGAATCCGGATCTTCGAAGCGCCTAACGCCTCGGAGGCGGTCACATACTCATTTTCCTTGACACTGAGCACCACGCTCCGCATCAGGCGGGCATAGGTGGGCCAGGCCACAATCACCAGGGCAAACATGGTGTTGAACAGATTGGAGCCCATGACCGCATTGATGATCATGGCCAGAATCAGGGACGGGAAGGACAGAATCATCTCGGAAAACCGCATCATCACATTGTCCGTCCAGCCGCCCACGTACCCGGCGATGGCCCCATAGAAGGTACCGATACAGCCCGCGATGACCACCGTCAGACATCCGGCCAGGAGCGAATATCGTCCTCCGTAGATGACTCTGCTGAAGATATCCCTTCCAAAATTATCCATGCCGAACAGATGCGCGGCCGAAGGGGCCTGAAGGCGCAGAGTCAGATCCTGAGCGATGGGATCACAGGGCGCGATCACCGGCGCTAAGATGGCCGCAAGAATCCACAGAAGGCAGATGACCACGCCCAGCGTGAACAGATAGTTGGAGCGAAACATTTTTTTCACAGAACGCAGCATCACTGACACCTCACTCTCGGATCAATCACTCCATACAGGATATCTACCACCGTATTGATGATCATATAATTCAGAGCGATCAAAAGCGCCACGCCGATGATCGCCGGAAAATCCGCGGACAGCACCGATTCATAGGCAAACTGCCCCACGCCCGGCCAGTTGAAGATCGTCTCCACCAGCACCATGCCGCCCAGCAGATTGCCAAGACCAAGTCCGATGACCGTCAGTACCGGAATCAATGCATTGCCCAGGGCATGTTTCAGAATCAGCCCCGCTTTCCCGATTCCCTTGGCTCTTGCTGTCCGGATATAGTCCATGGACATCACATCCAGCAGATTGGACCGGGTCGTTCTGGTGATCAGGCCCATGGTAAAGGCCGCCAGCACCGTGCCAGGCAGAATCAGGTGACTGAGCGCGTCCAGCGCCTTGGGAATATTTCCCTCCAGAAGACTGTCCAGCACATACAGGCCGGTCACCGGGACCGGCGCCGAGAACGTGTTGCTCAGTCTTCCCGGCCCCGGAAAAATATGCAATTTATAATAGAAGAAATACAGTACCAGAAGAGCAAACCAGAAGCTTGGAATACTCACGCCGGTCACGGACACCGCGCGCACCGCCTGATCCAGAATGCTGTTCCGCTTAATCGCCGAGATCACGCCGAACAGGATGCCGAACACCGCCGCAATCAGGATGGCAAAAAGCGCCAGCTCGATGGTCGCCGGATAACAGCGCGCCAGCTCCATAAGCACCGGCTTGCTGGTACGGATGGAGGTTCCCAGGTCAAACTGAAGCAGATTCTTGATGTACAGCACATACTGTACCAAGATCGGCTGGTCCAGACCGTATTTTGCCTTGTAGGCGGCCACAACCTCCGGATCGCTTAAGGCGCGCTGGCTTAAGTTCGCCACCGTGGGGTCTCCCGGGATCAGCTTGGTCAGTATAAAGACCAGCGTAGCGACCCCGAACAGCATCACCGCCAGGTAGACCAGCCTCTTTCCGATAAATTTCAGTTGTTCCATAGGACACCTCTCCTGCTATTATTTGATATTAATAAGCGTCACATCCAGCGCATAAGGATCGGAGAACTCCACGCCGTCCAGTCTGGTGTTATAGCCAAGGTGCACCGGCGCCTGCGCGACCATGATGAACGGACCGTCCTCATACATGGCGTCCTGAATCTCTTCCAGCACCGCGACACGGGCGTCGTTGTCCGTAGCCGCCATGGTCTCCTGATACAAAGCCGCCAGCTCCGGATTCATCTCCTCGGTCCATCCGGCGCGAAGTCCAACTACCGCTCCCGGCAGGAACTCCAGCTGTACGTTGGGATCGTTGTAGTCCGTCCCCCAGTACATCACCGTGAAGCCCAGAGTGCCGTCCCGGTAGGCGTCGCCGTAGCCCGCCGCCCAGGGCTTGGATACGATATTGACGTTGATGCCGATCTGAGAAAGATCGTCTTTCACCTTCTGCGCCAGATCAGTCAGAAGAATTCCTTCCATGTCCAGATCGGTCACTGTTAAGTCCACATCAAATCCATCTGCGTAACCCGCCTCTGCAAGAAGCGCCTTCGCCTCCTCTAAGTTCGTGTAGTCAGCCGCTCTCTCGCCCTTGCTGCCCATAAAGCCGGACTGGATAAGCGAATAGGGAGTCTTGGTGCCTTCCCCGCAGATGATCTGGAATCCGCTGTAGTCCAGCGCTTTGCGGATCGCCTGCTGCACCTTCGGATCGGAGACCACTCCGCCGTACTCCTCGTTCATATTCATCATCACAAAGCCCACGGTCTTGCTCGCCCCGTTCAGAATCGCGATATGTTCCGCGTCCGCAAGCTCCGCCATGGTGTCGTCGGTCATATTCATCGCCACGTCGATATCCCCGGTGGAAAGGGTCATCATCTGGGTGTTGGAATCCGGCTGGATCTTGACGATGTATTTGTCCACGTTGGTCGCCTCTCCCCAGTAGTTCGGATTCTTCTCCAGCACCACCTCTTCATCCGGAATATAGCTGGTCATCACATACATGCCGGAACCGGCGCTGGTGCTGTCCAGATAAGCCTGAGCCGTATCCGTCGTGGAAGCGTCCTCCGCGTCCGTTCCGCCGTTTTCCTTCACCACGGCGCTGTCCAGGATCGCCAGGGAACTGTAGGTCAGCTTGGAGAGAATCGCACTGTCCGGCTGGGTCAGATGGAAGACGATGGTCTTGTCATCCGGCGCTTCCATGCTCTCGATGGTGTCCGCGATAAAGGACGGATTGCCTTTCAGGTTCTTGCAGCGGTTGATGCTGAACAGCACGTCCGCAGACGTCATGGGGTTGCCGCTGGCAAAGGTGATGCCGTCTTTTAAAGTAACCGTCAAGGTCAGATTGTCCTCAGAAAACTCATAGGTATCCGCCAGACAGGGCTCCGGCGCGCCGTCGTTGCTGTAGAACTTGAACAGATTCTCATAGCAGGCATTGACAATCAGCGGCGGATACTTCTCATACACATATCCCGGGTCCAATGTGGCAAAGCCCGAACCCATCGCCACCACAACGGTGCTGGAACCGGAGCTCTCTCCGCCTCCTGCCGCTTCTTCTGTGGTTCCTTCTGTCGTTCCGTCCGCTGCAGGCGCGTCACCGTCCGCTCCGCCGCCGCAGGCCGCACAGCCCAGGGCAACGACGACGCTCAGCGCCAGCGCTAAAAATCTTCTCTTCATAATTTTCCTCCGATTTTCTTTTCATTTATTGAGACGCCAGTGTCCCGGCGGAATCTCCGCTATTTAAGATGCCACGAATTGCTCCGCACTGCGTGCTCCCGCAATTCTAAAAACATTCAAAATTCGCCCTATCGGGCTACTTTTTCATGTTTTGGCGGGTCCCAAGTTCAAAAATCCTCTTGCAAGCAAGCTTGCATCAGATTTTCGACCTTCTGACCCTGGTATCATACAGGTGGCACGCCACCAGGTGTCCCGGTTCCACCTCCCGAAGCTCCGGAGCTTCCAGAGAGCAGCGGTCGCAGGCCTTGGGACAGCGGGTGTGAAAATGGCAGCCGTCCGGCGGGTTCGACGGGCTCGGCACTTCGCCCCGGAGGCGTATCCGTTCCTTTCCCGCCTCCTGCCCCACCTGAGGGATCGCGGACAGCAGCGCCTCCGTATAGGGATGGTAGCGCTTCTCATACAGCTTTTCGTAGTCGGCGATCTCCACAATCTTCCCAAGATACATGACCCCCACCCGGTCGCTGACCTGGTAGACCACATTCAGATTGTGGGAGATGAAGAAATACGTCAGATGAAGCTTCTCCTTCAGCTCCTGCAGGAGATTGAGCACCTGGGCCTGCACGGACACGTCCAGGGCGGACACCGCCTCGTCGCAGATGATCAGATCCGGCTCCAGGGCCAGGGCTCTTGCAATGCCGATCCGCTGCTTCTGCCCACCGGACAACTCGTGGGGATAGCGGCTCAGATGGTAGGTATCCAGGCCTACCAGATTCAGAAGTTCCAGAATTCTCGCCTCTACGTCCATCTTTCCCGCCATCTGATGGATCTCAAAGGGCTCCGTCAATATCTGCCGGACGGTGCGCCTGGGATTCAAGCTGGCCGACGGGTCCTGAAAGATGATCTGGGCTTTTTTCCGCATCTTTTTTAACTCTGGGCCTTTCAGACCCGCGATGTCGGCGCCGTCCAGATAGATATGACCTTCCGTCGGCTTCAGAAGGCGGATCAGGGCCCTGCCCAGGGTGCTCTTGCCGCAGCCGCTCTCTCCCACGACCCCGAAGGTCTCTCCCCTTCGGATGTCAAAGCTTACGTCGTCCACCGCCTTCACGGAATCTGCCCGTCTGTTCTTTCCTTTAAAATATACTTTCACATGATCGGCTCTCATGAGCACGTCCTTTGGCGCTTCTGCCACAGAGGTCCCCTCCTTTTTTACGCATTCTCATACAACCAGCACCGCACCTGCCGGGTATCCGATAGCTGTTTCACCGGCGGCGCTTCCTTTCTGCACCGCTCCTTCGCGTGGGGACAGCGGGGCCAGAAGCTGCAGCCTTCGATTTTTTCCGTTGGATTCGGCACCATGCCTTCGATGGTCGTCAGGGGATTCCGCTCTTTGGTGATCCTGGGAATCGCATTCAGGAGCCCCTGGGTATAGGGGTGCTTCGGACCGGCGAACAGCTCCGCCGCCGACGCCTGCTCCACGATATGCCCCGTATACATGACGATAACCGTATCGCAAAGTTCGCTGACCACCCCCAGATCATGGGTGATGAAGATCACGGAGGTCTCCATCTTCTCGTTCATCTTCCGGATCAGATCCAGAATCTGGGCCTGGATCGTCACATCCAGCGCCGTGGTCGGCTCGTCTGCGATGAGAATCTTCGGCTGGCAGGCCAGCGCCATGGCGATCATCACCCGCTGGCGCATACCGCCGGACATCTGATGGGGGTACTCGTGAGCTCGAAGTTCCGCGTCGGCAATACCCACTGCCTGCATCATATGGACCGCCTCTTCCATGGCCTCCTTTTTCTTCATGCCCCAGTGGAGCGTCAGCGACTCCGCGATCTGCTTTCCGCACTTGATGATAGGATTCAGGGAAGTCATAGGTTCCTGAAAGATCATGGAAATCTCGTTTCCCCTGATCTTCTGCATCTCCTTCTCCGACGCCTGTACAAGGTCCTGCCCCTTGTACAGAATCTCGCCTTTCGTGATCCTGCCGGGGGGATTGGGAATCAGCTGCAGCATCCCCAGGGACGACACGCTCTTCCCGCTGCCGCTCTCCCCCACGATTCCCAGCTTCTCCCCTTTATGTAAGGTGTAATTCAGATGGTTGACCGCGTGTACCGTGCCCTCCACTGTCTGAAATTCCACACACAAATCCTTGATCTCCAATAATACTTCCGGCTGGCTCATATTCCCCTCCCATGTACCAGTATCCGGTGCTTTTCGACTTTACCTTGTTAAAGCATCATCACGGCACCTCTGTTATCTGGTCAAGTCCGCTTAACATGACTACTAAGATATCACATTTTCCGTCAAAATTCAATATGAAAATCAATGGTTTGCAGGGTTTTGGCATAAGAAAAAGTCTGCCAGAGATCGATCGAGCAATGAGTTATGATTCAAATGTATTATTTTACTTCTCATATCACCATTTTTACAGCTATACTTGCAATGTCCAATGCATACGGAATTAATTTCATACTCGTTCATAGATTGTCTCACATATTTACAATCATGTATCCAGCATTTGCCATTATGGTCAAACACATTGCCCGACTTATGTATCCTAAACTTGCCCCTTATATGCTGAGTCGCGTGCACCAACAACTCATTGGCTAAATGTTCTTTATTTCTAATAGTATGCCCTGTGTCAATAATAAATTGTGTTATTCTTTTATCCAATCTGGTTATCTCAAAATATTCTGTATTATGATTTATGCAGCTGTTTACATATCTTAACGCCTCTATATATTTACTATCTGTCAGTTTCAGCAGTTCGTTATAAGACAAATATAACTCTTCAAAGCAATAATACTTTGTATATGCAAATCTGACACCTATGTTCGCGCATCTTATAGAAGTTTTCATGATCAGATCATAGGAATTGAATCTCTTCGTTACGCCTATATTATCAAATACGATAAATAGTTCATCATCTCTTTTTAGTCCGCTGAAGATACTGTTTATTTGTTCTTTTAAAGTAGTATTTCCTCCACGCCCTTTTATCAAAGGTACCATGAAGTATGTTCCTGGAATTCTATAAACTCCTGCTGCATAGGACCAAAAGTCCCTTGCTGAATTGGAATCTTCTGTTATGATATAAAGCATTCAGCACCACCCCTCAACATCAAACTCAAAATGAAGTATTATTTCACCATCTACAAACTGCATTTCTGCAAAGTGATTTGGCGTTGCCTCTATTCCAATTGGTTTTCTGGCAAATATTAAATATCGATTACCCGGATCTTCGTTTATATACAGCACCATATCATCGTCTAAGAGGATCTCTGCCCTGTCTATAATGATCAGTTTATTTCTCTGACTCTTTAATTTATCAATATTGTCTTCATTTAGTATAAACACGTTATCTGCTTTATATCGTTGAGCGTTTATATTTCTGTCATGTTTTACACTGTTCAGTCTCGAGCATAGTAATGTCTTTCCAGTTGCGCTGTCCCCGGTTACGATGGTTATTCTTCCTCTCAACTGCATATGAAACACATTTTCGTTTTTATCTTTAAAATGGATTGTATTATTCTCCCAATTATATACCTGTCTCATGACACTCCTGCCTAAAAATCTAATAATGAATGTATCTGTCTTTTATTATCTACCAGATAATCTCTGTCGGAGCAATGAAATAATTTATTATCGTGCTCTATGATCACTCCGAGTTCATATTTTTTCTTTTCTATCGCCTTAAATAATTCTTCTATTGCATTCCACCCACATTCTGTCGCATCTATTGCTTTTATATCCCTATAACTGATCTTATTGTTTGAAATATAAATATAATTTAAAACCGCTTTACATCCGGTTGATACATTGTCTATACTGGTAATTCCAAAAGGAGTTTCTATGGTTCCTATGTTTCTGTCAATCAGCTTTGCCTTATCTATGTTCATGATCACATCCAATGACAGTTCATCAAATGATTTGGCCGTAACTGTATTATCAAAAAATGATTCATTGTCTATCAGTATCTCCTCTGGTCTGAAATATTTTTTTGACGTATATATTTTAACCATATTTGTATGATTCCTCTCATATTTTTGAGCTTTCTTTTCTATATAGTATACCAAAAAATTAGTAGAAAATCAAATTGATATGGCTGATTTCCAGAAATATAGATTGATGCCTTAAGAAATGTTGTGTATAATATATCCAGAACAGGCACACAAAATATGAAGGTAACCGACATGGGACAGTATTTCAACCCGAATCATGCAGCATTCGCAAAGGCGGTCCGTTCTCAGATTTATGTGGATAAGACAGGTGAAAAGTTTGTCATGATTATCGATGAATGGGACGCGGTGGACGCGGTATTCAGGGAAGATGCATGCAATCATAAGGTTCAGGACGGATACAGCTTCCGGCGGCTAAAGCACGTCTATTGTCCGAATTCTGTGGCGAACGCGATGCTTGACAGAGAATATAACAGTTATTGGACAGGCACCATTGCCTATGAATCTCTGAAATATTATATCGCCATCCATCAGGATGGACTGCAAAGCGCGGTCATCCGACTGCTGGCAGGCGATCGCTGCAAAGTTAATGCCGGTACTTTTGAGAATGATCTGACGAGAATCCACAGCAAAGACGATGTACTCACCATATTGATTCACCTGGGATATCTTGCATATGATGCGGAAAAAGAAGAAGTGTATATTCCGAATGAAGAAGTCCGCAGGGCATTTATGGGAGCTGTGGCGGGAACGGACTGGGCAAAAAATAGTGCTGTTGCATCTGTAGATTGTTTAACTACTTTTGCAGCAGCACCAATAACGTCCCATGAATCATCGGCGATCCGTAACTACTCTATCCCTCCTCACCCACATTCTCCGCAACAACATTACAGATATTGCGAAAAGTATCAAAATTTCCGCTTATAACCGCATCCTGAGAGAATTTCATATGCAGTTCTTCTTCCAATTTACAATACAAATACGCCATGGTTCTTGGCGGTATCATGAATTCAACCCCCATTAATTTCCTCTCCTGCAGCTCCGTATTAGAAAGGAAATCAATATTTGTGTATTTCACAAAAATGTCGTTGACTTTTTCTTCTGTGGTTGCCATATCCAGCCTTTCCTCTTTTATCAAATTATATGTTCTATTTCACGAAAGTGCATCTATAATTTGATCTGTGACTTTTTGAACATTCTCATATTTGCGCAGATTCCAGATATCAGATTTGTCCAGCCTGGGAACTTTTTCATATAGAAAATCATCATCCAATTCTATGGTATCTCCTCGACGGATATTCGCTGAGTTTTCATTTTTGTTCCAATAATAGGGGGACAGATGAACCAGATCTATGGCAAGCTGATATCTGTTTTTCAACAAATCTTTTTCTCTTTCCAATTCCTCCTCTATCCATGCTCCATATATACTGCACAAAATAGAGAAATCACTTTTTACAGCATGGATGGTCTCATAAATATTTTGTCCAAATTCTATGCAGGCAGTATCGTCATAGGGGTAGATTCCGCCAGGAATTCCAACCATCATGATATCCGGTTTTTCATCGTCAGCCAGCACTTTCAGATAATGATTTATAGAAATGATTCGGTCGTTTGCATTCTTCTGGTCCCTGGTAACGGATTCCGGGATTGTATGGGCGTGAAGCAAAGAAGCCGACTGCATGGGAACGATGGAAGTTACTTTATAGCCCCTTTTTGTAAACTCATAGTTTAATGCCAGCTGTACTTCCAGCTGATCCGTATTTTTATAGTTTCCCAAAATGGTAATAACAGGAACGTCGATGGCAAGCAGTTTGTTCATAAACATCAAGTCGACTTTTCTTTTCTCGTTTGCAGCCGCTCTTATATATGGCTTCAGATCAATATCGTCAAATCGCTCTTTTCTCGTATAGATTATTTTTTTGTCATGTTTTAAGACTTTTAATAATTTATCCCTTAAGGTTTTTTCCGGCAGCTCATGCTGCTCATCTTCACAGAACCAGACACAATCGCAATGACTGATTTCCTTTTCAAAATCTGTCTGGACCACATATTTTTCTCCAAAAGAATCGATCACATCCCCTGCAAGCCCAAAGCCGCCTGGACTTACCACACTGGTTATCTTCATATCATGTCCCAGCAAATCCTGATATACGACAAACGGCCGAAGCAATCTGCTGTATGGATAGATTAATACCCTGGTTTTTCCCTCCATCATAAATCCTCTCTACTCCGTTTCATCCTCTGTCAATGCATAGTCAAATCCCAATGCTTCCAATGTACATGCATCTTTTATACGTTCCTGTACATTTAATCTGGTGATCTCACAATATTTCTCCATACGCTGCTCGTCCTCATCCATGTATGAGATGCACTGATCACAGCATCTGTACGCCCAACAGTTTCTGCACCTGGAAGCAGATTGTCTTCCATAATTTAATAGATCTTCCGCACGCCCCAGATCAATCCCCTTGTCTATGTCTCCGATCACAGCCTCTTTTAACTCTTCGCTGACCCTTTCGCATGGATAAAACAAACCATCGGTGGTCACAAACAAACGTACGCTGCCTGGTACGCAGGGACCGGAATGATGTCCTTCCTCGGGCAGGCTCATAATGAGCGAATTGTTTTCATAAAGAGTCCGTCTTAATTCCCTTCCATAGGTGGCTAAAAGTTTTGACGCGCTGCCCTTTGGCACTTTTCCTAATAATTCCAAAAATAACAGGAATCGCTCATAATTCATTTCTTCCAGATAGGCCGGATTCACTGACGGGACTGCATCCGTATTCTTAGGATCAATCATATTTGTCTGGAAAACCATGTCTGAGATAACAGGATTTTTTCTTATAAATTCACTGAGCTGAAAAAAACCGTTTTCCGAATCGACAACCATGTTGAATGCCACATTTTTGTGACAGTACTCGGGATGATTGTTTTTCATATATTGGATGTTTTGCAGGACCGTCTGGAATGTGCCCGCTCGGTCAGATGCAAATTTCCTGTGTTTATTATGGATTTCTTCCGGTCCGTCGAGACTGATCAGGAGATGAAAACCATGTTGAACAAAAAAATCAATATTCTCTTTGTCTAAAAGGGTTGCATTGGTTGTCATGCTGTACAGGACGTCCCGGCCTTCCGCAGCCGCTTCCATATAGGCAACACATTTTTGAATAAGCTTATAATTTAAGCAGGGTTCTCCTCCGTAAAATCCAACGGACAGCTGTTCCGCATCCCTGGAATGCGCGATATAGTAATCCATGGCGCGCCGGGCAGTTTCGAAGGTCATCTGCTTGTTGGAATGTGTTCGGTTCCTGTAGTTGCCAGAATAAACACAATATTCACAGCGCAAATTACAGCTTTGGGTGATCTGCAATACCAAATGCACAATATGGTGCTTTAAAAAATATTTTGCAACATCCGTATACGGATGCTTCACTTTCTCAACATGCCTGCTTTTTAAAAAACCTCTTTGCATCAAATGATTTACATAGGTCTCTGTCGCTGCCGACGCCGGATTCTGCTCAGAAAGCTTCTGCTGATGTTCCAGAAATCTATATACATCCTTTGGTATCTGTATAAATTTATTCCGGTTTACATCGTACAGATAATATCCGGAAATGGTTTCGAACAAATGTATAAATGGTAACTCATTGGTCGCTTGCTTTTTCATCTCTCAATCCCCATTAAAATGTCCATCGAAGCGTAAAAGGCTTCCTCTTTATCCGCAAACCGGCGTTTGCGTTCCTCTGTCCACACTTCTATTTGATGCCCTTTGGTTTTTATAAGCATTTCCACCTCTTTTGATGTTACGATATCGTCGGAAGCTGCCTGAAAGAGAATCAGATCCGGGTGATAAATCTCTTCCATATTCAGCAGAAAGACTTCATCAATGACCATTTGCTCATCGAAATAAAAACGAAGCGGGATATCATCTTCTGTATGGCATTCTGTAAAGGCCGCCACACGGTACCCATTTTCTTTATAGAAATCCGTAACTTCTTTTAACAGCGCCGCGTCCTCCTGAATGATTCCGATTGCAGGAACCGTCCGGGCTCTGCCTGTCGCATACAGTCTTGGAAATACTCCTTTTACACACCCGCCATTGCGATATATTTCCCGGAAAAATGCCTTTCTGAGATCAGATGCCTTTTTATGACTGCCGGAAGCCATAAATTTTGCAAGATATCCTGTCAGTGCCGCAGCAGCATAACTGTTGGCAAAATCCAGTTTTATCCATTCTCCTGCAGCGTTTCTCTTTCTTTTGCGGTATTGAACCCCTACGGTGAAGAACCGCATATTTTCCGCATAAAAAAGACCGGATGTTCCCTCGGCAAATCGGTCTTTATGATCCATAAATACGGCAAATACCCCTTGGAAAAATGCGGGATAAGACACCACCCCCGCATTATCAACCGCCGACACCAAAAGCTTATTCTGTTCCAGCAATTCAGGAACGATATCCTTGATCAGTGAATAATCATGATAGCTTCTGGTAGCCAGACTCATGTGAACGATATCGCAGTCATGTTTTGTACACCATTCGAGAGCCGCTCTCAGCTTTTTTCCGCAGCATTTCCCTCTGTGATTCAAGATCCGAAGACTGACAAAACGTACCTCTGGACAGACGTCCTGTATGATATACGCGCAGATTCCCCCATGGGTATCTTCCGAACGAACTTCTGTCTCGCACAGACATACCTTCCCGCTGTCGTCGGCCTCATACCTGGCAGTCACTTTCGACATCACTTCTGTTTCATCGGTCCAGATTCCGTCATCGATTACAACGACCGAAACCATCTCATTCTCCGCCCCGGTCCGTGATCAGCTTTCTGTTTTTCAGCCATATGATCGTATCCGCTCCTTTTGCGAATTCCTGGGAGTGAGTCACCACGATCACGCATTTGCCCATCTCGTGGGCCATGTCGCGGAAGAGCTCCCGAATCTGTGCGGCGGTCTCTTCGTCCAGATTCCCGGTGGGTTCGTCGGCCAGAATCACTTCCGCCTCCGCCGCCAGCGCACGTGCTATCGCAACCCGCTGCTGCTCCCCGCCGGACAGCTTTTCCACTTTCTGCCCGTAATGCGTCTCCTTTAAGCCCACTCTTCGCAGAAGCTCCTCCGCACGCGCTCTTTTCCCCGCTGTCTTTCCGGAGATTTCCATGGACACCTCTACGTTCTCCCGGACATTGAGATACGGGAACAGATGGAAGGCCTGAAACACAATTCCGATGTGCTGCCTCCGATACCGCTCTTCTCCGATCTTCTGAATGTCCTGCCCCTTATAGAGGATCGTTCCTTTCTGCGGCCGGTCCAGGGCTTCCAGCAGGGAGAGCGTGGTCGTCTTGCCGGAACCGGACGGTCCCATGACGGCATACATCTCTCCGGTGCAGAATACATAATCCGCGTCCTTCAGGATCTTCAGTTCCCCGGTTTTGGAAAAATAAGAATAGCTTACCTTGTCCATTCTTAAGATCTCTTCTCTTTCCATCCGCTCTATTCCTCTCTCAACAATTCCGTTGCTTTCTTTCCGGTGGTTACAAAAAATAACAGGATCAGAATCAGGACCGCTGCCAGAAACGTCACTCCCGTGATCTGCCCGATGGCCCGCCGGGACAGGCGAAAGACAAGATCCGGAAAAGAGGGCAAAAGCCAGGCCATGCCCGCCGCGAACCAGGACTCCAGCCAGCAGGACATCGCGTCTCCTGCGATCATTCCCGCAAAGATCGGAAGCAGTATGCCGGTCCCTGTCTGCACCAGCAGAATCAGCCTCGTCTCTCCGAGAGACCTCCAGAGCCCGATCTCTTTTCTCAGATTCAATAACATTCTTCCGATGACCAGGACCAGGATCAAAAGCAGAATCCCGCAGGTGATCCCGAGCATAAGCCCGCATACCTTCTGTACCCCCCGCAGGGGAGTGACCGCCTTCAGATACCGCATACTGTCTTCCTGGATCGCGTATCTTTCTCCCAGAAAGTCCTGCAGCTTCTCCTTAAGCGCCCCGATCTCCTTCGGGTCCCGGACGACCGCCGTCGTCTGCACTACCTCTCCTCCGTTGAAGCGCAGACACTCGTCCAGCGGCACATAGATGTAGTTCATCTCCGCGTCCGCCACCGATCCGCTGTCGTAATTCCCGGAATGGGTTCCGATCACTTTTACCTTCATGGTACGGGCCTCGTCAAACGCGTTGACCAACGTGATCCAGTCGCCGATCTTCAGCATGTTCCACTCTAAAAAGCGTTCGCTGACCACCGCCGTCGCCTGGGATGCGTTTTCCGGAGAAATGCCTTCTCCCTCCGTCACCTCCACACCCCGCTTTTTAAACTTCCAGGTCTTTTCAAGATCGTTGCTTCCGATGACGGTGATCTGTCCGGCGTTTCTCTCTGCTTCGCTTTCGTAAAGCTCTCTTCCCGCTTCCTCATCTGCTTCTCTATAAGACTGCTGGATTTCCGAGAAAACCTCCTTCACATCCACTCCGCGGGCGTTGGCAAGCGCAAGGTAATCCAGCCCTTTCACCTCTTCCCACGATTCCAGCTCCCGGACCAGCTCCCGGGGATAGTAGATGTCCTGATCATAGCTGAGCGCCCTTTCGTCCCTGACACGGATCGTCAGCGTCGCATCCGTCCTCCTGCCGGTCTCCTCGATGGCGGCGGCCACGTTTCCCTGGATGGACGCCATGAACGCCAGGATCACCGCGATCACCAGAAACGCCGCGCCGAAAAGAAGGTTCCGCTTCCAGTAAAACAGGATATTTTTGATGCCTCTTTTTACACCTCTCATGCTCTGACTCCTTGATTTCTGCGAAGGATTCACTGGGTATCGCCCAGAAGCGTCCTTGGATCTTTGCCCATGGCCAGGAAAATCTGCAGCGCCAGAACGGCTCCCAGAAGGCCAAAGCCCCCCCACGCGGCCCCGGCGATCGCTCCCCGGCTCCGGTACAGATCCACCTGACTGCTCACATAAAAATAGTCGTAATTCCCGGCGCGCAGCTCCACCTCCATGATGTAGCATATTTCCCAGAAGCCGACTTCCTGGCGCTGTTCCTGGATCTGCCGGTTGAACTGCTCCGAAGTATCAGAGACGATCATCCGGCTGACCGGCCCTGCCGCCGCCAGACTGATGGTAAGCGCCGCGGCCCCGGCGACGACGATGGGAAGCAGCTTCTCCAGAAGCGTCTGCGTCAGGATTCTGCCTTTCCTTTCCCCGCAGGCAAGCCAGACGCCCAGCTCCCTTTTCTTTTCCCGGAGTTCTCCGGAAGAGATCAGAATCACGACGGCCAGAGTTCCAAGAAGAATCACCGCCATCACCGCTCCCGTCACGCGGCTGATCTCCTGAAACGGAGCGCTCACGATCTGATTCCATTCCTCGTCCCAGGTATACCGAAACTGTACATGCCATCCCCTCTGAGTGATGTCCTCCGCCACGTCGCCCAGTTCCCCGCTCATATCCGCGATATACGATTCGATCAGGTCCGGGCTTTGCAGATAAAGAAAGACCATATTGACCTGACAGAGGAGCGGCTCCATGGCCGTGATGGTGGTCTGGGGAATGAAGATATAGTTTTCCGGAAGACCATCCGGCGTATATTCTACGGTGTCCCGGATAAAAGAATCCTCCGGGCAGGCATAGATTCCCTTGATCTCGGCCTCGAAGGGGGTGCCCTTTGACAGACCATAGTTTTTTGTCGTGGCGAGGGCGATGCGGTCTCCCACATGCCACCCGTTGATCGCGGCAACCTTTTCCGAGATCAGAACCACATTCTGTCCTTCATCGGCCCGGGTGATGCCGCTTCCGTCGATCAGGCAGAAGCCCGCGCCGGAAAAGAAGACGGAATACTGGCTGTCGGTCACACCGATGAACTGGGCGTTATCATCCCGCTCTTCCAAGTCGGGAACTCTCCTAAGCAGATCGTCATACATCGTCTGATCCGCGATGTACGGCGTCCCCTCCGTCAGGTTGGCGCCTCCCTTGACCAGGAGGTTGTAGGACGCCACCCTTGCGTCCGTAGTCAGCGTCTGTACCTCCTCCTCCTTGAACATGCTCAGGCTGTCCCGCCTATTCGGATCTTCCAGCCGCACCTTCCGCACAAGGACCGAATTGCCGATACCCATCTGGGTATCCCAGATCTGCTGCTCGGAAGTGATGTTCAAGACCGCCATGAGCAGAAGCAGGGAAAACAGAACGGTGTACACTGCCATCACCAGCAGGGTTCTTTTCCAGTGGTAACGCAGCGCTTTTATACTTCTTTGCAGTAAGATCATATATGCCTCCTGATTTGTACGCTCTTAGCATAGGCCAAGAGCGCACAAGTGGTTTTTCGGATTCTCATGCTCTGCAATTTGCACTGCACAGCCATAGACGAAGCACTTTACGGAAGATGTATATAACGATTATATTCGCCATCGTAATGCCAGTGCGAACTGGCATCAAATGATCTTCCATATTCACCGGGCATACTGCCGCAGCCACAAGTCGCTTGGTTATCACAGTTCCTCTGACAATCGCTTCTGCTCATTGCAATCACCGTCTCTTCCTCTATAATGGATCTCTTTTTCAACAGTCTTTTCTCCATCATCCGTTTCCTCCTTTCTTTCGTACTCAGGTCTATGTAGATCTAAGCGACCCTGTATAAAAAACATCAATTGCTTTTATAATTTGAACAACTGATGGTTTTTTAATTTATAAACGCAGTCCACGCCCCGGATGTCTTCTTCATAGTGACTGATCAGTATAACAGTTTTTGGCAAATCAGGGTCCAGCAATATCCGGCGGCACAATTTTCGGGTCTCTTCATCACAGTTCGAAAATCCTTCGTCCAGTATCACAATATCGGCTTCTTTCGACATTGCTCTTAAAAAAGATATTTTCTGTCTCTCTCCGCCGGACAAATTTGCGCTGTTTCCAATGATCCGATAAGACATTCCGCCATGAAATTTCTCAATAAATGTCCCCATACCATAACAAGACAGTAAATCTTCCAGTTCTTTTATGGATTTTTGCTCCTCCAGATCAATGTTATTTTTTATCGTATCCGGAAAAAGGTACGGCTTCTGACTGACCAGCGAAAAATGCTCCCGCCATCTGATCAGCCCCATATCATCCATTGTATTTTCTTTAAAAAATATAGTGCCGGTTTTGGGAATAAGCAGTCCCAGCAATAAATGAATCAGTGTTGATTTTCCTTCGCCATTATCCCCAATGATGGCGATTTTTTCCTGCCTCTTTATCTTCAGAGAGATATTTTCTAATACCGTATGTTCCTCGTTATACCCAAACGTCACATTCCGGAATTCGACAGCGGGAGTCTCCGCCTCTTCCCCGGTGTTCATCTCTATGCCTTCCAGCTGTTCTTCCTCTATATCCAGGAAGTTGAGAAAACGTTCTATGGAGGGTCTGATGTCTGCCCATATATATGGAATCTGTGCGATCACGCCATAAGGTCCGGACACATAGGAAGCATAGGACAAAAAAGCAATGGCGTTTCCTACGCTCATTCTGCCGCTGCAGACCCAATAGCCGCACCCCAAATAAATGACGACCTCCAGGAGCAGATTCAGACATTGCTCCGCACCGCGCTCGATACTGTCCCATATGGCTACTTGATAGGACAAATGCAAAAATTTGTTGTATTGCTTTCCGAACTCCTGCGTCTTCCTGGAATACAGATTCCATAACTTAATTTCCTGCATCCCATCGACCTGAGCCCCATACCATTCACTGAATCCCTGCCATTCCCTGATATATAGATCAGACAGTTGATTCTTGTTTTTTGCAAACTTTAGAATCGTGATCTGTTTTATCGGTATGACAGCCAAAACAGCCAGTGCCATTACATAGTTCAGAGATACAAGTCCAATCAGACCGCCTGCCAACTGAAACAGAAAAACAATCGTTCGGAAACTGCTGTTATCAGCCAGTCTCGTGATCTGATTGATATCCACATTCATTGTAGAAAACACTTCTGCCGGATTCCGCTTCTGTAAATAAGAGATCGGTATTCTCATCATCTTTTCAAACGACGCCTGGTGCAGATTTCTTGCAAACTGCCTGCCGACTCTTGCAAATACATTTGCATGAATGATTTCATTACCATATGCGATCAAAGAAACACAGACGAGAACGCCAAGCCAAATGCAAAGCCTTGTATAATCTTGATGGATCAAACCTTCATCCGTCAAAAGTCCGATCATCTTCGGCCGAAACATGGTAATCAGCATTTCCGACAGCCAACCCAGAAGGATTATACTTCCCTGCAGAAAGGTCAGGTTCAGATAAGGTTTTAATTTTCTTAACATATCCATACTGCTTATCTTTTTTGTTTCCTTTTTCTTCTGCATATTGTGTTTCTCATTATGATCCGCAGACCCGAATTGGTCCTAAAAGCATATCACCCATTAAGATTCTTTATAGCTTAAAATATGTATCTATAATATATTTTTTTTACAATATTAGAATATCACATTATTTCCAAAAAATCAACATAGATTATTGACATTATAAAAAAATTATTTTATATTTATTTTGTTGAAAAGAATGGTATTTTGGTTATGAATTAAGAAGGATTGAATGGAGGCGAGAAACCATGAATTTTTCCCTGTCCACGGTACTCAATACTTTGATTATCAGCAGTCTCCTCATATGCATAGCAGCCTTTCTGCTTCGCCTCTGTGTGGCGAACAGTCGTCTGAGACTTTATACCATCTCCTTTTTATGCGCCGCCGCCGTGCTGCGCCTGCTTTTCCCTTTCGAGTTTCCCTTTACTTATTCTGTTCGTATCTACCATCTCTGGTATGGTCTACATGATTTTTTAAATCACCATGAGTTGAATATCTTTCATACCCGCATCGACTACATGCATCTGCTGCCGATTCTGTGGGTTGTCGGTTCTTCCGCAAAGTTCATTCATTCATTTTACACCTGGAAGAAGACCGTGCGGGCAGTGAAGGAGCTTCCGGAGGCAGAAGAGGAAAACGCACTTCGGGCTTTAAAGATCTGCAATGCCGCTTTCCCAAATCCGGCGCCTGTCCGGCTTCTCATGGCTCCGTACCTATCCAGTCCATTGATCGTCGGCATTCGGACTCCTGCCATCGTCATACCGGATCTTCGGCTGTCCGAGGAAGAATGGTGCTTTATCTTCCGCCATGAGCTTACGCACTATTACAGGGGGCATCTGCTTCTTCGTTTATTTTTTGAGTTGTTGTCTGACCTGTACTTTTGGAATCCGTTTTTGCCGATTCTAAAAAAGCAGTTTCATCGGCTGCTTGAATTCAAGGCAGATGAAGAGGCTGTCTCTTCTCTGACCGAAACGCATCGAATCAATTATTCCGAGTGCCTGCTTAAGATCATGGAGTATGATGCTAGAAAATCTAGTATTTGTGCCGGTGGAATCTCTTTTGGTTCTTCCGGATTTACAGACCGGATTAAGCGGATACTGAACACGCAACAGACGACACCAAAAGCGGGCGGCGTCAATTGTGTGATTCTGGCGGGAGTCATGGCTTTGTTCATGTTATCCTATACCATTATTCTGGAACCGGACTATGATTTTCCGGAGGGTACCTTCTCCATGGATGCTTCCGACACTTATTTTCGTCCTAACGAAGATGGAACTTACGATGTGATTCATGACGGAGAATATCTTGTAACCGTACGTACAATATTTGACGAACAGATACCAATCAAGGAGGATTGATACTTATGAAAAATTTGCAAAGACTTGTTCTATCATTACTTTTTGTCATCATATTATCTACGGCTTCCTTTCCCTGCTTTGCAGAGCCATCCAATACACCTGTATTTGAAATGAAAAACTCAATTGCTCCCCGATCCGATTTAATTGTGTGGCGTTATAAGTCGTTTGACGGAAGACTATACCGCCGTCTGTATAATAAAACACAAAAGAGATGGATCGGTGACTGGGAACTGGTAGGATAATATCTATTTCCCAAGCGCCCTCTTTACAACCTTAAAGTCTTCCTGGCAAGCATCCATGTTTATGAATGTGATAGAGCAGTCACCAAAGAGGCGGCTGCTCTATTACGCTGTAAAAAAGACCGCAAAGGTCTTTATTCCGTATGTCCTATCTGCTGCTCAGCATCCGCTCCAGCTCCTGCGCTCGGGCTTTCGCCATCTCTGCTCTTTTTCTTTCTTGTTCCGCACGTTTTCTCTCCCGCTCAGTGTTCTTCCGTTCCCTCAAAGTTCCAAGCTCAATCCCACGTTTCTCCCCTCGTTTCTCTCCATCCGCGATCAATAAACGGAGTGTAACTCCCTCCGGCGGGACTCCTCCCCTTTACACTACCCGCCCTATTTAATTTTAATTCTGAGATACGGCGACATGCCCTGATATGTTCTCGCATATAGATTTTAAAAGCAGGCGCAGCACGGCGGCAGCGCATAGAAAGGAGATGGTATAAAAATTCATGATTTACTCACCTTCCCTTTTCCTTGATCTCCTGTTTTTTCCGCGCCAGAAGCGATTCCAACTCCCCAATCTCTTTCCATACTTTCTGATGATCCTTCTCCTGGCCAAGAAAGGCAGCGACAAACTGGGAACAGGAAAAATCTTCTCCCTGAATCCGGCTCATGTTGTCCACATATCTCCTCGTCTCAAAGTCTTCCTGTGACATAGACGGACGATAGGCCCTGGACAGGACCGTGCCGCTGTATACAATCTGGTCCACATGGATCAGCTCCCGCTTCAGTAGTCTCTTGAGCATCGCCTGGACCGTGTTGACCGGCAGATCGTTCCCGCGCTCCACGATCCCGGAAGCAGTCAGCGGATCTTCGGACGCCCACAGAATTCTCAGAATGTCATATTCCCGATTGGTCAGCTTATAGGTCTGTTCTTTCTTCATAATCAAAACACCATTCCTTTCAATAAAATAAATATAAAATATTTTTTTTACAATGTCAATCCTATGAATTGATTTTTTTGTAAATTACGTGATATTTTTATATCATACTTTTCTGCGCCAAAAAGAGCACAGGAACTCTTCTAAGCTCCCTGTGCTCTGATTTTTTTGCTTCCTCATTGATAATCCTTCTTGCTTTCACCAGTATCTGGTCGTACATGCCGAAGCAGTTGCAGTACCAAATCTTCGGGCTATGAGGACAGATGCCTGACGGATACACCCTGCTTTCGGTTACCGTGTATTCTATCTGTTCAGCATCCGCTCCAGCTCTCGCACCCGGGCTTCGGCCATCTCTGCTCTTCTTCTTTCTTTTTCTGTGTTCTTCCGCTCTCTGGCGGTTCCAATCTCAATCCCGCGTTTCTCCCCAATCTTGATCCCACGCTTCTCACCGTCCGCTATCAACAAGTCAATCGCTTTACACATCTTCACTTTTCCTCCTTCTTCCGTTTTCCTTACATATTTTAATCTTCTCTCTCCCACATAGTCCGCAATGGCGTCACAGGTACTGCGACGTACTTCCCGGATCTTTGACAGACTCTTCATCAAATTTTCCGGATCATTCTTATACTTTATAAACAAGAATATCGCGCAGACATCCGTGGGGAATTCCATAAGGCGCTCATCCGCGGTATGGCACACATCCAGAATGTGCAGTGGATAATCCGCGATGTATCCTCTGAGCACTTCCGGAACCCGGCCAAACTCCAGCAGTTCGTACAGGCTCTTCGCCCCATCCCACGGCTCTGCGCCGCAGTACAGAACCAATGAGATGATCGGAAGCAGACGGTCCTCTTTCGAGAATCCTGACAGCCTCTCATCCCCGGTCAGATCTCCTGCCGCCTCATGCCTGTCCGCAATCTCTGCCTGCTGCGTCATATAGGCGATGCTGTCATAATCCATCATCCGAACCGGCATCGCATAGTGCACATGCTGCTGGTGTTCTACACTGATCAGCAGATGGAGTGTAACTCCTTCCACCTTCTTATAGAGATCCCGGTATCTCTCCCGGTATCCCTTTCTGCCGCTTTTTGCCAGGAATCTGCGATCCTGATTGGTAATCTGATCCGGAGAAACACATCCTTCTCCATGAAACAGCCAACCGTCCATCAGCTCCGCAAAGTTCTGATTTTTCTGATAATAGGATACCAACGGATGTTCTTTTCTCCCCATGATCGCTCCTTCCGGCGGGGCTCCTCTCCTTTACACCGCCCACCATATTTAATTTTAACTCTGAAATACGGCGACATGCCCTGATATGCTTTCGCATATAGATTTCAGAAGTCTCTCCAGATATGATTATAATAACACAGAACTTTTAGAAATGCAACTGCTTTTTATTCTTTTTCCCGCTAAATTTGATTTCAGATCGCAGTATAAACATATATACCAAAAGAACTTAAAAAAGCACAGGAAACCTACGCTCCCTGTGCTCTGCTCTTTTTTCCTTAATCGTTGATGATTCTTCTCGCCCTCACCGGCGTCCGGTAATACATACCGGAAATGGTGATGCCGGTCCGCGGATTGCTGGCATGGACGACCTGTCCGCCGCCCACATAGATGGCCACATGATTGATACCGGAGCGGTTGCCGTAGAACACCAGGTCTCCGGGCTTTAACTCCGAGTAGCTCACAGCGCTTCCACAGTTGCCCTGAGCTCTAGAGGAGTGAGGCAGGCTGATGCCGTAGTTCCGAAATACGGAAAGTACAAAGCCGGAGCAGTCCGCGCCTCTGGTGAGGCTTGTCCCGCCCCACACATAAGGATTGCCGATGTACTGCTTGGCGAATTCGCTGAGGGCGATCCGCACATCCGACACGCCGGCGCCGTAGCGAACTTCCGAAATGGTCAGCGCTTCGTCCAGCTTCGCGCCCACATCCACATATTCTTTGAAGAGGTATCCTTCCTCTCCGTCCAGATCAATCTTCACCCACTCGTCCAGCTCTTCCAGCACGTCAAAACGCTGTCCGGAGCCGACGATATCCAGAACCTCGCACTCCGTATTTGGCTCCACGCGTACCTTCAGACCGTCGGTATTCACATCGGCGATGGGCTTTAAGAGCGTGGACGCCTGCTCCAGAGCTTCCGGCCCGGTCAGCATATATTCCGCTTTGATGTAGCCTTCTACCTTTCCGGACTTGACTTTCAGCCATTCTCCGTCTTCTTCAAGGATATCGCAACCCGCGTCTTTTCCGATCTTGCCCACGATCTTTCCGTCCATGGACGCCGAATCACGGATGTTGACCTTGCCCTCGCTCACTGTCACAATTCCCAGATTACTGTAGTTGTCCAAATGAAAAGCTTCCAGAACCACGTCGCTCATGGCGTTCTCCAGAACGGTCTCGTCCTCCACGGACTCCAGATCCGCCGAGATCCCGACCTGGGCGCTGGTTCCAAGAGAGGCCGTTGCCTCCGCAGTAATCGACGGTGCATTCCCGATCACGACCGCTCCCAAAAGCAACGCGCTGATGCTTGTCATCCGTATCCTGTCCATATATTTTATCATATCTGATTAGCCTCCTAAGGTTCAGACAGGAGTCCTCTCTAAAAAGCGCTGTTTAGAAAGATAAACTCCTGTAAATATTACAGAATTATTACATTTCCGATACAATTCTATAACATACAGGAGCTTTTGTCAACGGCTTATTTCGTGAGCTTGTCAACGACCAGCATCAGTTCGTCGATTTTCTCATCCCCCTTGCCCTCCAGGATCGCCTCTTTGACGCATCCTTTCATGTGGGCCCGGATGATCTCGTTATTTACTTTTCTTAAGATGGCGTCGGTGGACATGACCTGCGCGGAGATATCCATGCAGTACCGATCCTCCTCCACCATACGCAAAATACCGTCCAACTGTCCTTTCGCCGTCTTCAAGAGACGTTCGATCCTCTTTCTGTCTGCCTGCATCACGCTTACCTATACGATCTCCAGAACTTGATAGCCTTCTGCTTCCACGGTGCTCTTCAGCAGTTCGTCGCTGACCTCCCCGGTCAGGGTCACATAGGCCGCCTTGTCCTCCAGGCTGACAGTCGCCTCCACTCCTTCCAGAGCGTTCAGCGCCTTGTCTACTCTGCCGGTGCAGTGGCTGCACATCATTCCTTCGATTTTCATGGTTTTTTTCATGGTATGGTCCTCCTTTTGACTTGGTTTACTGGTTGCTTCTATCTCTGCCGGGGCAGGCGATTCTGCCTCAGAAGATCTCTTCTTATAAAATGTGGGGCGGAAGCCTTTCAGACGAAGGGCGTTGGAGACAACGAACACCGAGCTGAAGCTCATGGCCGCGCTTCCAAACATGGGATTCAGCTGCCATCCCAGGAAGGGATAAAAGACTCCTGCCGCCAGCGGAATCCCCAGCGCATTATAGAAAAATGCCCAGAACAGGTTCTGCTTAATATTGCGGATCACCGCACGGCTCAGCTGAATCGCGGCCGCGGCGTCCAGAAGGTCGCTCTTCATCAGCACGATATCCGCGGACTCGATGGCCACGTCGGTCCCCGCGCCGATGGCAATGCCCACATCGGCTCTGGCAAGGGCCGGCGCGTCGTTGATGCCGTCTCCCACCATAGCCACTTTGTGGCCCTCCTCCTGCAGCTTTCGGACCTCCCGCTCCTTATCCTGGGGCAGCACCTCCGCCACCACCCGGGTGATGCCAAGCTGTCTCTGGATCGCCCGGGCCGTCTTCTCATGGTCTCCGGTGAGCATCACTACCGACAGTCCCATCTTTTCAAGCTCTTTGATGGCCTCCTTACTGGTCTCCTTTACCGGGTCCGCCACAGCCACGATGCCCAGAAGCTTCTGATCCGCCGCGATGTAGAGGGTGGTCTTCCCCTCCTCCGCAAAGGCCTCTCCCCGGTCTTCCATGCCCAAAAGGTCGACCCCACTGGCTTTCATCATCCGAAGATTTCCCGCCAGGATACGTTTGTTGTCTACGGTTCCCGACACGCCCTGTCCCGCTGTCGCCTCAAAATCGGACGCTTTCAAAAGAGAGACAGAACGCTCCTTTGCCCGCTCCACAATGGCCTCCGCCAGCGGGTGCTCGGACGCCTGCTCCAGGGAAGCGGCATATTTCAGCAGTATTTCTTCTCTTGCTCCGGAAGCAGTCAGAAGATCCGTAACCGCCGGATGGCCTTTGGTGATGGTTCCGGTCTTGTCAAGGACGATGGTATCCACCAGATGTGCCGTCTCCAGGCTCTCTCCGGATTTGATCAGGATCCCCTGCTCCGCTCCCCTGCCGGTGCCCACCATAATGGCCGTGGGCGTCGCCAGTCCCAGAGCGCAGGGACAGGAGATCACCAGCACGGCAATACCCGAAGCCAGAGCAAAGCTGAAACTCTGTCCAAGGAGCAGCCAGACAGCGATCGTAAGCACGGCGATGGTCAGCACCACCGGCACGAAGATCCCGCTGACCTTGTCTGCCAGCTTGGCGATGGGGGCCTTGGAACTGCCTGCCTCCTCCACCAGACGGATGATCTGGGACAGGGTGGTATCCTCCCCGATCCGGTCCGCTTTCATCTGAAAATATCCCGCCCGATTCACCGTGGCCCCGGTCAGCCGGTCGCCCGCTTTCTTCTCCACCGGGATGCTTTCCCCTGTAATGGCGGATTCGTCCACCGTCCCGGTTCCTTCCAGAAGAATTCCGTCCACAGGAATACTTCTGCCCGGTTTCACGATCACGATCTCTCCTACCCGGACTTCCCCGGAAGGAATCTCCATCTCCTTTCCGTCCCGAAACACCAGGGCGGTCTTGGGCGCTAAATCCATCAGTTTGGTGATGGCGTCCGAAGTCCGGCTTTTGGAACGGCTCTCCATATATTTTCCAATGGTCACCAGCGCCAGGATCATAGCCGCAGCTTCAAAATACAGATTCATCGCGCAGCGATGGGCCTGCTCCATGTCTCCGTGCCCCATAGCGTATCCCATCACAAAAAGCTGGCTTATACTGTATACCGCCGCCGCCGTGGAACCCATGGCCACCAGAGTGTCCATATTGGGCGCACCGTGAAGCAGCGTCTTAAATCCGTTTTCGAAGTACTTCCGGTTCAGATATATGACCGGCAGCGTCAGAAAAAGCTGCGTCAGAGCAAAGACCATAATGTTCTTATGATCTTTTAAGATGGCCGGAAGGGGCCAGCCAAGCATATGTCCCATGGACACGTACATCAGCACGATCAGAAAGACGATCGACCATAAAAGACGCCGCTTCATGGCCTTCGCCGCGTCCGCCGTCTTCTTCTGCACCGCATTGGTTTCCTTTGGCGCTTCTTTTCCCTTAACGGAAGCGCCATAGCCGGCCTCCACCACCGCGTCAATGATCTTCTGTGCGTCGGCCGCGTCTTCTTTGTACTCCACCACCATGGAGTTCTGCAGAAGATTCACCTGAACGTCCTCTACTCCCGGCACTTTGCTGACCGATTTCTCCACATGGGCGCTGCACGCACTGCAGCTCATGCCGGTAACATCGAATCTTTCCTTCATACCCAACAAACTCCTTTCATTCAGAACACCCCACCGGGGTGCCCTGTTATTCTTGTTATAACATGAATTGATCGGATTGTCAAGGAGGAATATTTCTGTAATATTTTGCGCCCCGGGGAAAACCCGGGGCGCAAGTATGTATTCTTATTCTTCTTCGTCTTCCGGCGCCTGTTCCAGCAGCGCATAGGCGATGTTGGTGGCATGGTCCGCTACCCGCTCATAGCCGGAGATCGCGTCGGAGAAGATCATCCCGGAGGCCGCGGTACACTCGTTCTTTGTCAGGCGCTCCACATGATTCTTCTGAAACTTCCGCTCCATCTCGTCGATCTCATTCTCCAGATTCATGATGTCCTGCATATGCTCCCTGGAATTGTGGGCGAACATATCGATAGAATATTCCAGGATGGTATTGACCTTGGCGCTGATCTCCTTTAACTCGTCAAGCCCGGAACCGCTGAAAGCGATGTTGTCTTTGATCCGGTTCTTTGCCGAGTCCGCCAGGTTTTCTGCATGGTCCCCGATCCGTTCGATATCGTTGACCACATGGAACAGCGCGCCGATGCTCTTGCTGTCGTCGATGGGCAAAGTCATCTGCCCGATCTTAACCAGATAGTCCGTGATGGCGTGATTCATAAAATTGATCTGCTTCTCCACTGCGTAGACCTTCTCGATCTTCCCTTCATCCAGACTGATCAGCGCATCCAGCGCCCGGTTCAGATTCTCATAGGCGAGAGCGCCCATATGCTCCAGTTCCATCACAGCCTCAATGACTGCTGTAGTGGGGGAGAACATGGCCGTCTTACCGATATAGTACAACTGATACTCGGAATCTTCCGTCTTCTCTTCTCCCGGAACCGCCAGATAGGTCAGATTCACGATTCCCCTGGTAAAGGGAAGCAGGACGATCACCTGGCAGATCTTGAACAGGGTGTGAGCGTTCGCCACACAGCGCCCCGGATCAGAGCCGGAGATCTTCATGATCACATCAAGCACCAGTCCCCCCGCGACCATCAGAACGATATAAATCAGGATGGTACCGATGATATTGAAGAACAGGTGAATGAGCGCCGCTCTCTTGGCGTCCTTTTTCCCGCTTAGAGAGGCCAGAAGAGCCGACATACAGGCGCCGATGTTGCATCCAAGTATGATATAAAAGCAGATGGGAAGTTCCAGAAGTCCCTGCTGCGCCATCAGAAGCAGGATACTGACCGTCACGGAAGAACTCTGGATGATGGCCGTGATGACGGTTCCCATGATCACTCCCAGCAGCGGGTTTTCAAGACCGCCCAGGAGATTCGCGATCTGGGGAGAATCTTTCAGACTTGACATGCTCCCCGACATGACCGAAAGTCCCATAAAAAGGACGCCAAAGCCCAGAACCACTTCTCCGATCTTTTTCACCCGGTCGTTTTTCACGAACTGGGTCATAAGGACGCCGATAAATAAAAATACCGGCGCGTACGCGGACAGATTAAAGGAAACCAGCTGGGAAGTTACGGTCGTACCGATGTTGGCTCCCATGATCACTCCCGCCGCCTGATACAAGGTCATCATCCCCGCGTTTACGAAGCTGACCACCATTACTGTCGTCGCACTGGAAGACTGAATCACCGCGCAGAACAGAATGCCGATCAGCGTACCCATCAGCCGGTTCGTCGTAACCGCTTCCAGGATGTTGCGCATCTTGGCTCCTGCCGCTTTTTCCAGGCCGTCGCTCATCTGCTTCATTCCCAGCAGGAAAAGTCCCAGGCCGCCCATCAGTGACACTATTACACTAATTTCCATAATCCCTCTACCTCATCGTCTTTTGTGTGTTCCGGTATCTGTATAAAAAACTTTACCCTAATTTTACATAACTTACAAGATATTCTTCAGAATTTTACACAAATTTTACTTTTTCCCCAATGAACGTCCGACAAAATGCGCGCTTTTAATTCTTCCAGAGAGTGGAATTTCTGCTCCGGACGCTCGTATTCCAGAAATTCCACGGTCAGGTGCCTGCCGTACAGATCTCCGCTGTAATCGAACAGAAAGGTCTCCACACCCTTATGAAGCTCTGCTCCCACCGTCGGCTTGTAGCCGATATTGGTGATTCCGTAGTACACGTCTTCCGCGAGACGGGTTCTGGTCAGATAAACGCCGTTGGGCGGCAGAAGTTTTTCTTCCGGCGGCAGAAGATTCGTGGTGGGAAGTCCCAGGGTCCGACCGATCTGCCTGCCATGCAGCACTTCCCCGCTGACAAAATACCGATAACCCAGAAGTTCGTTGGCCAGGGGAATATTTCCTTCATGCAGCGCCTCCCGGATATACGTGCTGCTGATATCCCTGCCGTGGCTCTGTTCCTTTTTCAATACTTCCACCTGAAAATGATACTGTTCGCCCAGCCGCGTCAAAAGCTTCGCATCGCCCTTCCTCTGATGGCCAAACCGAAAATCCTCACCCACCGCCACGAAGGCGGCGTGAAGCTGACCCACAAGCACCTCTTTTACAAAGGTCTCCGGCTCCATAAGAGACAGTTCCGGCACAAAGGGACATTCCAGAAGACAGTCCACTCCCTCCTGTTCCAAAAGGCGGCGGCGCTCTTCGTTGGTCATAATGTTCTGTCCGGAAAGTCCGGACAGCATCCGGGTGGGGTTCTTTTCAAAGGTAAAGATCACTCCCAAAAGCCCTTGTTCTTTTTGGGAAAGTACCCGGTGAAGCAGCTTCCTGTGACCTTTGTGAAGCCCGTCGAACTTTCCAAGACTCACGGCACAGGGGCGCTCCATATGAAATTTTGTCGTTCCTGTTACGTAATCCATAATCCCTTTCTCTGTCATCTTTCACTCTGTTGCTGATAGAACATTTTCACCGGCCGGTACTGACACCTTCCTTCCTGCCAGGCATAGATCCCGATAAAGACACCGGCCGCATCGTATACCCGGACTTCCCCTTTCGGGAACTCCAACGCCAGAACATCCGACACGCAGAAAGGATTGCCGTTATATCCCAGCCGGGCCGCCTCTTCTCTCAACGTCACCTGGGGAAGTTCGGAAAATACCCCGTCCACAGGCTCCAAAATTTCTTCTATCCGTCCTTCGTCCCGAAGCTTCTCCACCTGGGAGAGCCGGACGCTGTCCTTCAAAAGGAACGGGCCTGCCTTGGTGCGCAGCAGCTCCTTCATACAGCCGTGACAGGAGAGCTTTTCTCCGATATCATGACAGAGCGTCCGAATATAGGTTCCTTTGGAACAGGATACCGACATGCGCACTTCCGGAAGGGCCATCCCCAGGATCTCAATCTTATGAATCGTCACCGGTCTTGGTTTCCGCGCCACTTCTTTTCCCTCCCGGGCCAGGTCGCACAGCTTCCTGCCGTCCACTTTCAGGGCTGAATACATGGGCGGGATCTGTTCATAAGAGCCCACAAAGCTCATGACCGCCCTTCGCACTTCCTCTTCGGTCACCGACACTTCCCCCCTTTCAAGCACCGTACCGGTCACATCCTGGGTATCCGTACTTTGTCCCAGCAAAAGTACCGCCTCATAAGTTTTATCCCGGTCCGTCAAAAGGTCGGCAAGCTTCGTCCCTGTTCCAAGGCATACAGGAAGAACTCCCTCCGCATCCGGATCGAGAGTCCCTGTATGTCCGATTTTTTTCTGTTTTAAAATACCGCGCAGCTTCGCCACCACATCGTGGGAAGTAAAGCCCCGCTCTTTGTAAATATTGATAACTCCGTTTCTCACTGCTTTTCCTGTTCCACGATCTGATGCTCGATATGTAAGGTCAGATTGTTGACGATATCATGGAAGGTTCCCTTCATCGTCACTCCCGCCGCGCGCACATGTCCGCCGCCGCCGAAGTAAGTGGCCACTTCGTTCACATCCACAATATTTTTGGAGCGGAGAGACACCCGGTACTCCAGATTGCCGGTCTCATACAAGAAGATGGCCACTTCCACCCCTTCCGTCAGCCGAAGCTGGCTGACGATGCCGTCCAGATCCATGGGCGTCACTCCGAAGAACGTCATTTCTTTTCTGCGCACCACGCTGACGATTCCTCTTCCGTCCAGCACCCGCATACTTTCCAGAAGCGCTTTGCCAAGGATCTGATTCTGGCGGTAGGTTTTTTTATAAAAAGTCTCCTCCAGAATCCGTGTGTGGTTGACGCCTTTTTCCATCAGCATCGCCGCTGTGCGCATGGTGTCCGGGGAGGTATTGCCATACTGGAATACGCCGGTGTCATGGGCGATCCCCATATACAGTGCGGAGGCCGCTCTCACCGAGATCTTCTCCGGCTCCATCATCCTTACGAGTATCTCGCAGGTGGAGCTGGCGTCCGGGTCAATCTCCCGGACGTCCGCAAAACCTTCGTTGCTTACATGATGATCCACACAGATGGTTCTTTTCGCATGTTCGAAATATCGTGACGCCGCTCCCAGCCGTTCACAGGACCCGCAGTCCACGGCAATGAACAAATCATACTCCCGTTCTTCGTCATCCACCCGCCGGATGGCGTCAAAGCCCTCCAGCACGGCGAATTTTTCATCCGGCTTTTCCAGCCAGATTTCAGCTTCTGTATCCTCAAAGTTCTCTCTGATGTAATGCCAAAGACCAATACATGCCCCAACGCTGTCCCCATCCGGCCGGATATGGCCGGCAATGGCAACGGTGCGGACCTCCTGTATCTCTTTATTCAGTTCTGTCATTTCAGGACCTCCTTATCTGTTCAGGTGGCTTTTTCCTCGTCTTTTCCAACCACATCATCAATCAGCTTCGACATGCTGACCCCATATTCAATGGACTGATCCAGAATAAAGGTGATCTTCGGCGTATTCCGAAGATTCAGCTCCCTGGCCAGCTGCCGTCTGATATAACCCACCGCGCTCCGAAGTCCCGCCAGCGTATCCTTCCTTGCTTCTTCTTCCCCAAGCACACTGATGAACGCCTTACAGGTCTTCAGATCCGGAGCCACAGACACCTGCACCACGGAGGTCATGGGGCTGATCCGCGGGTCCTTGATCTCGCCCCTTATGATCTCCGAAAGCACTTTCTGAACTTCCCCGTTGACCCGGGTGTTTTTAATACTGTTTTTTCTCATTCTATCTTGGCACCTCTACCATTGTATAGGCCTCCACAATATCCAGCTCCTGGATATCGTTGAATTTCTCGAATACCAGACCGCATTCGTATCCGGCCTTTACTTCTTTTACATCGTCTTTAAACCGCTTCAGAGAAGCCAGCTCGCCTTCGTAGATCTGCTTGCCCTCTCTGGTAATGCGGATCTTGCAGTTTCTCTGGAACATACCGTCCAGCACATAGGAACCTGCGATATTGCCCACGCCGGAAGCCTTGAAGATCTGCCGGATCTCCGCATGGCCGATGACCTTTTCCTCGAAAATCGGGTCCAGCATCCCTTTCATCGCCCGCTCCACGTCCGCAATGGCGTCGTAGATCACGCGGTACAGCCGAAGGTCCACCTTCTCCCGCTCCGCGGTATCCTTGGCCGCCGCATCCGGCTTAACGTTGAAGCCGATGATGATCGCCTTGGAAGCGCTTGCCAGGATGATGTCGGACTCGTTGATGGCTCCCACGCCGCCGTGGATACATTTGACCACGACTTCCTCGTTGGAAAGCTTCAGGAGGGACTGCTTGACAGCCTCCACGCTTCCTGCCACATCCGCCTTGATGATCAGGTTCAGCTCCTTTAAGTTGCCCGTCTGGATCTGAGAGTACAGATCGTCCAGAGACATCTTAAGCTTCGTGTCTTCCAGCATTTTCTCTCTGCTCTCTTTGATGAAGGTCTCCGCAAAATTCCTCGCTTCCTTATCCGTGGTCGGGGAGACGAAGATCTCTCCTGCCTTGGGCACATCGTTAAGCCCCAGGATCTCCACCGGCATGGAGGGCCCTGCTTCCTTCACCCGGCGTCCCTTATCGTCCATCATGGCGCGGACTTTTCCGTAGGAAGCGCCTGCGGCGATAAAGTCTCCCACATGAAGGGTCCCTTTTTGTACCAGCACGGTAGCCACGGGGCCTTTGCCTTTGTCAAGCTCCGCCTCGATCACGAGGCCTCTCGCCTGGCGCTCCGGATTGGACTTAAGCTCCAATACATCCGCCGTCAGAAGCACCATATCCAGAAGATCGCTGATCCCTTCTCTGGACTTGGCCGATACCGGTACGCAGATGGTGCTTCCGCCCCAGTCCTCGGAGATCAGGCCGTACTCGGTCAGCTCCTGCTTTACTTTGTCCACGTTGGCGCCCGGCTTGTCGATCTTGTTGATGGCCACCACGATCTCCACTTCTGCCGCCCTGGCATGGTTGATCGCCTCGATGGTCTGCGGCTTCACGCCGTCATCCGCCGCCACTACCAGTATCGCGATATCGGTGGAGCTTGCGCCCCGCATACGCATGGCTGTGAACGCCTCATGTCCCGGAGTATCCAGGAAGGTGATCTTTCTTCCGCCTGCGGTCACCATATAAGCACCGATATGCTGCGTGATACCGCCTGCCTCCTTGTCGGTCACATTGGTATGACGGATGGCATCCAGAAGAGAAGTCTTTCCGTGATCTACATGGCCCATGACACAGACCACCGGCGCTCTCTCCACCAGAGTGTCTTCTGGATCTTCCTGATCCTCCAGCATCTTGCCGATTACATCCTCCTTGACCTCCGGCTCCGGATCAAAGTTGTACTCCAGCGCGATCTCCCCGGCGGACTCAAAGTCCAGCTCCGAGTTCACAGTCAGCATCTTTCCTGCTAAAAACAGTTTCTTGATAATGACGGACGGCTGGATCTTCATGCGTTCTGCCAGATCTGAAATGCTGATGCTCTCCGGCAGCGGCAGTTTCTTCGGCTCTAGATCCTCTTTCTTCGCCGCTGGTCTGGTCTCGGGCCGGATGAACCTGCCCGGTTTATTCTTGAGCTTATTGATATCCGCGTCCTTATACTGCTTTTCCTGCTTCTGGTGGTTGCGGTTATCATATCTTCTGCCTTCCGGCTTGGTCTCCACCGGCGTCTCGAACGCCTTGTTCATCTGGCGGCCAAGGTTATTCCTTCCGCCCTGACCGCCCCGGTTATCCGGACGGCCTCCCTGGGGACGATCATTCCTTCCGCGATTGCCGTATCCGCCCGGACGGTCGCCTCCTCTTCCTTCCGTACGATTCCCCTGAGGACGATCTCCCCGGTTATAGTTTGGACGATCCTGACCGTTATGATTCCGGTTATAGCCCGGACGGTCGCCTCCTCTTCCTTCCGTACGATTCCCCTGGGGACGATCCCCCCGGTTATAGCCGGGACGGTCCGCACTTCTTCCCTCCGTGCGATTTCCCTGGGGACGGTTCCCCTGAGGACGGTCGCCTCTTCCTCTGTTATTATAGCCTCCGGAACGCTCCTGGGAATTCCTTCCTTCCGGACGCCGTTCCGTACTCCTGCCGCTCTCAGAGGGCCGGCTGCCGGACGAACGGTTCTCTCCCCGGCTCTCACTTCGCCGGTTCTCCGGTCTTGCCTCTGCCCTTAGCTCAGTCTTTGCCTCCGGCGCCTTTGCCGGCACGGCTGCCGGAGTCTTCGCCTCTCCCTTCAGAGTCGCCGGCTTCACGGGCGGCTTTGCCGCCGGTCGGCTCTCCCGATCCGGCCTTGCTCCGGCTTCCCGCCTCTGCATCGGGCGCTCTCCCTGGGGTTTTCTCGCCGGCGTTCTGCGCTCCGGACTCTTTTTATCCCGACTGTTCTCCGGGTTATGCACAACGATGAATTTTTTCTTCTTCGGCGCTGCTTTGGGCTCCTGTGCCTGGGAGGGAAGAGCCGTCTTATCCTGCTCCGGCTTATCTGCCTTCTCCTGCTTTGCTGGCTTGGTCCCGCCAAGCTCCGCTCGCACCATCGCTGCCTGATTATCTTCCAGTGTTGCCATATGTGTTGTCACCTCAATATTTTTCTCTGCCAGTACGGCCATTACTTCTTTGCTCGTTTTGTTCAGTTGCTTCGCGAGTTCGTACACCCGGATATTTTTACTCGACATACTTACTACCTCCAATACCTGATTCCTGTTCTAATTTCCGGATTGCTGCCTTTGCCAATCCCTCGTCTTCTATCGCTGCGGACACCCGCGTCTCTTTGCCGCAGGCTGCCCCCAGCTCCTCTCTGCTTCCGAAAAAATACAGCGGCACTTTATAGTAAGTACAAATGTTACGAAAATTTTTTTTCGAAGTCTCCGAGGCGTCTTCTGATACGAATACCAGCTTTGCCCTGTGCTGTCTCACTGACTTTTCCACACAAAATTCTCCGCTCACGACTCTTCCGGCTCTCGTGGCCAAGCCAAGATAGGACAGAACTTTATTTCTCTGCAAGCTTTTCGATCTCCTTCTCTAAACTCTCATAGACTTCCGCCGGAATCCCGGTCTTTAAAGAACGCTCCAGACCTTTGGACTTCTCCGCTTTCCTGAAACATTCGGCGCTCCTGCACAAATATGCGCCCCTTCCGTTCTTCCTTCCCGTCGCATCCAGAATAATCTCTCCCTCCGTGGTTCGAAGGACCCGGATCATATCCCTTTTACTTTTTTTCTCGCCGCATCCGATGCATTGGCGCATCGGTATCTTCCTTACTGCTCCCACGTTGTCACTTCCTGCTTCTTAGGACTCGCCGTCTTCAAACTCCGGAACATCTTCGTACGCTCTGTCGTCCTCATATCCAGACTCCTCCTCATACTCTCCGTCGTCCTCATATCCGGGTTCCTCCTCATACTCTCCGTCGTCCTCATAGGCTTCGTAGTCTTCGTATTCTCCGTCGTCCCCGTAATCCAGATCCAGATCATACTCTTCCTCATCCTCATCGTCATAGAAGCCTTCATAGAAGTCCTCGATGGCATTGGCCTGGCTCTCGCTCTTGATGTCGATCTTGAAGCCGGTCAGTCTTGCCGCCAGCCTTGCATTCTGTCCCTCTTTTCCGATGGCCAGCGACAGCTGATAATCCGGAACCACAACTTTCGCCGTCTTGTCTTCCGGGTCCGCCAGCACCACGACGACCTTCGCCGGACTGAGCGCATTCTCGATCAAAAGAGCCGGATTCTCATTCCAGTTGATAATGTCAATCTTTTCGCCTTTTAATTCGTTCACGATGGCATTAACCCTGGCGCCATTGAGTCCCACACAGGCTCCCACCGGGTCCACATCCGGATTGTTGGAGGAAACAGCGATCTTTGTACGGGACCCAGCCTCTCTGGCGATGCTCTTGATCTCCACGGTTCCGTCCCTTACCTCGGTCACTTCCGACTCAAACAGCCGTTTTACCAGCTCCGGATGAGTCCTGGACACCAGAATTCTCGGGCCCTTGGTGGTATCCTTTACTTCCAGGATATAGACCTTGATACGCTCCGTAGGGGTAAATACTTCTCCCTTCACCATCTCGTTCTCATTCAGAAGAGCGTCGACTTTTCCAAGGTTCACGCTAACATTCCTGCCGATATAGCGCTGCACCACGCCGGTGACCACATCCTTTTCCTTGCCGTAATACTGATTAAACAGTACTTTGCGCTCCTCCTCCCTGATCTTCTGTAAGATGACGTTCCTTGCATTCTGTGTTGTAATCCGGCCGAATTCCTTGGACTTTACTTCCTCCTGTACGATGTCCCCCAGCTCGTATTTATGATCGATCAGCTTCGCCGCCGCAAGGCTGATCTCTGTCACATCATTCTCCGGCTCTTCCACCACCGTCTTTTCTACATATACATGAAAGTCGAAGGTTTCCCGGTCGATGGTCACGCGGAAATTGTCCGTATCCTTCCCGAAATGCCCTTTGCATGCGGTTATCAGAGAATTTTCAATGGCATCCAGCATCACATCTTTGCTGATATCTTTTTCCTTCTCCAATATGTCCAGTGCCATCTTTAATTCAGTGTTCATTTTCTGTCTTATCCTCCTTAAAAATCAAATGCAAGGCGAATCAAAGCAATATTCGCCCTGTCGATGGTCAGGACGGCTCCATCTTCGAATTCCAGCGTCACCGTCTCCTTATCCCATTCTTTCAGGACTCCTGTAAATTCCTTCTGCCGATTCAGCGCCCGGAACAGCTTTACTTCCACAGATTCCCCCCGGCTTCTGATGAAATCTTTTTCCTTCTTGAGCGGTCTTCCAAGTCCGGGAGAACTCACTTCCAGAATATAGCTTTCCTCAATGAAGTTCTTTTCATCCAGACGATCCGACAATGCCCGGCTGATCTGCTCGCAGTCATCGATGGTGATGCCGCCGGGCTTATCAATGTAGGCTCTCAAAAACCATGTCCCTGCTTCTTTGACAAATTCCACATCTACAAGCTCAAACTGACGCTCCGCAAGCAGCGGCTTAAGCAGCGCCTCTGTCTTCTCCTCATAACTTTCCCTTCTTGCCAAATGTCAAATCCTCCTGTCAGCATTGTCCTGCTGCCGTTACTTTCCTGTAGACATACATATAAGAAGGAGTGGACTCTTGCCCACCCCTTTCTTCAGTCTACGTTATTTAGTTATTACCAGTATATCACATATTCCAGCAAATGCAAGTACTTTTTCTTTTCTTTGCAACTTAAACGCCTTATATTCTCGCCACGCCGGTCCTCCTCGCCGCCTCGGCCACTGCCGCCGCCACTGCTTTGCCGACTCTCGGGTCAAAGGCTTTTGGAATAATGTAATCCTCACTCAGTTCCTCGTCGGAGATCAGGTCCGCCAGAGCCTTTGCCGCCGCCAGTTTCATCTCATCGTTGATATCGCTGGCCCGCACGTCAAAAGCGCCGCGGAAGATCCCTGGAAAGGCCAGCACATTGTTAATCTGATTCGGAAAATCGCTTCTGCCGGTGGAAACGACTCTTGCGCCTCCGGCCTTCGCTTCGTCGGGGAAGATCTCCGGCGTGGGATTAGCGCAGGCGAAGATCACGGCGTCTTTGTTCATGGTCTCCACCATCTCTTTGGTCACCATCTTCGGCGCGCTGACCCCGATGAACACATCCGCGCCCGCCAGCATCTCCGCCAGGGTACCCTGTCTTTTTGCCCGGTTGGTGCGAAGCGCCATCTCTTCTTTGACCGGATTCATGCCTTTTTCTCTGCCTTCATAGATGGCCCCGTTGCGGTCGCAGAGGGTGATGTCCCGGAAGCCCGCCGTCAGAAGCAGCCGGGTAATGGAGATAGCCGCAGCTCCGGCACCGTTCACCACTACTTTGACGTCCTCTTTTTTCTTTCCCACTACTTTCAGCGCGTTGGTCAGCCCTGCCAGCGTGATGATCGCCGTGCCGTGCTGGTCGTCATGAAAGATCGGGATATCGCATTTTTCTTTTAATTTTTTCTCAATCTCAAAGCATCTGGGGGCTGAGATATCCTCCAGATTCACGCCTCCGAAGCTTCCGGAAATCAGATAGATCGTATTGACGATCTCATCCACGTCTTTGCTCTTGATACACAACGGGAACGCATCCACGTCGCCAAAGGCTTTGAACAGTACGCATTTGCCTTCCATCACCGGCATCCCGGCCTCCGGCCCGATATCTCCAAGCCCCAGGACCGCGCTTCCGTCGGTCACCACCAGACACATATTGTGCCGTCTGGTCAGCTCATAGCTTTTCTCCACATCTTTCTGAATCTCCAGACATGGCTGCGCCACTCCCGGCGTGTAAGCCAGCGACAAGTCGTCCTTCGTCGCCACCGGAACGGTAGCCACCACCTCGATCTTGCCCTTCCACTCTCCATGAAGCCTCAATGATTCCTTTGCATAATCCATAATTCTCTCTCCTTCTGTAAACGCTTCCTGCTATCCAAATCATACATCTTTTCCGGGAAATGTCAATTGTATTCTTGATTCGTAGACGCCTGAACGACTGAATACCCGGACGCAGCCAGGAGGGCCCCGATACCATCGGGCGGGCGCGGGCAACGCAGATCTGAACTAAGCTCTAACTTCGACCAGCGACGCTCAGCAAGGGCTTCGCGCCAGGTCTGCGTAAGAGCTGGATTTCATCTCTGCTAAAAACGCCCGCCAAAAGCCCCCCGCCGGTATCGGGGCCCTCCTGGCTGCTGATTATGGCAGGCGATACACCCTATTTGCATCCAAAACCCTACGCAGATAATATGCACTATAATCGGCGCTGAGCACTCAGCCGCCGAGCGGGAGGAAGCGCCCTCTCGCAGGCCCTTTTGGGGGCGCTTTTAGAAAAAACGAGATCCAGCGCCTACGCAGACCCGGCGTGAGGCCCCCGCCGAACGTCGCTGGTCGAAGTTGGCGATTAGCTCGTTTTTTCGTTGCCCCGGGTCCGCAAGAGGGCGCTTCCTCCCGCGCAGCGGCGTCCGGGTATCCGCAGCATCCGGGCTTTCTCCAAACTCTCTTTATCTCGTCACATCCTTAAGCCACACCTTCGACCGATACCTACAAGCCGCAAAAGGCAGCTTGATAAACTCATCCAAAAGCAACAGCACAAACACCGCCTTCACCGGAAGATGCAGCACAAACGCTCCAATCCATCCCATCAGAATCGATCCGACCCACAGCGCGCTCCCCTCCAGAATCAGTCCGAAACGGGTATCCCCTCCCGCCCGCAGAACTCCCACGATGACCGGACAGGTCACCGACTGGCACAGGCTGTACACGGACAGAATCACCAGCATGAACAGCAGATACTCCTTCGCCTCCGGCCCCAGGGTCAGCGCCCCCGCCACCGTATGACGCAGGCAAAACATGGCCGCGCTTGCCAGGAAAGTCACGCCGATGCTTAAGCACACCATCCTCCGGGCATAAGTCTGGGCCACGGAAAGCTTCCTCTCCCCGATGGCCTTTCCCACCAGCACAGCGGTCGCTGCGGACAGTCCCACGCTCATGACCATGATCAGCTCCCGGATCACCCGGACCACCGAGTTGGCGGCCGCCGCCGGGCTTCCGAGCTGCCCCAGGATCGCTGCGTTGGCGGACATCCCCGCTCCCCAGAGCGTCTCGTTTAGCACCACCGGGATCGACATCACCAGAAAATCCTTTAGAAGCAACGTATCCCAGCGGAAAAAATAATTTTTTCGAATCCGCACCTGGCGGTTTACCTTCCACATATAGAGAAGGACCAGCGCAAATTCCAGACAACGCGACAGAAGTGTCGCAAGAGCCGCGCCCCGCACTCCCATGGCCGGCGCTCCCAGAAGTCCGAAGATAAAAATGGCGTTCATGATCACATTGGCCACCAGAGAGCAGGCGAAGACTGCCGTCCCGATTTTGGCCCGCTCAATGCTCCGCATCAGATACAAGTATCCGGTGCAAAATGCAGAGATCGGATAGCTGTAAGCCACGATACGAAGATACGCCGCGCCGCCCGCGATGACCTCCTCTTCCGAGGAAAAGATGTGCATGATCTGCTCCGGGAAGAATTCTGACACCAGGAAGAAGAGCATACCCGCCGTCAGCGCAAAGCACAGGGTCATACTGAATATCTTCTCAATGGTCCGAATGTCCTTCTTTCCCCAGTACTGGGCGGTCAGCACCGAAGCTCCCGACGTCATGCCGAAGACCATCAGGCTCATGACGAACTGCACCTGCCCCGCCAGGGAACCGCTGGAGAGAGCCGCCTCTCCTACTTTTCCCAGCATCACCACATCCGCCGTGGTCACCGCCGTGTTGACCAGGTTCTGGAGGGCGATGGGAAATGCCAGGCCAAATACTATTTTCAAAAATTCTTTCATATGTGATATACTCTTTCTATACTGCGATACCATCAACAGACAAAATCAGGAGGTTCTTATGAAAACCATAGACTTACATGTGCATTCCGTATACTCCGACGGTTCTCTGACTCCGACAGAGCTGGTGGCTCTTGCCGCGAACACCGGACTGTCCGCCTTTGCCCTGACCGATCACGACACCACAGACGGTGTCGACGAGGCCCTCCATGCCGCCGCAGGCACCGGGCTGGAAGTGATCCCCGGGATTGAATTTTCCACCCGTTACCTTCACCGGGATATTCACGTGCTTGGATATTATATGGACTATCATGCGGCCGCTTTTCAGAAACAACTTAAAGAATTCCTGGATGCCCGGGCACTTCGGAACCGGCAGATGTGCGAGCGAATCCAGGAATACGCCAAAGCTCCCATCAACCTTCCGGAGCTGGAACGATGCTGGCCCGGCGCCGTCATCACCCGGGCACACATGGCTGCCTGGCTTGTGGAGCGAGGCTATGTAGAGACCCGGACCATCGCCTTTGACAAATACCTGGGGGAACATGCCCCCTGCTTCGTCGCCAAATCCGAAGTGACCCCGAAAGACGCCATCCACCTGATTCTGGAACACGGCGGAATCCCAGTACTGGCCCACCCTCTTCTCTACGCCCTGTCGAAAAAGCAGCTCCGCGCTCTTGTCCGGGAGCTGAAGGAATGCGGTCTTATGGGCATCGAAGCGGTCTATGTACTGAACCGGGGTTCTGACGAAGCCTTTGTCCGCTCTCTTGCGGAGGAACACGGACTCCTCGTCACCGGTTGGTCTGATTTTCACGGAAAAAACAAGCCGAACATCGCCCTTGGCGCCGGGATCAAGTCCGGTCTGTCGGTTCCCTGTGAACTTCTGGAACAATTAAAAAGAGCCAGAGCCGGAACGCTTAATAATTCCCGAGAATCTTAAAGTTCACCGCTTCCTCCATGATGCCCCGGATGGCGTTCTTCACCGCGCTGTCGTTCAGGTTGCCGTCGAAGTCCACGAAGAAATGATACTCCCAGTTGTGATCCGGAATGGGCCTCGATTCGATCTTGCACATGTTCAGGTCATTGTAGATGATGTGGGACAGGATGCTGTAGAGGCTTCCGCTCTTGTGCGGCAGTTCGAAGCAAATACTGACTTTTTTCGCATCCTTCTCGTACATTTTCCGGTTGGTGACGATGATAAAGCGGGTACTGTTCAGTCGGTTGTCATTGATCTGCTCCCTTAGAACCTGCAATCCATGGTGTTTTGCCGCCGCAAGACTTCCGATAGCGGCTTTCGTCCTGTCCTTGTCTGCCGCCACCTTCTCCGCCGCCATGGCCGTGTTGGCCACCTGCTCCTGTTCCCAGCCCTGCCGCTCCAGGTAGTCCGCGCACTGCATCAGCGCCTGGGGATGGGAGCAGACTGTCCGGATGTCCGAAAGTTTTGCCCCCGGCACACCCAGAAGGGCGTGATGAATTTTGAGGATCTGCTCGCCCACGATGTAATTCTCATACTCTTCCAGCAGGTCATAAATATCGTTCACTTCCCCGGCGGAAGAATTTTCTATGGGAAATACCGCATAGTCCGCCATGCCTTCCTTGATGGCCTCCATGCATCCCCTCCAGTTGTCCATATGGAAGATATTCACGTCTTCTCCAAAATACTCAAGGGCCGCCTGATGCTGATAAGCCCCTTCCACCCCCTGGTAGACCACCCGGCAGTGCTTTCGGTCAATCCGCTCAATCTGCGTAAAGGGCAGACTGCCCGACACGCCCTCCTTCGCCAGCAGCTGATACTGCAGCTTCCGGCTCATGGACATGATCTGCTGAAAGAGTTCCTGCACTCCGTGACGGTTGAAGTCGTTGTGAGCAAGTCCGCCAAGGACCTTCAGCTTCTCCATCTCCCGCTCCCGGTCCAGCACTTTTTTCCCGTTGGCAATCTTGTATTCCGCCACCTGACGGCAGACGTCCATCCGCTTTTCAAACAGCCGCACAATCTCGCGGTCAATCTCATCAATCTGATCTCTTAATTCCAGTAAATCGGTCATTTTTCTCTCTGTCTCCTCTCCTGCACTTCTCTTATCAACGCTCCCAGATAAGAAAGGGAGCCGAACGCCAGAATCACGTCTTCTTTTCCTGCCAGCCCATAGGCCCGGTCCACGGCGTCCTTTATGCTTCCCGCCGCCTGCACGCGGGGGTGGAAGCGGGACACCGCCTTCGCCAGTTCTTCCGCCGGAAGGGCTCTTACATTGTCCGGCGTCATGACCGTGATGATCTCCGACGCGTAAGGCGCGGTCTTCTCAATTACCAGATCATATTCCTTGTCTGCCAGCACTCCCAGGATGTAGATCAGACGCTTCCCCTTCAGATATTTTTCTATGGTCTCCGAAAGCTTCCCGGCTGCGTCCCGGTTATGGGCCCCGTCCACGATCACGCAAGGCTCCTCGCTGACCACGCTGAATCTTCCGATCCAGACGGTCTTTCGGAAGCCGTTCCGCACGGCCTGTTCCGAAATCTCGTAGCCTTTGTTCCTCAAGACGTCGATCACCTCCAGAGCCAGCGCCCCGTTGGCGAACTGATATTCTCCCGATAGGGAAGTCTCGATCTGACTCCAGCCTTTATAATCAAATTTCTGTACGAAAAGGCCCCGCTCTCTGTTCACCGCCTGCTCCGGATCGGCGATCACCACCGGACACCCGCACGCCGCCGCGCGCTCACGGACGGCGCGCTCCGCTTCCGGCGCCTGCTTCACGGTCACCACGGTGCAGCCCGGCTTGATGATCCCCGCCTTATTCTCCGCGATCTCCCGGAGGGTATCTCCCAGAAATCCCATATGGTCCATGCTGATGGAAGCGAGCACGGCTGCTGCGGTATTCTGTATCACATTGGTGGCGTCCATGCGGCCGCCCATGCCGCATTCCAGAACCACCAGATCGCATCCCTGCTCCGCAAAATACAAAAACGCCAGGGCCGTCTCCGCCTCGAACATGGTCGGATGCCAGCAGCCCTCCAGAAGCATCTGCTGCCCGACTTTCTGAATTCTTTCCGCCAGACGCGTAAGATCTGCTCTGGAGATATACGTCTCATTCACCTGAATCCGCTCCCGGTACTTGAAAATCGTGGGAGAAATGTATCTCCCCACCTGGTATCCGGCCTCTTTCAGGACCGTGGATACATACGCCAGCACGGAGCCTTTGCCGTTGGTACCCGCTATATGCACAAAAGAAAGCTGATCCTGAGGATTCCCAAGCCTTCTTAACATCTCTTTTAACGGCTCCAGAGTCAATTCTCTGGTATACTGATTGCATTCCTCCAGGAAGCGCTTCGCCTCTTCATAAGTCATGTCTTTTGTCCCCCACTATACGTAATTCTTCCGTACTTTCGCAGTTGCTGTCCTTCATCATATCACAAGAGGGCGGCTCTTTCAAGATTGCGGATTCCTGCCGGGGATGAATATTTTTTCCCCGGACTTCTCATACTATTTTCCATGATCAGACAAAACTTTTTTCGATGCGGAATGATCGGATGGGCCATGGAAATCTTCTGGACCGGCCTGCACGCTTTCCGCGTACGTAATCTAAAACTCATGGGAAACTCCTCTCTCTGGATGTTTCCGATCTACGGAAGCGCCGCCTTCCTCACCCCCGTCATGCGGCGGATGAAAGACGCTTCTTTTCTGATACGGGGGCTGGTTTACATGTCCTGTATCTTTCTGGGGGAATATGTAAGCGGCATTCTTTTAAAGCGACAGGATTTGTGCCCCTGGGACTACAGCAAAAGCCCTTTCAACATCCAGAGCGTCATCCGCCTGGATTACGCCCCGGTGTGGTTTCTGGTGGGACTTTTCTTTGAGCGGATTTTACTCCGGGAAACGCCCCGAAAAATTTTCATCGAAACAAGTTGAATTTTCCTCCTATATCGTGTATCCTGTTCATAGCAGTGACCCACAGCTTCTGTCTGTTTAACTAAGTGAACAGACGGAAGCGGAACTTTAACAGGAGGTATGTATGCGACATTTGATGAGTCCCCTGGACTTCTCGGTCGAAGAGCTGGACCAGCTTCTTGATCTGGCTGGAGACATCGAGAGACATCCGGAAAAGTATGCCCACACATGTGACGGGAAAAAACTTGCCACTTTATTTTATGAACCAAGTACCAGAACCCGTCTCAGTTTTGAAGCTGCCATGATGAACTTAGGCGGCAATATTTTTGGTTTTTCTTCCGCCGCCAGCAGTTCCGCTGCAAAAGGCGAAAGCGTATCCGATACCATTCGAATGGTTTCCTGTTACGCGGATATCTGTGCCATGCGTCATCCCAAGGAGGGAGCGCCCATGGTCGCAAGCGCCGTCTCTTCCATTCCTGTAATCAACGCCGGCGACGGCGGACATCAGCATCCCACCCAGACGTTAACCGACCTGCTTACCATCCGTTCCCTGAAAGGGCGGCTTGATCATCTTGTCATCGGTCTGTGCGGCGATCTGAAGTTCGGACGGACCGTCCACTCGCTCGTCCGCGCCCTGGCCCGGTATGCCGGCGTCACCTTTATCTTTATCTCCCCGGAAGAGCTGAAGGTTCCGGGCTACATCAAAGAAGACGTCCTGGAAGCCGGACAGATTCCATACAAAGAGGTAGAACGGATTGAGGACGTTATGCCGGAGCTGGACATCCTCTACATGACCCGGGTGCAGCGGGAACGCTTCTTTAACGAAGAGGATTATATCCGTCTGAAAGATTTCTACATATTGAATAACAAGAAGATGCGGCTGGCAAAGGAAGATATGATCGTCATGCATCCCCTTCCCCGGGTCAATGAGATCGCTGTGGAAGTGGACAACGATCCCCGGGCCGCTTATTTCCGTCAGGTACAGTACGGCGTCTATGTGCGTATGGCCCTGATCCTTACCCTTCTGGAGGTGCATGTATGTTAAATATCGGAGGACTCAGTGAAGGCTTTGTGCTGGATCATATTGAAGCAGGCAGAAGCATGGAGATCTATCAGTATCTGAATCTGGATAAATTCGACTGCTGCGTGGCCATCATCAAAAACGCCAGGAGCAACAAGATGGGCAAGAAAGATATCATCAAGATCGAGTGTTCCATCGACGCCATCGATTTGAACGCTCTGGGCTTCATCGATCACAACATCACCGTCAATATCATACAGAACGACCGCATCGTAGAGAAAAAACGGCTGTCCCTGCCAAAGGAAATCAAGAATGTGGCCAGATGCCGCAACCCCCGCTGCATCACTTCCATCGAGCAGGAACTGGATCACATCTTCGTTCTGACCGACCCGAAGAAAGAGATCTACCGCTGCAAATACTGCGAAGAAAAGTACCGACGAAAAAAGAAATAACACGAAAAAGGGAGCGTGCATCTTTGCAGCTCCCTCCTTTTCTGTCAGGATGATTCTTTCTTAAGGACAGGCTTCGCTGTCTCTTTTTTCTGTTTCTGTTTTTTCAACCGATCGAACACCCACTCCCTCACAAGCTGGTAGAAGAAAGCGAAGACCGGAACCCCGATGACCATTCCGACAATTCCGAACACTCCTCCGAACAGAAGGATTGCAAACAGCACCCAAAAACTGCTCAGATGGGTGGTGTTGCCCAGGATCTTGGGTCCTAAAATATTGCCGTCAAACTGCTGCAGGACCAGGATAAAGATGATAAAGTAAACGCACTTCACCGGGTCCACCACCAGGATCAGAATCGCCGTGGGAATGGCTCCGATAAAGGGGCCGAAAAACGGGATGATATTCGTCACGCCGATGACCACGCTGACCAACACCGCATAGGGCATATCCACGATGCTGGTAAAGATCATGCAGATCAGCCCGATGATCAGAGAATCCAGAAGTTTTCCTTTGATAAAACCTCCCAGATAATCATTTATGATATCCGCCTCTTTCAGTATCCAGTCCGCCGCCTGCATCCGGTCTTCCTTCAAGTCCTCCTTCGGAGAAAAGACAGCCCGCACTACCAGCTTTGCCTGATGCGCAAAAAGCCTTCGGCTGTTCATAAAATAAACCGCCACAATCAGTCCGATGACCAGGTCTTTTACCGTTACCAGAAGGGTCAATACACTGATCGAACCTCCGCTGATAATGTTGTTAATATTCGGAAGCAGCTGCGTCCTGGCAAAATCCTGCACACCATTCAAAATCTGCTCGGAATACTGTTCCACATAGTTGATCAGAAAGGCATCTTCTCTGACCAGATTCTCAAGCCACGAGGTCATCGTGACGATATAGCCCGGCATGGAGTTCACCAGCATCTGAATGCTGCTGAATACCTGGGATACCACCATCGCCACCAGCACATAGATGACAAAGCAGAATAAAAACAGGCTCAGGAAAATACTGATGCCGGAAAACAGTTTTTTCAGCTTCCGCGCCGTCTCTTCGGGCCGTTTCTCAAGATCGAAAAACTCTGCCATGCGGCGTTCAAACCAGTTGCAGACCGGCGAAAGCAGATAAGCGATCACCGCTCCGAATGCAAAGGGCCGCAGGATCTTCATGATCATTCTCGCATATGCCTGTATACGGTCAAAACGAAAGAGCAGAAAAAAGAACAGAATACACATGGCAATCGTAATAAAAGCCGCCAATCCTTTGTGATAATAGTCCTTCCAGTTTTCTTCCATTGATTTCGCCTCATTCATATGTAAATTTTTCCAGTTTTATTATTTCCAAAAACCGGATGCTTATACTTATTATAGTACAGTTTCTTCCATAAGAAAAGGAAAACTTTGTCAAGAGATGTGCTTTAATCTTCCCTGTTTTAGTACTAGCACCGCGTCCGCCTGTTTTGCCACCTCATTGGAATGGGTAACGATAATCACACATTTCCTATATGCGTCCGCCGCCTCACGAAACAGCGCCATAATCTCCATGGCCGTATCTTCATCCAGATTTCCAGTGGGCTCGTCCGCCAAGATCACCGGATTGTCGGACGCCAGAGCCCGCGCAATCGCCACGCGCTGCTGCTGCCCTCCCGACAACATCCGCACATTTCTCCTGCTTTCTTCTTTCGTAAGCCCCACCTTTTCCAGCATCGGTATCGCATTCTTTGCAGTGGTCAGCCTCACATTTTCCTCCGGCGTCATATAGTCGATGAGGTTATAGTTTTGAAAAACAAAAGAAACGCTGCTGCGTCTGTGATACTCCAGTCCCTTTTTCTGAATGTCCTCGCCGTCAAAAAGAACCGCTCCTTGTTTCGGCACGTCCAACCCCCCGAGAAGAGAAAGGGCGGTTGTCTTTCCGCAGCCGGAAGGACCGAGAATCACATAGATCTTTCCCCTCTCGAACGTCTCCTGAAGATCATCCAGAAGCATCCGGTCTTTTTTATAATAATAAGATACATGACGAAATTCCAATACTCCCATCATTACCTCCTAATCGGTTATTCGATCATGGCAAGCAGTTCCTTCGGCCGGCGGCGTCCAATGACCCAAAAGGAAGTCCCCGTGGAGAGCCCGATCAGTAAAGTTCCCGCCGCGGCGGCAGCTGCAAGCACTCCGGGCTTCATTCCCGTGTCAAAAGAAACATCGCTTTTGATCAGATCCGCGTTTACCGCTCCTTCCGCAGCCGGGCCCCCGGTAAGCTCCGCGTCTTCGGTCCTTTCGGAAACCTGATTGTAAAACCAGTCGCCCGCGCTTTGCCCGGCGGCCAGAAAGATTCCCGCTGAGATACAGAAAGCCACAAGGAAGACAAAGGCGCATTCCAGAAAATGCTGCCACCAGATGTTTCTTTTGGATATGCCGAAAGACATCAGCACCCCCGCCTCGTAAATCCGGTCCCGTTCCCACAAAATCAGGATCAGCGTAAGGACGATAAGGCCTGTGATCACGATCACGGCGAGCATCAGCAACGACAGACTGCCAAGTCTCGTCAGCGGTTCCACGCTGCTCTGATACGCAGCATTATTCACGGTAAGCTCTGTGTGCTCCGGATCAAAAAACTCTGCTTCCCTGATGTTCTGGACCACCCGAGCGATCTTTTCCGGATCGCTCACAAAAAAGATCGCTCCGCCGGTGTAGACCTGGTCCTTCCCCGGTCTCATCGCCTGTACCATCTGCTGGGTCGCCCCAATATCTGTGAAAATAAAATTTGCCGGGATGTCGTATTCCGGGGTCTGCGCGGAGACCGGCATCTTCTGTACTTCGTCGAACAGTCCGACAATCTCCAGATCATAGCCCGCTCCGGACTCGCCGCCTGCTTCCGCCTCCGGCAGACGCAAGGTCAGGTGGTCTCCCAGAGTCAGATGGTTCAAGTCTGCCAGTTCTTCCGAGATCAGCGCTTTTCCCGTATCCGTCTCATTCACATGACGTCCTCTGGTCAGTTCGAATATATCCAGTGAAAAATATTCGTGGAGGCTGGTATCCGTATTCCCCAGCACCCTTGTCTGATGCGCTTTCTCATCCCCTTCCCCAGAAAACTTCCCGGGTTTGACAGTGAATCCGGAAGTGTCCATATAACAGACGTCCAGGGCGCTGAACGCTTTGATCCCCTCTGTCTTCGCGATATGCCCAAGCAGTTCCTGATCTATCTGATTCTCCACATCCATCCGGCCGTAATCCGGGCTGACCCGGAAATATCCGCCGATGCTCTCCCGGAGCTGCGCAGCCGAGCGCCCGGACGCAAAACGTATGGAGATCCCGAATAAAAGCAGCGTGACCAGGACAAACAGCGTGATCAGAAGCAGCGCGCTTTTCCCGATCTTTCGCGTCACATACAAATATGCCCGATGATGCGCGCGGATAGGACCCGTTCCGGTTCTTTCCCGAAAACTCTGCCGACAGACGCCGGAAGCGGCGGAAAAGAACAAGGTCTTCCTTCCAAGCCTCCGGAACGTAAAAGTCACCGTCCCCCAGGATACCGCCATCATGGACAGAAAGGTCAGGAAGATCTCGCCGGGTGTGAGGGCATAAGAAAGCGGTTCCTGTCTGACTGCTGTACGGTCAATATAGGTGACGCCCGTCTCGATCTCATAGGTGGCATCAAAAGCCTCCGCATCCCCGGCTGGATTCGTAAGTTCTGTCAGTGTATTGCCGATGACACGCGTGGTCGGACCCGCCAGGGCAAGGGCCAGCAGAAAAGCCGCCAGAGCGATCACACTGATTTCCAGCAGGAACTGGCTTAAGATCGTCTGCCTTCGAATTCCCAAGGAGCTTAAGAGATGCATCTCCTGTCTCCGGCTCTGCATCCACATGGCCAGAACCAGGGACAGAATCGCCAGAGCACCGACCAGCATGACCACTACCAGCGAAGTCGCGAGCATCACCATGGTGAGAAGCGGTTTTGCGGCGGCCCTGTAATCCTTATCATAGCGGCTGATGGAATAACAGCTCCAGTCCACATGTTCGTTTTCCTTAACCGCTTCCATAACCCGGTCAAGATCATCCGGATCCTCCACATATATGGTGATGCTGCCAAGAAGCCGGTCTTCTTCCGGGGCGAGTACATCCCCTCCGTAAAACATGTTGTGCTGCACCTGCCCCCAGTGGCGGAGCTCAAAAGGACCAAATATGGTATTGGCGAGAATATTGGGTTCGGCAACCCAGTCGGAAAGCTGCTGTTCAAAATTGATGCGAAAAATGCCGACGATCTCGGCCCGATAGACCTCTCCATACCGTTCTCCGGTCATCAGATCAAAATTTTGCCCCTCAATATCATCCCCGACTTCCAGATCATTTCTCCGGGCAAGTTCTTCGGAAATGAGGACCTTTCCGGAATCCTCTCTGTGAATATGTCTGCCCTCCGTGAGCTCCATGGCGCCATTGCGAAAGTGCGGATAGTATTCGCTCTCCTGCACAATGCGAAAATCATTGGAAGCGGCCCAGCATTTATCGGATTCCTGCATCTCCTCCGGTATATCTTCTCCGTTCTCCTCTCTCTGCTCCATGCTCCAGGTAAATCCTCCCGGATGCACATTCAGTCCGGTATACAGTGTCTCCGCGCCCATCTCGCTGTAGTACCCGCTGACGCCCTCTATGGACGACAGTTCTTCGGCTACCGACTCTGTAATCAGAGAAAGCTTCAACTTACGGACCAGCTCTCCCTTTTCATTGTGGCTCAGATCATACACCTCTTCTCCGGGTATCGAGGCCATCTTGATCTGCAGACCGGTAGAGATACTCCTGCGCATGTCCTCCGCCGCCCGGTCAGCGCTGTGCCGAACCGCGAATCCAGTTAACATAAAAAGTCCCATGAACAGAAGAATCAGAAATAACAGAACACTCCTCACCTTTTTTCTGATCAGATAGAGACCAGCTCTCCTGAATATGCTCATAATGTCCCTCCGTATCCGTCCTGCCGATCCGGCCGCGCCGAATCACTGCTGAAGGTAGCTGTTGATCGTCCTCTGCAGGATCTTCAGACTGCTGTCAATGGATTTGTCATTCTCCAGAATGTTCTTGATCTCACTGTCCGCCAGAGCGATGGCCTGTTCATACCGCTTGAACTGGGGCTCAATATGCCCCTCCTCAATGACCCGCCCCAGGAGATTACCGCTGATAACCGTATCTCCTTCTTCCATGTCTTCCTGGACGATATTCTCCATCTCCCGGGACTGGGTCACTGCTTTTAACACGGAAGCCCCCTGGGAATACTGGAAGATCTCCGTCTGAATCTGTTCATCATAGGTGAGCAGCTTCAAAAACTCCCATGCCAGCTTTTCTTCCTTGGTGTTGGCGCTGATCCCCATCAAAAGCGCGTCCACCTGGGAGAGATTCTCCCCCTGGCTTCCCGCCGGCATAGTGATGCAGTCCCACTGAAAATTCGCATAGCGGCGGATCTTGTAAGGATACGTCTTATAGGTCCGGTACTCCGCGAAGGTCAGAGGCATAAACGCCACGCTGCCGCCGTTGAAATCGTCCTGGACCACCTTCTGCCCCTGGTTCAGTTCATTCAGCTGCCGGATGTATTTCACCGACTCCGCGATCTTGTCGTCGGTCAGATAGCAGGCCGTGCCGTCTGGCCGAAAGATCTCTCCGCCGTTGGAACATACCGCATCCTTCCAGTCAAAATTGTAGATGCCGAAATGGTCCAGCGCTCCGTCCCCGTCCGTATCCTTTGTGACTTTCTGGCAGATCTCATAAAGATCCTGCCAGGTCCAGTCCGGGTCCGGAATCTCGATCCCCTCCCTGGTAAGCAGCGTTTTATTCACAAACATCAATGTGGGCACCGCTTCATAGGGCAACGCATACTGAGCGCCTCCGTACTGTCCGGTCCGAAAGGCGCTGGAAAAGTACCGCTCCGGATCAAAGTCCGGGTCGGCCTGAATAATATCGTCCAGATTCTTCATCACTCCCAGGGAGGAAAACTGATTAAAATCGTCGCCCAGCACCATGAACACATCCGGCTCTTCCCCGGCCAAAAGCTTCCTGGAAAGCCACTCGGAATAATCGTCCTTGCGGACCCCGCTGTAATAATGAATCCGGACCCCCGGATGCTCCTGTTCAAACCTCGCGATCGCCTCGTCAATGATGACAAAGCTGTTGGCGTTGGCCACATCCCAGTTGCTCCCGGTAAACATGCCGAACTCCAGTACAATCTCTTTCCTTCTCTCATATCGAATACCGACCCACACAAGCGCCAGCGCGCAGAGTGCCGCCGCTGCCGCCGTCCATCTCTGCCATCGTCTCATCGCTCTTCATCTCTCACATGCTTCGACGCATTGGTCTGCACCGCCCAGATCGCCAGCTGCGTCCGGTCCCGAAGATCCAGCTTGTTCAGAATCGTACTCAGGTAGTTCCGCACCGTCCCGTCAGAAAGCTTCAAAGCCTCCGCGATCTCCTTGTTGGCGGCCCCGATCTCCACCTGGGCGATGATCTTCCACTCGGTCTTTGTAAGCTCTTCGACTCCCTTGTTGCCCACAGGAATCGTGTAATCCGCCTGGGCCATCTGTGAGAACAGCTTCAGCACCTTTGTGGCGATATCCGGATTAATCATAGCCCGCCCGCTGTGTACGGTCTGTATGGCATTCTCCAGCTCGTCCATAGACACGCCTTTCAGCAGATAGCCGCTGGCCCCGAACTTCAGAGCATTGTACACATACTCGTCGTCGTCAAAGGTGGTCAGTATGATAATCTTGATCTCCGGATAATTCTCCTTGATAATCTGGGTGCACTGAACCCCGTCCATCTTCGGCATCCGGATATCCATCAGAATCACGTCGGGCCGCCGCTTCCGGATACACCGGATCACTTCCTGACCATCAGACGCCACATCGGACACCTCGATACCTTCCTTGCTGTTCAGCACAATCTGAAGACTCTGACGAATCAATTCCTGATCGTCCGCAATCAAAACTTTAATCATAGCTCTCTCCCCATCGGATCGGTATATGCGCCGTCACCGTAAAACCATGCCGCCCGTCAAAGGTGACTGTTCCCCGCAGCATCTCGATCCGCTCCTTGATATGTTTGGTTCCAAATCCACTCTTCATCTCTTTACAGCCCACGCCGTCGTCCCGAATGGTCAGAAGAATCTCCCCGTCCGTCCGCTTCATGGTAATCCAGATGGTCTTTGCCCTTCCGTGCCGTACCGCGTTGGTGATGCTCTCCTGAATGACCCGGTAGATAGCGTTTTCCTCGTCCTCGTCGAATTTCAGATGCTTCTCATCGGTCTCAAAATAGATTCGGACGTCGGACACCTCGCTCATGTCGGTCACCATCTTCCGGATCGCCACCTCCAGGCTCAGCCGTTCCAGGGCATCCGGACGCAGTTCATTGACCGAACGCCGGATATCTTTTAAGCCGTCCCGGCTTACTTGGGACAGCAGCAGAAGCTGCTTTTTCGTCTGTTCCGGAGAAATCTCAACAAGCGCCAGGCAGGCGTCCAGACCGGTGGCGATACCGGTCAGGGTATGTCCCAGCGTATCATGGATCTCCCGGGCCAGACGATTACGCTCTCTTGTCTGGGTCATGCGCTCGGTCATATCCGCATATTCTTTTAACTGCTCATTGGCGGTCTGCAGCTCATGATACAGAAGATTTACTTCTTCAATCGTCCCTCTCTGGGAATTAATCACATAGACACAATAGACAATGAACAGAATGATATTCAAAGAAATCATGACATTGTATATGCTGAACAGATACTGCTGGGTATTCGAACTGTAATACCGAATGTAATCGCCCACATTATACAAAGGCATATAAATCGATAAAAGTTCATAATCTGCCACCAGATATCCGGCAATCGCCAGAACCACAAAAAACAGCTTGAACTTTCCGTCTTTGACAAAGGCAATGACGTTGGCAAACACCAGGAGAATCAGTCCATTGTAATTAAAATCCAGCTGATAGATAATCCCGCTGCACACTGCCATATCCAGAACAAGCGTCACCACAATCCAGCGGCTTTGCAGCTCTTTCATAAACTGACGGAGCAAAAAGGTCAATACCAGAATTCCCATAAGAAACAGACAGATTTTCAGGTTATCTCCTGGGTTTCCCGGAATCTTCACCACTCCGTCAAGAAAGGTTCTGGCGTCATATCTGGAAAGAATTCTTCCGGTTGTCACATGGATGAAGGCGCAAATCAACGCCACAGCCGCAACGTTCAGGATCAGCATTGCCCCCTGAAACAAGGTGATATAACGATCTTTTCTGTCACTCATACGCCGCCCTTTCCTATTGCCAGCCGTTGATTTCATAATCGTCCAGGTTTTCTCTGGTGATCATGTACGGTTCAATACTGATATACGGCTCTACTTCTTTCCCGTTCAGATAATCGTAGGCAATCTGCGCCGCCACTTCCCCGATGGTCTTGGGGCTCTGGGCACTGGTTCCCGTCACATACCCAAGTTCCAGCATTCCTTTAAAGTCCGGAGACCCGTCGATCCCGTAGATCAGCACGTCTTTATCCCTCCGATACTGCTGCAGGGCCGCCAGCACTCCGAGAGCAGTCGGATCATTCCCGCCCAGCACTACGTTAAATTCCACCCGCGTCTTCAGAAAATCCGCCACCACATCCGCAGAAACTTCGAATTCTCCGGCACCGACCCCTGTATACACCACCTGATAGTTATCATTCCCTTCAATTGTATCCAGAAAACCCTGCACACGATTCTCAATGGACGTCTGTATGGGGTTGCCGATCACCACGATCTTTGCGCTGTCCACCCGGCGCATCATATCCTGAGCGCAGAGTACTCCCGCCAGATAGTTGTCTGTCTCCACGATGGAAACCACATAATCGGTATCCTTCACCACCGTATCGATGTTGATGACCACCACCCCCGCTGCCCTGCAGGCCTCCAGGGCAGGCTTCACCTTCTCCCAGTCCACCGGGTTTAAAAACAGAACCTCGATTCCCTCCTCGATCATCTCCTCGATCTGGGCATTCTGTTTTTCCTGATCCTGACTGGGGTCCCGGGAGATCAGGATATCCCCGTTCCCCTCCACCACCTCTTCCATTGCCTCATGAAGCACGTCAAAATAAGGATTGTTCCGGGTCATATAGGTGGCGCCGAACAGCCGGGGCGAATGCTCCCCCGGTGGTTCTTCCATCCGGCCGCAGCCCCCGGCGGCACCGATCAGCAGAAAAACCGCCAACATCAGCCAATACTTCTTCATATCTTCCTCCGGCACAAAAGTCCCCTTAAGCCCGAAGGCTCAAGGAGACCCTTTCTGCATATGGATATCTGATTATCTTCCCGCTTTTTTGTTTCGAATAAAGTCTACATAGACTGCCAGCAGGATAACGAAACCTTTGACGATATACTGCCAGTTGGAGTCCACGCCCATGAGGTTCAGACCGTTGTTCAAAACACCGATGATCAGCACGCCGATCAGAGTTCCGCCCAGCCGTCCGGAACCTCCGCTCATGGAAGTCCCGCCGACGACAACCGCCGCGATGGCGTCCATCTCTGCGCCGTCACCGGCTGTAGGCTGCCCGGAATACAGACGAGAAGCCACGACCACACCGGCGATGCCGGACATGATCCCTGTATAAGTATAGACGATAAACTTGACTCTCTGTACATTGATACCGGAAAACTTCGCCGCCTGCGCGTTGCCGCCCACCGCATAGATGTGCCGTCCCAGCTGGGTCCGGTTCACAATCAGCACCGCGATCAAAAACACGATCAGCATCAGGATCACCGGAGTCGGGAAGGGACCCACATAACCTGCGCCCGGGAACTTGAAGGCATCCGTCATACAGCGAATCGGAGAGCCTCCGGTCAGCACCAGCGCAATTCCCTTGGTGATATTCATAGATGCCAGAGTGACGATGAAAGGCGGGATATCCGTCTTGCAGATCACAAAGCCGTTGAACATACCGACCAGCGCGCCGACGCCGATCGCTGCCAGGAACCCTACGATCTCCGGCAGGCCGAAGTTCACCACACACCCTGCCGCCACGACGCCGGAGAGCGCAATCACTGAACCAACGGAAAGCTCGATGCCGCCCAGGATGATGACCATGGTCATACCCGTAGCCAGGAACAGGTTCGATGCGTTCTGTCTCAGAATGTTAAACACATTTTTCGGAGTCAGGAATGTGGATCTTGTGGTTGGGAAAATTACTAAAAATATACACATCGCAAGCAATGCGATAATAATGCCGATATTGTCTTTGAAGTATTTGACAACTCCATTTTTCAGTCTGGCTGACATAATCGTTCCTCCTTCACTTTCTCTTATTTTGCCGCAAGCTGCATAATTGCTTCCTGGGTCACACTCTCATGATCCAGACATCCGGTTACACGCCCTTCATTCATGACATAGACGCGGTCACTCATATTGATGATCTCCGGAAGCTCCGACGAAATCATGATGATGGACATGCCCTGTTTGACCAGATCGTTCATGATCGTATAAATCTCCGCCTTGGCTCCCACGTCCACACCGCGGGTGGGTTCATCCAGAATCAGAATCTTCGGGTCTGTGGCCAGCCAGCGGCCGATCATCACCTTCTGCTGGTTTCCGCCAGACAGATTACCGATCACCTGCTCCTGACTGGGCGTCTTTGTCGCCATCATATCAATATATTTCTGCGTAATCTCTTCTTCTTTCTTCAGATCCACGCGAAGACTTTTAATAAACTGGGAAAGCACTTCGATTGTGGAATTAAAACGAACGCTCTGTACTTTATAGAGTCCTTCTTCCTTCCGGCTCTCCGGAACAAGGGCGATGCCGTACTTCAGCGCGTCTACTGGAGACTTGATCTGTACCTTCTGCCCCTCCACATAGACGTCTCCCGTCATATGGGGCGCCAGTCCGAATACGGCTTTCATCGTCTCGCTGCGGCCGGCTCCCACCAGACCCGCAAAACCGATAATTTCCCCTTTTCTAAGTTCGAAACTTGCATCCTTCGCCATCTTCCCGTCGGAGATATGCTCACATTTTAAGACCACTTCTCCCGGTTCCAGATAATCCCTCGTATAATAATTGGTCAGTTCCCGCCCGACCATCATGGCGATCAGATCATCTTTAGTGGTCTCTTTTACCACCTTAGTCCCTACGGTCTGCCCGTCACGCATGACCGTTACCCGGTCACAGATCTCTTCCAACTCACTCATCTTGTGGGAGATATAGATAATCCCCACTCCCTTTTTTGTCAGCGTACGCATGGTCTCGAATAAAAAACCGACTTCCTTATCCGATATGGAAGAGGTCGGTTCGTCCATCACCAGAATCCTGGAATTAAAAGAGATCGCCTTTACAATCTCCACCATCTGCTGCTGAGCAATAGTCAAATGCTCCACCAGCGTGTCCGCGTCAATATGCATCTCATAAGCATCCAGAAGCTCCTGTGCATCCGCTGACATTTTTCTGCGGTTGATATTCAGCCTGCTGCCCGGTTCTCTTCCAAGGAAGATATTTTCGGCAACGGTCATATACGGTACCAGCACCAGCTCCTGATGCACGATCGAGATCCCCGCCTCACGTGCCGCCACAACACCGTCAATCTTTACCTTCTGTCCCTCGATGTAGATCTCCCCCTCCTCGGCATGATAGATACCGCCAAGGACTTTGATCAAAGTGGACTTTCCGGCGCCGTTCTCTCCAAGAAGCGCATGCACCTCCCCGGCTTTCAGTTGAAGCCCTACGTCCTGAAGCGCTTTTACACCCGGGAAAGATTTACTGATTCCACGCATCTCAAGTAAATATTGTTCACTCACGAAATCGCCACCACCTGTCTGTATATGTATTCAGAAAAGGGCTTTGCTCCGCTGTCAGGAGCAAAGCCCTCTAACTGTCTGGTTACCAGTTACGGATATCTTTACTGTTTACTGCCATCCGTCGGTTCCGTAATCGTCTACATTGTCCGCGGTTACAAGGAATGTCTCGATCGGAATAAAGTCTTCTACGGTCTCGCCGTCCAGCCATTTGTATGCGGTCTCAGCGATGGTCTTGCCGATGGTGATCGGAGACTGAGCGCCGGTACCTTCCAGCATGGTGTCTTTCAGAAGCGCTTTCACATCCGGAGATCCGTCCACACCGTAGATCATCGGGGATACGCCTGCCGCGTCTGCTGCCGCATATGCGCCGAGAGCAGTCGGGTCATTGCCGCCGAAGATTGCCACTACGTCCGGGTTCGCCGTCAGAAGGTCGGTTGCCTTCTCATTAGCTACCTGCTGGTTGCCCTGCGCATCCTGCTGGCCGACTACATTGAACGTCACGCCGGACTCCTCGATTGCTTTCAGGAAACCATCGGTTCTGTCGGTGACAGACTGCATGGTCGGGGAATCCAGTACCAGGATATCGCCGCCCTCCGGAACTTTCTTTGCCAGGTCTTCGCCGCATACATAACCTGCGTTGTAGTTATCGGAGCCTGCATAGGAGGTCAGATAACTCATATCGCCTACCTGGGTATCAAAACCAAACATGGTAACATCCGCATCTTTGAGCATATCCAGAGCCGGGATGATGCCGTCTGCATCCACCGGGTTCACGAACATGATCTCAACGCCTCTGGAAATCATATCCTCAATCTGGTCGATCTGGGTGTTGGAATCATTGCCCGGGTCCATGGAGATCAGGGTATCGCCGTTGCCCTCTACCACTTCTCTGATGGCTGCTTCCAGCGTTACGAAGAAGGGATTGGTTCCATCCATACAGGTGTAGCCGAATATTCTTCCGCCGCCTGCGGACGGGGTCTCGGTCTCAGCCTCGCCTGCCGCGTCATCCGCTTCCGGAGCCTCTGCTTCTGCCTCTTCCTCTGCTGCCGGCGCATCCGCTGCCGGTGCGTCTGCGGTCTCAGATTTTCCGCCGCATCCAACTGTCATCGCTGCAACCAGGGCGGTACATAACAGTGCGCTTACAAATTTTCTCTTCATTTTTATTCCTCCCATAGAGTTATTTGTATTACATGTCCTATCTTAATCGATTTTTCTGATTTGTGCACCTGTAAATTGTAACCATTTTGAGATGACATTTGTCATGTCCGGTTTTTCCCCGTCATTTTGACCATTTTTCTCTGCCCCCATCCCCCTCTGATTTTCTCCTCCAGCTCTTCCAGCGTCTTCACCCCGCTTAAAGCGTCGAACTCTTCCACGCAGGAAGCCCCTTCCGCCGCCGCCAGCCGGACGCACGCTGCGGCCGGATATCCCCTTAAACAGGCGCACAGAAACGCCGCGATACTGGAATCTCCGGCCCCGGTGCCGGAGCGTACTCTCTTGGGCACAAAGCTTCCTTCGAATCCCTCCAGATCAGACCAGCGCTCTACATGAAGACCCGCCCGCTGTGATATTTTTGCGATGACCTCCTTCGAAGCAGTGCGGTAATACATACCTGACGCCCCGCACTTGATCAGCATGATCTTTGCGCCAAGCCCGACCGCCTGCTCTGCCAGGGGCCGGATGTCCTTTTCCACATGAAGGATCTCCGTCACGTCGCGCCCCGCCGCTCTCTTCATCCATTCCTCATACCGGCCGCGGTCCAGCATATAGCACAATTCCTCAGCGCTGGGGACGAAGAAGTCCACCAGCGGAAGGACCTCCGTCAAGATCTGCTTCCAGTCCGCCTGCCCCGCCTCGGACGCCTCGTCCACCGCCGCCAGGTCCAGAGAGACCGCGATCCCCTTTTCCCGGACCCTGCGAAGCAGGCGGATGAGCTCTGCGCCCCCGTCCTGATACATCCGCTTAAGAAGCGGCGGATATCCAAAATGAAACAGATCCATGCCCAAAAGCATCTCGTCCGTGATATCGTCCGCGCCGAAGCAGTCGTTGGCCCCGGGATTGTGCAGAAAGATCCGGTCTACTCCCGGAGGCGCCAGCACGATCGTGTAAGAAGTGGAGACTTTTGGGTCCACCAGAACATCCTGATCTGCGTCATATTTTCGCATTATCCCCCGCACAAGATCTCCAAAGGCATCGTCCCCTACTTTTCCCACCAGCCGCACATCCGCCCCAAGCTTTTTCATGGCAAGCCCTGTGTTGGCCACCACGCCCCCGGTATGGATGGTCGCCGGCTTCATATGAATCAGTTTTCCGGGAATCAGATAGTCCAAAAGATTCTGACTTTTGCCTTCCGGGAATACCGGCGTAAGGTCCACGCACAGATGTCCCGCCACCATGATCTTCTTTTCCATAGAAAATCCCCCTTTTTTCAAAAACGAATTGCAAAAAAAATATACTTATGTTCTAATATTAAATACAGTAAAAAAGAATTGCAAGAGGAGATTTACATTTTATAAAAAAGGAGTTTGTATCATATGGAAAATGTAAGACTTGGAAAAACAGAGATCACCGTCAACAAGAACGGCTTCGGAGCCCTTCCGATCCAGAGAATCCCCAAAGACGAGGCGGTCCGACTGCTGCACAAAGCCTATGACGGGGGCATCCGCTTCTACGATACTGCCCGTCTGTATACGGACAGCGAAGAGAAGTTAGGGGCCGCTTTTTCGGACCGCCGGGAACAGATCTTTATCTCTTCCAAAACCGGGGCGGCTACCGCGGAAGGGTTCTGGAAGGATCTGGAGACGACGCTTCAAAACCTGAAGACGGATCATCTGGATATCTACCAGTTCCACAACCCTGCCTTTTGTCCGAAGCCAAGAGATGAAAGCGGTCTTTATGACGCCGCTCTGGAGGCGAAGAAAAAGGGCATGATCCTGCACATCGGCATCACCAACCACCGGCTGAACGTGGCCCGGGAAGCCATCGGCAGCGGACTTTACGAGACCTTACAGTTCCCCTTCTGCTATCTGTCCGGCGAGCCGGAATTAAAACTGCTGGAAGGCTGCCGGCAAAAGGATATGGGCTTCCTGTCCATGAAGGCCCTTTCCGGCGGGCTGATCACCAACGCGGCAGCCGCCTACGCCTTCCAGGCCCAGTACCCGGAGACCCTGCCCTTATGGGGCATCCAGCGGGAGGAAGAGTTAGACCAGTTCCTCTCCTTTGTGACCAATCCGCCCTCCATGAACGAGGAACTCTCCGCCGTCATCGAAAAGGACCGCAAAGAGCTTCTGGGCGACTTCTGCCGGGGCTGCGGCTACTGTATGCCCTGCGCCGTCGGCATCGAGATCAACAACTGCGCCCGCATGTCCCTGCTCCTGCGCCGGTCTCCCTCTGCTCCCTACCTGACACCCGAGTGGCAGGAGAAGATGAAAAAGATCGAGGACTGCAAGCACTGCGGCGCCTGTAAGAAGAAGTGTCCCTACGGACTGGACACGCCGGAGCTTCTCAGGCGCAACTACGAGGACTACAAGGAGATCCTGGCGGGGAAGGCCTTCTGATCCAGGACTTTTGTCCATCCTTCCCGTCCGGTTTTCAAAAGGACAGAGCGGGGGTATGGTTTCCCATCCCCCCGCCGGAACTTCTCTTTCGCTTTGCGCGCATCTTCCAGCGCCCCTGCCGCATCTCACAGCCGGGATGTCCTTCCCACATTTTTACAGATTCGTATACCCCATCAGCGCCGCGTCCACTTCTTTGGCCGCATCCCGGCCTTCCCGGATGGCGCGGACCACCAGGGACTGGCCGATGTGCATGTCTCCGGCGGTGAAGACATTTGGAACATTGGTGGCGTGCTTCCCTGCCTCGGTGGCCACATTGGTTCTGGCGTCCACGTTGACGCCGAAGGCCTTGGTCACATAGTCCTGGCTCCCCAGAAAGCCCGCCGCGATCAGCACCAGCTCCACGTCCAGCACAAACTCGCTGCCCTCCACGGGAACCATCATCATACGGCCGCTTTTCTCATCCTTCTGGCTTGTAAGTTTTACGATCTTCGCCTGCTTCACATTGCCGTTCTTGTCCTTGACAAACTCCTGCACCGTGGTCTGATAGATCCGGGGATCGTGCCCGAACTTGGCAATGGACTCCTGCTGGCCGTAATCGGTCTTGCATACCCGGGGCCACACAGGCCAGGGGTTATTGTCCGCCCGGGCATCCGGAAGCTTCGGCATCATCTCCAGCTGGGTCACAGACTTGCAGCCTAGGCGGATGGAAGTTCCCACACAGTCGTTGCCCGTGTCGCCGCCGCCGATGACCAGCACATTCTTTCCCTCTGCCGGAATGAACTTTTTGTCCGCAAAGTTGGAGTCCAGAAGGCTCCTGGTGGTAGCCGTCAGAAAATCCACCGCAAAGTAGATTCCCTTGGCGTCCCGCCCCGGCGCCTTGATGTCTCTTGGATTCGCCGCTCCGCAGCAGAGCACCACCTTGTCATATTCTTTCAGAATCTGCTCTGCTTTCACATCCACGCCGATGTTGCAGTTGACCACAAAATGGATTCCCTCCTCCTTCATGATCTCCACCTTCCGGTCGATGATCTGCTTCTCCAGCTTCATGTTGGGGATTCCGTACCGCAAAAGTCCCCCCACCCGGTCTCTGCGCTCATAGACTGTGACCAGATGACCTCTCCGGTTCAGCTGATCCGCCACGGCAAGCCCGGAAGGCCCGGAGCCGATGACCGCCACCTTCTTGCCCGTGCGCACCTTGGGCGGTCTGGCATGGGCGTATCCCATGCGGTAGGCGTTCTCGATGATGGCCAGCTCGTTGCTCTTGGTCCCCACCGGGTCCCCGTTCAGGTTGCAGGTGCAGGCGGCCTCGCACAGTCCCGGGCAGACCCGGCCGGTGAACTCCGGAAAATTGCTGGTCTTGATAAGCCGGTAGTACGCCTCCTCCCAGTTGCCCAGATACAGAAGATCGTTCCACTCGGGAACCATATTCTGGAGAGGACAGCCGGACATCATGCCTCCGATCATCTGGCCCGCCTGGCAGAAGGGCACGCCGCAGGCCATACACCGGGCGCCCTGCTTCTCCTGCTCTGACCTGGGAAGCGGCGTGTGAAATTCATGAAAGTGCTTGATTCTCTCAAGGGGCGCCTCCGCTTTCGCATCCTTGCGCTCATAGTCCAAAAATCCTGTTGGTTTTCCCATGATCCGTGCCTCCTATCCTCTCTTGACCGTGTAAAACGCTTCAATCTGTGCCTGTTCCGTGTTCATGCCCTTCTCCTCCATCTGGACGATCAGGCTCAGCATTCTTTTATAATCATTTGGTATAATCTTCTTGAACCTGGGCAGATACTGCTCGAAATGGTCGAGGATCTGTTTGCCCTTCTCGGAGTTGGTGTAGGCCACATGTTCCTTGATCATGTCTTTGAGTTCCTGGACGTCGTATTTATTGGCAACTTCCTCCAGCCTTACCATGGATTTGTTTACCTTCGTGTAGAGATCCTGCTCCTCGTCCAGCACATAGGCCACGCCGCCGCTCATACCGGCCGCGAAATTCTTGCCCACCTGGCCTAAGATCACCACGCAGCCGCCGGTCATATACTCGCAGCCATGGTCGCCGGTTCCCTCTACTACCGCCCGGGCTCCGGAGTTCCGCACGCAGAACCGCTCTCCCGCCACGCCGCCGATGTAAGCCTTTCCGCTGGTAGCGCCGTAAAAGGCCACATTGCCGATGATCATATTCTCATCTTTTTTATAGGTCACACCCTTGGGCGGATAGACGATCAGCTTCCCGCCGGAGAGTCCTTTTCCGAAGTAATCGTTGGAGTCTCCCACCAGTTCCAGGGTCAGTCCCCTGGGGATAAAGGCGCCGAAGCTCTGCCCGCCTGCACCGGTACATTTGACCGTAAAGGTGTCCTCCGGCAGTCCTTCCGGATACCGTCTGGTGATCTCCGCGCCGAAGATGGTGCCCACTGCCCGGTCCGTGTTGCTCACATCCACCTCAATGCTGCGCCTCTGTCCCTTTTCCAGCGCGGACTTTAACTCTTTTACAAACACCTGTTCGTCGACGGTCTTCTCCAGGCCGAAGTGGTAGACTTGTCTGGGATCGAAGATCACCTTCTGGCCTTTTCCCGCGTAAGGATTGTACAGAATCCGGTCCAGATCGATGGTGGCCATCCGTCCTTCCCGGTTCTCCTTTACTTTCAGAAGATCCGAGCGGCCCACCAGCTCATCCAGTGTCTTCACACCCAGTCTCGCCATATATTCCCGCAGATCCTGAGCGATGAATTTCATAAAGTTCACCACATATTCCGGTTTGCCCTTGAAGCGTTTGCGAAGCTTCGGATTCTGGGTCGCCACACCCACGGGGCAGGTGTCCAGATTGCAGACCCGCATCATCACACAGCCCATGGTCACCAGGGGAGCCGTGGCAAATCCGAATTCCTCCGCCCCCAGCATGGCCGCGATGGCCACGTCTCTTCCGCTCATGAGCTTTCCGTCGGTCTCGATGCGCACTTTATTGCGGAGTCCGTTGATGAGCAGGGTCTGGTGGGTCTCCGTCAGGCCAAGTTCCCAGGGCAGGCCCGCGTTGTGGATGGAGCTGGCGGGAGCCGCGCCGGTGCCTCCGTCGTAACCCGAGATCAGGATCACCTGGGCTCCGGCCTTTGCCACGCCCGCGGCCACGGTGCCCACGCCTGCCTCGGATACCAGCTTCACGGAGATGCGAGCATCCTTGTTGGCATTTTTCAGATCATAGATCAACTGGGCCAGGTCCTCGATGGAATAGATATCGTGATGGGGCGGCGGCGAGATCAGGCTGACGCCCGGCGTGGAGAGCCTGGTCCTGGCAATCCACGGATAAACTTTGCCTCCCGGCAGATGTCCGCCCTCCCCGGGCTTCGCCCCCTGGGCCATCTTGATCTGAATCTCTTTGGCGCTGACCAGATAGCGGGAGGTGACGCCGAAGCGGGCGCTGGCCACCTGCTTGATAGACGAACATCTGTTCTTTCCGTCAGGACCGATGGTCAGACGCTCAATGCTCTCACCGCCCTCGCCGGTGTTGGACTTTCCGTGAATCTGGTTCATAGCGATGGCCAGACATTCGTGAGCCTCCTGGGAGATGGAACCGTAGGACATGGCTCCGGTCTTAAAGCGGGTGACGATGGAGTCCACGCTCTCCACTTCCTCGATGGGAATCCCTTTTTTCGGATATTTAAAGTCCAGAAGGGTGCGGATCTGGCCGTGATTATTCTCCCCGTTGACCAGTTTGGTGTACTCTTTGAACAGCTCGTAGCTGCCTTCTCTGGTGGACTGCTGCAGAAGATGAATGGTCCGGGGATTATAAAGATGCTCTTCCCCGGAGCTTCTCTCCTTGTGAAGTCCCAGACTCTCCAGGGCCGGCGTGGTCTCCAGGCCCAGCGGATCAAAGGCGGCCGAGTGGAGCAGTTCCACCTGTTCTTCAATCTCTTTTAAGCCGATGCCGCCGATCCGGCTGACGGTGTTAGTAAAATATTTGTCCACCACCTTCTTGCTGATGCCGATGGCCTCGAAGATCTTGGAACCCATATAGGACTGAATCGTGGAGATTCCCATCTTGGAGGCGGTCTTGACGATGCCATTGATCACCGCCTGATTGTAGTCGTCCACAGCCGCATAGTAGTCTTTGTTCAATATATGCTTGTCGATCAGCTCCTTGATGCTCTCCTGAGCCAGGTAAGGATTGATGGCGCAGGCGCCGTAGCCCAAAAGCGTCGCAAAATGGTGCACTTCTCTTGGTTCTCCCGACTCCAGGATGATGGACACGGCCGTTCCCTTCTTCGTCCGGACCAGATGCTGCTGCAGGGCGGAGACCGCCAGAAGGGACGGAATCGCCACATGATTTTCATCCACTCCCCGGTCCGACAGGATCAGGATGTTCACGCCGTCCCGATAGGCCCGGTCCGCCTCCAGGAACAGACGATCCAGCGCCCGTTCCAGGCTGGTATTCTTATAGTAGGTAATCGGAAGGACTTCTACTTTGAAGCCTTCTTTTTTCATGGTCTTGATCTTCAGAAGATCCGTGTTGGTCAGAATCGGATTGTTGATCCGAAGGACGCAGCAGTTCTCCGGCCGCTCCTCCAGAAGGTTGCCGTCTTTTCCCACGTAAATGCTGGTGGAGGTGACGATCTTCTCCCGGATGGCGTCGATAGGCGGATTGGTCACCTGGGCAAACAGCTGTTTGAAATAGTTGAACAGCGGCTGATGGTGATCGGAAAGAGCTGCCAGAGGCACGTCGATGCCCATGGCGGAAGTTGCCTCGGAACCATGCTCCGCCATATGCATAATGGAATTCCGGATGTCCTCATAGCTGTATCCAAAGGCTTTCTGAAGCCGCATGCGCTCTTCCGGCGTGTGCTCCTCGATCCGCTGATTGGGGATCTTAAGCTCCGACAGATTGGCCAGGTTGTGGTCCAGCCACTCCCCGTAGGGCTGACGTCTCGCATAGCTTTCTTTTAGTTCGTCGTCGTCGATGATTCTTCCCTGCTTCGTATCCACCAGGAGCATCTTGCCCGGATGCAGCCGTTCCTTCACCAGGATCTTGGAAGGCTCGATGTCCAGCACTCCTACTTCTGATGAGAGGATCAGCTGATCGTCCGTCGTCACATAATATCTGGAGGGGCGCAGACCGTTGCGGTCCAGCACAGCGCCCATCACATCTCCGTCCGTGAACAGGATGGAAGCCGGGCCGTCCCAGGGCTCCATCATGGTAGCGTAATATTGATAGAAGTCTTTCTTCTTCTGGGACATGGTGCGGTTGTTCACCCAAGGTTCCGGAATGAGGATCATCATGGCCAGCGCCAGGTCCATGCCGCTCATAACCAGGAATTCCAGCGTGTTGTCCAGCATGGCGGAGTCAGAACCGGAGGCGCTGATCACCGGCAGGACCTTGTGGAATTCCCCTTTCAGATATTCAGACTCTGCGGTCTCCTCCCTGGCCAGCATCTTGTCGGCGTTTCCTTTGATCGTGTTGATCTCGCCGTTATGTACCAGGAAGCGGTAAGGATGGGCCCGCTCCCAGCTGGGCAGGGTGTTGGTGGAAAAGCGGGAGTGCACCAGCGCGATGGCGCTCTCGTAATCCGGGCTCTTCAGATCCAGGAAAAATTCCCGAAGCTGGCCCACCAGAAACATACCTTTGTAGATCAGCGTCCGGCTGGAACAGGAGACCACATAGGCGTCGTCGTTGGACTGTTCAAATACCCTTCTTGCAATATAAAGCTTCCGGTCAAAATCCAGTCCGCTCTTTACTTCCTCCGGCTTCTTGATAAAAGCCTGCATGATGGCCGGCATCTTCTGGAGCGCCTTAGACCCAAGTACTTTCGGGTTCGTGGTCACTTCTCTCCAGCCCAGGAAGTGCATGCCTTCCTTTTCCACAATGATCTCAAACATCTTCTTTGCCTGATTGCGCTTCAGCTCGTCCTGGGGCAGGAAAATCATGCCGATCCCGTACTCCCGCTCCTCGCCCAGAGCGATGCCGCAGGCTTTGCATTCTTTTTTGAAAAATTTATGGGATATCTGGACCATAATGCCCACGCCGTCGCCGGTCTTGCCCTCGGCGTCCTTTCCTGCCCGGTGCTCCAGATTCTCGACAATACTTAAGGCGTCCTCCACCGTCTTGTGGGTTTTCACGCCCTTGATATTGACCACAGCGCCGATGCCGCAGTTATCATGCTCGAACTGCGGATCGTACATTCCCTTTGCTGCACATTCCATCCTGATCTGTTCATTCATAAGTGATACCCTTCTTTCTGAAAAATATGGGGGTGTCTGGTTCCGTATTAATAGAACAACGGCACTTTTGTAAATGTCATGAACAGTTTACACCCGGCTTTCTGAATTGTAAATCCCTTTTCTCGCCCAAATTGTCAGATTAACTGATTATTTGAATGCATTCCTTTTATTTGTCCTATAAATATGCGTTGTTTTCTGTGGAATTACCCCTTATTTCAAAAATAATAACCCCTGTTTTCCGGAAAAACCATAAATTTTTCAGCCCGAAAAACAGGGGTTTTGTTAAATTTTCTGTTTTTTTTATACAATTCTTTCCCGTTTCAGCATCTGGACAGCGAACAGGGAAAGGACTCCGCAAAAAAGCATCATGATCCAGAAGCTCTCCGGCGACCCATAGAATTTTTCCAGAACATTGCTGTCCTGCAAAAGGACCACCAACAGATTCGCCGCCATATGTCCCACCATGGGCACCAGAATCCGCTGGGTCCGCTCCATCAGCCAGGCGAAGAAGATACCAATCAGAAAAGCGTAGACGCCCTGCACCAGATTGCCATGGAATAGTCCAAAGACGACTGCACTGAAGAAAATCGCCGCCGGAGGTCTCATCATGGACCGGAAGCGCTGATACATCAGGCCCCGCATGGTCAGCTCCTCTACCGCCGGACCGAAGAAGCCCACAGCCGCCAGCCTAAGCCAGATACTGCCGCTGTACAGAGCTTCGCTGACCTCCTCATAGCTGTCCTCCCATCCGCGAAGAGGCAGCAGATTTACCAGACCGTTGCAGAACAGCGCCAGAGCGGCGCTTCCGATCATCGCCCACAGAAGATCCCATTCTCTTAAGGGAAACCATTCTTCCTTCCAGCCTGCCCATTTTTTTCTCTGGGTATCTTTGTAATACAGCCATCCATAGATGGGAATGGTAACGATGGCCGCCAGCAGCACTACGGTGATCGTACTCTCCACAAAGCGGTCCATGAGATAGTCCGACAGTTCCGCGGGACTGCTTCCGGAAACCACCCGCACCGCGCTGACCACCATCACAAAGAGAACGCTGGCCGTCACCTGGATTGCCATATACAGAAGGACCGGATACAGGCTCCTCCAAAGCCCCCCAAAGGTTACTCTTCTTCTGTCTTCCATCTTGTCTCTACATCCTCTCCGGCGCCTCGAATCCCAGCAGGTCGATGCAGGTCTCCAGCACTCTTCTGGTCAGCACAAGAAGCTGAATCCGGCTGTTCCTTAGCGCCTCTTCCTCCGTACCCAGGATACTGGTCTCATGATAGAATTTATTGAACGCGTTGGCCAGATCATAGATGTAGGCGCATACCTTGTGGGGCGCCAGTTCCTCACAGGCATTCTCCATGACCGCGTTGAACCTGGCGATCTCCCGCATCAGCGCTTTCTCGCTCTCATTCCCGCAGGCCAGAATGGGCGCTTCCGGAATGAGTCCCGCCTGTTCCTCATATTTTTTCAAAATGGACTTGATCCGCACGATGGTGTACAGGATATAGGGACCCGTATTTCCCTCAGAGGATGTGAACCGGTCCACATCGAAGATATAATCCTTGGACGCCTGATTGGACAGATCTCCGTATTTGACCGCGGAAAGACCCACCACCTTGGCGATCGCTTCCGCCTCCTCCTCGCTCATGGGACGGCTCTCCTTAATCTTCTTTAACATCTCTTCATTGATGTCCGACAGCAGATACTCCAGCCGCATCACGCCGCCCTCCCTGGTCTTGAAGGGTTTTCCGTCCTTGCCGTTCATGGTGCCAAAACCCAGGAACTTAAGGTCCGTATCCTCTCCCACCAGACCGCACTTTCTCGCACAACGGAACACCTGGACAAAGTGCATTTCCTGGCGCTTGTCCACCACATAGACGATCTGCCGGGGCTGATACAGCTTCATGCGCTCTACAATGGTCGCCAGATCCGTAGTCGTATAAAGGGACGCCCCGTCGGATTTTAAGAGCATACAGGGCGGTACTTCCTTGGTGTCGCTTTCTTCTTTTATGTCAACCACCAGCGCCCCGTCGCTCATATGAGCATAGCCCTCGTCTTTCATCTTCTGCACCATATCCGGAATATAGGGCTGTACGTCGGACTCCCCTTTCCACAGGTCAAAATCCACCTTCAGATTGGCATAATTCCGCTTCAGATCCGTCACAGACACATTCAGAATATGCTTTAAAAGCGCCTGATAGCCCTTTCTTCCCTGTTGCAGCTCAAAAGTCGCCTGCATGGCCGCTTCCTTGTACGCCTCGTCTTCCTTGGATTTCGCACTGGCCGTCGGATAGATTTCCTCCAGCTCCGAGATGGTAAAAGGCGCTTCCTTTGGATACGGCCCGGCATAGTCCGGATCAAAATAAGGAAGCTCGGGCTTGCGGGCCTTCAGTTCCGTAATAATCAGCCCCATCTGCAGTCCCCAGTCCCCCAGATGCACGTCCCCGATCACCTGATGCCCCGCGAACCGGGCGATCCTTTTGACGCTCTCCCCGATGATCGCCGAGCGAAGATGCCCCACATGCAGCGGCTTCGCCACGTTGGGTCCGCCGTAATCGATCATCATCGTCTCCGGCTCCTTCACCTTTTCGTAACCCAGACGCTCGTCCTTATGCATCGCATTCAGATAACCGCTTAAAAACTCTCCGCTGATCTTCAGATTGATAAAACCGGGATTCACCGCCTGAACCTCCTCCAGAACTTCGGTGTTCTCCAAAGCCTCCACCACATCTCCGGCAATCTTAATGGGCGCCTTATGATACTCCTTCGCCGCCGCCATGGCGCCGTTGCACTGATATTCACACAAGTCCGGCCGATTCGACGCCGTCACCCGCGCATATTTCCCGTCATAACCAGCTTTCCCAAACGCCTTCTCAAGCTCCTCCGTAATCAAATCCAGTATCTTCTTCACTTTATCGTCCTCCTTCTATAATAAAGTTCCGCATCCGCCGCTCTCTACGCCCCCTCATCTGGAAGAATTTTCCCTCACTTCGTTCCGTAAAATCCTTCCGGGGCTCCGCTCGGGCAGATGCTGTTTTTTGATTTCAGTTCCGCATCCGCCGCTCTCTCATCTCCACTTGCCAACGCTCAGCCGCCGCGGGCGGGAGATTCCCCCGCAGGCCCTTTCAGAGGGCGCCCTTAGCTCTGACGAAATCCAGCGCTTACGTAGACCCGGCGCGAGGCCCACAGGCCTCGCGCCGCTGGTCGAAGTTAGCGATTAGTTCGGCGGAGCGTTGCCCTCGGGCCTGCGGTGGAATCTCCCGCCCGCGACGGCGTCCGCTTATGTCAACAATCCGCTTATGCCAACTCCCCGACGGCATTCGCCCTGTTTTTCACACCGCCCGCGGCATATTCCAGTTCAAATGATAAGCCAGCATCCGTACCACCATCACAATCACCGCCCCCGCAAACATCGCATACCCCTTCTCCATACAAAGCAGCAGATAATCATAACACGCCGCTCCAAGAAGCGACGCGCAGGCGTAGATATGCTTTCTCAAGATCGCCGGCGTCAACCCCGCCAGAATATCCCGAAGCATCCCGCCGCCGACCCCCGTCAGCATACCGAGAAAAATCACGAACCTGTGATAGTCTCCATATCCCGCGTCGATGGCCACATTCACCCCAAGCACCGTGAAAAGCCCCAGCCCCACCGCGTCCGTAAAATTCAAAATCCACTGAAACAGCCCTTCCGGCAGATAAGGAATCAAATGCTGATTCCAGTGAATCGCCAGAAATGTATAAAAGGAAGTGATCAGGCCCACCGGGATCAGCATCGGGCTTATGAACATGGACGGCGGCACGATCCCCAGCACCACATCCCGCATAAAGCCGCCTCCCGACGCCGTCACAAGCCCCAGAAACAACACCCCGAATAAGTCCATCTTCCGCTCAATGGCCAGCATGGCGCCGGAGATTGAGAAAGCGATGGTCCCCAGGACTTCCACAACAAACGGTATATTCATAACACTCCAAGCCACCTCGTGTAAAAACTTCATTCAGTATAGAAAAAATACAGGGGTTTGTCAAGCAGCTCCAAAGTCTTCTCCTTTGACATTTCCCTCTCTATCCACTATACTAAGCGAAACAACATACAAAGGAGAAGAACATATGCTGAAAATCGGTTCCCATGTGGGAATGAGCGGAAAAAAAATGATGCTTGGCTCTGTGGAGGAGGCGCTCTCTTATGAGGCGAACACCTTCATGCTCTACACCGGAGCACCCCAGAATACCAAGCGAAAAGAGATCAGTGAACTGAATATCCCGGCGGCCCAGGCGCTGATGAAGGAAAAGGGGATCAAGGAATTCGTCGTCCACGCTCCCTATATCATCAATCTGGCCAACACCATCAAGCCGGAGACTTATGAGCTGGCCGTCAATTTTCTCCGTCTGGAACTTGACCGCACCTGCGCCATGGGAAGCCATATCCTGATCCTGCATCCGGGAGCCCACGTGGGAGCCGGCGTGGAAGCCGGGACCGCCTCCATCATCCGGGGACTGAACGAAGTGCTGACCGACGACAACGACTGCCTTATCGCCCTGGAGACCATGGCCGGCAAAGGCTCCGAAATCGGACGCTCCTTCGAGGAACTGGCCACCATCTACGACGGCGTGACCAAAAAGGACCGACTCCGGGTCTGCTTTGACACCTGCCATACCCATGACAGCGGGTATGACATCGTACAGGATTTTGACGGAGTGATCGAACAGTTCGATCATATACTGGGCAAAGATCAGATCGCCGTCTTCCACATCAACGACAGCAAGAATCCAAGAGGCGCGAAGAAAGACCGCCATGAAAATCTCGGCAAAGGAGCCATCGGCTTCGAGGCCCTGAACCGGATCGTCCACCATCCGGACTTCGCCGATATTCCCAAGATTCTCGAAACCCCCTGGATTCCCATAGACGGCGATAAAAAGAATACCTGCGCCCCCTACAAAGAAGAGATCGCCATGCTGCGGGCGCATGTACTTACATAAGTTACCCAGCTTTCTTCTCCGGCATCTGCGCCAGGATAATCGAGACAAACATCAAAGCGCAGCCAAAGAGTTCCTTGCCGTTTAAGCTCTGTCCCAGGATGACCCAGCCTGCCAGTACGGAGAAGACGGATTCCAGGCTTAAAAGCAGGGAGGCCACCGCCGGGTCCGCATTTTTCTGACCCAGGATCTGCAGGGTGTAGGCCACACCGCAGGACATGACGCCTGCGTACAGGATCGGCATCCAGGCCGTAAAAATCGCTCCCATCACAGGGCGCTCCCACACCAGCATGGGAACGGCGCAAATAAGGCCCGCGGTCAGGAACTGAATGGCGGACATGCGGACCCCGTCCACCAGCGGGGAAAAATGATCGATCACCAGAATATGAATGGAAAATACAAAGGCGCAGGCAAGCACCAGCAGATCTCCGAGTCCGAGAGACAGCGTTTCCGTCATACACAGAAAGTAAAGGCCCGCCACGGCGATCACCACGCAGCCCAGGATCAAAGGCCGAACCTTCTTGCCGATAAAGATTCCCAGAATCGGTACCAGGACGATGTACATGGCCGTGATAAAGCCTGCTTTCCCCACGGTGGTAAACAGGATGCCGAACTGCTGCAGGCTGCTGGCCGCCGCCAGCACCACACCGCAGCAGATTCCTCCGGTCACAATGGTCCTGGTATCGCCCCTCTCTTTTCGGAGCGCCTCCTCACTCATTCCACTTTTCTTTTTCATCCGGTCCATCAGAAAAATGACCGGTATCAGAACCACGCTTCCGATCATGCATCGGACGCAGTTAAAGGTAAACGGTCCCACGTAATCCATGCCCACGCTCTGAGCCACAAAAGCGCAGCCCCAGATCAGTGCGGTCAAAAGCAGCATGGCGTTGTTCTTCATCTGTTTCATCGTAATCTCCTCTCATGCAAATATGGCGCTGTACACTGCGCAGCGCCATATTTGCATCTTACACCATTTTCCTGATTTTGACAATATCAGAGTGAGACAAGGAGTTCATATAATTCCTGCGTATCTCCCGCCGTATGCCGGGCGCCGAGGCTCAGAAGGTACTCTCTGCCCCGGAATCCCCAGGTGACGGACACGCAGGGGATCTTGCAATTATTGGCGGTCTGAAGGTCCACCTCGGAGTCGCCCACATAGATGCAGTCGCAAAGAGCAACGCCGAGCTTCTCCGCCGCCAGCGCCACCGTATCCGGCGCGGGCTTTCTTTGAACTCCCTCGGACTCTCCGATGGCAACCCCGATCACGTCTCCGAAAAACTTCTCTGCCAGCTCCCGGACCGCAAAGTCCGGCTTGTTAGACACGATAGCCATCGAAAAGCCTTCCCCGGACAGCTTTTCTAAAAGCTCCGGAATCCCTTCATAGGGACCGGTGTGATCATTCATATGCTGTCCGTAATGCTTTTGAAATGCCCGCAGACAGTCTTCAAGATGCGGGTTGTCTCCCCCTCCGGGCACCGCCCTTATCATCAGGTTGCGCGCCCCGTTGCCCACAAACTGCCGGACCTCTTCCAGCGTACGCTCCGGAAATCCGTATTGCGAAAGAGCCGCGTTCGTGCCAAGATACAGATCCTCCAGCGTATTGAGAAGGGTTCCGTCCATGTCAAAAATGATCGCTTTTCTCATGACAGTTCAAATGCTCCTGTGTATAATTGATAATATTTTCCCCGCTCCTCAAGAAGGGATTCGTGATTGCCCCGCTCGATGATCCGTCCCTGTTCCAGCACCATGATCACGTCGGAATTCTTGATCGTGGACAGCCGGTGGGCAATCACAAAGACCGTCCGGCCTTTCATCAGCTGATCCATCCCTCTCTGGACGATGGTCTCCGTCCGGGTGTCGATGCTGGAGGTTGCTTCGTCCAGAATCAGCACCGGCGGGTCCGCGATGGCCGCTCGCGCGATGGCCAGGAGCTGCCGCTCTCCCTGGGAGAGGCTGGTACCATCCCCGCTCAGCATGGTGTCATACCCTTCCGGCAGCCGGGTGATAAAGTAATGGGCGTTGGCAAGCTTCGCCGCCGCCACTACCTCTTCATCCGTAGCGTTCAGCTTTCCGTAACGGATATTGTCCGCGATGGTTCCGGTGAAGAGATGAGTATCCTGCAGGACCATACCCAGCGACCGGCGCAGATCCGGCTTCTTAATCTTGTTGATGTTGATGCCGTCATACCGGACCTTGCCGTCCTGAATATCATAGAACCGGTTGATCAGATTGGTGATCGTGGTCTTGCCCGCGCCGGTAGCGCCCACAAAGGCGATCTTCTCTCCCGGGTTGGCGTACATCTTGATATCATGAAGGACGATCTTGTCGTCTGTATATCCGAAGTCCACGCCGTCTAAGACCACGTCTCCCTCGAGCTTCTTGTAGGTGATGGTCCCCTCCGCTTTATGTGGATGTTTCCAGGCCCAGACGCCGGTCCGCTCCTCGGACTCCTTCAGCGTGCCGTCCGGCTCCTCGGTCACATTGACCAGGGTAACATAGCCGTTGTCCACTTCCTCCGGCTCATCCAGAAGGTCAAAGATCCGCTCTGCTCCCGCCAGAGCCATGACGATGGAATTGAACTGCTGGGACACCTGGGTAATCGGCATATTGAAGCTTCTGGTCAGCTGTAAGAAGGACGCCAGCGCTCCCAGGGTAAGGCCTCCGACTCCGTTGATCGCCAGGAGAGAGCCCACCGCCAGAGTCAGCACATAGTTGATATTCCCCAGGTTTGCCATCACCGGCATCAGGATATTGGCGAAAGTATTGGCATTTTTGGCGCTGTCGAACAGGTCCTCATTGAGGCGGTCAAACTTTTCCTTTGCCTCCGCCTCATGGCAGAACACCTTCACGACCTTCTGGCCCTCCATCATTTCCTCGATGTATCCGTTCAATGCGCCGAGGGATTTCTGCTGACGGAGAAAATACATGCCGCTTCTGCCGCCGATAAACCGCACGGCTCTCACCATGACGATCACCATAAGGATGATCAGCACGGTCAGCGGCACGCTTAAGACCAGCATGGACACAAAGGTACTGACGATGGTGATGGATGAACTGAGCATCTGGGGAATGCTCTGGCTGATCATCTGCCGCAGGGTGTCCGTGTCGTTGGTGTAGCAGCTCATAATGTCCCCATGGACATGGGTATCAAAGTATTTGATGGGCAGACGTTCCATATGGGTGAACATCTCGTCCCGGATTTCTTTTAAGGTCCCCTGGGTGATGATGATCATCAGCCTTGCGTAGAGGAAGGTCGCCGCCGTGCCTGCGTAATAGATACAGGCCATTACCAGAAGCGCGTGGAGCAATGGGGTGAAGCTTGGGTCCTTCGCTCCCAGAAACGGCAGGATATAGTCGTCGATCAGACTCCTTAAGAACAGGTTCCCGATCACTCCGGTCAGGGAACTGACCGCGATGCTGATTGCCACCGCAATACAGTGCAGTTTATAGTCCTTCCAGATATAGAAAAGCAGGCGTCTTAAAGTCTTTCCCGGGTTGCGGCTTCCCCGGGCGCCGGGTCCTCTGACTGTTCTTGGATTACTCATCAAAATCCGCCCCCTTCTGCTGTAATTCATAGATGTCACGATAGATCTCGTTGTCCTTCAACAGTTCCTCGTGGGTTCCGAATCCCACGACCGCCCCCTGATCCAGCACCAGAATCCGGTCCGCGTCCTGGACGGAGGAAATCCTCTGGGCGATGATCAGCTTGGTGGTGTCCGGGATCTCTTCCGCAAAGGCTTTCCGGATCAGTGAATCCGTCTTCGTATCCACCGCGCTGGTGGAATCGTCCAGTATCAGGATCTTCGGCTTTTTTAAAAGCGCCCTGGCAATACAGAGCCGCTGCTTCTGTCCGCCGGACACGTTGGTTCCGCCCTGCTCGATATAGGTCTGATAGCCTTCCGGCATTTTCTCAATAAATTCATGGGCCTGGGCCAGCTCGCAGGCGTGGCGGCACTCTTCCTCCGTGGCCTCTTTGCTGCCCCATCTTAGGTTCTCCAAAATTGTCCCGGAAAACAGCACATTTTTCTGCAGTACCATGGACACGGCGTTGCGGAGAGTCTCAATCCGATATTCTCTCACATCATGTCCGCCTACCAGCACCGCGCCGTCCAGCACGTCATAGAGCCTGGGGATCAGCTGTACCAGCGTGGACTTGGAGCTTCCGGTCCCGCCGATGATGCCGATGGTCTCCCCTGCGCGGATCTCTATATTTACATCCCGCAGCACACATTTTTCCGCGTCGCCGCTGTAGGAAAAGTTCACATGGTCGAACCGGATAGAACCATCCTCCACTTCCAGGACCGAGTGCTTCGGATCGGTCAGCGTGCTCTTCTCATCCAGCACCTCCACGATTCGTTCCGCCGAAGAGCGGGCCATGGTGGTCATGACGAAGATCATGGAGATCATCATCAGACTCATAAGAATCTGCATGGTGTAAGTAAAAAGGCTCATCAACTGACCAGTGGTCATAACCCCGTCCACCACGATCAGCTTTGCCCCGAACCAGGACACCAGCATAATACAGGTATAGACCGTAAACTGCATCACCGGCTGATTCATCACCACCAGCCGCTCCGCATGGACGCTTAAATCCTTCAGATTCCCGGTGGCGCCCCGGAACTTTTTCTGCTCGTACGCTTCCCGGACATAGGCCTTTACCACCCGGATTCCGGTCAGGTTCTCCTGCACGCTGGCATTGAGCCGGTCATACCCTTTAAACATCTCGTCGAAAATCGAAAACGCCCTGGTGATGATAAACGCCAGCACGCACCCAAGAAAAATCAGCGCCGCCAGAAAAATCAGCGACAGCCGGGGGCTGATGGTCACGCACATGAACAGGGCCGACACCATCATGATCGGGGCCCGCACAAACATCCGGATGATCATCTGGAACGCGTTCTGCACATTGGTCACGTCGGTGGTCATACGGGTCACCAGTCCCGCCGTGGAAAAGTGATCAATATTGCAAAACGCGAAGTCCTGAATGTTGTCGTACATGGCCTTCCGGAGATTCCGCCCGAATCCCATGGCCGCTCTCGCCGCAAAGACACCGGACATGGTGCCTGCCAGCAGGGAGAGCATGGCCACTGCCAGCATCACCACTCCCATGCGGATGACATAGTTCATATTCCCGGCTTCCACGCCCCGGTCGATGACCGAGGCCATCAGAACCGGCAGAAGTACTTCCAGGATCACTTCAAATATTACGCTTACAGGCGCCAGCACGGTATCCTTTTTGAATTCTCCGATATGCGCCGTCAGTCTTTTAATCATATTCTGCCTCCTCCAGTCTCTTCTCTATTTTACAGATACAGGAAAACCAGATCTTACGTTCCTCCAGGTCAAGGGCTTCGTTCACCAGCGCTTCCAGGCGGTCCAGGCGTCCGATGACGGTTTTCTGGACCGCGATTCCCTGTTCCGTGAGCATCAGCTCCTTTTTTCTTGCATCCTGGGGCACCCCGGTGCGCCGCACCAGACCCTTTTTCTCCAGAATCTGGATCACACTGGTCACAGAAGATTTCCGAATCTTGAACTCTTCCTCCAGTTCCTTCTGGAATACTTTCTTTCCCTCACGGGACCGAAAATACAGATATCCCAGCATCCGGCTCTGGATGGAACTAAGCCCCAAGTCTGACATCTGCTTTTCAATGACCCGATGCCACACACAAGTCAGATTCGCCATAGCCCTCATGGGATAGACCTCTTCTCTCAATGTTTCCTCCTCCTTCTCTGTTAGAAGTCTAACCAATTATAAGTTAGATTTCTAACGATGTCAAGCGGCAAAATATGAATATTCTGTGAAAAAAAGACTGCCGCAGAACCGTCTCTCTTGCTCTGCAGCAGTTTTCTTAATCATTTCCTCTTTCTTCTCCGAATCCGCTCCCGGATCTCTCCGGCATTGTCGAGCGTGATCATAAACCGGGAACCCGGATTGCCAAGAAGCAATCGCTCCGCTTTTTTCGTCATATGCTCCTTCAGCTGCTCCTGGCGTTCCCGAAGCTTAAGGACCTCATCCTCCAGCTTCTTCGCAAGCCGCTCCCGCCGCTCTTCCAGGCTTTCTTCCACGGCCGCTTTGGCAAAGGTCGTCGTGGCTTCCAGAAGGCGTCTCTTTTCCTCAGCCCTCTGCTCCAGTTCCGCGCGGATCTGCTCTGCCTGAAGAAGCAGGGCACGCAGATCCATGGCTTGACGGAAGGCGCTGCTGAAGTCACAGGCCATGAAGACGGTGATTCCAAAAGTCAGCACCGACACCACTTCTTCGTGCATCCAGAGGATCAGCCGCTCCACCGGCAGATGGACCCCATAGACCATAAGCAGACTCAAGAAACCCCAGGCGATGGAGGAGCTCAGGCAGATATGGCCTTTGTACTGAAACCTTTGACCGCTGTAATCCCAGTACCGGACTTTGAACAGCCGCACCATGACTTCTCCCGTGACATACTCAAGCACGGTGGCGCCCAGAGCCCCCACCACATAGACCAGAAACGGATTTTTCTGAAAAGGCAGCGTCAGCCAAAGGACCAGAATCGCTCCGCTCCCATACAGAGGAAGCCATGGCCCCTTTAAAAATCCCCGGTTCGTGAGTCGCTTTTCTTTGATCGACACATAAGAAGACTCAAAGCACCATCCGAAAATACAGTAAAAGTAAAAGAACGACAGCCATTCGCGAAAATGATAACAGTACATGGTTCCCCTTTTTTATACCTTTATATCCGCTTTGATCCCCAGTAGCTCCTGGTTTTCTTTCAGAATCGGTTCCACGACCTGTTTTAAAAAGGCTTCTACCTGCACTTCGGAACGCCCCGCATAGCGGGAGGGCTCCATACAGGCCAAAAGTTCCTCCATGGTCATATTGAAAGCCGGGTCTGCCGCGATCAGTTCCAGAAGGTTATTCTCCTTTCCCTCTTCCTTCACGTTCTTTCCGGCTTCCATGGAAAGGGTGCGGATCTTTTCATGCAGCTCCTGACGGTCCCCTCCCGCTTTTACTGCATCCATCATAATGTTCTCCGTCGCCATAAAGGGCAGCTCGCTCATCAGACGTTTTTCAATGACTTTGGGATAGACTACCAATCCGTCCGCCACGTTCAGGCACAGATCCAGGATGCCGTCAATGGCAAGAAATCCTTCCGGGATGGACAAACGTTTGTTCGCCGAATCATCCAGAGTCCGCTCAAACCACTGGGTTGCAGAAGTGATGGCCGGATTCAGCGCGTCGATCATCACATATCTGGACAGAGAGGCGATGCGCTCACTTCGCATGGGATTTCGCTTGTAGGCCATGGCGGAAGAGCCGATCTGCAGCTTTTCAAAGGGTTCTTCCACTTCTTTTAAATGCTGCAACAGCCGGATATCGTTGGACATCTTATGGGCGGAAGCCGCGATGCCGGCAAGTACATTCAAGACCCGGGTATCGGTCTTGCGGGAATAGGTCTGGCCGGATACGGGCACGCAGGCGGAAAAGCCCATCTTCTCCGCGATCATCGGATCGATCTTGTCGATGGTCTCCTGGTCTCCCTCAAAGAGCTCCAGAAAGCTTGCCTGGGTTCCGGTGGTACCTTTGGAGCCTAAAAGCTTCATGGTCCCAAGCACATACTCCAGATCCTCCAGGTCCATGCAGAATTCCTGCAGCCAGAGGGAGGCCCGCTTGCCCACCGTCGTCGGCTGGGCCGGCTGGAAATGGGTGAAAGCCAGGGTGGGCTGCGCTTTATACCGGTCCGCGAATTCCGCCAGCGCAGCGATGACGTTAATCAGTTTTTTTCTTACCAGCCCCAGGGCTTCGGTCATCACGATGATGTCCGTATTGTCTCCCACATAACAGGAGGTCGCTCCAAGATGGATGATCCCTTTTGCCTTGGGGCACTGGACGCCGTAGGCGTATACATGGGACATGACGTCATGGCGCACTTCTTTTTCCCGGGCTTTGGCTACTTCATAATTGATGTCCTCCGCATGGGATTTCAGTTCGTCGATCTGTTCCTGGGTGATGGGAAGGCCCAGTTCTTTTTCGGTCTCTGCCAGGGCAATCCACAGCTTCCGCCAGGTGCGGAACTTCTTGTCCGGGGAGAAGATGTACTGCATCTCCTTACTGGCGTAGCGCTCGGATAAGGGGCTTTGGTAGCGGTCTGTTGTCATAATGGGGTGAATTCCTTTCTAAAATGGTGGTGCAGAACTTGAAGGTGCTGTGGCCGGCAAAAGCAGGTCCTGCTCAGAGCCGGGACGGCAAAGCATTCCGACAAGCCCCCGAAAGCGAACTTCATGTCGGCGTGTGGGCCTCCATGAAGTTTGGGTCTTGTCTCCATTGCCTGTAACGTCTCTTCCCAGGACCTGCTTTTGCCGACTGCGAACGTTTTCGAAATTCTGCCCGAAAAGTTTTTGTAGGATCTGCCTGAGAGAATGCAGCAGACAGATATTGTTTAAACAAAATGTTAAATAAAACGTGAGGCTGCTTCTCAGGGATCGTAGTCGCCGCGGATGTCTTCGGAGGGCGGGGTCAGGGGGTAGGAGCCGGTGAAGCAGGCGCTGCAGTAAGGGAGGCCTTCCACGATTCCGCTCAGGCGGTCGAGGTTCAGATAAGCCAGGGTGTCGGCGCCGATGATCTTACGGATCTCTTCCACGCTCCGGTTGCAGGCGATCAGCTGGTCTCTTGCGGGTACGTCCGTGCCGAAGTAGCAGGGGTACAAAAAGGGCGGTGAGCTGATGCGCATGTGCACTTCTTTGGCTCCGGCGTCCCGAAGCATGCGGACGATGCGGTCGCTGGTGGTTCCCCGGACGATGGAATCATCGATCATAATGATCCGCTTATCCCTGACTGCCTCTTTTAAGACGCTTAGCTTTACCTGGACGCTGGACTCCCGGCTGCTCTGTCCGGGCTTGATGAAGGTCCTGCCGATGTAGCTGTTCTTTACAAAAGCCGTCCCGTAGGGGATGCCGGACTCCATGGCATAACCCAGGGCCGCCGCGTTGCCGGACTCGGGAACGCCCACCACCAGGTCCGCCTCCACCGGGCTGTCCATGGCCAGGTATCTGCCAGCCTTGATGCGGGAGCCGTAGACGCTGACTCCGTCGATCTGGCTGTCCGGCCTTGCAAAGTAAATATATTCAAAGATGCATCTTGCCTCTTTTTCTTTTGGAAGACAGTGACTCCGGTCGGACTCGATGCCTTTAGAGGGAGAGATGCTGACAATCTCCCCCGGCTCCACGTCCCGAATATACTCAGCCCCGATGGTTTGAAGGGCGCAGGTCTCGGAGGCAAGGATATAGGTGTTTTCTCGTTTTCCGATGCACAGCGGCCGGAAGCCGTAGGGATCACGCGCCCCGATCAGTTTTCTCGGGGACATAACCACCAGAGAATAGGCGCCCTTGATCTTCTCCATGGCCCTTGACACGGCTTCTTCCACCGTCGCGGAATTCACCCGCTCTCTGGCGATATGATAGGCAATCACCTCGGAATCAATGGTGGTCTGAAAGATAGCTCCGCTGTACTCCAGCTCCCGACGCAGGGTAGGGGCGTTAACCAGATTGCCGTTATGGGCCACCGCCAGCGTTCCTTTGATGTAGTTGAGCACCAGAGGCTGCGCGTTCTCCCTGGTACTGCTTCCCGCCGTGGAATACCGGGTATGACCAATGGCGATGTCTCCATGCATCCGCCCCAAGACCTCCGGGGTAAAGACTTCATTGACCAGCCCCATATCCTTGTGCGTCACTACTTTCCGGGGACCGTCGGTGTCTCCTACAGCGATGCCGCAGCTTTCCTGACCTCTGTGCTGCAGCGCCAGAAGGCCGTAGTAGGCCGTCTGCGCCACATCTCCTTTGTCAAAATCATAGATGCCGAATACCCCGCATTCTTCCCGGAGTCCTTCAAATGCTCCTTCGTATTCTTTCAAATTAATCCAGCCCCAGTCTCTTGAACACTTCCTGATACGCTTCCTCCACATTGCCCAGATCCCGGCGGAAGCGGTCCTTGTCCAGCTTTTCATGGGTCTTGGAATCCCACAGCCTGCAGGTATCCGGCGAAGTTTCGTCGGCTAAAATGATTTCTCCCTTATAACGACCAAACTCGATCTTAAAGTCAATCAGATCGATGCCAAGCTGCGCAAAATACGCCTTGTACACGTCGTTGACTTTGAACGCGTACTCGGTAATCTTCTCGATCTCTTCTCTGGTGGCCAGGTTCAGCGCGATGGCAAAATAATCGTTGATCAGCGGATCCCCCAGAGCGTCGTTCTTATAACTGAACTCCAGGGTCGGAGCGGTGAAAGGAGTTCCCTCTTCCACCCCAAGTCTCTTGGAAAAACTTCCCGCCGCCACATTGCGGACGATCACCTCCAGCGGAACGATCTCCACTTTCTTTACCGCGGTCTCTCTGTCATTTAACTCCTCAATCAGATGAGTCGGAACGCCCGCTTTCTCCACCAGCTTAAAAACGTGATTGCTCATACGGTTGTTGATGACGCCCTTCCCGGCGATCGTTCCCTTCTTCTCCCCGTTGAACGCCGTCGCATCATCTTTATAGGATACGATCAATACATCCGGGTCCTCTGTTGTATACACTTTCTTCGCTTTTCCTTCATACAGAAGCTCTTTCTTTTCCATTTTCCTTACCTGTCCTTTTCTAAATCTGATGGTTTTCTTTCTCGTATCTATACCCTTTCGTCGGATTCCCTTTCAAAAATCCCGACCGTCAGGCTTCGCCAACAGTATACCCCGACAAATGCCAGATTTCAACTGTTTTCTTATTTTTCCGTTCTGAATAAATCGTTAGCCGCCCGGTTATTGGCTACCCGGACACCCAATACCCAGGCTTCACACAAAAAAGAAGCCGCCACACCCCATATGACAGCCTCTTCGCTCATACATTATCCATTGGTAAACCTTGACAAGAATTGCCTCGTCCTCTCCTCATGGGAATGCTCGAACACCTGGCTCGGCGTTCCCTGCTCCAGGATATACCCGTCGTCCATAAAGATCACATGGCTGGCCACATCCCTCGCAAAGGCCATCTCATGAGTCACGATAATCATGGTCGTCTTCTGCTCCGCCAGCTCCTTCATCACCTTCAGCACCTCCCCCGTAAGCTCCGGATCCAGCGCCGATGTGGGCTCGTCGAAACAGAGAATATCCGGCTTCAGCGCCAAAGCCCGCGCGATAGCCACCCGCTGGCACTGCCCTCCAGAAAGCTGATGGGGATAGTTGTGCATCCGGTCGGAAAGCCCCATCTGTTTTAGCAGTTCCTCCGCCAGCACCCGGATTTCCTCCTGGATCTCCTTTTTTCTCGTCTTATAATCCGGCTGCTCTTTTGCCAGCAGTTCTTTGGCCAGCATCACATTACCCAACGCCGTGTACTGGGGAAACAGATTGAAGGACTGAAAAACCAGTCCAAAATGCAGCCTTTTTTTACGAATCTCCGACTCCTGCATGGAAGAAGGATTCCCGCTGTCAAAAAGGGTCTCCCCGCACACGCGGATGAAACCGCTGTCCGGGCGTTCCAGAAAATTCAGGCAGCGAAGCAGGGTGGTCTTACCGCTTCCGGAAGAACCGATAATGGAGAGCACCTGCCCTTCTTCCAGGGAAAAGCTGATGTCTTTCAGCACTTCGGTCCGTTCAAAAGATTTACAGATATGTTCTACTTCCAGTATTGCCATCGCCTTACGCCCTCCTATCGAAAGTAATCCAGCTTCTTCTCCAGCCTTCCAAGAAGCACAGTCAGGATTCCGCTGAAGATCAGATAATACACAGCCGTAAAGAACAGCGGCCAGATGGCCCCGGAAATTCCCTGGGAGCCTTTCATGAATGCCTGTCCTGCCCAGATGATCTCCTGCAGGGCGATGATCCTGGCCAGGGAAGTATCCTTCACCAGCGTGATGATCTCGTTGGACATGGGCGGTACGATCCGCTTGATCATCTGCAGCAGCGTAACTTTGAAGAAGATCTGGCTCCTGGTCATGCCAAGCACCAGGCCTGCCTCCTCCTGCCCGACGGGAACGCTCTGAATCCCGCCCCGGTAGATTTCGGAAAAGTAACAGGCGTAATTAAAAATAAAGGAACAGGATGCCGCCAGAAACCGCCCGGCTTCCCCGCCTCCCCAGATAGGCGTTCCAAGCACCAGGCCCGGAAAATAATAGATAATCAAAAGCTGAATCATCAGGGGGGTACCCCGTATGATCCACACGATCACTTTGGTGAAATAGCTAAGCGGCCGAAAACGCGACATGGAGCCGAAGGCAATGACCAGTCCCAGAGGAACCGCCCCTAAAAGCGTCACCGCAAAAAGCTTCAGAGTCTGTAAAAAACCAACGTTCAGCGACCGGATGACGATCGGCATCTGTTCCAGCATCAATTCCATATCTTTCTCCTGTTTTATGTTTCTCTGAAATCGCCCGTGTGCACTCGAAAAAAACGGGGACGAAAAGGCTCCGCCCCCGTTTTTGGTATCCGTCTTACTGCTCGATCACAGCTGCCTGTACGCCGTAAGTCTCCGCTGTCTCCACCATAGTTCCATCTGCGTAGCTTGCCGCGAAGAATTCATTCAGCGCTTTCGCCAGGTCAGAACCTTTCCGGAAGCCAACGCCGTACTCTTCGCTGTTCAGGCCTACGGTGTAAGTCAGGTTCTCATAACCGGTACCCTCTCCCACCATAGCCGCTGCCATCAGAGAGTCGATCACTGCCGCGTCAGAGGTTCCTGCCGCCACTTCCATCAGCGCATCGGACTGTGCCTTGACCGGCGTACACGCAAGACCCAGGGCCGTAACCTCCGCCTCGCCTGCGCTGCCTGCCTCCACCGCGAAGGTCAGGTCAGCGAGGCTGTCCACATCCTGATACTGATCTGCCTTGTCCGCCGGAACGATCACGATCTGCGCGTTGTTGCAGTAGGCGTTGGAACATTCCATGGCGCTTTTTACCTCATCCGTAAGGGTCATGCCGTTCCATACGCAGTCAATGGTCTTGCCGTCCAGCTCCATAATTTTATTATCCCAGTCGATCTCCACGAACTCTGCGCTTACGCCCAGGCTCTCGGCGAACGCCGACGCCATGTCCGCGTCAAATCCGATCCAGTTACCGTTCTCATCTTTATAATCCATGGGCTCAAAATCTGTGATACCCACAACCAGAGTACCCTTTCCCTGTACATAGGCAAGATCGCTCTCGTCGGAAGCCGCATCCGCTTCTGCCTCATCGGTCTCTGCCGCTGCCTCCGTATCTGCCGCTCCCTCTGCTTCCGCCCCGTTCTCCGCGGCCGACTCCGTCTCTGCCGGAGCGTCTGCGGGAGTCTCATTGCTTCCTCCGCAACCGGTTACCATCGCCGCCGTCATGGTGCCTGCCAGCATCACTGCAATTAACTTTTTCATATTCATCCTCCATTAAAAGTTCCGCATCCGCCCATGCAGATGCTGTTTTAAAATTCCGTGTTTTTCCTCCGCTACCACTTTACTATAGCAGAGTATCAGCACGACAAAGGAATCATAACAAAAAAGGCTCTGCTTGTCAAGTTATTTCTGCCTCATCCGATACTCCCGCTCCCAGGAAAGCAGCTTCTTCTGGGGATCGGAAAAATCAAAGTCTTTCCTGCCCGCCCCCGGCAGGATTCCTTCTGCGAGCTGATGAGCCAGCTCCGCCTGCTGCCGGATCTCTTCGTCCTCCTGGTATTCGCAGGAAGTCTCAAAACACTCTGCCGCCTCCGCGAACAGGAACTGCCTCGCATAACACACGCCCAGATTATTCCACACCGCCCCGTAGAACGCAAGCCCCAGACGGCTGTTCTGATGCATCTTCAGGATGTGCCGGTATTCTTCCATGGCCGCCCATTCATTCCGGTTATTTAAAAGTTCATCCGCCCGCAGTTTCAGCCGTTCCTGCTCCTGAAGCTTCGCAAGTCCTTTCAGCCGTTCCCGAAGCTCTGCGATCTCCTGCCCGGAAAAAAATCCGCCGGCTTCCACCACCGGCAGTACCAGATCCTGGATTCCCGCTCCGGAAGTCTTCCTTTTTTCGATCTGTTCGGCAAGCTTTGTACAGCCAAACTCCTCCCGAAGCCACCTTGACAGCCGCTCGTCAAAGAGTCGGCGGTCTGCAAGACAGATATTATGATACAGAAAATACGATAACTCTTCCAGGCTGTAGAGATTCAGCCCCGCCTGCTCCACAAAAAACGGCGTCTTTGTCCTCTGATATTTACAGACGGCTACCAGTCCCATCCTGTCCCTCCTGCTCTTCCAATACAAACGTCTCCTTCCAGTAAAGATCCGAGGAAGGATACATCTCTCCAAAGCCAAGATCCGTCACCTTTACCTCACACTGCACGGGCGAGGTAAATTGCACCTCCAAAAGCAGCCGACTGGTACCTCGCGGACGTCTGGGCAGATCGGTCAAAAACATGCCCTCCCGGATCGGCTCCCCTCCCAGCATAGAAGGAAAAGAAAATTCCAGAAGCGTCTCTGTAAGAAGCACCACCTCGCAGGAGGCCTTTGCCTCATACCAGCTGCAGCCGGCGCTTAAGATCGTATGCACCGACTCCTTCCCGGCTTCGCTGCTTCTGATTCCCACATTATAGAGGAGCGTCTGCTCACTCAGAAAAAGATAAGGGCGTTTCGCTTTCTCATCCCCGGCCAGCGCGCAGGCGCCTCTGGCGTAGATCTGATCCACAAGGAACACCCGGCGTCTTCTGCAGATAGCCTCCCGGCTCTTTTTATAATCTCTGCTGTTCAGATCGGTGCCGGTGAGGAATACGGCAGATACTTTTTGCCGGTCGAATCTTTTCTGCACTTCCTGTAAAAGACGTTCATCCCTCATTCCGTCCAGAAGCGTTCCCACATACCAGGATTCCGGCTCTTTCACCTGCACCAGCATGGGCGCCGTCCTTTTGTTTACTTCCATGCAGGTTGCCTTGACTTCCTCGCTTTCAAACTCCAGAAGCCACACCTGCTGCTGCCAGATGTCGTTGGTCTGATGCATGACAAAATGGACGATGCTCTCCGGCCCGTTTATCATCAGAAGCTGTCCCTCCAGAAATCCGGCCTCATACGCGTCCTTCTGATACTGGCGCATCCCCTCTCTGGACAGAGACGGCAGCACCACGACGGCAAAGATCTCCTCCTTCTTCCCGTAATGCCTGAGAGCAGACAGCACTTTTCGAAAGCAGGCCACCCGGCTGTCCTGCCCCCCGAAATCCAGCGGAAGCACCTGCGGTTCCTTCATATCCAGCGTCTGATAGCAGACACCAGGAAACGCCCCCCGATAATCTACTCCCGCATAGACCGTTCCTCTCTCTCCTCCTGTCTCCAACTTTCTAATCATCTACAGACCTTCCTTCAAGTCCCGCAGCTTTCCTGTGCCGGTCCGCTGCTGTTTTTCGTCTTACTCAAAGTCTGACCGCAAACCCTTCTTCCGTCAGGCTGGTCAGCTCTTCATACTCCATCATCATCCGCCGAAGACTGCGCTCCTGATGGTGATCCAGGGCGCGCTGCATCTGGCAGAGCCGGTCAAAGCGGCTGTTCCCCGGTATCTTCTCCTCCCGGTTCTCGATGGTGCGGCATTCGGTGGAGATTTCTTCCCCATTCTTCTTCGTCTCCGTAAAAAACCAGGTCAGGCGTTCTCCATAGAACAGGATGAACCGCCTTAAGAACACCCCCTGGCAGACCGGATAAAGGCATTCGGTCAGATAGTCAAAGCTTTTCTTCCCATGATATTCCAGCACATAATGCAGCACGACCTTATGGGCCGGATCGCATCGGTATTCCACCACCGTATAGTCTGCTCCCGGTTCTTTTTCGTCCAGGCCGGACAGCAGATTTTTCATAAATCCAAAATGCCGGTACTGCACCGGCAGCTCTCCCACCAGATTCCCGGCCAGATGCTTCTGGGCGTCCGACAGAAGGAACAATACCGACAACTGCTTTAAGTAAGCCAGCACTGCCGTCCTGGACAGGGGATCTTCCCACAGAAGATGGTTCTCCAGACGGTCAAACAGCCCCTCCGGCCCTTCCAGTCCTTTGACAAAATAAAGCCAGCTCACATAATTCAGATAAGCGATTCCCACCACGGAGTCTCCTCCCCGGTCGTCCATGGAACGATAGACCGGAAACACCTCCTCAATCTTTTGTTCTGTGAACATGGCCTGTACCAGGAGCTGCTCTTCCAGAGCCGGCTGCGTCATACCAAACTGCTCTCCTGCCTTCCAGAGCGCCAGCAGTTCCTCCGTACTTCCAACGGCCCGCTCCGCAAGAAGAGCGACCACCCGTTCCGTATACATTTCCTGCCGAAAAGACAGCCAGGCGAGCTCCCGAAGCAAGTTCGTAGAAATCGCTCCATCCTCCATCAGCCGCTGCAGAAACCGCAGAAGCAGCCGCTTATCCACTTCCCTGCAGCCGGTCCGCTCAAGCAGCCGCCAGACGTCCTCATCCTGTCCAAGCAGAATCAGGATCTCCAGGTAAGCCCCCTGATCCTTTCTCGACATCCGAAGGACTTCGGAATCGGTGAAAAAAAGCCTCCGGTCCAGCGTCTCCAGTCTGCGGCGCCTTCTCTGATAATCCAGAAGTTCCCGTTGAAGCTTCTGACGATAAGATTCCCTGATCCGTCTGTCTTCTAAAAATCTCCAGATCAGAGGCAGGTTCTCCTCCCGCACTGCATGAGGTCCCTTTCCGTCCAGAAGATATAGGTTCAGTCCCAGGTGATCCTTCAGTTTCCTTGCGCAAAGCTGCAAAAATACCGGCTCGATCATCACCCGCTTCAGCTCATAGTCCACGGTCTTCCGATACCGCTTTCCCTGCTCGTCAAGAAGCGTAATCTTCACATCCGGCGTGTAGATGGGAATGTAGGCCTCGCCCCCTGTAAGCGGAACAACAATCGGTTCTTCCAGCTGTTCATAAGAGACCTCCACCAGACGGATTCTCTTTTCCCTGCAGGTAAGCTTCTGAAGAAACAGAATGTCAGCCAGCGCCTCCAGAAGCTTTTCCTCCAGCGTATCGGCCAGAAGGCATCTTCCGTACAGCCATGCCAGAGAAGGATTGACCTTTCTCTCTTTTAACTGCTCCAGCAGGAAATCCTGCAAAAGATGCCGGTGCTCTTCATAGACCGGGTCTTTTGGATCTCCGTACCGGACCAGATTGCAGTAAAAGGCCGTCTTCTGTCTGCTGGTCAGAGTATTGTGATAGTGAAAATACAAAAGCACCTGCCGGGGGAGAAGCTTCGGGTAGTCTTCCGGCAGCGCATAGATAAAGTATTCATATAAATTTGTGATCTTCGCGTCCCACTCCACGCCCTTTTCATACCAGCCAAACGCCTCGGCGTCCGTACGCTGTCCCCGGATGTAAACTGAACAGACGGCCCCGGCGGTCTCTTTAGAGGGATTGACCTCATAGCACGCCTTTAGAAGCCGCACTGCCAGCGGAGACCATCTCTTGATCCGCACTGCCTGAAGAGCAGCCGCCTGCGCCGTCTGGGGCGTCAGAAGTCCCCGGACGGCCGCCCAGCCAAAGACCTGAAGAGAAAAAGCGCCCAGTCGGCCAAACAATGCCATATCCTCTTTTAAAAGTTCCCACGCCTCCTGATAGAGCAGGCGATTCCTGGTTCCATTGTGAAACTGACGCTCCAGCATCAGATACCGGGTGCGGGATTTTTCCCAGAGCTTCGGGTCCAGTTCCAGCAAAAATGCCGTGATCATCCAGCTGTCCGGATGTTTCTGATAGAGCTTTTGAAGCTGCGTCACGGAAAACGCCGCCGTCTCCGGATCTTCCCGGCACAGACTGTTCACATACAGAAAAAGCGCCCGCGTGTCACTTTCTTTCAATTGCAGAAGACGGGTTTTCTCATATTTTCGGAGTATCCAGCCCGCCTCCTCGGCGCGTTCTTCCAAAACCATTACCCAGGCGTCCAGAAGGGGACAGACCGGGGATTCGGTATCTATTTCTTTTAATTCTTCCACCAGCTTCCTCAGGCGGCCGGTCGCCTCCTGTCTGGTGCAGGCGTTCCTCTTTTCCTGCTCCACAACGCGCTGGATCTCGGCAATGGCCGCTTCCCACCGTCTTTTTTTTCGCCACTCCTCTCTCCGCCCGTTTCCCATCCGGGACACGGGCGGCAGGTCTTCCGCCAGGAACTGTACCGGCATGGGAATCTCTTCCTCTTCTTCTGCCGCCGCCCCTTTAATCTGTATCTGTACCGGCAGTTCATATTCTCCGGCGCTGGTCTCCAGCCAAATCCGATCGGTGAACTGTTCTCCCTCTCTTAAATACACCGGCTCATAGGTGAATTCTATTCTTGCAGCCCGGGCAAAAAAATGGTCTTTCTTTAGAACCATTCCCGGAATTCTGGTATGTAAAAGTCCCTTGATCCGCCGCTCGTCGGCGGAATTGATCACAAAACTCCCTGTGAGCATCTCTCCCGGCGCGGGTTCCAGCAAGAGCCTGGGAGGCTCCAGGAGAAGCCCCGGCTGACAGTAGGTAAATATTCCATTGTAAAAGTCGATGATTTTTTCTTTCATGCGAAACCCCGTTGCCTTTTTGACATTTTTATACTATTATAGCACTGATTGATTCAAATACGCAACTATACGAGAAAAGAGGAACGACTATATGGAAACGGACAAAAAGATAGAGGGAAAAGAGCATTTTCACGGAAGTGATCTGGAAAAGATCGAACAGGCTTTTGGGATACCCAAAGAAAAGATCGTGGGCTTCGGCGCGAATGTCAATCCCCTTGGGATCTCCCCGAAGCTGAAAAAAGAACTGGCCAATCAACTGGATGTGATTACCGCTTACCCGGACCCGGACTACCGGGAGCTCCGGAAGCACATCGCTGCCTACGCCGGATGTCTTCCGAAGCAGATTCTGGTGGGAAACGGATGTACAGAGCTGATCTCTTTGTTCATCCAGGCGAGAAAGCCCGAGGAAGCATTGATCGTATCTCCCACCTACTCGGAATACGAACGGGAAGTCCGGCTCTTAGGTGGACAGGTCCGGTATTATGCCCTGGAAGAAGCCCGGGACTTTCGTCTTGACCCGGAAGATTTCTCAAAGGCGCTCCGCAGAGAGACTCAGCTTCTCATCATCTGCAATCCCAATAACCCCACCTCCACCGCCAGTTCACCGGAGGAGATGGCGAAGCTTTTGTCTATTTGCAGGGACCGGAATATCTTCGTCATCATCGATGAGACGTATGCGGAATTCGCCCCGGAAGGCTTCTCCGTCTCCTGTGTGAAGCTTCTTGATGCTTATGACAACTTCGTGATCCTCCGGGGGATCTCCAAATTCTTTGCCGCTCCGGGACTCCGGCTCGGATACGCCATGACCAGCAACCGGTCTCTGCTCTCTCTGGTTAAGGAGCGTCAGAATCCCTGGTCCCTCAACAGCCTCGCGGACGCCGCCGGCGCTTTGATGTTCACAGACGCCGATTACATTCAAAAGACCCGGGAGCTGATCTCTTCCGAGCGGGAGCGGATCTACCGGGAGCTTCTGACCTGGAAAAACGTCAAAGTATACAAGCCCTATGCCAATTTTATCCTGGTGCGCATCTTAAAAGAAGGAATCAACTCCTACAACGTCTTCCTCCATGCGATTCAGAGAGGATGGATGCTTCGTGACTGTTCCAATTTTCCGGGACTTACAGACGAGACCTTCTTCCGCTTCTGTTTTATGATGCCCGAGCAGAACACAGCGCTTCTTGCCTGCCTGAGAGAGCTCCTGGAATAAACCGGAAGCATTACTGCTCAAAGTGTGTCTGATAAATCTCAAAAAAAGTGCTGGTATCCACCTCTTCATAGTCGGAGAAGCTCACCTTATCCCACAGCTTCTCCTGGAACTCGGACAGGGTATCTTTCATCACTTCTGAATAGATGCCCTGGAAGCGCTCGGACTTTCTCTGTCTTGCCACCTGAATCTTGTTGGCCTCAGACTCCTCTTCCATGTAAGTATTCAGACATTTCAGAATATAATATCCCCCGTCTTCCTCAAAGACCTCGCTGACCTCATCATTATTCAGGTCAAAAGCAATCTCCTCATAGATTCCACCCTTGTCCCCCCGGGCCATGGACACCGTCGTCTGCGACAGCTTGGAATAATTCGCCGCAATGCTTCCGAAGTCTTCCCCGCCTTCGATCCTGCGGCGAAGTTCACCCGCCAGATGCTCTTCTGGAACAAAGATCTGCTGGAGCTGGATGATCCGCGCCTCATCGTCGCTGATCTCCACGCTCACATCCTCCGTAATCTCCTGATAGGCTTTAAAGGCAAGCCGATAGTCCTCGTACATCTGACGCACAGACTCCTGATCAATCTTCAGCGCCTCTATGTCTTCCCGGCTCAGAGAAGCCATGTACTCCTTCGCCGCCTCTCCCGCCTGGGCCTGTTCCTGTTCGGTCAGAACGATCTCCTGCTCCCCGGCCAGAAGCACCATGCTTTTTACCTGGGCCAGTTCGGAGAGCACCTGGCTCTTCAGATACTCTTCCATGGTCATCTCCCCAAGCGCATGCTGCCACATCTCGATGCCATAGACCTTTTCGTAGCTGCCCTTTTGATTCATCAGGTAGACCATCGCCTCCGGCAGGCGGCAGGACACCTCTCCGATCCGGAACAACTCGTCCGAGGCCAGTCCGGTGGTCAGTACAATCTTCGTGTTGCCGCATCCGGTCAGTGTAAGACACAGAGCCGCAAGAAACCCGGCCCACCGGCGTCTTCTTCTATCTTTCACTTTTTACTTCCTCCAATATCTCTCTTAGCACCTTAAGAACCCCGTCCTTCTGATAAGATTCCACCACGCGCCCTGCCGCCTTCCTGATATCCAAAGCGGAAAGCTCAGAAGCATAGCTTCTTTCCGCCCGCATCATCATGGAAATATCATTATAATTATCTCCAAAAACCACGGTATCCTCCGGCGTGATCCCGTGCACTTCCTGAATCCACCGGACGGCCTGTCCCTTTGTGGCCTCCGGCGCGTTGACGTCCACCCACCTGGCCCCGGAGACATGGATCGCGAACCGGTCCTTCCATCTCTCGTAGATCTGATCATAGATTCCCCGGGCCCCTTCCTCGCAGTACAGACTCAGCTTGATGCAGTTGTTCAGATACGGAGTGATGTCGCCCACCGCTTTTCCCACGCCTTTGTATTCTTCGAATACCATCCTGCCAAAAGCCTTGTCCGGATCGTTGGTATAATAACCGTCCTTTGTGGAAAAGAGCAGCCGATGGCCCGGGATCTCCTTTAGCTCTTCCATAAGAAGCAAAAGATGCTTCCGGTTCAGACGCAGTTCCTTCACCGATACGCCTCCCTTCTGGATCGAAGCGCCGTTGTCTCCGAGATAGTAGACCAGATCCCGCACCTCACGGAACAGGACGTCAATGCTGCTGGCCTGTCTTCCGCTGGCCAGCACAAACTGGACTCCAAGATCGGTAAGTTCCCGGATTATCGTCATATATTCCGGATTCAGCACATTTCCGCCTTCCGGAACCAACGTGCCGTCAATATCGCTGATAATCAATCGTATCATGGTTTTCTTTCATCCTTTTCTGTAAATACTATCCTAAGGAGGACAAAATACCTTTTGACCCCTATGATACCACGGATTGCTCCGCATTTCATGCTCCCGCAATCCTAGTATCATACTAATATAATCGATATCCCTTAAAATCTCAACGGATATTTTCTTAAATTTTCATGTTTTTTTACTTTTCATCTTCTGGTATTTGTATTAGAATAGAAAAAAATCGTAATTGTAAGGAAAGGAGTCATCTCATGAAAAAATTATGGAAAGCCTTTGTAACCATCGCTACCGCTGCGCTCGCCGCGGTCACCGGCATCCTGCTCTACCGTAAGTTCTTTGCCGCAAAAGAAGAGGAAGAAGACGATTTTGACGACGAGGAGTTCTTCGAGGACGACGAAGACGAAGCGGAGGAGGAAAACGCTCAGCCGGAAACCCCGGAGAAGGAAGAAGACGAGATCTTCGAGGATGAGGAAAAAAAAGCGCCGGAAGAAAGCGCCAAAAAGGAAGATTAGTGTATAAAAAGGAACCTGCCCCTTTGGGAGCACAGGTTCCTTTTATTCTTTGTTTTAAAAATCCGCCGCCGGCAGCGCGTCCGCGTTGAATCCCGGGATCGCGCTCTCAAAGCTTCCGATGCCGATCACGGACAGCGCGTCCTGCATATAGGAGAGCGACTGAGCGGTATCCAGATTCTGGTATACGTCATAGGCCGTTTTCTTCTCGTGATTCATGCCGCGAAGTCCCAGATACAATCCGCTCCTGGTCTCCTCCGGGGCATCCAGGTACGCACGGATGATATAGGAATCAATCCTTGTATTGAACATGGCAATGTAGTAGCCGTACCCAAGAGCCGCCGCCTGTTCTCTCTGTGCGGAAGCGTCACCGGGCTTTGCCGTATAGCCAAGTTCTCCGATGATCACGCGGATGGAACCGCCTGGCTTTCCGTACCTGGATTCCAGGCCTGCCAGATAGTCCGTCAGCACTTTTATATTCTTCATGGAGATGTATTTGGTCCCGACAGAATCCGTGGTATTGGAATTATCCTTCCAGAAACTGACCCTGCTTAAAGGCTGGGAATAGGGATGATAATTTACATTCCACTGGACATCCGGAGCGGTCTGGTTCATATAGGACGCAAACTGGTCCAGATAGGATTTCCCACTGTGCCCGGCCACGGAGGCGGTCCAGCAGTGATCCAGGGAAAGAAAGACTCTGGAACTGGTCGCCGCCCGCTTCACACCTTTAGAGAGCAGCTGGAAAGCCTGGGCGTAATTGGCCACACAGTCATTCAGGGACAGGCCGCCGGAATAATTCCACTCTTTGCAGCTGTTCACCTCGTTCCCAAGGGTCCAGTTGCTGACTCTGGTCTTATAAGCGCCGAACTCTTCTCCCAGATAGCGGAACAGCGCTTCATAGGTCTGCCTTGCGCCGGCTTCCTGCATGTTCAGCGCATAATAAGGCGCCGCGCCTTTTTTTCTCGCCGAAGGATGAATCAGATAGGAAAGCTCATCGCTCCAGCTCATCAGAAGCACAAAAGTCACATTCCGGTTGTGATTGGCCCCGTAAGGATTCCCGGCTCCGCCCCAGCCGTGAAGATGATACACGGTCTCTTTCAGTGCGATCAGGTCTCCGAAGTAATAGGTCTTTCCCTGATAGGTATACGGTATGTATCCCGGCCTTTCCGTGGTGCTGATGAGGCTTGCCATATCCACATTCAATAACACATGCTGCGCCCTGGTGTCCTCCGTATAGTCAGAGACTCCCTGGATTCCCTTTTTGGAAAAGATCTTATACCCCTCATAATATCCAAAATACCGGTCCTTCTCCACCTCCACCTTCTCGGCAGGGCTGGTATCCTCAGGCGTATCGTTTTCCGCCGGAGGAGCCGGTTTCTTGATGGTACTCTCGGCGCTGTTGTAATTATTTCCCAGCACCTGGGGATCGCTGGTAACGCAGAAGGGGAAGGTGAGGGTCCCCTGGAACAGTTTTTTTCCGGTCAGAACGATCTGATACATGCCCTCTTCCTTTATTTTCCCGCATTTCCTGCCGTCGGCGGTCAGGTACTTGACCGTATAATCTTTCCTGGCCTGCAGAGCCACTCCGCCCAGTGTGACGGAGGAAGGCGCCACCTTCAGACTCTTCCCCGTATACTGCCATGCGTAGGGGAAATGGACTTCCACCTCGCTCATAGGCGCCTGGGAGATGGTGTACACGGCTTTGACAGAGCCCTTGAAGCTTCCCATGCCTTTGATGGTAATATTGTTCTTTCCTACCTTCAGCTTCTTGGGGTAAACCACTTGATAATCCACGTTCTCCCGGCAGTTCATGGAACCATAGGTAACGGTCACCGCGGGCATGGCATTGCTGCCTCCATAGACTCCGGAGTAGGAAGAGAGTCTGACGGACGCGTCCTTCATCTGATTGGCCGAGATTTTAAACTTCACCACTTTGGTACCGGTAAAATTTCCGGTTCCCGTCAGCTCAATCTGCGCGGTTCCCTGCCTTTCGTTGTTCAAGTACCGAATCTGATAGTCTTTCCCTGCGCTCAGCGCCGTCTTATTGTAGGTGGCGCTGACCTCCGGCGTCACCGGCTGACCAGAATAAAAGAATCGTTTTCCCAGTACTTTTGATTTGACCTTTTTGATATTCTGGGGCTGAATGGTGAAGTTCACCCGCAGCACCCCGTCGTAACCGCTGCCCGGAACTCCCCGGATCACGGCAAAAGCGGTTCCCGCGTTCACATTATTCTCGTAAGAGATGGTATACTGCTTTCCGGCGCTCAATTTTTTCCCGGTGGACGCATCCTTGACCGTAACTTTGGGCGTGATGCCTTTTCCGGAGTAGGTCTGTACTTTAATAGAAGAGACGCTCACCTGTGTCAGCACTTTTTCCGCCGGGGCCGCGATTCGCTGAGATTTGATCAACATGGCATCGGTCTCCGGTTCCGACTGGGCAAGCGCTTCCGGCGCCGGCGTTTGTGCTGCCTCCAAAGCCTCGTCCGGCTCGGGTGGCGGCGCTGCTTCGGAAACCTTGTCGTCCGGCGCGGGGTCTGCCGCGGACGCTTCGTCCGGCTCCGGGGTCTGTTCCAAAGCGGAGAGCCTCTCCTTAAGCTCCGCCGTCACAGGCTCCTCCAACACTTCTTCCGGCAGCGGCTCCTCTGTCTCTTCTTCTGACGAATAATCCTGTTCACAAATCACGGGGCAGACAAAGAATCCCTGATGGCTGTTGGAAAAATCTCCGTAGATAAGCCGTTCCTCTTCTTCCGAATCGCCCATACCGGTAAGGAAAGAAGCTCCGGGAATATCCACCAGGTACCAGTTCTCTTCGTCAGGACGCACGGCATTCCACACGGCAGCCGCGTCCTTAGTCAGACCTTTGATCAGAACGCACTCCATCTCCGCCTGATCACAAAGCCGCTTGAACATCCTGGCATAGGTTTCGCCGCCGTCACCAGGCTGCTCTTCCCCGGTCTCCTGAAGGCGGGCCAGATCTTCTTCCCGTGCCTTGCTCACCTTTGTGAAAAATTCCTTCAGAACCGCCGCTCTCTCTTCCGGGTCTTCCGTCTCTATGGGCTCTGCCTCTTCTTCCGGCTCCTCCTCCGGCTGCGTCCGCTCCAGTTCCCAGGCAGCGCATACCTTCCACTGAAAGCTTCCGTCCTCTACTTTCGTCCCCTCATACTGCACCCTAAGGCTGCAGCTGCTCAATTCCTCTGCGTCTGCGCAGTCATACCAAAAGGCGTCAAAGGCATTCTGCGCCGCCTGCTCATATCGGGCAGCGAAGACTTCTTCCTCCTGTACATCCGCGTCTTCTGTGAGAAATCCTTCCAGCTCGACCAGGACCGCCTCTTCGTCTCCCTCAAAAGAGGTCCGGAGCGCTTCATACAGCGCTCCTGCCGCCGTGCCCGAAAGCTGCTTTCCATAGGACTCCTCATACTCCCAGACTTCTCCCTCTTCCTCCGGGAAGCCGATCACATCCTGCTCAAAGAGGAAACTCTCCGCGTCAAAAGCCGTACCCTCGTAAACCGGCTGCCAGGAAAGGTCTTTTTTCCGTTCTTTTCCCTGTTCTGCTTCGTCTGGTTTCTCTTCCGAAAGCGGCGCATTGTCTTCCCCTGAGGACTCCGGGGCCTTCTCCGGGTCCGCTTCTGCACCCGCCTGGGGTTCTTTTGTCTGCGGAGGCTCTTCCGGCTCCGCCTGTGGTTCTTCTTCCGCGCCCTGCTTCGTCTTCTCCTGTTCCGGCGAGGACTGCTTCGTCTGAGGCGCGGGATCTTCCAGTTTTTCTTCTTCCGGATTCAACGCTTTAGATGTCTCCGAAACTTCCGGTTCCGAAATATTTTCTTCGGAATTTTCTCCGGTATCTGTCTTCTCCGGAAGGATATCCTCCGTTTCTAAAGATTCCACTTTCGATTCCTCCGGCTGCACCGGATCTGTCGTCCCGGCCGCATAGATGATGCTCTGATCCGTCATCAAGACTGCAGCCAGCGCAAGCGCCGCGGCCAGTCTCTTACAAACATTCTTTTTTCTCATAGGTACTCCTCTTTTCAATTGTTCCGCAACTTCTCCGTCGTGCTATATTTATTTTACTAAGCTCTCGGTATCATGTCAAATGAAGAATTATGACAATCAGTTCCACGCTGTCTGCAGCCGCTCCAATGCCGCCGGAATCTCTTTTAATCCCATCGTCGCATAGCCCAGAATCAGTACAGGGTCCCGGGGATTGTGATCGATGCAGTACTCGGACAGCGGATACACACGGACCTCCTCTATAAGAGCCCTGGCAATCCACTCTTCCTCCGACCGGCTCTTCTCCATTTTAAGCAGGATGTGTACTCCGGACCGCTCTCCTAAGATGCCTTTTACTCCGTGCAGCTGCCTCACCCCAGCCAGCAGAAGATCATGCTTGTTCTTGTACAGAGCCCGCATTTTATTCAGATGCCGCTCAAAATATCCCCGTTCCATAAAAAGCTCCAACATTTTCTGATCGGTCCTGGAGACGGTGCAGGAAAAATTTCTTCCTACCTGCTCATACCGCCTCATCAGCGGAGCAGGCAGCACCAGATAGCTGATCCGGATCGAGGGCGCGATGGACTTGGAGAAGGTCCCGATGTAGATCACTTTCTGATTCGTATCATTTCCCTGAAGGGAGGGAATCGGTTTTCCCACATACCGGAATTCGCTGTCATAGTCGTCTTCTATGATATATCTGCCTTCCTTTTCCGATGCCCACTGCAAAATCTCCTGCCGCCTTTTCACCGGCATCACGACTCCCATGGGATACTGGTGAGACGGCATCACATAGGCAATATCCGCCCCGCTCTCCCGGAGTTCCTGCACGTTCATCCCCTGGCGGTCCATGGAGACGGTACAGCAGTCATACCCCAGTCTTTTGAAGATCTCATAGGCATGCCGGTAGGTGGGGCTCTCCATGGCAATCCGGTGGTCCGTCCCCAGCATCCGCGACAGCAGCATCTGCAGGTAATCGTTGCCCGCCCCGATGATCACCTGGGAGGGCTGCACCTTCACGCCCCTGGCCTGATGAAGATAGGCGCTGATCGCAGAGCGAAGCGAGGCTTCCCCCTTCGGATTTCCCAGATGAAACAGGTCTCTTTGGTCGTCTTTTAGGACTTCCCGGCTCAGTTTCCGCCAGGCGGCATAGGGAAAGTGATCCAGGTCGATGCCGTTGGGTGTAAAATCATACCGGCAGTCGGTCGGAATCGTTTCCTCCTCTTTTTGCACCTCTGCCGCGTCCGTTTTCAGATCATACAGGTCTTCCATCTCGCAGACAAAATACCCCTTACAGGGAACCGCTTCAATATAGCCTTCGGACAGGAGCTGTTCGTAGGCCAGTTGAGCGGTACTTCTGCTCACATCCAGCTGTCTGGCCAGAAGCCGGGTGGAGAGAAGCTGCTCACCGCACTTTAAATCTCCTTTTTGTATTTCTTTTTTGATGTGCTCATAGATCTGCTCATACAGATTCTTTTTCGTCTTTCCTTCCAGATTGATTGCGATTTCATACATAGTAGCGTTCCGATGCTGTTTTTATAGAAAAAGGCAGACGCCCTGCCCCGCGTCCACCCTGTTGTGTTTGTTTTCTTTTTTATTTCGGCAGCCTGAAGGAGCTTTTCAAAGATACAATCCGGTTGAACACCAGCGCGTCTTCCCTGGAATCTTTTGCGTCCACGCAGAAGAAACCATTCCGCACAAACTGGAAGCTGTCATACGTTTTCACATCCTTCAGCGCCGGTTCCAGCTTGGCCTGCACCACGGTCAGGGAGTTGGGATTCAGGTTCATGCTGCCGTCCTCGTTGTACACGCCCTTTTCCTCGTCGATCAGATTCTCATAGAGACGGACCTCGGCGTCCACCGCATAAGGCGCCGGCACCCAGTGAATCGTCCCCTTTACTTTCCGACCGGTAAAGCCGCTGCCCGCCTTCGTCTCCGGGTCATAGGTACAGTGCACCTCCACCACGTTTCCGTTCTCATCCTTTACAAAGCTCTCACATTTCACAAAGTAAGCGTGCATCAGACGGACTTCATTGCCCGGGAAGAGACGGAAATATTTTTTCGGAGGCTCCTCCATAAAGTCCTCCCGTTCAATATACAGCTCTCTGCAGAAGGGAATCTTTCTGGTTCCGAGCGCCTCATTTTCCAGGTTGTTGGCGGCATGGAGCTCCTCCACCTGACCTTCGGGATAGTTGTCGATCACCAGTTTGATGGGATCAAGCACCGCCATCATGCGGGAACGCTTCATCTTCAGATCTTCCCGGATACAGTACTCCAGCATGGCGTAATCCACTGAACTCTGTCCCTTGGCCACGCCGCAGAGCTCCACGAACATCTGGAGGGACTCCGGCGTAAAGCCCCGGCGGCGGAGGGCGGCGATGGACACCAGACGCGGGTCGTCCCAGCCGTCCACAATCCCGTCTTCCACCAGCTTCTTGATATACCGTTTTCCGGTCACCACATTGGTCAGATATAACTTCGCAAACTCAATCTGTCTGGGAGGATGGGGATATTCCAGTTCTCTCACCACCCAGTCGTAGAGGGGCCTGTGATCCTCGAATTCCAGGGTGCATATGGAATGGGTGATGCCCTCGATGGCGTCCTCAATGGGATGGGCAAAATCATACATGGGATAGATGCACCAGGTATCCCCGGTATTGTGATGAGCCATATGGGCCACCCGGTAGATGACCGGGTCCCGCATGTTCATATTGGGGGAGGCCATATCGATCTTTGCCCGAAGCACCTTCTCCCCGTCCTGGTACACGCCCGCTCTCATCTCTTCAAACAGCTTTAAGTTCTCCTCCACGCTTCGGTCTCTGTACGGACTGTTTTTCCCCGGCTCTTTCAGCGTCCCCCGATAGGTACGGATCTCCTCCGCAGTCAGATCGCACACATAGGCTTTGCCCTTCTTGATCAGCTTCACCGCCGCCTCGTACATCTGCTCAAAATAATCCGAGGCAAAGAACAGCCGGTCCTCCCAGTCCGCTCCCAGCCACTTGATATCCCGCTTGATGGCGTCCACGAACTCCGTCCGCTCTTTAGTGGGATTCGTATCGTCAAAGCGCATGTTGAACTTTCCGTTATACTTCTTCGCCAGGCCGTAGTTCAGCAGGATCGACTTGGCATGTCCAATATGCAGATAACCGTTCGGCTCCGGCGGAAACCGGGTGTGAACCGTCTCGTAGACGCCCTCCGCCAGGTCTTTGTCGATCTCGATCTCTATAAAATTCTTGGAAACAACTTCATTCTCCATCTTGTACTCCTCCGCTTTATTCAAGTGTTCTTATCATAGCATATCCGATTCTGTCTTGGCAAGGATTATTCCGTGTCCCAATCTGTCAGAATTGCAAACAAAAAGACCCAAACCACTTTTCCAAAAGTGTTTGAGTCCTCAAAAGCTGCTGACGGGAATCGGACCCGTGACCTCCGCACTACCAATGCGACGCTCTACCGACTGAGCCACAGCAGCTGATCCTGTCGCTCTTACCCGCGACTTGATTATAATATCACAGCCTTTATTTAGTGTCAACACTTTTTTCATCTTTATCCAACTTTTTTTTCAAACGTTGGATAGTGTTGTCGACCGCTTTTTCATTTTTCCCGATCGCGGAAGCGATCTGTCCGTAGGTCTTGCCCTCCAGATACAGTTCCAGCACCCGTTTTTCCATATCCGACAGCCGCCTGTGGATCTGATCATACCGGCTCTCCAGATTCTCCTGGTCAATGAGCAGCGACTCCGGATCTGTCTTCGCGAACACCTGAGGTTCTTCGTCCAGCGATATGTATGTATTCAGCGGCGCATGCTTTTTCCGATGGGATGCCCTCACCGCCGTGTACATCTGCCGTCCGATGCAAAGCTCTGCAAACGTCCGAAAAGAGGTTTCTGCGCTTAACCGGAACCCCCGTATGGCCTTGAAAAGTCCGATCATCCCTTCCTGTATCAGATCGTCGTTCTCTCCGCCGATCAGATACAGGGTGCGCGCGCGTTTTTTTACCAGAGGCTTGTACTTATCCAGAAGAAAATCCATCACTTCCTCTTCTCCTGTCTCCAGCTTCCGGATCAATTCCTCATCTGTCAGTCTCAGATACTGCTCTTTCCGTTCCAAATCAGCCCATCCTTTGTCTCACGATTTCGTAGGCCAGCACTCCTGCCGCTACCGACGCATTCAGAGAGTCAATCTCCCCTTTTACCGGAATCGAAGCCGCATAGTCGCATTTCTCCCGGACCAGACGACTGACCCCTTCCCCTTCATTTCCGATTACAAGGCCGATGGGGCCTCTAAGATCCACCTCGTACATCACCGTTCCGTCCATATCCGCGCAGACAAACCAGAGGCCCCGCTCTTTTAATTCTTCAATTGTGGCCCCAAGATTGGTTACTTTGGCCACCGGCGTGTAATTGATCGCCCCTGCCGACGCCTTAGCCACCGTCGCCGTCAGTCCGACCGCCCTTCTCTTGGGAATAATCACCCCATGAGCCCCTGCAAGATTCGCCGTGCGGATGATGGCCCCCAGATTGTGCGGGTCTTCGATATTATCCAGTAGGAACAAAAAAGGACTCTCTCCTTTTTCTTCCGCCAGCTTCAGCATATCCTCTACTTCCGCGTAAGCATACACCGCTCCGTGAGCAATGACGCCCTGATGTTTTTTCGTCTCGGACATCTGGTCCAGCCGCTCTTTGGTGACAAAGCTGACAATGGTGCCCCGCTTTCTGGCTTCTCTTAGAATGCTGTTCACCGGCCCGTCCTGACAGCCTTTCAGTACATACAGCTTGTCAATGGTCTTGCCGGAGCGAAAGGCTTCGAGTACGGCGTTGCGCCCTTCGATGGTTTGTTCTTCGTATTTCACAGTGCTCCTCCTATGATAGTTCCGCTGTTCTGTCGATTCCCATTTTGATCAGGTCCACCATCCGCTGCATCTGGCCGGTCAGATACAGGAACCCTATCAGCGCCTCAAATCCGGTGGCATGGCGGTAGTCGCTCATGGTGGCGTTTTTCGCCATACTGAAGGCTTTGGCGTTGCGGCCCCGCCGGTAAGCGTACCGTTCCTCCTCTGTCAGGTCTTCCTGTATGGCCAGGATCATCTTTGCCTGGGCGGACGCCTTCACATACCGGCTGGCCGTCTTGTGAAGGGCATTCGCCTGACGGTTTCCCCGGCTTACCAGAATCGTGCGGATCACCAGTTCATAAACTCCGTCTCCGATGTAGGCCAGCACCTGGGGAGAATAGGTCCGGATGTCCACTTCCGGAAGTTCAAACTGTTTTTTCAGGTATCTTATGCTCTCTTCCATTTGACTCCTTCACGGGTATCCTCCAGGACAATGCCTTTCTTAAGCAAAAGATTCCGAATCTCATCGGCTCTGGCAAAATTTTTTTCCTTCCTCGCCGCCTGACGCTCCTGAATCAATGTTTCAATCTCTGCATCCAGAAGTTCTCCCTGCTTTTCGGTAATGATTCCCAGAATCCCGCACAGGAACTGGATCTTTTCGCACAGGAAACGGGCAAGCTCCCTGCTGCTGCCTTCCTTTGCGTGAGTGTTCGCATATTTCACCAGGTCGAAGACAGCCGCGATGGCGTCTGCCGTGTTAAAATCGTCGTCCATGGCCTCGTCAAATTTATCTTCATATTGGCCTGCCTCTTTCAGGATCTCCCGCTCCTCCTCGGTCAATTCGACAGTCTGCGCGTGCTCCGCCGCGTATTTTAGGTTGTCCACGGCAGTCTGAATCCGCTCCAGCGCGTTCTTAGAGGATTCCATCAGCTCCGTGCTGAAATTCAGCGGGCTTCGATAATGGGCGTTCAGCATAAAGAACCGAAGCACCTGCAGATCATACTTCTCACTGATCTCCCGCACCGTAAAGAAATTGCCCAGGGATTTGGACATTTTCTTATTATCAATGTTCAAAAATGCATTGTGCATCCAGTATCTGGCGAACAGCTTCCCGCTGCATGCCTCGCTTTGAGCAATCTCATTCTCATGATGGGGAAATACCAGATCCTCCCCGCCTCCATGGATATCGATCTGCTCGCCCAGATATTTTCTGGACATGACCGAGCACTCAATATGCCAGCCCGGACGGCCGTCGCCCCAGGGAGACGCCCAGGAAGGCTCGCCTTCCTTTTTCGGCTTCCAGAGCACGAAGTCCAGCGGATCTTCCTTTTCCTGCTCTCCCGACACCAGCAGAGATCGGTTTCCCGCCTGCAGATCGTCCAGATTTTTGTGAGAAAGCTTTCCATACTCCGCAAATTTCCGGGTTCGGAAGTAGACGGTCCCGTTCACCGCATACGCATAGCCCTGATCGATCAATGTTGTGATCATGTCAATCATGCCGTCGATCTCCCGGGTGGCAAGGGGATGCGTCGTCGCCGGCTTGATGTTCATGCCCTCCATGTCCTTTTTGCATTCTTCAATATATCGTTTGGAAATCTCTTCCGCGGTGACTCCCTCTTCATTGGCTTTCTTGATGATCTTGTCATCCACGTCGGTAAAGTTGGATACAAAGTTTACCTCATACCCTTTGTGTTCCATATACCGGCGCACCGTATCAAAGACGATCATCGGCCTGGCATTGCCGATATGGATAAAATTGTAAACTGTGGGTCCGCACACATACATGCGGACCTTTCCCTCCTCCAGGGGGACAAAATCTTCTTTCTTTTTGGATAGTGTATTGTAAATACGAATCATTATGGGATACCTCCTTCATGTAGTCGTTATTGTATTTTTACCGCGTCTTCCCGGTTGGTAGACGCCACAATAAAATGCGGTCTTTTCTTTACTTCCATATAAGTCTTTGCCAGATACTGCCCGATGATTCCCATGCAGAACAGCTGAATGCCTCCGATAAAGGTAATAATACATACCAGAGACGGCCAGCCCGCGACCGGATCTCCAAATAGCAGCTTTCTTATGATGATAAAGGCAATCATCAAAAAGGAGAAAAAGGTGAGAAAGATTCCGCTCCAGGAGGCAATGGACAGAGGAAGTTGGGAAAAATTGATGATTCCGTCAATACTGTATTTGAACAGCTTCCAGAAATTCCATTTGGTCTCTCCTGCAACCCGCTCCCGGTTCTCATAAGCCAGCCAACAGGTGCGAAAGCCCACCCAGCCAAAGATGCCTTTGGAGAAACGATTGTATTCGCTAAGCGACAAAATCGCATCCACCATATTTCGGTTCATCAGCCGAAAATCCCGCGCGCCGTCCACAATGTCCGCGTCGGAAATCCTGCGCATCATCTTATAAAACATCCGGGCAAACATGGAGCGAATCGGCGGCTCTCCTTTGCGGTCCACTCTTCTGGTCGCCACGCTGTCATATGCTCCCTGCTCCAGGATTCCAATCATCTCTGGCAGTAAGGACGGAGGGTCCTGCATATCCGCATCCAGCACCGCTACATAATCTCCCCTGGCATTGCAGAAACCCGCGTACATCGCCGCCTCTTTTCCAAAATTTCTGGAAAACAGATAGTACTGTACCCTCTCGTCTTCCCGGGCCAGCTGTTTGAGCAGACTACCCGTCTGATCTGCCGAACCGTCGTCCACAAATAAAATCTCAAACCGGTAGTTCGACAATGTATCTGCAGCCTTTTTGATCTCCGGATACAGGCAGGGCAGAGATTCCTGTTCGTTATAGCATGGGATAATCAGGGAAACCAGTTTTTTCTCTTCGGTCATTCTTTACAAACCTTTTCTTTCAACGCGTTCAGTTCTCTCTGAAGCTTCCGGTTCTCTTCCTGAAGGGCGGAAATCGCATCCAGAATCGGGTCCGGCAGATTCACTTGGTCCAGATCATTTCTGGGAATCCGGACACGGTCTTTTTTCACGACTCTTCCGGGAATCCCCACCACTGTACAGTTGGGCGGCACCGGACCGAGCACCACGCTTCCGGCTCCGATCTTGGAATTTTCTCCGATGGTAAAAGACCCAAGGACTTTGGCGCCCGCGCTCACCATCACATTGTCTTCCAGCGTCGGATGGCGCTTTCCCTGTTCTTTTCCGGTACCCCCCAGCGTCACTCCCTGATACAGGGTTACATTGTCTCCAAGAACCGCAGTTTCTCCGATCACCACTCCGGTCCCGTGGTCAATGAACAACCCTTTGCCGATGGTCGCGCCGGGGTGGATCTCAATCCCGGTCTTCCTGGTTGTGCGCTGGGAGATCCATCTGGCCAAAAAATAATGTCCTTTTTTGTAAAACATATGCGCCAGCCGATAGCGCAAAATCGCGTGAAACGTAGGGTAGAGGAATACCTCCGCATTAGACTTGATCGCCGGGTCCCGCTCCCGAATCACTGCGATCTCCTCCTTAATATAACTTACAATCCCCATAAAAACTCCTTTGATTATAAAAAGTCCCAAAAAACAAAGACCCCCGTCTCCCCTATAGAGACGAAGGTATCCGTGGTTCCACTCTACTGAAAAGCATCTGCTTTCCACTCTGAACATGTAACGCCTGCCCGCGTACAGAGATACTGCCGATCCTGGTTCCCTCTGTCTGCTCCCGGATGCACTTTCGTCTTCCGCCTTCCGAAATCGTTTCCAGCCAATGACAATTCCTCTCTGTGGGCACAAAAAAGATTACTCTATCCGTTCTCTGCATTTTTCAACTTTTCTTATACTGTATAGCATATGGGATTCCGAAGTTTTTGTCAAGTCTTAAACCAGTTCCGACAGGCAAATCCGAAAGCTTCCGAAGATCATAGACGCCAGCTCTCCCACCGTCAGCGATAAATCCAGCTTCTGTGGAATATGTTCCAGTCGCCTTGCTGTACTTTCTTCCCCGAAAGTCTGCCACAGAAAATATCCGTCATTTGAGGAAATAATCGGATCTTTTACCCTTAGGTACATCGTCTTCTCCCGACTGCTTCCCGCCAGCCGCAGCATCTGGCACACGTCCGTGATTCTCGCCATATACGGCGGCATTTTCCCGGCCGGTTCTTCGCCTTCTTCTGCCAGCCGCTCCGCCATCTGACATTCCATATACCGCATATCCCGCTTGCAGAACATCTGATACCGCTTTGCAAGATACTGGTTCTGGCCCTCCGCATCCATCTGAGCTACTCTTCCCTGCAGATCGGTGTGGCTGCAGATCCAGACAAAGTCATAGGGTGCGTAGATGCCCTCGCTGGCCGGCATCAAAAACGTAAACGGCATCTTCTGCGCAGCCATATCCCGCAGAGCCTTTTCCAAAAGAAGGCGCATATAGCCTCTGTGCCGGTAATCCGCATGAGTGGCAACTGCAACGATATAATTGCTCTTGACCTCATAACCATTGACGATCATCGGATAAGGATTCAGATGAAGCATGGACACCAGCTGCCGGTCCTCTTCCAGTGTGAGAATTTCATTGTCCTTTGTCTTATATCGATAATAATAATCTACGAATTTTCTGCTGTCCTCTGTAAAAACAGCCTCATAGAGGGCTCTGGACCGCTCCTTTTCTTCCGCAGACAGGTAAAACGGCGTCGGCAATGCTTTTAAACCTTCTGACATCCCTCACACCCTTCGCACGTGCGCCTTGTCTGTGTCCGATCCTCCTCGATGTAAGCGGTGATGGGCATCAGCGCACAGATTGCCTGGGAGGAGATCCCCTCCCCGATTCCTGTAAAGCCAAGTCCCTCCTCTGTGGTGGCCTTGATATTCACCTGACTGGTTTCCAGTCCCAGAGTGTCGGCTACATTTTTCACCATCTGAGGAATATGGGGAGCCATCTTCGGCTTCTGAGCAATGATCGTGGCGTCGATGTTGATGATCTGATAATCTTCCTGTTCCAGCAGGTCTCCCACATGCTTCAAGAGTTTCATGCTGGAGATGCCTTTATAGGCCGGGTCCGTATCCGGAAAATGCCTGCCGATATCTCCCATAGCGGCCGCCCCCAGAAGCGCGTCCATGATCGCATGCACCAGCACATCCGCATCCGAATGTCCCAAAAGGCCTTTTTCCCAGGGAATCGTCACGCCGCCGAGAATCAGTTCCCGCCCTTCCACCAGACGGTGCACATCGTAACCCATGCCAACTCTCATATCTCCTGCCTCCTTATATAAAGAATGCGGAAAACGTTCTCTTAACGCTTTCCGCCCCTTAATCACAGTAGCGAGAGGGGGACTCGAACCCTCGACACCACGGGTATGAACCGTGTGCTCTAGCCAGCTGAGCTATCTCGCCATATTCATTTCCTGTCCTACAACCGACTTCGTTATAATACCAGAACAAAAGTCGGTTGTCAACAGTTTTTGTAAATTTTACTCGTGAAAAAAATCCGTATCCAAAATCAGCTGATTCACACGAAGCTTTTCGGAGATCTCCGTCTGCAGCTTTGAGGCTTCGTCCGCATTCATATCTCCCGTGCGTTCCCCTGTATCACTGTAGAAAGCGCCGTTAGAAGTGATAAAGGAGCCGTCCTGCCAGTAAGCATACCCTTCATAATCCTCATCAAACATATCATTTCCGATAAAATATCCTCCGTTATCCAGATCAAACAGATTGCAGATCGTGGGATAAATATCGGTGGTATTCACCACTTTTGTGATCTTCTGTGCTTCCAGATCTTCCGCCCAGATAAAGAAGGGCGTTTTGGAAAGCTCATACACGTTCTGCGCATCGGACAACTCCTTTAAGTAATCCTGATCATGGATGGTATAGTCATAGTGGTCTCCGTAAGCGATGATCACCGTGTCTTCCAGAAGGCCATCCTCTTCGAGGCGGGCAAGCAGTTCAGTAAACATATCGTCGGTCAGCCTCGCCTTGGCGCTGATGGAGTCCATCTCCGGAGAATCATACATTCCAATGTATTCCGGATAAAGCTTTACAGCGTCGTCTGCATGGGAATAAGCCTTTCCGCTCAGAGAGGCATGTCCGCTGAACGTAATCACCAGGTTAAAAAACGGCGTATCCTCTATAAACTTCTGATAGATTTCCTCATTTCTTGCCAGGGTAGCGTCCTGCTGTGCAGTCTCATCCTCCTCGTGCTCCAGATAGGAGACATATTCTTCAAAGCCGGCGGAGGTATGGATATTCAGGCGATTGTAATAGCTGGGCCAGTTGTAATGAAACGACCTGGCTTTATATCCATTTTCACGAAATAAAAAAGGCAGTGCATAGGGGTACGCATTGTTCGTGTAATTGACCACCGGCGTTCCGTTTGCCGGAGCCGTAAGACCCGTATAACTGCAGAATTCGGAATTTAATGTAGCTGCGCCGCCGAAGATCGGCGTATACATATTCGGGAAGTTGATCCCCTCCTCCATCAACCGGCTCATGGTGGGCATAGTCTCTTCGTTGACCAGCCAGTCGTCAATGCTCTCCATCAGAACCAGGACCAGATTCTTTCCTTCCAGCTTTCCGGTCATCCCATTGTTGCTCCTGCGGTCTTCGGAAAAATATGTTTCCACCGCCGCGAGATCCTCCTCCGACACCTGATTTCCCAGAAATGTCAGATGCATATCCCTGGCCAGGAACTCATAGGCGCCGAACATACATACCGCGCGCTTATTGTCAATCCACTCTGTATAGATCGTCTTTTTGTATGTGTAGGTAATCGGCCCCTGATCCGTAAAGGAGGTTGCTTTAAAAAGCTTCGGAATTCCCCAGATTCCCGCCGTGCAGACAAGAATCGCAGCGCCTCCAAAGAGAAGGTTCTTCCTAAAGTTCTCCGGCGCCACCTGGAATCTGGCCGTTAAAAATCCGCCAGCAATCCCCAGTATCACAAAAATTCCCAGCAGGCTTAAGGCCGCAACGTCAAAATAAGCCCCTACCATACCGGCAAAATCATTGGCTTCCCCGGCATACTGAAGCGTATGAATTCCGTAAATCCGTCCAAAAATCCGGCAGTATATATATTCGGAGAACAGAAACACACATAAGAATGTATAGAGGACGCCGTATACCGCACATCGGATCTTTTTCTGCGGGATCATCTGCAAGACTGCCACGAGGATCATCCCCCACAGCAAATCATATAAGATCGGCACCTCGTCGGCCGCAGAGACCAGGGTCGTCCTGATCTCCGGCTGTATGCGAAACACCGTCTCCGCCGCAGCCAGACAGCAGACCGCCCCTGTATATTTTAGAAGTTCTCTTGCTTCCTTTTTCCAATTCCACTCTTTTATCATAAGTTTCATCAGCCTTTTTCAGTCAAAAAGTGATACTTCTTGCCTCAGGCTTCCTTTGCTTCGATTTTCCGGATCTCCTTCGTTCGAATCTCTCTGCACACCGCATCGATGAAATCCTGCAGGTCTTTGGGGCCTTCATCGCCTAAGAACCGGCTGCGGACTGCCACTTTTCCTTCTGCCTCTTCCTTCTCACCGACCACCAGCATATAAGGAATCTTCGCAATCCTTGCCTCACGGATCTTATAGCCGATTTTCTCCGCCCGCTCGTCGACGGCAGACTGGATTCCGTTCTCTTTCAGCTGCGCGTCCACTTTTTTTGCATAATCCAGATATTTGTCGGAGATCGGCAGCACACGCACCTGTTCCGGACACAGCCAAGTGGGGAACATGCCCGCATATTTCTCAATCAGCCATGCAAGGGTTCTCTCATAGCATCCGATCGACGTTCTGTGAATGATATAGGGCCGCACCTTCTCTCCGTTCTGATCGATATAGTACATATCAAACTGCTCAGCCAGCAGAGCATCCCACTGAATGGTGATCATGGTGTCTTCTTTTCCATACACATTCCTGGCGTTGATATCCACCTTCGGTCCGTAGAACGCCGCCTCTCCCACATCCTCCACAAAGGGAATCTCCAGTTCTACCAGAATCTCACGGATGTGCTGCTCCGTCTCATTCCAGACTTTCGGCTCGCCAATGTATTTTTCCCGGTTATCCGGGTCCCATTTGGAGAGATGATAGGTCACATCCTCCTCCACGCCCAGGGTGGTCAGACATTTTTTCGCCAGCGCAAGGCAGCCCTTGAACTCCTCCACCATCTGATCCGGACGGACAATCAGGTGGCCCTCCGAGATGGTAAACTGACGGACACGGGTAAGTCCGTGCATCTCGCCGGAGTCCTCGTTGCGGAACAGAGTGGAAGTCTCTCCATAGCGCAATGGAAGATCACGGTAAGATTTCTGGCTTGCTTTGTAGATATAATACTGGAAGGGACAGGTCATGGGACGAAGCGCGAAGACTTCCTTGTCCTTTTCCTCGTCTCCCAGCACGAACATGCCCTCTTTATAGTGATCCCAGTGACCGGAGATCTTGTACAGATCACTTTTTGCCATCAGAGGCGTCTTAGTACGGACATAACCCCAGTGATTGTCCTCCTCATCCTCGATCCACCTTTGCAGCGTCTGGATCATCTTCGCTCCCTTAGGCATCAAAAGCGGCAGTCCCTGACCGATCACGTCCACGGTGGTGAACAGTTCCATCTCTCTGCCAAGCTTGTTGTGATCTCTTTTTTTGATAACTTCCAGGTGCTGCAGATAAGCCTCCAGCTCTTCCTTTGTTGCAAAAGCGCTTCCATAGATTCTCTGAAGCATGGCCTTGTCGGAATCTCCTCTCCAGTACGCGCCGGAAGAGGATGTCAGCTTAAAGGCTTTGATGCCTTTGGTGCTCATCAGATGCGGCCCCGCACACAGATCCACAAAGTCCCCCTGCTGATAGAAGGAAATGGTCTCGCCCTCCGGAAGGTCCTGAATCAGTTCTACCTTGTATGGCTCTCCTTTCTCCTCCATGAATTTGATCGCCTCATCCTTCGGAAGCGTGAATCTTTCCAGCTTCGCTCCCTTTTTGATGATTTTCTTCATCTCCTTTTCAATCCGGTCCAGATCTTCTCTGGAAAAAGGAGCCGCGTCAAAATCATAGTAATACCCGGTATCGATGGCCGGACCGATGGTCAGCTTCGCCTCCGGGAACAGATTTTTCACCGCTTCCGCCAACACATGGGAGCAGGTGTGGCGCAGTACCCGAAGTCCTGCCTCGTCTCTGGCAGTCAAAATATTCAGCGTGCAGTCTTTCTCAATGGTCGTCCTAAGATCGACAACTTCTCCGTCTACCTCTCCCGCGCAGGCCGCACGGGCAAGCCCTTCGCTGATCTCCCGGGCAATGTCAATGACCGACATGCTGCCTGCGTATTCTTTTATCGTTCCGTCTTTTAATGTGATCTTCATATGATTCTCCTCCTGATTTTATAAATGAAATAAAAAATCCCTGAACAGCCCAAAAACTGTTCAGGGACGATATACAAAATACCGCGGTTCCACCCTTGTTGCATGCACCACTCATTCAACCGATAACGGGGTCAGCCGGGCTGTATTAGAGCCGCTCCAGGGTGGTCTTCAGATCCATTCCTCACAGAAGGCTCGCACCGTACTGCCTTCCTCTCTGAGCGATTCCTGTATCTTACTCTTCCTGTCTTCGCGTTTCCGATTATTGTTACAATTATAGCACGAATTGATTGGTTGTCAAGAGCCAAATCATTGGTACTCCATACAGCCAATATTCACCGTCTGTATATTCAGTCAAAGTACCTTTTGCCAGCAACGACAGCAAATGAAACATAAAAGGCGCTAAACATGTTTTGTATTTATTCATAAACCATGGTTCCTCGTTTTGCTTCTTCCCTAACTGTAGCATATATAGGGAATTGTTATATCACAAAGAACTTTTCGTTATTCAAAAAACAATAATCCATAGATATTATTACATGTTTTAAGTAAAGTATATCATTCGCCAGAATGTCTTTCAATCTTTTTTTGAAATCACGTAACACTTGACTGGTTGCCAAGGTTCCTGCACAAATTGCCATCAGGAATTAACTCGGACATCTGCTTCCCCAGCATAAGCACCAGCACCCATGGACAAACTATAAAGGAAAGAAAGAAAAAACGGTCGTCTCTCCCCATAAGAAACATCATTGTGCCAAAATTATATGCCAGTGGTGAAATACAAAGCAGCAGTCTCTTCCAATCCTTTCTCGCACCCATGAAAGTCTTTCCAATGATACAGCATACCATAACCAGATTCATCACACCAATATAGCAAAAAACATATTTGAAGACACTATGATTCACACCCTCATAATAATACTCCAAGCACGAACTTATGTTTCGATTCCCTCTATATGGAACTCGGTAATTATCCAAATCAATACCAAGATGATAAAAACATGATGATTCGTCCAGCGCATACACAACCTTTGTCAATGCGACAGCTGCTTCTATGGAAGAAACCGGCGCTGCACATATACTTTTTAAGGTCATCCGAAAGACCGACAATATATCTGTTTGTTCTATAACTGTAAGATCTGTACCTTCGCGCCGCTTGACAGAATTAAAACTTCCCCGCGTATAATATGTATCCCAAACCTCCTGCTCGGCTATCTTATAGACAAATTCCTTTGTCTCCTCATCCAATACTTCGGGATGCTCTACCACCACATTTCCAAGAATGGTTAAAGGAACCCCCAGGATCTCCACCTGATCTTTTTTAGCGTTTTCCACCCCCAGCGCCACATATACAGGTCCTCTGATCCCTGCAGTTACCAACAGAACCACTAACAGAATCTGTATTTTCCTCTTCTTGTCTGCATATAAAAGTACTCCTGCGAGTAGAGGCAAAACAAACAGAATTCCATTATGCCTGATAATTGTCTCCAGCGCCATCACCGCTCCTAAAATCAGAATATGTGATGTTTTATTCAGCCATCCGCCGTTGGAAAAACAGATCCTGGCCGCAAAAGTCATAAGCAACAAACTCCATATTGCAAAGGAGACATCTTTCCACGGGTATAAGCACATTTTTCCCGTTACCGGATTGAACACAATAAACAAAGTCGAAAGGAGCGCAGCCTTCCAACCCGCATAAGACCTCATCACCATTCCCATATAGCCGATCACAAGGGACAAGAAAAGTATCTGTAGCAAGACAATGGAGCCAAACCATCCCTTTGTGAGCTTAAGCGGTATCGTGAATGTCAGAAAAGTATGGAGAACCGGATGCTTGTCATGATAAACCCCGCTGACTGCCTGATCAAGCTGAATCTGTGAATCCACCGAAAAAAAGCCGGGACAGTATCCAACATACCACAGAATAAAAACACCGAATGAGACAAGGGAAAAAATCCCAAAGAAGATCCAATCCCTCCCTGCACGTTCCCTGTATCGGACCGGGATATGCAAATTACAGACTACATGAACCGACAGAAAACAAACAAGCACAGTCAACAGAATACTGCCTGTGGCAAATATAATTTTCATCAACCACGACATGGAGGTTGATCTTTTCATTATGTCATAGCACACCGGAAAGATTGCCGCTAACGAGTATAGTACTAATATATCTACATATATTAAATTTTTTCCAGATAAATATTCTTTTATATTGCCATCCATTCTTAGCATGTTTTATCCTTCGCCTCTTATAGACTTTCTATAATCCGTTCGATTTTTATTATTGTATCTTCAGATCATCCGGCTCAAGAAAATCCGTGTAAAGACCTTGAACCCCTTTGGATAAAGAATCGTTTGCAAAGTCAGGCCTATTCACAGTATGTTCATACAACACAAAACCCTTGGATATGAATAATTGTCTGATTTCTTCGTCCCACACTCCATAAGGAGCTGTGACCACTGTAATGTTCTCGTCATAACAAATCTTCATAATCTTATTAGGAAAGCGATATCCGAACTTATAGGTTGTGAACAAAAAATTACAGTCATCAAAAGGATATATTTGCTGAATCTTATTTTTTACACCTGGTTCATAAAGCTGTATAATAAACCTCTCTGTCACATTTTTCCGAGATTCGCTCAAATTCACAAGTGTTTTTACAACTGCAACCTGATCTTCTTCTTTTGTGTCAATAATGATATGAAGATCCGGATAGTCCTCCATATACTGAACCAAATCCGCAGCCGTCATTGTTGTATATTTTCCATATATCTTTTTTGATCTAAACTCTTGTAAGGATAATGCATCTTCCAAATTACACTGGTCCTTCCAGTTATGCATGCAAACCAAGGTACCATCTGATGTATACATGAAATCTACTTCCACAAAATATTGCCCCTGTTCAAGTAAATTTTCCAAAGCTTCCTTGGAATTCGTATAATCCAGACCGTCGATCCCGCCGCATGCATGATAAATCAGTCTGGTATTCTCACACCACTCACCGTCAGTATGGTGAACCTGTGGATAATCCGAAAAATCAATATTACTATCCATACGAGAGTCTTGCATAATATAATACAATTTCGCTTTAAGGTCTGTTATCTCTTCGGAATATTTGCAAAAAATCAGTAAAAAGACAACTAATACAACCAGATGAAATATGATTCCTTTTTTCTTGTATATGAATTTCTTCATTTATAAAATCTCCTTCCATCAATCCTTTCCTGAAATTTGTGCAAAATAATCTGTATCCAAAATCAATTGATTCATCTTTAACTTTTCCGATATCATATGCTCCACATTTAAATACTTCTCTTTTTCATTCTCTTTTATGTAAACTCCACTTTCATTATAAAATCCACTTCCAGCCGATATCCAGGAACCATCCTGCCAAAATGCATAGCCTTCATAGAAATTATTGAAAATATCATTTCCCAAAAAATATCCTTGATTATCTAATCGAAAAAGATTGCAAATCGTTGGATAAATATCCATTGTATTTACCGTTTTTGTAATTCTCTGCGCATTTACTCCCTCTGCCCAGATAAAAAACGGAGTTTTGGACAATTCATAAATATTATCAGCATCCGATATTTCCTTCAGATAATCCTGATCAAGAATCGTATAATCATAATGATCCGCGTATGCAATAATCACTGTGTCATCCAGCAGACCATCCTGCTCAAGTCTTTGCAATAATCCTGCAAACATATCGTCTGTCAGCCTTGCTTTCGCACTGATAGAGTCCATCTCTTCAGACTGATATTTTCCCAAATACTCCGGATAGATCTGCAAAGCTTCATCTTCATGGGAATATGGCCTGGAAGCTCCCATCGTAGCATGAGCGCTGAACGTGATCACAAAATTAAAGAACGAATCTCCTTCTGTAAACTTTTTATAAATCTCCTCATTTTCGGTCAACGTACTGTCCCGCTGTGCCGTCCTGTCCTCCTCATAATCCAGATAAGAAACATACTCTTCAAACCCGACTGAATTATGAATGTTCTGTCGATTATAATATTCTCCAGAATTATAATGAAACGATTTTGCAGAGTAACCATTTTTCCGGAATAAATGAGGAAGACTGTAGGGAAACGCATGATTGGTATAATATACTAATGGTGTTCCATCTGCCGGCGCAACCAACCCCGTATATCCGCAAAACTCTGCGTTTAAAGTAGCTGCGCTTCCAAAAATCGGAGTATACATATCTGTAAAATAGATTCCCTCGTCCATCATTTTGCAGATAGTTGGCGTGGTCTCCTCATTGATCAGCCAGTCATCCATACTCTCCATCAATACCAGGATCAAATTCTTCCCTTCAAAAACGCCCGTCATTTCATTCTCTTTCTGAACATTTGCGGAGAAATATTCACGGATCGTTTCCATATCTTCTTCTGAGACTTCTGTCTTCTGAAAGTATCGATAACAATCCCGGGCTAAAAATTCATATGCACCAAACATACTGACTGCACGCTTATTATCAATCCACTGTTCATAGACTGTTTTCTTAAATCGATAGGTTCCCCCTCCATTATCCGGAGGTTCTTTAAACATCACCGGGACAAGCAAAATTCCCACTGTGCATAATATCCCCACAAATGTTACTGCTCCGGCCCGTTTGACTCCTGATAACCGAATCGGAAAATCAGACAGAAAAAAATATCCCGCTATTCCGATTACAAAAAACAGTGACAACAACAGGAAAAAAGACCTGTCAAAATAGGATAACACCATCGCTGCATAGTCTCCGCCCTCCCCCGCATACTGTAGGGTTTTTAACCCATATACGCGATCAAAAATTCTACAATATAGATATTGAGAAAGCAGAAAGATACTAAGAAACGCATAGAGTACCACATAAACACTGCGCTTTAATTTTTTTCGAGTCCGGGGTATACTTGCGATGATTGTTGCAAAAATAACACCATATAGCAAATCAAACAAAATCGGAACTTCATCCGTTATCGAAACGTAACGGACCTGAAGTTCCGGCTGTACTCGAAAAACGGTTTCAAGCGCCACAAAGCACAATACAAGACCGATATATTTCAAGGTATCTTTTACCGATATACCGTTTTTCATATTTTTCAATGTCATTTTTTCTTCCCACAACACTGCTTATACTTCTTCCCGCTGCCGCACGGACAAGGATCGTTCCGCCCGATCTTAGGACCTTTGACAATCGTTCCGGACTTTTTCTGCTCCAGGTACAGCGCTTTTCTGGTCACTTCGTCAAAGATGCTCTCCCACTGGGGCAGTTCATACAGCCAGTCGGCTTTGGCGTCCACCATATTCTTGTAGAGCTTTTCTTTGTCGAACTTCAGGCTGACCACGGTGTCTTCTTCCATCTCTTCGATGGGATTCGGCTCCACCAGGCTGTCATTGATGCCGTCCAGGAAGCCTGTCATCTCCATGATGCTTAATCCATACTGTTCCGCCAGCTCTTTTACCGTTCCTTTTACTTCCGTATCCGGATCAGAAAGCAGCTTCTCGTATACTCCTTTTTCCAGGTTGAAATAATTCGCCCAGAACCGTTGGATCGCTCCTTTATCCTTTGACTCGTCATACGCTATCTTCTGCCACTCTTTTAATAATGCCATTTTATCTCCCATCCTTTTCCATATTTTTTATAATATATGATACCAGGGTCAAAAGGTCGAAAATCCGATGCAAGCTTGCTTGCGGGAGGATTTTTGAACTTGGGACCCGCAAAACACCGAAAAGTAGCCATTTTTCGCAGAAAAATGAGCGTATTTGAGGTGTTTTAGGATTGCGGGAGCGCAGTGCGCGGAGCAATCCGTGGTATCATAGGTGTCAAAATACTTTTGACACCTACCTCAATATATACTATTTTCGACTATTTTTCAATTCTTTTCAGCCATCTTCTCATCATCCGCCCCAGCGTTTTACTGTCAAAGGTTTCAAAAAAAGCCGCCCGCGGATAGTCTCCCACACAGTCTCTGGCGTACAGGCAGTCCGCCGCCAGAATCCAGCCCCCGGCTGATTTTGCCTCTAACAGCGGCAGGCCGATGGTCTCAACATAAGAAGGAAACACCAGTACGGAAGAAGCGTACAGGTCGAACAGTTCTCTTCTCGACATGGGACCTCGAAAAGCAATCGGCAGCTTCCACTCCTCCGCCTCTTTTTTGATGGCCTGCATCCCTTTGTTCTCGTCGCCGGCCACGGTCCAGATCACCTGATAATCCTTGTATCCCGCCTTTTGGAGATATTGGCAGGCTTTCAGGAAGGTCCGGTGATTTTTATAGGCGGACGCGTTGGCAGGGTAAAAGAACACTGGCTTTTTTTCGTCCAGACGCCAGGGATCCGTCTTTAGCATTTCCACCGCCGGAAGTTTGACTTCTATCCGATTTTCAGGAATCTGGCACTGCCTTGCGATCTCTGCCTTCATCCAGTTGGTCTGTACCAGTACCTTTTTCGCGCGGCGAATGGACGCTTTCATCATCCGGCCCAGGATCTGCTGGGTCATCCAGGGACGAAGCGCTTCCCATGGCTTGAACCGGTACTCCGCAAAGGGCAGGGCGTTGTGTTCATACACCACCTGGGGCACCCCTGCGCGGGGCAGTTCGATATTCTGCAAAGACAGGACCTGATCAATCCGATATTTTTTGACCAGTCGGTGCGCGACAACTTGATCGAAGTACAGCCGGTGCAGGGGACTTTTTTTGATCCACGGAATGTTCACCACTTCAATGTGAGGCTTTGTCTCCAATCGAAAGACGCTCAGCACAAAAACGTACTCGTTGTCCCTGTCCTTGCAGAATTCCTCATAAAAGCTTTGCAGCACCGTGGCCGCGCCGCCGCTGTCCGCCGCCACATCATAGACCAGGATTCTCATCCTCTCACCTTCTGCATAGCTTTGATCAGAAGCTCCTGTCCCAGAAAGGCGTCCTGAATCGCCGCGTTTTTCTTCTTCCCTTTCAAAACCTGAGCGATGTATTCGTACTCCGCCTTGATGCCCTTATCCTGCTCCAGTTTTTCTTTCGCCGACTTGGTGCTCCCATATTTCTGTAACCGAATAAAATTGTCCATCACATAGACGGCCCCGTTGGACAGCACACGCAGCTGCTCCTTGGGATATTTTTTCGAGCCCATGGAGGAATAAAGGATATTTCCGATAGCTCCAGAAGCGAATTTCATGGTGATCAGCACATTATCCTTCATGGGATAAGCCGGGTTGTCCGCCGCCGTAATGTTCAGTTCTTTTAGCCTGCTGCCGTCCAGATACTGAATCAGATCCACAAAATGACAGGCCTCGCCCAAGATCCGTCCGCCTCCCGCCGCTTCGTCGTGAACCCAGTGGCTGTTGGGAATATATCCGGCGTTGGCGATAAAGTCATACACCGCCGGGATCTGGTCTGTCTGCATCTCCTTTTTGATCTGCTGAATCAAGGGGGCATACCTCCGGTTCAGCCCGCAAAACAATTCTCCTTTGGAATGTTCATAAGCTTCTTTGATGCGCTCCAGTTCCTCAAGGGTCAGACACAGAGGCTTCTCACAGTAGACATTTTTCCCCGCCTCTAGGGCCTCCACGATGAATCTGGCGTGGCTGTTGTGCTGGGTGGAAACTGCGATGAGATCAATCTCCGGATCGGACAACAGTTTCTTGTAATTATTCGTCGTATAGGCAAAGGGCGTTCCGTCGTTCACCTGGGCTCCGCCCACTCCGCCGGTGGTGGCAAGTCCCCGGAATTCATATTTCTTCGTCTCCTTCATCACCGGCAGCATGGTACTCCGCACAAAGTTTCCCGCGCCGATCAGGCCGAGACGAATCTTCCCGCCGGACACCCTGGATTTTGCTGGAATGTTCGGAATGGTATCCTGCCATTTTTCGTCGTTTTCACTGTATTTTAAGAGCACTCCGATGTAGCGTTCATGGTTCGGATTCTTCGTGATCATCTCATAGGCTTCCGACGCCTGATCAAAAGGAATCTCATGGGTGATCAGGTCCGCCACCTGAAGCCGCTTCTGGGCCAGCAGGCGGACAAATTCTTCGATGTTGCGCCCTTCTGTAAAGCGCACGTAACCGATGGGATAATCGACGCCTTTTTCCTCATAGACCGGATCGTAGCGGCCTGCCCCGTAGGAACGGGCAATCCGGAAGGAAAGCTCCCGTTCATAGTAGGGACGGCGGTCAATGTTCATCCGGGTCACCCCGATCATGCAGATGATTCCCCGGTCTCTCGCAATCGCCGCGGCCAGATCCATGGGCGCGTTGCTGTCGGCGGCCGCCGTGATGATCACCTTGTCCGCACCCCGCCCGTGGGTCAGGGATTTGGTCATATCCACCGCGTGATCGTCGGCGGAATTGATAAAGGACAGAAGGCGGGTCCCCTCCATCTGCTTGTCCGCCACATCATAGCCGATCACATCGCAGCCGTAGGCGTCCAGAATCCGGCAGACGATCTGCCCCACCAGGCCCAGGCCGATGACCGCCACGGTCTCTCCTGGGATCACTTCCGCCTGATGAATCCCTTCCAGCGCAATTCCGCCCAGGGCACAGAACGCCGCCTGGCGGTAGTCGGTGAGCGTCTCCGGGACTTTTGTGAGCATGGTGCGGCTCACCCGGTTGATCTCGCAGTGATAGGCCGTACCCACCATGGCCACCAGATCCCCCGCCTGCACTTCGGTCACGCCGGTTCCGCAGGCAATCACCCGCCCCACACCGGAGTACCCCATGGGCATGGGTTCCGCCAGCTTGTTGAAGGCGCTTTCCATAGTCGTCACCAGGCCGTCCGTAGACAGCTTTTCCAGCACTTTTTTCACCTGGTCCGGACGCTCGATGGCTTTCTGCACCAGATTCTTCCCACCGAAGGAAGCAAGCCCCCGTTCCGTCCCGGCGCTGACCACCGTGTACAGGCTCTCTACCAGCGCCATATTGTCTTTGACCACAGGCATGGGCTGATCGATCAGCTTCACGCTGCCGTCCTTTACATTTAAGAATAACTGCTTCATTATCTACTCCCTTCTATAAGCGATAGACTCCGTCCAGGAAACAGATATGCCTGGTGTCCAGAATGATCTTGCCTTTCAGCTTCTCCATCTGCGCTTTGATTTCATCATGCCCCACCAGGAGCACCACCAGATCTACATCACGAAGAAATGCGTCCAGATCATGATACTGATTTTTCACCACATCCCGGGTCACATAAGGATCATAGACTTTGATCTGACCGCCGCACAGATGCCGCTCCATACTCTCCAGCATCTGTAAGGTCGGACTTTCTCTCATGTCGTCCACATTTTCCTTGTAGGTCAGACCGTAAAGTCCCACTCTCCCCACATCGGTTATCTGATTTTCTTTCATGATCGTATGAATCCGTTCCAGCACGAAGTCCGGCATGGAATCATTGATCTTGCGGGCGGAAAGGATGATATTGGCAAGTCCCGGATAGTCCCCCACCAGGAACCAGGGGTCCACGGAGATGCAGTGTCCGCCCACACCCGGTCCCGGCGTCAGGATATTGACCCGGGGATGCTTGTTGGCAATCCGGATGATCTCGTAGACGTCCATATTGTCTGAGCGGCAGATCTTTGCCAGTTCGTTGGCAAAGGCGATGTTGATATCCCGGAAGGTATTCTCCACCACCTTCGTCATCTCCGCCGTCCGGATGTCCGTCACCACAATCTCTCCTTCACAGAAGGAATGGTACAGCGCTTTTACTTTCTCCCCGATCTCACGGCTGTCCGCGCCGATGGTGCGGGAATTGTGCTTCAGTTCATAAACCATATTTCCGGGGATAATCCGCTCCGGCGCATGAACCAGATGAATGTCTTCCCCGATCACAAAGCCCCTTTCCTCCACCACCGGGCGCACATATTTGTCGATGGTTCCCGGAGATACCGTGGATTCCACCACCACAGCCGCCCCTTTGGGGCACACCTCCATCACATTTTTCACGGCTCTCGCCACATAGCTGGCGTCCACTTTCTTGCTCGCCTTGTCATAGGGCGTGGGCACCGCCACGATATAGAGATCCGTACTTTGATAATCCGTGGAAAAACGAATTCCCTTTCTGACCGCCTCCTGGAACAGTTCCGAAAGGCCCTCTTCTTCAAAGGTGGTCTTTCCGCTGTTCAGGGTATCCACCAGCGCTCCATTGTAATCTGTCCCCACCACTTCTACCCCATGGGCCGCGAACATCAGTGCGGTGGGCAGTCCGATGTATCCAAGTCCTACTACATTAATCATCGTGTCTCCTCATACCATCACTCTTATCATCTTGTATTCTTTTCCTTAAATTCCAAAATCATACAGTGCCCTGTTCCGTCTCCTTCCCAGGAAACCTTCAAAACCTGTATCTCTTCGATCTTCCCAAACTCCGGCGCATAAGAACCTGCTTCCCCTGAATCTAAAATCTCCCAATGGTCATATTCCTCCGGTTCGATCTCACAAATCACTTCCACAGTGTCCGTTCGGTTCTGAACCAGTATCTTTTTCCCCTGTGGTACATACTGGTATTCCGGAGCCAGATGAAGGTATCCGTCCGCGTGCCCAAAGATCTGATCACAGACCAACACCTGACCGCTGACAAACTCGATGCTTCTGCTCTGGGTCCTGCCGGAAGCAGTCACCAGGCTTCCTTTCACTTCATGGCCGTTGATGCTTCCAGTGACCTCCCGGATTCGTCTGCCCACTCGGTGCTCTCCCCAGCAGTCTGACTGCTCTTCGCCTTCGATCACCACGGTATTGTGGGCCATGGTACTGCGGAAATACGGGCGAAGCGCCCCCTGATACAGCCCGGTCCCGGCGTTCACAAAGAGGGGTCTTCCTTTCCAGGAAAGTTCAAAGCTCAATCCGTCGCAGTGCCCGTGCCCCGGCATATGGTCAGGCGCCATCTCCCCGGCGTCGAAGACCAGCTTTTTGTTCCTGTCTCTCAGACAGTAATACCCTGCCTGTTCCAATGCCGCCTGCTGCTTTGGCACAATTCCGTATTCGTTTTTCAGGACTGCCAGAAGTCCGGAGAGAGGCCTTGCCACATTGTCCCCGGCGTCGTTGAAGAGCGGCGTCCGCCCCATGCCCTCCTCCAGAGAATACGCAGCGTCGGCCATTTTCTTTAGAACCTCTCTCAAAGGTTGTTTCACCCTTTTCCCGGAAGCCTGCATGGCTCTTGCCGTACGAAGGAGATCTTCCAGGATGATCTTATGGTACATCATACTTCGTTCATAGTGTACCCCGTCCGGGAGAATCTGTTCCCGGATCTCCTGCCCGAACATTTTCTTATATTCTTGATAAACCTCTGCTTCCTGAAAGTAGAGGGAGCCAAGAAGCACCGCCTTTAGATTTTCAAAATAATGATTTCCCAGAAGATGCCGCTCCAGCTTTTTCTGTAAATGGCAATACTGGGCATACATGCTGTTCTGCAGTTCCTGCAGAAATTCCTCGTCTTCCTTAAGCGGCTCCCGGAAACCGTCCATACAGATCCACAGATTCGTAAGACGAAGAGAAATGGTGTAGGGATGCCAGCCGTCTCCGGTTCCCCTCCGGTTCTCCGACATCCAGCTTCTCACATAACGGCGGAAACACTCATAATACTTTGACTCTTTTTTTTTGCGCCAGGCCGCGGCTAGAGGAATCAGGAATTCCAGATAATGCAGGTTAAAGTTCCACAGGTGGGACTTTTCATCCTCCCCCCAGTTCTTTCCTCCTGGTCGGCCGCTCTCATGAAGCAGTGTAACCGTCCCTTCCAGGAGCTCCTCCGTGTCAAACCGCTTCAAATATTCGGAATCCTCGTCCAGCTCCTCCATCCACAGAGGCAAGGAAGCCGTAACCGGAGCCGGAAGGCTGGCAACGGCCCGATTCCTGCGCTCCAGCCTGTTTTTCACCAGATAGCCAAGCTGACTTTTTTTCAGATATTTTAAGGTCCAGTAATAATGATCAATCTTTTTCCACATATCGAATCACCTGATACAGCCGCTCGGTCAGTACCGAAAAGTCAAAATCTTCCGCGCCTTTTCTTGCGTTTTCCGCCATCACCGCGTAATTCTCCCGGGGGAGATCGTGCATACGGCGAATCTCCTTAGCCAGCGCCTCGGGGGTACATGCTTCCAGGGAGAGCCCGCACCGATACCGGCTGAGGATACAGTATCCCATCTTTACCGTAGAGATGATGGGCTTCCCGCTGGCCATATATTCAAACAGTTTGTTGGAGCTGTTCCCCCGGGACCAGTTGTACTGAGACTGAGAATAATTCAGGATGTTCACAGAGGATCTGCTCAGAATATAGGGAATGTATTTTTTCTCCACAAAACCTTTAAAAACCACATTGGTAATCTTCTCATCCTTCACCCGCCGTTTAAGTTCCTCCAGCTGGCTTCCTCCTCCGAAAATCAGAAAACGGATATCGGGACAGCCCTTTAAAAGCTTCGCCGTATCCAGCAGGTTTCCCACATTGTTGACCGGGCGGATGGTTCCGGTATAAATCACCTTGAAGATGTCCTCCTCCAGATCTTTATCTTCTAAGATGTCTTCCTGTATGCTCCGCTCATAATCGGCCAGCTTCACTCCGTTGTTTACATAAAAACATTTGTGCAAATCAATCTTCCCGCCGTGTCCGATATCCCAGCCCATCTCTTTGATGTGGTCCACATCCCCTTCTTTGGTGAACACGATGGCGTCTGCATGGACATACATCCATTTTTCCCCAGCACTCAACAATTTTCCGGGCAAACTGTCCATCTTTACTTTTCCAAAGGAAAAGATCGCCTCCGGCCACAGGTCGCGGACTTCCACAATCGCCGGTACATGAAAACGCCGCGCCACAAAAATACCAGCGATGCTGGTCAGCGGATGGGCGCTGGACCCCATGATCACATCCGGTCTGCCGTACTTTCTGGCATAACCTCCGGCGATGCGGAGGAGTCCGAAGAAAAAGGACAACATATTTTTCACTCTGGAAAGTCCGTTTCCCTCATAGGGGCTGGTTTTTACAAACACAAAGGGAACCTTTCCTTCCTCTGTCCGAAGATACGGTTTTCCGGCCGTATCCACCCGGTCCCCGGTCTGGTGCAGCTCGTTAGCCGCAAAGACCGTGGTCTCGATTCCCTTCTCCCGCAGACATTCCGCGAAATAATAATGTCTCAGCATCGGCCCCGTCTTCGGCGTCGTCGCATAATGATTAAAAATCCAGAATCTACGCATGGTTCTGTCCGTCCTCCACGCCCTCTGTGCTTTCTTTGGTAAACATGATTTTCAGCGTCAGAAACATCAGCCGGATATCCGACAGCAGCGAATAAGTCTCAATATACATCAAGTCCAGCTTCAGCTTGTCCAGAGGCGTCGTATTGTATTTTCCATAAATCTGCGCATAACCGGTCAGCCCCGCTTTTACCTTCAGGCGGTAGATAAACTCCGGCGTCTCCTTACAGAACTCGTCAATATACTGCTGACGTTCCGGGCGGGGACCCACAATACTCATATCCCCTTTGATGATATTCAAAAGCTGGGGCAGCTCGTCCAAGCGGGTGGCCCGGATAAACCTTCCAACCTTCGTGATCCGGCTGTCATGCTTGCTGGAAAACTGCGCTCCGTGCTTTTCCGCATCCACGATCATACTGCGGAATTTATAGATGAAAAATTTTCTCCCGTTCACCGTCACCCGCTCCTGCTTAAAAAGAGCCGGGCCTCCGTCCTCCAGCTTGATGGCCACAGCGGTCAGAAGCATAAAAGGAGAAGCGATCAGAAGCAGGAGTCCCGAGAGCGCGATGTCCATCAGTCTTTTTACAATGCGCTGTTCAAAGGACGGGCCGTAGTTTCTGAGGAGCAAAAACGGCGTGTCAAAGGAATGCACCTTATCCGCTCCCCGAAGCAGGATGTCCGTGACTTCCGGCGCCACATAGATCCGGATGGACCGCTCATAGCAGTATTTTAAAAGCATGTTGCGCTTCTGTTCTTCCAGCCCGTAAAGCATCATGGCGTCGCAGTTTCGCACCTCCATCTTTAACCGGTACAGAGGCTCCTTTGCGGACACGCATTTCGAAATTTCGTACAGATCCTGTCTTCCGGAAAGTTTTCTCAGCAGATGATCCTTATGGTCCAGATCACAGACCAGCAAAAGCTTCCGGGGCGGAAAGATCTTCCGGACAACCACATCCGAGATTTGATTCAGCACCAGAATCACGAGAAACTCCGCCCCAAAAAGAGCGAACATCGGCCAGAGAATCGGGAAGGGGAACATACCAAATACCATGATAATCTGGATATAAGTCACTGCATTGGCAATCAACGTCCCAAGGGTCTGGGACAGGATCAGCTGCCCTTTCCGGTAGTAGGCGTATTTCATGCCTCCGTACATATAGATAAAGACTGTCAGAAAGAAGATATAGCACCCGACCATCATCAAGTTTCCTTTATTTTCAAAGGGGGTCCTCATTCGTTCGTTGTAAAGACCGAACCAGACCACCGCAAAAAAACATGTCTCTATCAGGATCTCCACACCGGCAATTCCAAGCCGTATCAGCCTTTTGTACTGATCAAATTTATCCATGGCAGTATCTTCCCTCTTACGGTTCACTCTATGAAAACAAAGATTCCCTCGTTTTTATAATCGTTTAGTATTCTAACACTTTCTGGCTTCTTTTACAAGGATTACCGCCTGTTCTTTTTAAGATTGTCGATTTCCGTGTATTGACACGCTGTTTTATTCCTTTTATAATAGCCTTATTTGGTATGATATGTAATAAGGAAGGAATCCTGTGAACTATGCAGCTTAGTTTTGTAATTCCATGCTATCGAAGCGAGCACACCATTCTTCCGGTTCTGGAAGAAATCAAAGCTAAAATGACGGAACGGCCGGAATACACCTACGAGGTCATCACAGTGAACGACCAGTCCCCGGACCGGGTGCTCTCGGTTCTTCACCAGTATGCCGCCTCCCATTCCTTTTTAAAAATTGTAGATCTGGCGAAAAATTTCGGGCAGCACGCAGCCATGATGGCGGGGCTTTCCTACGCTGCGGGGGAATGGATCGTCTTTCTGGACGACGACGGCCAGTGCCCCATGGACCGGCTGTGGGATCTTTTAGAGCCTCTGCAAAAAGATTACGATGTCTCCTTTGCCCAGTATGATTTTGACAAGCGCAAGGAATCTTTTTTCCGGGTAATGGGAAGTCGGCTTACGAACGCCATGATGTGTTCGTTTTTAGGCAAGCCAAAAGAGCTGCGGATGACGAATTTTATCGCCTTCAAAGCTTTTATCGCCAAAGAGATTCTGCGGTATCAGAATCCTTATCCGTTCATCGACGGCCTGCTTCTTCGGTCTACCCAGAAGATCGCCAATATTCCCATGGAAGACCGGAATCGTCTGAGCGGTTCCTCTTCTTACACCTTTATCAAGCTTTTGTCCCTGTTTTCCAACGCCTTTACCGCCTTCTCCATCAAGCCCCTCCGGATCGCGACGTTTGTGGGATGTTTCACTTCGGCGGTTGGATTTATCCGGGGAATCTATATCATCCTCTGGAAGCTTCTGGAACCCTCCGCCATCCAGGAGGGCTACAGTTCGCTCATGGCGGCCATCCTGTTCATCGGCGGCATGATTATGGTGATGCTGGGCATCTGCGGGGAGTATATCGGACGGATCTACATCTGCCTCAACAACAGCCCCCAGTATGTCGTGCGGGATACCTGGAATCTGGAACAAAAACAGGGGGAAGAAGAATGACAGCGCCAGTCTTATCGATCATTACCGTATGTTTTCATGCCAGAGACCAGGTCCTGGCCACCCTGAACAATGTGATGACCCAGACCTGGAGCGATTTTGAATATCTGGTCATCGACGGAGGTTCCGAGGACGGCACGGTCGAGCTTTTAGAATCCTTTGCCCCTTCGTTTTCCGAAAAGGGCATTTCGTTTCGCTGCCGGTCAGAACCGGACCAGGGAATCTACGACGCCATGAACAAGGGCGTCCGCATGGCGGTCGGAGAGTGGCTTTTATTTCTAAACGCGGGAGATCTGCTGGCAGACCCTCAGGTTCTTGCCCGAGCCTTCGAGAAAACCCCGGATGCGAAAATCCTCTACGGCGATACCATCTGCATCTATCAGGGGAAGCAAAAGCTTTACCCGGCGCTGCCCCTCTCCCATCTCTCCTACGAGATGGCCTTCTGTCACCAGTCTGCCTTTGTCAGACGCGAGCTTTTGTCGGAACAGCCCTATGACGTCAGCTACAGGATCTGCGCCGATCATCACTTTTTTCTGTCCATGTATCTGCAGAAGGTTTCCTTTGCCCGCCTGCCTTTTCCTATCTCCATCTACGAGATCGAAGGCTGCTCGGACCGGAATAAGCTCCTCTCCCACCGGGAGCAACGCCGCATGCAAAAGGAGCTGGGGATCTTTCACATCACACCCTCCTGGCTCCTTCGGGAAATTCGCTTTTCTCTCAAACAAAGCCTCAAAAGCCTGTTCGGCCAGAGGCTCATCGACCTGGTACGAAAAAACCGCCTGCGCTAAGCAGACGGTTTTCGTCGTCAGCCTGTGATGGGCAGATTTTCCTGAAAGACCCATCGAGGGGCACCGGTCCTTGGGTGCGGTCTTTTCGCACCCTAGTACCGCTGTGTCCCCTCCCTAAGCGCAAGCGGGGTCTTGAAGGATGATCTGCCCATCGCAGGCGTCCGGCTGTCACTTTGTCTCATGATACTCTTTTTCCGTATTCACATTCCACACATTTTCTTTACCGGTTTTCCCGGTTAAAATATTGTCCACCGCCTCAAAAGCCGTCGCCATGGAGTGGTCCATATTATTGTAGCGGTGCTGGCCGTTTCTTCCCACACAGTAGAGGTTTTCATACTGATTCAGGTAATCGATCACCTGGTCGATCTCGCTGTAAGTGTCAAAATACGCCGGATAAGCCTTTTTCACCTTTTCCCGATGGGCGTCCAGCACATCTTCCTTGCGGTTGATGACTCCCATCTTGATCAATTCTTCCGTGGCCAGGCGGATGCATTTGCTGTCGGACAGATTCCAGAAGGAATCATTCTCGTTGCAGAAATATTCCAGTCCAATCCACACCTTCGAGTCCACATCCTCCACAAGGTAGGGCGACCAGTTGTTAAAGATCTGAATTCTGCCCAGCTTCACACCCGTATCCTGTACATAAATCCAGCAGTCCGGTACGATATCGTTCAGAGTCCTGATCTTTGTCAGATTTTTCATATTCAGCCGGTCAACCAGCAGGCCGACCGTCACAAAATCCCGGTAAGGCAGGCCGGACGCAATGGTGCGGATCTTCTCCGGCGCCGAATCACCCATACCTTCCACCAGATCTTTCAAGGGCATGGAGGAAAGGAACAAGTCTCCTTCCACTTCTTCCACGCTGCCGTCCACGCTCTGTACCTGAACCGCCGTGACCGCCCCCTCTCTGGTTCGGATTCCGGTCACTTTGCTATTTTTCCGAATCTCTCCTCCCATGGCTTCGATCTCCTGGGCGGTGATCTCCCACAGCTGTCCCGGGCCGTACTTCGGATAGATGAATTCTTCAATCAAAGAGGTCTCCACGTTCCGTCTGTCTCTCCCCGGCGCCAGCTTGGAGAACATATCTTTTACAATGGCAAAGATGGAAAGTCCTTTCACCCGCTGCGCGCCCCAGCTGGGATCGATCTCTCTGGGATGACGCCCCCACAGCTTCTCCGTATAGCCTTCAAAAAACATCCCGTAGAGCACTTTCCCAAAGCGATTGACATAAAAATTCTCCAGGGAATCCTCTTTTCTCTTGTGCACGCAGGAGAGCAGGTAGCTGCATCCGGCTTTGATGGTCTGCGTAAGCCCCATGTTGATAAACGTCTGGGGCTTCATGCTGACCGGATAATCAAAGAATTTCTTTTTATAATAGATGCGGGACACTCTTTGGCGGACCAGCATCACCCGGTCTTCTTTCTCTGGGTCCGGACCGCCTTTTTCCAGAGGCTTGACCCGGTGCAGCTTTTTATCGTCATAGGAGGGAGCCCCCTGCATGGGCATCCGGTTTTTCCACCAGTCCATCACCCGCTGATCCTTGGAAAAGAACCGGTGTCCTCCGATGTCCATGCGGTTCTTCTTGTACCGGACGGTCCGGGAGATTCCGCCAATCTCACCGCTTTCCTCCAGAACCAGCACCTCGTACTCCTTTGGCGCCCGTTTTCTTAACTCATATGCGGCAGTCAGACCTGCCGGGCCGGCACCTATGATCACTACTTTTTTCTTCATGTTCTTTCCCTTTCTTTCTTCTTCAAAATGCCTGCCAAAAACATCAGAATCCCAAAAAGCGCCACCAGCTGCGCCCGGTACGTATACCAGAAATGAATCTGAGAATGATTGGACAGCACCAGGAACCACAGATAGGGGTAGGACGCCACCAGAAGCATGGGAAGGCAGGCGCAGACGGTTCTCTTGTCCATCAGTTTTTTCACTATCACCAGAATCACCGCGATCACCAGAATCAGCAGCGCCACCTTACTCCAGGTAATCAGCCCCTCATCCTGTACATTCATCCAGGCTTTCAGGTTCTTCCGGATGGTGCCGATCCGGTCGATGGGCTCCTCCTCGTTGCCCAGCATCCGGTATTTGGCAGTCGAAAGACTTCTCCAGAAATAACGCACGCCGAGAATCCCCGCCGCCAGTATCCACTTTGCCACCCAGGTCAGAGCGTAGCCAAATCCCCAGGACGCGGAAGTCTGAACCGTCAGCTTCAGATTGTCCGCGACATCCGCCCCTTCTTCTCTCGCCCGAATCCACAAAAGCACGATCAGCGGGATTCCGAGGGTAATAATGGGGTAAGTAAGGAAATCAAAGAAATTTTCCGCCATTCCCACCACGAAAAAGAACAGCGCAACATTCATGTCGGGAACTTCCCCGTACCGCCGAAGCAGCACGATCAATGCCGCAAACAGTACATAGAAGGAAGTCAGGTACTGAAAACAGGTGGCGACCACTCCCAGATACCCGCTGGCGATGGTCAGCACATACAGCATGGCGCATGGAACACCGGTCTTTTTTGCCACCAGATACGCGCTCCAGAAAAACAGGAGATAAAAAGTCAGCATCCCCAGATAGCGCACTTCCTGTACCTGAAAGAGTATGCTTAAGGGCCTTAAGACCACCTGATAGCCATGCCAGTATCTCGGATAATGATTGATGCTGACGGAAGCCTGCACCAGATTATATTGATCGCTGGGCAGAAGGCTTTCGTACATCAGCATGTCCGTATGATTGTCCACGATGGCGCTGTGGCGGTAGAAGGCATACAGCGGCCGCTCTCCCTCATTCTCCATCACCTCCAGGGAAGCTTCCACATTCCCCTGAATCCAGGACGCAGGAATACAGTAGACCAAAACCATGGAGAGAAAGAAAACAGCAATCAGCAAAAAATAAATTTTCACAAAAGGTTTTAACGGTTTTACTCGATCCATTTTCTCGTATCCTGTCCTTCCTTGTAATCTTCATCCACATAGATGACAAATTCATCGGTCCTGCCGTACTCCCGATAACCGTAATCCGCCCAGTCTCCGAGATAGGTGCGGTTATTCGAGAACACCAGGAACGTACAGCCCTCTTTCCTTGCCAATACTCCCAACACAGCCAGATCAATCTCTTCTTTCTGTGCTTCCAGATAAAGTTTTTCCCCTTCTTCCTCAGAGTCTTCCTTTCCATTATAAGCCAGAGAATTTCTGCCAAACTCCGACGTAATCGTCGGATCGCACTGACGAATATAGGGCATCAAACGGTTCGAAACCATCACATGGACATTACTTGGAAGCAGTTCGCAGACCTCGATCACATTCTGGGGCAGCTTGTATACATTGGTGGACGGTTCAAACCATTCCTCAGACAATACTTTTTTTCCGCCCACAGCCAGGATTCCAAGGCACAGAAGAAACGCCCCCTGCCGCTTCACACCTTGAAGTTCCCCAAGGGCCAGACACATGGCATAAGGGATCGTCACCGCCAGCAGAATCAGCCACAGAATCCGCCAATACACATTCTCCCCCAGAACTTTCATAAACAGAATCCCGCTGACCGGGCACCAGTACAAGAATAAAAACACCGCCGGAAGGACTCCTGTCAGAAGCTTTCTGGTCTGGTCCTTTTCTTTTACCAGAATCCACACAACGCCGCAAAGCAGCAGCCAGAAGATCCACGCGCCCTCAAAGGTCGCCAGAAAATCCGTCTTCGCAATCTCAAAAAATTCCTGCATATTCCCTCTCTCAATGCGTTAGGTAGATATAGTAAACGCCCAGCACCAGGCACGGCGCGCAGGCGCCGATCCCTCCAAGCAGACATTTCACGCTCTTTTTCTGCACCGCTGTCAGAAAAACAGCTACTCCCACAAACACCGGCGTCAGCATAATCCCCATGGAGGACAAGAGACACCCGGCCAGGCAGGTAATTCCAAGCAGAATCCATTCCTGGCATGTCTCGCTCTTTACCGCCCGCAGGACACCGTAAAACAGCATGGGAATCAGTACGGTGGCCAGCACGCCCTTCCCGACCCAGGGCGTAATGCTTAAAAAAGTCAGTCCTGCCGTATGCTCCCCGCTCATAAAAAGATGCATCATCACCGCCAGCGCCAGAAACATGCCCTGCAGCTGACGGTCCTCTTCAAATAACTGTCTGCCGATCAGTTCGTACACCATATAGGCCAGGGGAATCATCACCCAGGGCAGAATCGTGTGGGCCATAATCGTGGGAACCACGCCGGTAAATCCGGACAGCCACGCATAAAAGACCGGCCAGAGAGACAGCACATACCGCTTGTCAAAATCCCCAAAGGACCCGGTCTCCGGATAGACCCAGTAGATCTGGTTGGACCTGACCGCCTCGTTGGCCAGGTTGACATAATAAGTATCGTCCCACTCCAGATACATATGGTGATGGAGGAAATAGAGCTGCCAGAGCATCAGGGCCAGAGCCGCCAGATGTCCCAGGGTCAGGTACTGCCTGGCCTCTCCGAAGAACTTCCGGACGTCTCGCAGGATCTCCCGATAGCAACAGAGCCCAAATGCCGCAGACAGCAGAACCAGTCCGCTGTACACCCGGGAAAATGTCTGGAACGCCGCATGCTTCATGGTCATGGGAACCAGCACCGCTTCCATCAGCGCCCACCAGGCCATCACCCCGGACACGACGGAGAACAGCATTCCCTCTTCTTGTCGGAATCGAAGCAGCCGGCGGACTCCATACCCGGTCAGGAGGGAACCGCCGAAAAATATTGTCATTGTCACCAGAATTTCCAGACGCATACCTATACCTAATCCTTCTACTCTTCCGTCATCTGTGGTATCTGATCTTCCATAAGAATCTCATATTTGCCGTTCAGCCGTTTCGTGTAGTCATAGTAGTCATTGATTTTATCCATATGGAAGACGGAGATATACGGGTAGGTGAACACATTCACTTCCTGCTTCAAGTAATTGCCCTCTTTCGCCGCCGCCTGGAGGTTTTTCACCCCCATCAGAAGGGTCAGGCAAAAAAAGAACAGGGCCGCCAGCTTCGTGAGCTTCTCCCGCTCTTCCGTCAGCCAGACGATCAGCACACATTCCAGCACTTTGAAAATCACCGCATACCGGCTGGCATAGTAGGCGTTCCCGCACATCAGCATATAAAAACAAACGCCGCACAGATAGGCTTTCAGAATCTGCTCCCGGGGCCGGTCCTCTTCCCGCTTTTCTTTTTGCATATATAAGATCCCGATGACTCCGAAGCTGACCAGACGCTCCCCTACAGCGAACAGGCTGACGTTTCCCTCCAAAAGGAACTGTTTCAGATGATAGACCGGCATCAGATTGATCAAGATCTGTTTTGTCGCGTCCACATGCAGAAGCAGCCCTCCCGCCGCCGCCAGACCCACGCCCGCCAGCATCAGCTCCACTGGCAGATAGCCCACCGCCACCAGCACCAGCCAGGCGTAGCCTACTTTGTGGAAGGAGGCCGCAAAAAGCACGCTCACCACATAGGGAAGCAAACGCCTATCCAGATAAAAGGGCAGCGCAACCCCAAGAAAAATGCAGATCGCCAATCCCTGCCGTAGTCCGGACACCAGATAGACCACATAGAGAACCGGAAAAGAAAAAAACAGCCCCGCCACTTTCATGGGCACATATTTTTTCAAAAAGCGGTGAAGCAGCAGCATATCCGCCGCTCCCAGCACCATGGAAAAACCCCAGAAGGGCACGCCTGCAAGCTTAAAGGCTGCGCATAAGAGACGCCAGCCAATCTCCGGATAATAGCCGCAGATATAGCCCGCGGACCAGTCCACCTGAAGGGGAATCGTCAGATAGGTGGCGTGATAGGTCACATAATCCGTGCCCTGTCCGAACCGGAACATCAAAAGAGCCGTCAAAAGCCCCCAGAAGAGCGGATACAGCCACCGCTCCCATTCCGGGCGCCTCCACTCTGCCAGCACGCCCGCCGCCAGCAGAAGAAATACAATCAAATACAGATTCATGCTTTTCCTTCCAGAAAATCCGCGATTCGCTTACTGGCAAATCCGTCCCCGTAAGGGTTGCTGGCCATGCTCATTTTCTGATATTCCTCCGGATTTTCCAAGAGCAATTTAAAGTTTTCGTAGATCACCGCTTCCTCGGTTCCCACCAGCTTCAAGGTCCCCGCCTTGATGCCTTCCGGACGCTCCGTGGTATCCCGCATCACCAACACCGGCTTCCCAAGGGACGGCGCTTCCTCCTGAATCCCGCCGCTGTCCGTCAGGATCAGATAGCTTCTGGCCAGAAAATTATGAAAGTCCAGCACATCCAGCGGTTCGATAATCCGAATCCGCTCATCCCCGCCCAGAATCTCATCCGCCGTCTCCCGAACCGCCGGATTCATATGGATGGGATAGATGGCCTTGATGTCCGGGTGTTCGTCGCACACCCGGCGGATGGCCCGAAACATATGTTTCATGGGCTCTCCCAGGTTCTCCCGGCGATGGGCCGTGATCATGATCAGACGGCTCCCTTCCGCCCACTGAAGTTCCGGATGGGTATAGTTTTCTCTCACGGTGGTCTTTAAGGCGTCAATGGCCGTATTCCCGGTCACCAGGATGGTCTCCTCCGCCTTCCCCTCCCGCAGAAGGTTCTGCCTGGACAGCTCGGTGGGCGCGAAATTATAAGCAGAAATAATGCTGACCGCCTGCCGGTTGAACTCCTCCGGATAGGGGGAATGAATGTTGTAGGTCCGAAGTCCCGCCTCCACATGGCCCACGGGAATCTGCAGATAGAAACAGGCCAGCGCCGTCACAAAGGTGGTGGAGGTGTCCCCGTGGACCAGCACCACATCCGGCCGCTCTTTTTCCAGCACCTCTTTGATGCGGTTCAGGATATTCGTCGTCACGTCAAAGAGCGTCTGCCGTTCTTTCATCACAGACAGATCATAATCCGGCGTCACCGAAAATGCCTCCAGCACCTGATCCAGCATCTGACGATGCTGTCCGGTCACACAGACCACGGTCTTCACACTGCTTCTGCTCTTTAATTCATTGACCAGCGGGCACATCTTGATGGCCTCCGGCCTGGTCCCAAATACAAGCATGATCTTCTTCATCTTACGCTTCCTCTAACCTCTTTTTGATCTGTTCCGCCAGCCTGTGATTGTTGTTCTCCACGTGAACCCGGCGGACGAACTGCTTCACCTGACCCTGCCAGCGTTCGTACGCTTCCGCAATCTTTAGAATGGCCCACTCGTAGTCGTCCGACGCCTGACCGATCCCGTATTTCTCACAAAAGTCCCTGAGGGGCGGATTGGTGGAGGTCACCACCGGTTTTCCCTCATATAAATACTCGAAAATTTTCCCGCTGGCGCAGTATTTATTGTTCAGATCCCGCTGATGATAGGTCACCATGCCGATCTGGCAATTCTCCACAAAATATTTCAGATGATCCTGGTCAAGCCGCGGAAAGATCTTCACATTGGTAAGTCCCTCCCCCCGGATGGTCTCCTTGACGATCAGCTCATCCTCCTCGGCGCTCTCTCCCACCAGCAGGAGCTCATAGTCCTCTCCCAGCCCTTTCATGGCTTCCAGCATCTGTAAGGTGGTGCGGGACAGATCACAGCCCGAGGTGGAGATGATCCGGAATTTCTTTTCCGCAAAAAACCCCTGGCACTCCTTTTCGATCTGCTGCCGCTTCTCCTCCGAAGAATAGGAAAGCCTGCGGATATTTTCGTAATTTAAAGGTTCCTTTTTGAGGCCGAACATCTTGACCATTCGTTTGGCCCGATAGGCGTTGGCCGCAATGATCACGTCGGAATGTCTGGTAAAAATCCGCTCCACCACGCAGCCGATCCTTCCGGGAACGCCCGCCGCGCTTTTTCGGTCGTACAGTTCCCGGCAGTCCTGAATCACATATCTGGCCCCGGTGAGCCTTTTGGCAAGATACCCGGGGATAATCCCCTTGCGGTTGTCGATAAAGATCACATCCTGCCTGCCGATCCGCTTTGCCTGCTCACAGACGAAGAGGAGAAACCGGCTGTAGCCCCGGTCCTGGTAGAGAATGTGGGAGGCCTCCTGGGGCTTTTCCTGTCCGAAGGCCCGGGTAATATAGGTCACCTCTCCCAGCTCCTTCGCCGCCCGAATCAATTCCCGGCCTCTGCCGTCGTATTCATACTGGTCATAAGAGATATATAATATTTTCACACGCCTGCTCCTGTCTTTTCCCGAATCAGCCGGATCACCTTCTGCTGATCCTCCTCCGTCAGATATGGAGACAGCGGAAGGGCCAGCACTCTGCCGCACACGCTGGCAGTCACGGCGAAATCCTCCCCATAAGTCTTACAGCCCGAAAAAGCGGTCTGCTGATGCATCCCTCTGGGATAGTAGATCATGCAGGGAACGCCCTGTTCTTTCAGATAATCTTTCACCTGATCCCGCTCCTGCCCGTCCTTCAAAAGAATGCTGTACTGGGCCCAGCCGGAACCAAGGCCGTCCGGCACCGCCGGAACCTTCACGCAGTCTTTTAAATCTTCCCCGTACTTTCGGGCGATCCGGTCCGTGTCCGCCAGCTCATATTCCTGAAAGGCCTGAAGCTTCACTTTCAGAATCGCCGCCTGCAGCGTATCCAGGCGGGAATTCATGCCGATGCGCACATTGTCGTACTTGTCATGGCCCTTTCCGTGAATCCGGTAAGAGCGAAGAAGCTCCGCCCAGTCGTCCCGGTCCGTGAGCACCGCGCCCCCGTCCCCGTAGCAGCCAAGAGGCTTCGCCGGAAAGAAGGAGGTGGTGGAGATGTCCCCAAAGCTTCCGGCCCGCTTTCCGTGATACCTGCCGCCAAAGCCCTGGGCCGCGTCCTCCAGAATATAGAGCCCGTATTGGTCCGCGATCTTCCGAATCCGCTCATAGTCCGCCGGAAGACCGAAAAGGTCCACCGTCACAATCACCCTGGGTTTTAATTTCCCCTCTTTGATCACCGCCTGAATCGCCCGCTCCAGACTGTCCGGGTCCATGTTGAAAGTATCTTCCAGAATGTCGGTAAACACCGGCGTCGCTCCCTCATAAGCCGCGGTCTCCGCGGAGGAAAAGAACGTGAAGTCCGGCACGAACACCGCGTCCCCTTCTCCGATCCCCCACACCATCAGCGCCAGAGACAGCGCATCCGTGCCGTTGGCGCAAGTGATGCAGTTCTTCACTCCCACATAGGCGGAGAGCTCCTGCTCCAGCTCCGATACCTGGCGGCCGCTGATATAGTTCGACGCTTCCAGAACCTCCAGGATGGCGGCGTCCATCTTGGGCTTTAATACCTCATATTGTTTTTTTAGATCGCGAAACTGCATGCTTAACCTTCTCTCCTGATTCTTTCCAACAGCATCCAGATTCCTTCTGCTGTGTTGAAGTTTTCCGGTATAATCTCTTCTGCGGGCACTTCTATCTCAAACCGGTCTTCCATCTCCGCAATCAATGTAATTACATCAAAAGATTCCAGAAGTCCATCATCAATCAGGCTCTTTTCCGTCTTAAAATCAATCTCCGGTTTCAACTCTGATAACAATTCCAATAATTCTTCCATCATTCATTCCTCCAAGTATTTAACGTCCAGGTCTCCAATTCCGGACGAAGCTGCGTAACACCATTTTTTGCGTTATAAAAATAAATGGACGGCATCTTTCTGCTCAGGAACAGATAAATTCCTTCCGTCACCGAATATGCCCCAATATTATGGAAAACCAAATAATCCCCCACTCGTGCATCCAAAAGCGAGATATTTTTCAGAAGGACATCTGCCACCGTGCAAAGCGAACCGTATACCGTCCATTTTTCTTCCCGCTCACTCTCTGTCGGATGCTGGGGCAAAAAGGACAGGATCGGGGTCTTCATAGCCATATTTTGTCCATAATAGTTCACATGATGGATTCCTCCATCCACGATGCATACATTCACCGCATCGTTTCTCTTCTGATCCACAATCTTTGTAATATAATAACCGCAGGAAGCCGTCAAAAAGCGCCCCATCTCAAATATCAGTTCATATGGTCTTTCTTCTTGAAAAAGCTTTCTGAATTCTTCCAACAGTTTACAATCTTCTTCTCCGTCATCTTTTGTAAAATATGGAACTCCAAGACCCGGGCCAAACTCCAGCACCCGGGCCGAAAACCCTTCTTCGCTGGAAAGTCTGTGAACAAAATTTTCTATATATTCCACTTCACCCGCGATCTTCTTTATATTCTTTTTCTGTGTGCCGGTGAAATACTGTATTCCTGCTACTTCCAGATGCGGATAAGCATCTCTGCAGCGGATCAAATCCACCACATCTGCTTCGCTCATACCAAACTGGTTGCCGCTGGTCACTCGAAGCAGGATCTCTACGGTTTTTCCAAGTTCTTCCGCACATTGATGTACCAGTTCAAACTGACGTCTGGACTCTGCCGTATAGCGAATCACTCCCTGTTCCATAGCATAGCGAACATCTTCATAATCCTTGCTTACTCCTGACAGTACAATTTTACGGCTGTCCAGCCCATTCTGTACGCAGATATGAAATTCCCCGGGAGAACAGACTTCATAGCAGTCAATTTGTGCGTCCATTGCCGACAATAAAAAAGGATTGGCTTTAATCGCAAAACACAATTTCGCTGGGCGCAACAATTCCCGCATCAGAAAGATCCGCTCTTTCAGGATATCCGTATCAAACACATAAGTCGGCGTCTGACACGACACGGCAAACTCTTTGATTTTCTGCTCCTCCATAGATGTTCCCTCCTTCAGCGACATACATCACTGCGCACAATAATTTTCCATCAGCGCACGGCGGTCAATCTTTCCGTTTTTCGTGATCGGCATTGACTCTACCCTACAGAATATATTGGGAATCATAAACCGTGGAAGCCGTTCTGTCAACTGTTTAATGATTTCCTTCGTTTCCAGACTGCCCACATAAAAGCCAATAATTTTGTTTTGGGACTCTTCATAAATGCAACAAACCCTTTCGATTCCTTCTAAGGCCTGAAAAGAGGTTTCGATCTCCCCCAATTCGATTCGGTGCCCCATATGTTTGATCTGAAAATCTTTTCTTGTTATATAATACAATTCTCCGTATTCATCGTATTTTCCCAGATCTCCGGTCCGATACATCAGTTCCGGATAACATCTGTTCAGCGGATTTTGTACAAAAACCTGTCTGGTCTTCTCTTCATTTCTATAATATCCAAGAGCAAGGGCTGTTCCAACCACACAGATTTCTCCCAGCTGCCCCGGTTCTGTCACCGGGTGATCCTCCTCATCCAGTAGAAATACTCGCTCATTTGGAAACGCCGCTCCTATGGGAATCTGCTCATCCTCCTCAAAATCCCGATCAATCTTATAATAAGTGCAATTACAGGTAATCTCCGTAGGGCCGTACAGATTCACATACAGAGCATCCGGCAGATACTGTCTCCAGTAGTTCAGATGTTTGACCGGCATAACTTCCCCGCTGAACATAACGCGTCGAATGCTTGCAGGCACTTTATACCGAAATCCTTTTAACATGGAAACAATACAAAGCGCCGATACCGCCCAGGTAAGACTTGTTACTTTTCTGTCATCCAGAAAATCCAGAAGTTTTTTGGGAACGCTAAAAAATTTCTTCGGAATTACTTCCAGCGTCGCTCCCACTTTCATCGCCGGATAGATATCTTTTACCGACACATCAAAGTCAAAAGGCGCCTGTCCTCCGATTACATCTTCTCTGGTAAAACCAAAGAGTCCGGAAAAATGCTCTGTAAAATCAATTACCGATCGGTGACAAACTACAACCCCTTTGGGAACTCCCGTGGAGCCTGAGGTGAAGATTGCATACAACGGATCTGTATCACATGCGTTTCTTCTCCGGTTAGCAAGTCCGTCTTCATCTATTTTATGCTCCGCCAGTTCCTCCGCCAGCAGTATTTTCCCTGGAAATCCCACTTCCTGAATTTTGGATAACAGCTTCCTGGAAGTTACCAATACTTTTGCCTCCAACGTGCCAAGAATCGTACGTATCCGCTCAAAAGGCTGATCCGGCTCCACTAACGCATAAAAACAGCCAGCGCAGACTGCCCCCATAAACACATTCAAGGTCCACGCTTCCTTTTCCATCAGAACAGGAACCGGTGCATTCTGAGGAAGATTTTTCAGCAATGCACTACCTATTCGCTTTGCATTTTCCAAAACACCGGCATACGTATAACTACTTTCCAAATCTTCATACGCCGTTTTATCCGGACAGGAAGCCGCACTGTATTCCAAATAATCCAAGATGTTCTGAACCATGAATGTCTCCTTATCTTTTCTTCATTTCCAGTACTTTTCGCGCCGGATTTCCAAACTGCTTTTCCCCCTCTGGCACATCTTTGATCGCCACAGCGCCCAAACCAAGGTATGCATGACTCCCCACAGACATCCTGTTTGTAGTCACAGACATGGGCGCTATATATGTATGGCTGCCCACCTGACAATGCCCGGAGATACTGGCTTTTCCGCTGACCAGCGTCATCTCTCCGACGCGACAGTTATGCCCCACATCCCCTGCCATCCCTATCATGGAACCTTTGCCCAGAACAGTTGTTCTGGTATCTCCCGCCGCCAGTATCGCACCCGCAAGCAAAAGACAGCCATCTTCAATCTTTGTACCTGCGAGATGAGGCAGAGTGCGGCAGAATCCCTCCTCTGTGCGGTAAATATCTGCATCTTCCGCTCCGATCACGCAGTTTTCTTTAATTATCACATCTGTTCCAATATGGACATGGTCCTTAATCACCGTCCCTGCTCCAATCTCACAGCGGTCTCCAATCATCACGTTTCTGCCAATCACGCAAAATGGTCCGATTTTTACGTCTTGTCCAATCTGAACATCGGAACTGATATAGCTTCCTTCTACTATGTGAAATGTGGTCTCCGGCATCAGACAATTCATTCGCTCTAACAGTTTCCCATATACGCTTTTGGGCATACTGTTTCTAATCTGAACACTGGAAGTATGAAGAGACAGGGAGATCTCTTCTTTTGTAATAAATATGCTGTTTTGCACCTCTGAATAATCTTTCTGGAGATCCTTTTTGACAAAAATCAGAGTATGATCCTCCGGCTCTTCCGGATCTGAAACTCCATACAGTAGAAAATCCGCTTCAAGTTCTCCATCAAATTCTTTCTGAAGCAGTACACTGCTTTTTATTTCACAAACTTTAAACATGAAATTCTCCTGTCATGTCTTCACTTTTAAAATTTTTAAGCGGCAGTCTCACCGGCGCCCCCTCTTTCTGGCTCCTATAGATCGCCAGGACCATCTCCAGCGCATTGCGTCCTGCCACCGCGTCCACATAGGGTTTCCGGTCTTCCCGAATGGCCTCGATCATGTCTGCGTAAAGGCTGGTGTGGCCATTGCCGTATACATTGCTGGTGACCTCCTGAAGATGTTTATTGGAAACATCCTCCCCGGTCTCGTCAGAAAAATCCCACACGTCGATATTGTTGGTGGATTTCCCGCCGATCTTGACCGTCCCTTTTTCTCCAAAGAGATACAGGGTCTCTTCCAGATTCCGGGGATACACGTTGGTGGTTCCTTCAATGGTGGCAATGGCGCCGTTTTTGAACTTCACCACAGCCATGCCCACATCCTCCGCCTCCAGATAGCGGTGAAACTGCTGTCTGGTGGCCCCGTAGACTTCCTCTACCTCATCGCCAAACATCCAGCGCAGAAGGTCAATGCCGTGAATGCACTGATTCATCAGGGCGCCGCCGTCCAAAGCCCACTTTCCCCTCCAGGGAGCCTGGGCATAATAGTCCTCGTTGCGGTTCCAACGCACATGAATGGAACCGTGGGACAGTCTTCCAAACCGTCCCGCCTCCAGGGCCTTCCTGGTCTCCTGCACCGCCAGATTAAAGCGGTTCTGATGGCAGGCCGCCACCTTGACCTTCTTTTCCTCCGCCCGTCGGATGATCTCGTCCGCATCCGCCATGCTCATAGCAATGGGCTTTTCGATGATGCAGTGAACTCCGTGATCGATACAGTTGAGGGCGATCTCCGCGTGGATGCCGCTCTCTGTGGCGATCCCCACGAGCTCCGGATTTACTTCCTCCAGCATGTTCTGATAATCCGTATAACGCCGGATGGAGGCGTCTTTTTGAAGGTCATGTTTTGCCAGAAGGCTCTCCATATGAGCCGGGTCCACATCGCAGACGGCCGCCAGGGTCAGATCATTATTCAACACTGCTTTTATATGATTGGTGGCAATGCGTCCGCACCCGATCAATGCATATTTCATTATAACACCTCGATATTCTCTCTGTTCGTTACCTGTTTCATGACGTTCTTGGTATCAAAAATCGCCTTTGCATGCCGCTGAACAAATTCATAGTCCACATTGGTGTGAGCGGCGGTGACCATGACAAGATCCGCGCTCTCGATCAGTTCCCGGCTGAGTTCCGGTTCGCTCACGCTAATTTTCCCTTTATATTTATACTGACGTACCCAGGGGTCATAATAGATGACCTCCGCCCCGGTTTTATTAAGCTCCTCAATCACCCGCAACGCCGGACTCTCCCGATAGTCGTCGATGTCCTGCTTGTACGCCACTCCCAGCACCAGCACCCGGGAGCCGTTCAGCGCCTTCTTAAACCGGTTCAAAATCTTGCTGGCCCGCTCCACACAGTAGGCCGGCATCTTGTCGTTGACCATCATAGAGCTCTCGATCATGGACGTGTGGAAGCCGTACTCTCTGGCCTTCCAGGACAGGTAATAGGGGTCCAGCGGAATACAGTGTCCCCCAAGGCCCGGCCCCGGATAGAAGGGCTGGAAGCCATAGGGTTTGGTGCTGGCCGCGTCGATCACTTCCCAGATGCTGATGCCCATCTCGTTGCAGAGAATCGCCAGCTCATTGATCAGGCCGATATTGATATTCCGATAGGTATTCTCCAGAATCTTCTCCATCTCCGCGATGGCCGGGGAAGATACCTCTTTGACGTCTCCTTCCAGCACCGAGCGGTACATGGCCGCGATGACTTCCGTGGCGTCTTTGCCGATCCCGCCCACAACTTTGGGCGTATTCTTCGTCTTATAGATCAGGTTGCCGGGGTCCACCCGCTCCGGAGAAAATCCCAGATAAAAATCCACGCCGCAGCGAAGACCGCTTCCTTCTTCCAGGATCGGCCGGACCAGTTCTTCCGTCGTCCCCGGATAGGTGGTGGACTCCAGCACCACGATGGTATTTTTCTTCAGATACTTTGCAATCTCCGCCGTGGAGTTTTGCACACAGCTTAAGTCCGGTTCCTGATGGATATCCAGCGGTGTGGGCACGCAGATGGCGATAAAGTCCACATCCTGAATAAAGCCGAAATCGGAAGTGGCCGACAACAGGCCTTCCTCCACCAGACGTTTCAAATCTTTGTCCACCACGTCTCCGATGTAGTTGTGGCCCTGATTGACCATCTCCACCTTGATCGCCTGCTCGTCAAAACCAATGGTACGAAAACCCGCTTTTGCTTTCTCCACCGCCAAAGGCAGTCCCACATATCCAAGGCCGATGACGCCGACTATGATTTCTTTTTTCGCAATTTTATCCAATAATAATTGTTTCATTTCATTACCTCACACCCGACACATCTGAATATATGATTTTCTCCAGTTCATTCGTCAGGTATTTAAAATCATACTTTTTAACGGCTTCTTTCGCATGCGTACAATATTCTCTATACTGAGTGTCACTCATTTTATAAAACTCATATACCGCATTTGCCAACTTCTCTGCGTCCCCCGGTTCAACGCTCACTCCGCATTGGTTTATTTCTAAAATATCAAAATTCGTTTTTATATTCGAGACCGTGGGCTTCCCGGAAGCCATATAATCAAACATTTTGTTCATACTCAGGCCATAATCGGAAATGCGGTCACTAATACCTGTCATAATATTTAGATTTCCTTTTGAAAGAATATTGGGAATGTATTGTTTATTCACTTTTCCCTTAAATACGACATTCTCTATCTTCTTCCTGGTACAATACTCTTTTAATTCTTGTTCAAGATAGCCACCGCCAAAAAGTAGAAAGCGGATATTTTTACATGTTTTTAATCTATCGGCTGCATCCAAAATATCATACATGGCGTTTGCTTTTCCCATAGAGCCTGTATAAATCACTTTGAATACATTTTTATCATCTAAATCTGAATCCGGATACTTTTCTTTTTGTTCTTGATCATAATAAATGTCCAGATCCACTCCATTATTGATATAAGATATTTTATTCAAGTCCACATCATGATCCCAGCCCTGATCAGCAATATACTTTTTACCCCCTGACATGGTAAAGATAATGGCGTCTGCCTTTTTATAAATCCAATGTTCCAGTGCGTACAAGCTTTTTGTAATCAGTTGTTTTTCCTTTATTGCCCCGTATTCCACTAAAGTCAAAGGCCACAAGTCCGCGATCTCCACCACACATTTGCAGCGATACTTCTTGGCGAGCAGAATTCCCGCCGCGCAGGTCAGCGGATGTACGGACGTTGCCAGAATCACATCGGGCTTATTGAACTTCTTTGTCTGGGTGAACAGCCGTAAGGTATAGTCAAAAAAGTTCAGGATTCTCTGAAGACCATTGCCTTCATAATTGCGCGCTTTCAAAAATACATAGCGAAGTCCGTCAATCCGCTGGGCTTTCATGGGACGATGATCCTGGATTAGATTCTCGTCGGACAGGTGCACGGAACTGGCGGCAAAGATGGTCACTTTGTGACCTTTTTTTTGTAGATTTTTAGCGAAATAATAGGGACGAGCCAATGGGTACAGGTTGGGGGGGACTGCGTAGTGGTTAAAAAGCCAGATGTTCATAAAGCTTCCTCCTTTTGCTCAGGACATAAATGTCCGGTGGATCTCTTCTTGTTTTAAAGTACACCAGACATAGTACAGCCATTTATTCTTGCTATATTTTTCAAGCATACCCCGCAAAGGATACAATACCGCTACTGCCGCTTTCATCCACGGGCGGTATGTGATATGAAGCTGGCAGTATGCCTTCCTGTATCCAAAATTTTTCAACAAATAATCTTGATAATTTGTCTCGTGAATCATCGTTCTCCAGCCGCCCAGTATATAGTTCACGCCAGGCCGCATGTAACGCTGCAGTCCAAAGTATGCAAGAGCCGCATTCACTTGTGTATTCAGATACTCCGGATCAGTTTTTACAACCGAATATTCCACCCAATCGCCATGCAGGTCATAGATACTGTAGCCGATCATGGTATCCGTGTCTTTCAAAAATGCCCCCAGATATTCGGAATTTCCAAGGTTTTTTTCTGTCAATTCTTTGAATTCTTCTGTCAGCCTTTTCCTGTCATCTTTTTCTTCATAAGATTCATCATAAGACTGCCATGCTTTTATAAGAACATTCGCCATCTGAGCCGCATAATCTGCCGGCGTAATGATTTTCACGTCTACCCTTTTCAGCCCTCTTGTAATCAGACTGCGCCGGTTGGATTTTAATGACATCATATCAAAAGGCGTATCTTTTATCAGGCAATACCACTCCGTCTCCTCCTCACAGTCAAAATCCGTCGTCCATCTTGCGAACAGCGGATAGTGCCCCCCTGCCAGCTCCTTCCACTTTTTTCGGTCTTTCATCCAGGAAGTATCCGGCGTCACATGGGGAGCAGTCGTCGGGACAAGGGCATGATTATAATATTCCCACTCTTTTTCCATTCCGCTACCTCTTTCGCTCGTTCCGCTCGCAGATCTTTCTGGCGATGCGCTGCTTTTTGTCATAGGTTTCCTGATCCACCTGTCCGGTTCGCAGAAGATAATCGCCAAAGTCCTCCGCCGTCGCCATTCCCTCTGTGTTAATGTCCTCTTTTTTCAATACATTGCCAACCGTCTGAAGCAAAATCCGTAGATCCCCCAGGAACGTAATGTGTCTTACATACTGCTGATCGTAGGAAAGCTTCTCTTCCCAGGAAATCTGATTTCTGCCGTTCACCTGGGCAAGACCGGTGAGGCCCTGGACCGCTTTGTGCCGCCTTCTCTGCTCTTTGGTCATAAATACCATGTCCCGCACCAGCTGAGGTCTTGGACCGACGATGCTCATATCCCCTCTCAGGATGTTGAATAATTCCGGCAGCTCGTCCAGGCTGCTGCTTCTTAAGAATTTCCCGAATTCGGTCAAACGCGCTTCGTCCGGAAGCAGTTCTCCGCTGGCGTCCCGCTCGTCGGTCATGGTACGGAATTTATACATGCGAAAAATCCGTTCCCCTTTTCCGGGGCGCAACTGGGTAAACAGCACCGGACTGCCCAGTTTCAACCGCACCAGCAAGGCCGTCGCCCCCATCACCGGACTAAGCGCCAGCAGGGCGCCTGCCGCCAGGATCACATCCAGTTTTCGCTTGATATGTCTCGCATAAATTCCCTGTCTCATCTATCTCCACAATCCTCTGATGATTCCGCAAATCCGTTCCAGTTCTTTTTCCGTCAGTTTTGTATCGCTTGTCAGACAGACTCCCTGACGGAACAGCGTAGCCCCCACATCTCCATTGTCCACATAGGCGCAGTCTTGAAATACCGGCTGCAGATGCATGGGCTTCCACACCGGTCGGCTCTCAATGTCTTCTTTTTCCAGTGCAATCATCACATCCAGCGGGCGCACCGGACAATCTGCCTCCAGTCGAATGACGCTCAGCCAGCAGTTAGCCCGCTCGTTCTCATGCAGGGGCATAAAGGCAAGTCCTTTCAAATCCCCCAGATGCTCCTGGTAGTAAGCGAAGATCTGACGTTTCTGCTCCACTCTCTGTTCCAGCACCTTCAGCTGTCCTCTTCCGATTCCCGCCACAATGTTGCTCATACGGTAATTATACCCGATTTCCTTGTGTTCATAATGCCGCGCCGGTTCCCTGGCCTGGGTAGCCCAGAAACGAGCCTTCTTAATTCGCTCTTTGGCTTTTTCCTCCTCCAGATTGCAGACCAGCATGCCGCCCCCGGAGGTCGTGATGATCTTATTGCCGTTAAAGGAAAAGATGCCATAGTCTCCGAAGGTCCCGGTATGCTGTCCGTGATACAAGGACCCAAGGCTTTCCGCCGCGTCCTCGATCACCGGAACTCCATGTTTTTTGCAGATGTCCATGATCCGCTCCATATTGGCCGGAAGTCCATAGAGATGCACCGGCAGCACCGCTTTTACCTGGGGATATTTTTCAAAAGCCCGTTCCAGCGCCTCCGGAGACATATTCCAGGTCTCATAGTCGCTGTCAATAAATACTGGGACTGCCCTCTCATAGGCAATGGGATTGGCCGTAGCGGAAAACGTCAGATCCTGGCAGAAAACCAGATCTCCTTCTTTGACCCCCGCCGCTTTCAAGGCAAGATGAATGGCCGCGGAACCTGAGGAAAGTGCCGCGGCATCCTTCGCCCCTACCGCCGACGCCAGTTCCTTTTCAAACTCGTTCACATTTTTTCCAAGAGGAGCAATCCAGTTGGAGTCAAATGCTTCCTTAATATACTCTTGTTCAAAGCCTTCCTCACTCATGTGCGGGGACGCCAGATAAATATGTGCCATTATATACGCCTCTCTTCCGTAATACTTTCTTCCATATGATAAGTCGGAACAATCTCCATCACCTTCTCCTTAATTCCGGAGTCGTCCCGGCGGGACAGTTCGTCCAGTTCTTCCAGCTGCTGCCGGAATCGCTCTTCATCAAATTCAATGGGTTTGCCGATGTGGATCAACTTATTACTGGTACTCTGAAGCCCTTCTTCACTCATAAGCAGTTCTTCGTATAACTTTTCTCCCGGCCGAAGCCCGGTAAATTTGATATCAATATCCTCGTAAGGCTTATACCCCGACAGCCGGATCAGATTCAAAGCCAGGTCCAAAATTTTTACCGGTTTCCCCATGTCCAGCACAAAGATCTCTCCGCCCTTTGCCTGGGCTCCTGCCTGCAGTACCAGAGACACCGCCTCCGGAATCGTCATAAAGTACCGAATGATATCCGGGTGGGTCACCGTCACCGGGCCGCCCTCCTCGATCTGCTTTTTAAACAGCGGGATTACGCTTCCGTTGCTTCCTAATACATTGCCGAATCGAACCGCCACGAATTCCGTGGCCGACTGATGGTTCATCATCTGAATCACCATCTCACAGAGGCGTTTAGACGCTCCCATGATGTTGGTGGGATTCACTGCCTTGTCTGTGGAGATCAGCACAAACCGGGACGTTCGAAAACGATCCGCCGCCTGGGCCGTCTTATAGGTGCCCAGTACATTATTCTTAATAGCTTCGTTGGGACTGTCCTCCATCAGCGGTACGTGTTTGTGAGCGGCCGCATGATAGACAATCTCCGGCCGATATGTTTCAAACACATTGTAGATCCGATGGGTGTTTCGCACAGAACCAATGAGCGCCACCAGGTCCAGCTCCGGATGTTCCCTTTTCAACTCCTGCTGAATATCATACACGTTATTTTCATAAATATCAAAGATGATCAGCCGTTTCGGCTCATGCCGGGCTATCTGTCTGCAAAGCTCGCTCCCGATGGAGCCCCCTCCTCCGGTGACCAGCACCGTCTTGCCCGACACATAGTCCATGATGCTGTCAATCTGCGTGTCCACCGGCTCCCGGCCCAGCAGGTCCTCGATCTCCACATTCCGAAGCTTGGACACGCTGACTTCCCCGTTCACCAGCTGGTAGAGGCCCGGCAGCACTTTCAGCTTACAGCTTGTCTGACTGCACAGGTCCAGAATCTCCTGTACCGTGGCGTGGTCCGCCGACGGCATGGCGATCATGATCTCATCAATATCGTATTCCTCCGCCAGACGGCAGATATCATAGCGGGTTCCGGCCACCAGCACGCCCCGCAGATATTTTCCCTGCTTTCCTGGGTCGTCATCCACGATACAGCATACATTCTGGTTGACAAAGCGGCTGTTCTGCAGCTCTTTCAGCAGCGTATACCCTGCCTCTCCGGCTCCGACGATCATCGTATGCTTCTTTCCCGCCTTCAGCATCCCTTCCCGGCGGGACTGGATAAAACCAAGAATACGGTACATAAAGCGAAACACCGAGATCCCTGCTGTCAGGATCACAAAATACATAATCGGATAACTTCTTGGGAACGACAGGTGCAAGAGCTTCATTCCCAGAGCCTGCGTCACCGCGGACACCCCACAGGCTCCGATGATATTGACCAAGTCCGAAGCGCTGGCGTATTTCCAGATCCCCTGATATAAGCGAAACCCCACAAAAGCTCCCAGTGTAATCAGCAAATTAAATGGAAGATACTGGAATATATGCTCAATAAATGTAATTGCTCCTGGCTCAAAAAACAGATTATATCTTATATAAATCGCCAACGGACCTGACAATGTAATGATCAGACCATCCATCAGCACTAACAAAAACAGCCGATAGAGCATCTTTTTACTCTTATACTTCAGCATTCTATACCTCGAATCATAAGATCAATTGTAAAATCAGAAATTATGCATGCAAAACTGTCCTGTCTCATATTCTCTGATAGTGTATCACCTTTGCCTTTATTTTACAAGTATTACGAAAAGACCACTCATTTCTTCCATGGAAGCATTTTGCCAAAAGTATCCCACAAATACGCAAATCCCCATCTCACATGTTCCCTGTAAAGGGCTGCCAACAAAGCAACACAAATCAAATAGCCTATGATAGAACCCATGTTAAAAGCGATAAATGTATTATACAACGCGTAGATCGCTACAATCAAGGTCAGTAAATAGAACTTTTTCAACTTAAAATCCACATAATAATATTTATTTGCTAAAAAAGTACGTAACGAGAAAAATACAATATACGAAAATCCGGTAGAAATTGCCGCACCCTGACCTCCGAATACCGGTACCAGAATCGCATTACCAATAATGTTTGTAATGCAGGCGCCAAGCGCCACCACCACCTGCAGTTTACTTTTCTTTTTAAAAATAAGGCCGCCGACGGTCGTTTCTGAGATCGTATACATAATTGGATTGAACATTAAACAAGGAAATATATATGCAGAAATGCGATATTTACTGCCCAGCAAAAGGGCAAATACATCTTTCAGTAAAATCAATGTAATGCCGATAAAGAACATGACAATGGTAATCATCTGATTCCCTTTTTGATGGAACGACGTGTCTTCGGGATCTTTTGTATAATGCTCCACCGCCATTGGCGTCCATAATGTATTAAAGGTCCTCTGCACCAAAGCGGACAGATTCACAAATGTCATTGCCGAAGCATAGATCCCAACTTCTGCATAAGTGCAATGCATATTCAAAGACATCTTGTCAATTGCCTGAAACAAAGTTGTAATTCCCATAGAAAAAATGTAAGGGTAAGCATATTTCAGCAATTCATCTTGTTTAAATGAGCATACAGAACGGTCCTGCCTGTAAAAATTCCATGTTTCTTTTTGCACTGCTATCGTATAGATCATGCAAAAACACTCCGCACCCACCGTCGCTATCACAAGAAGAAGCAGGTAATGCCCCCGAATCAGCAGTACTGCCGGAATTGCAATCACCATATACATGATCTTATTCATCACATTTGCCATGGAATAAACCCCGGACTTATATTCCAGACGCACCACCAGCACACTAAAACGGTAGATAATCTGCGTGATCACAAATATACACAAAAAGATCATGATTGTAGTGGGAAATTCAAATGCAATCATTCCTGTCGCAGAGGTTACAATCACAAAGCCCGAAGCCAGCATACTCATCAATACTGGAAGCTGAATGCACCGAAACAATAAGCTTCTCTTATATTCGATAGTATCCTGTTCATAATAGTAGCGCACAAGCGCCTGATCCAGGCCAAGACACAGCACCATAACCCCGATATTCGCATACATGTTAAAGATAGACAGCTGTCCGTATTCTTCCGGGTCTACCATCCTGGTAATGATCGGAGCATTGATCAATCCCAAAAACATATTCATAATCGTCCCGCTGCCGATAATTGCAAAATGTTTTAAAAAATTTCTATTCATGAATCACTCTTTCCCATTGTTCCAGTATCCGGTCCATATGAAAATCTTTTGCCCGCATGATGGCATTTTCCGAAAACTTCTTACGCAAATCCGAATCTTCCATCAGCCGTTCCAATGCATCTGCAAACTGCTCCACCGAATACTTTTCGATCAGGTATCCGTTGACTCCATCGTTGATAATCTCTGACGGGCCGTCTGTCCGAAAAGACACTGACGGCAAACCGCACTCCATGGCCTCTGTCACCGCCAGACCGAAGCCTTCAAAGCGGGACGTAGAGATAAATATGGAAGCGTCACAATAGTAATCCTGAACTTCCGTGTGTTCCCCTGACAATTCCACATATTTTTGAAGTCCGGCCTCTTTCACCCACTGCTCTAATTGGGAGGCTCCTGATCCCGCCCCGATCACCTGAAATCTCCAGTCCTTATGCCCTCTGTCTGATATCAGGATTTTCATAATGTCAACCAGATAATCCAATCCCTTCAAATATCCTTCCAGACGTCCGACAAATATAATCTTTTTATTGACCACTGCAGACTTTTTACTGCTTAAAAAACTTAATGGATTGTGAATGCAGCAGCATTCCAGTCCCATTTTATCTTCATATGCCCGGGCATCCTGGCTCGTCAGACTTACCAGCCTGTCCAGATTTCGATATACTTTTTTTGCGAGTTCTCTTTGGGGATAAAATCCTTTCCCTCGAATCTCATAATATATTTCATAGGAGCTATGCTGCCACCCAATCAAATATGCGCCGCCTAAATATTCCTTCATGAGTCCCAGCAAAACAGAACAATGAGGCGTATTCGCAATGATACAATCACACATTTCTTCTGCAAGAAGTGCCCCTAATTGCTCACAGATATAATCAGGAAAATATACTTTCTGTGCCGCTAAAGCCGGTAGAGCTACCGGAACTCTGCGTTCTAACTTTCGCACAATTCCGGATACAAGATTCTTTTTCCGAAAAACAAACTGATTAAAACAAATTGTTTTCACTTCCGGTCGGAAAGGATAATAGAACTTTCCCGGTTGATTATTGATGGCAACCACCACCACCTGATGCTGATCTGCCATGGCATTCGCCAGAACCGTTATAATCCTTTGCACGCCTCCGCATACATCCAGGGAAGGACACAAAAAACCGATCTTCATAAACACGCACCTGTCTTATCTGATATACTTCTGCTTCATACGTTCCAAAGCCCATTTTAACAAGTCCCGTCCGTTCAATACCCCATACCCATATTCCAGAAATCGATACTGATCCGTCTTATCCAATCTGTTTTCCGGTTCGGGGATGGTGGTATCATAGAGGTATATGCCTTCTCCCGTGATATTTCGAATAATATTAAGCTCCATCGGTTTCATACACATGGAGTATTGACAGATTTGTTTATAAGGCCGTTTACAGCAGGTCAGCAAATATCTTCGGTAAGACGCCTCCTGTTTCCTTCCCCACAGATCACAGGTAAGCTCCTTGTCTGGTATTCCCAGATAAACTCCAAGCCCTACCGGTTCTCCATAGATATCATATTTGACCCCCTGCTCAAACTCCGGCAACCGATATTCTTTTTTTCCATAAAAGAGAACGGACTGAAATGCAGAGGAATTGTGAGCAAAATGCTCTCCCGCGTCTCCAAAATTCGTCGTCAGAGAGTCATAGCTGAACACATAATATTTATTTTCTTCTACCACATACGTTTGATAAAATTTTGCCCAAGAAGTCTCCGGGTAATTCAGAATGGTCCGGGGAACATACACGCTCTGGGGCAGCGTCTGATGGTTTTCATACCACGCTTTAAAGTCCTCCCACATCCGCACATTCCATACCTGTCCCCAGGAAGATGCAAACTGCTGGAAAAACACATCATATCCCGTATGCAGCGGATAAAATGGATACGGACTTTCCAAAAGCTCTTTTCTGGTATTTAGTGAAATCCCTGCTATATGAGCATCTTCTCCATAATACTTTAATGTCTGTGATGCATAATGATAAAAGTCCGGAGACACATATAAATCATCCTCCAGAATCATTACCGCACCATATTCTTTTGTAAGATCTCCACAGGAAATGATGTGTCTGCGAAGGCCCAGGCGTTCCGGATGCGCGATCACTCTCTTGGGACCATGTGACCAGGAAAACTGGTTGGCTGCCTCCAGCACTTCTTCATTTCCACTATGATCGATGCTGATAACCAGCGGGATATCCTTCTCATTATATTCCGCCATTTTCAACGATTCCAAAATCCGTCTCATGGAATCCGGACGATTATATCCAACAACTACAATTGCTATGGTTTCATTCATATTTTTATTGTCCACTTCTTATCTTTTTATAAAGATCATTTATCTTACAATACCATTTTACATTGATTAGGCAGATGATGACCCGCATATGATTCCAGGGCGTTGCCGCCTTTCCAAGCAAAAAACGCTTGTCCAGTAATCCTCGATACTGCTTCTGGTACATTCTCGCATCCTGAACCATATTTAAATAACTGTCTAGGATCGCATTTTTCATCCATTTTCTCAGTTCGGGCTCCTGCCGCTCTGCTATTTGAGCCTGCTGCCCCAGAGTAGCAAACAAATCTTTCATATTTTTTTCCCTGTTTTTCTGCGTGCTGATGGAATTTTCGCGAACCATGTAATGATACAGCGAATCCGGAAGCTCAATGATCATTCCACATAGAAGCAACGCTCTGGGAGTGAACTCCACATCCTCATGCAGAATTCCTTCTTTGAATCTCAAATGATTAGCAATCAAAAATTCTCTTCTATATGCATATAGACACGCCTCCACATTTAGGTTTCTTGTTTTATAATGTTCCAGCAAATATTCTTTCCCACTCTGTGTACATTTTGTATCCTTTTCACGGATTCTTTTCATAGATGCCTGAACATTACCTGTATCTTCTACGCCATCAAAAAAAAGCACATCTGCCGAACCATATTTTCTGATTGTATTTTTTAGAACGCGGCATGTATGTTTCTCAATGTAATCATCAGAGTCAACAAAAAGTATATATTCGCCCTGTGCGTGCTCAATTCCTTTATTTCTTGCCGAAGAAAGCCCGCCGTTCTCCTTGTGGAATACGCGAATCTGCGAAAACTCTTTTTCCATATTATCACATAATACGCCACTGCCATCCCGGCTTCCGTCATCAACCAATAGTATTTCCAGTTGATCTTCCATACTTTTCTGGTTAACCAGCGAGTCTATACATTTCTTTAAATATGGTTTCACATTATACACTGGTACAACAATTGAAAATATCATTTTACTTTGCACTTTTCACACTTCCCTGATGTAAAGACGTTCGTCTCATTCTTAACCCAAACGCAAAAATTGTAACATTTCAAATCCCTTAACCAACTGTTTCATCTTCAGAAACCTTCTTTTTTTCGCTGAAAATTGCCAACAATACCGGAAATGTCACTACCGTATTAAAAGAAAAAAAGCGAAAATCTGGACCGCATAAAACAAACGCCGTTCCAAAATTATAACACAGCATCGGCACCCAATAAATACATTGGGCCAATCCCCCTTTTAATCGGCTGATTCCTGCAAAAAGAAGCAAGATCGTGAAAAAACCAATATGCCATCCCCAGGTAGTGAAACATATTCCATCCACCGATATCTGCCTAAACAAATCCAATACTTTTTGCAGCCATGAGATACCTTTTGTTTCATATCCGTAACTATTACTCCGTATATTGATATAATAACTCCATGTCACATTGCTACCTAATGGTTTCCAGACAACTTCAAACAGCTTCACCACTGCCCGATAAGCATAATACGGCTCTTTCTGTACCGCATGCCATGTATACCCAAGCACGTTGGCTGCCCCAACTTCCTCTATCACATCATTGGAAATATCTGCCCCCATCCATTTTGCACTGTTCCAGCTTCCTTCCTGATAAGTATTCTCCCAAAGCTCCTGATCACCAATACGGTAAAGGAATTCTCGTGCATCTTCGTCCAGAGAGTCCGGCTCATGAACCAAGACGTTTGCAAGTATGGTCATAGGAACGCCCAACATCTCTGCCGCAACCTGAGGATGACTCTGAACCCCCAGTATATGGTACAATGGTCCCTTGATTCCCACAACGAAAAACATCATCCATATACCGGAAAGAATACAGGCGTACTTTACTTTTTGCCAATATATGATAATTACCAGAAACATCATAGGAGCCACCAGCAGAATCGCATTGTGACGCATCAGCATGGCAAGAGCCCCAAACAAGCCAAAAACCAACGAATGCTTCCACTGTTTCAGCCACTCCCCATCCGAAAACACAATCTCCATAATCTGTCCCACCAACACAACTGCAAAGATGGTCAAAGCGGTATCTTTCCAGACAAAGGACAGCGTAATCGCAGATGCCGGATTCAAAATTCCCAAAGTTAATGCAGCACAAATCCAACCCTTTTTGATCCCCCATCTTTCCATTACGATTCCAAGATATGCTATAGCTAATGACAGCCAGATGATCTGCATCAAACTGGCAGATCCCAGGTTATTCCAGATCAAAGAAGGCAGCTTCAAAAACAAGAGCGTGTGTATTGCCGGATGCCAGTCCAATAAAAAACCTTTCTCCACCTGATACCATTGATTAAATGTATCCGGATTCAACCCTCCCGGATAATAGCCTGCATAATAAAGCAGCATTACCACAAGAGTTCCCGCAAACACACAAGAGCCAAATTTCCAGTTCACTGCTCCTCTGCCCGTCGTAATTGTAATCTTTATATTGGTCAATTTTTTACACAAAAAATGCACTGCTGCATATATACCTGCGATTCTTAACAGGGAAGTCCATGACCACGGAACTGATAGTGTATAAAAATAGCTGATACAATACAAATATATGGTAAGCAAAATTTTTCCTGCCAGATACATACTTCCTCCTGCTGTCAGATCGCACCGCATTCTCTGTTCATGATTTTTTTCTGATTTTTTCCCGGATTTCTTCCAAAAGTTCTATGATCAAGTGATCCTTTTCCAAATATAACATGATAAAGTAAATGCCGCCGCCCACACAGACCTGTACCATTGTAATCCATACAACCCCGGAATGTCCTCGGGCAATCAGAAGCACCGCAAAAAGCATCACACTTCCTGCGATCAGACGTTTCCACATATTTTTCCAGATCATTTTCCAGTCTGCATAACCTTTACTCATATGCACATAGACCGTACTAATCACCATTTCTGCGGCCACGGAGGCGATTGCCGCTCCTACAGATGCCAGCCACGGAATTAATAACAAGTTCAATAAAAAATTGATTCCCGCTCCTGCCAATATTCCCTTCGTACTGCGTGCCCGCTGCCCGCTGGGAGTTAGATATTGACCGCCCAGACAGTTGCTGATACTGATGACCACAATCAAAGGACTCAAAACCCAAAGCAGACGGATCGTTTTTTCATATCCATCTCCAAAAAACCAGGGAACAAAATTCTCAGCAATCCCTATAATTCCCAGTGTCATCGGGATTCCCGCTAACATCAAAAAGCTGAATGACTTATTCAACTTTGCTTTTATCTCTTCTGTCCTGTTTACCGAAAATAAATAAGACATTCTTGCAGACATCACCGTATTCAAAGAAAATATCATGGCTTTCGCAATATTGACGATTTTAGTTGCCTGCTCATAGTATCCATTTTCTGTCTCGCTTTCTGTCAGCACACCGATCATTGTCTTATCCAATACTGTATAAACAGACGTCGCCACCGTTGGTATAAAATAAATAACCGTTTCCCGAAAATGTCTTTTGATGTTTAATTCTCTTACATTCACTTTGACGAGAAATTGGGGCAGATAGGTCCACATGGAAAGATTCCCTAAAAATCCTGCAGATGCAAGCAATCCCATATACAATAACAAATCATTTTTTTCGCGGACAAACAAGAATAAAACTGCGATTCCAGCAAGGCGGAAAAATGTATTTCTCAGCACTACATATTTAAACTGTTCCTGTCCGCCAAAAAACCAGGAAATATTAAATGGCTCCGCCAGCAGTGTAATCGTTAACACCGCATAATACATCGTATATTCTTCTGCCAGGCAGATCAGCATCCCCCATCCCACCATGCAAATTCCTGTAGTGATAAATGTCATCAGTACAATTTCCCAAAAAATTCTGCTGCTTGCTTCTTTATCATCTCTATGCCTTGCAATTTCACGCTGTCCGTACGTCTCCACTCCCAACATGGCGAACAGCAAAAAATACGAATTAATGGAATTGGTATAGCTTTGAATCCCCGTTCCATCCGCTCCAAAAATCCTGGAAGCATAAGGGGCGGTAATCAACGGAGTAATCAATGACAAGATCTGATATAAGGTGTTGTAAATATAGTTTTTCCGAATACTGATCCCACTCATGTTACATTTACTCTCTTCGCATATGCCGAAACCACCCGGAATCCCATATATCTCAAATGACGGAGAAGCTGCATTTTTCTGGAGTAAGGATATCTATATACTTCCGGATATTTATTTTGGATTTTTTTCTCGAACTGTCTCATCTCTTTTTTCGCCTGTCCGCATTCTTCCATCATCAGATAAATACTCGCCTGGGTATTCAGCATTTTGGCGCAGCGGTATACAAAAAAATCCTTACGCTCATCGGTAAGCGATGCTTTTAATGTGTCGTAATACTTTATGATATTGAGCAAAACCTCCCCGTGCATATCACGGTTTTTTATCATATTATTCCAATTCATGCTTTGCCCCAAAGTAGCGATCCGATATTGATACACATATTCTGGATAAAACACCACCGTCTTGATAAAGGGAACCGGATACAACACATATTCCTGATCCACATAAAAATGATTCTCGTCCAACTGTATAGGATGCTCTCTTAAAAGAGCGGTTCGATAGGTAATCTCATGCATCAAAAAATCATCCTTGATCTGTCCAAGAACCTCTTCCAATTCGTAGGAACGCCCATATTCGATCATTTCCCACTGCTCTTGCTTCATTGGAAGCCCATCTTCTCTCGCCCCTGTTCCGTCATTCACATAATGAAAGGGATGGAGTATCAGATCATTGGATTCTGTTTTCAGCTCTTTCACCAGTTTTTTAAAACTCGCCGTATGAACCCAGTCGTCCGCATCCACAATTTTCAGATACTTTCCCTTCGCTTCCCGGATTCCGACATTTACTGCTGAGCCATGTCCCCCATTTTCTTTATTTATTACGCGGACACTATCAGGATATTGATCCTGAAAGTTTTCTCCTACTTTCTGTGTCCTGTCCTGAGAGCCATCATTTATAATTAATATTTCCACATCGTCCAGAATCTCCTCATCCAGAAAATACGGAATATCTTCCTGCAAATAATTTTCTGCGTTATAAGAAGGCACTACTACCGTAAGCACTTTCTCCATAGAAGCCATTCTCCTTTATCATTTCCGACTGCCGTTTACATACTCCAAATAGCTTCGTTCCGTATCAAAAATAATTCCCCCATGTTCCGAAGTATTCTTAACCATTTTCTTCCAGTCTCCAAATTCCTGCCGGAGGGCTTGTTCATAATGACATGGGACAGGTATTTTCAACATCTCAAAGTCCAGTTCCACTGGCACTTCACAGTCACTGCGCACTTTCCATAAACTCTTTTTCCAAAACAAAAAACTAAGGCAGGAAACCATCTTCGTTTCCATACCATTATATCTGGCGCAAATCCGTTCAAATCGGGCATACCACTGGTCATAAGAATAGATTCTATTCAACATCATGGCAAACGTATGAATGAAATTTCTTACAAGCGTATGTGTCACCGCTTCATAGCCATCCGTATACACATATAATCTGCGCGCCATATTTTTGCAATATTCCGCTCTTTTTCCCTGTCTTTTCCACTTTACCTCATCCTCCACTACAGCATCTAACGGAAAAATGTCAATAAAAATTCCCTGATTAAAAGGGACCTTCTCCTCCTCTTTCAGTATCCCGGCAGTGGAACTGTTGCGAAGCTGAGCATGCCCTCTTAGACTTCCTGGATCTGTATATTCTGTTTGAAAAAAATAAGGATAAGAAAACTCTTTCTCTGCGATTTTGCAAAGTCTTTCGTAGTCCTTTCTTGACACCATCATATCGATATCATTATCCCACGGAATAAAGCCTTTATGTCTAACCGCGCCCAACAGCGTACCTGCCGTTGCCATTACCTTAATCTTATGCTTTTTGCATACTCGAAGCAGCTCGTTCAGCAGATCCAATTCTACTGCCCATACTTTTTTCATCTCCGGCTCCACTGTATACTCACATCTGACTTCTGCTTCATAAAATGATTCTGAAAAACTCATTTTCATCTCTGCCATAACATTTTTGCCCCTCTACCACTCAATGCTCTGAATCCGCCAACCATTATGGTTCACCAGTGTGAAAGTAGCCATATAACTATTATCATAGAAGTATGACACCTGATATACCATCTGTTCTTCGGACGGCTCTGTTAAAGCCTGTACTGACCACAAATCGATCGTAACCGCCTGTTCTGTCCCCACCTCTTCTACAAGATCCTTTGCCCGAACCGCAAGATCCCTAAAATACCATTCATATCTCCACTGTTTTCCAAAAATCATTTTATAATAAAAACTCTGAAATTGTACGCCTGCATCCGCATGACTCTTCAGTATCTCCATATTTGTATGAAGCGGCTGCTCCGGATCATATAACTCCATATAGGAAGCTGCGGATAGTACGTCTTCACGCATTAGATAAAGGAAAAACCTCTCAATCAACTTTTCAGGACTTTCCTCACTATTGTCATTTAACACAATATAGTTAACCGGAAGCACATCCTCACATGTATAATCAATCACATGCTTATCATCCAAAACAACTTTACTGTCCCGCACATCCGGCTGCTCCGCGCCATATCCCTCCAAGGAAGTAAACAAAAGTACTCGCCACCGGCTTCCATGCCGTGCCAAAGTCCATCGAAGTTCTTTTATTTCCCCGTCGATCTCTGCATAAATCAACATTTCCCGAAGCTTTTGCGCGCCAATAATCTCGCATATGGACGTACGATTCTGATAATACATCCCATCTGGTTCTTCCGGCACATCTTCTATCATATCAAGCAATTTTACATGATGTCCCGGCCCCATAATACTTCCGCATTTTTCGATCCACTTGGCATAATAATCCGCCAGACGCAACTTTGATATTCCCACATATGCCGTACTGTCTCGATCGGCTGGCGGAAGCATCTCCATTGGCTCATAACTCTCTGTAAATTCGATATAAGAACGAAGCAAGAATCCCTCTGCCATCTGCTGAACCGGGCAGCCTCTAAGCGCCAGATCCAGATCTCCATTCTGAATCTGGTAAAACATGTATGCGATTAATTCCTCGGGTTCTTTGTATCCTCTGACCGTCTCTTCCCTTGCCTGTTCTAAAGTCTCCGCCACATATACAAGTTCCCAGCTGTCATCTCGTCTCTGATATTCAAAAAGTCCCCCTACAAGAATCGCGATCAGTATACTCCCCAATATCATTATCTTTTTATCCATTTTACGCTCCTAAATATCTCCTTGATCTCCATGCCCTTACTGTCACTGGTATCTGTAAAGACAGCGAGTAAAAATGGACAGAATTGCAGATCCATCAGACAAGGAACAATCATTCCATGAACTGCAGAGAACGCAAGAATCCATAAAAATATTGCATCTTCCTGTATTCTCGCTCTGCTGCTGATAAAAAGAAACGCCAGCAACACGATGGCCAATACCACAATTCCATATATTACAATCAATTGAATATAAGAACTGTCAACAAAAAAATATATCCCTTTTTCTTCTTCCGCATGGGTATATGCCGGGACATAACTCCCAAATGGTCTGACCCCATATACGTCAAACCCCTTTTTTCCCAGGGAAAGCCTGGCACTAAGCCAACTGTTCAATTTTATCATAAATTCTGATTGCACAGAATATGAAACTGTCAACCCTGTGATGATTATGGCAGCCAAAGGATGCGCCAGGGTCAAAATCGCTGACCAGACTTTGTTCATCTGATATCTCTCACCTTTTTGCAGCAATTGTTGGCGGCGGTATCTCTGCCAGATCATTACTGCCGCAACTGCAAAAAGAGAGAAATAGGCAGTTCTTGCATCACTAAATATTTTCAATAAGAAAGCAATGCCGGCGGTTATCCCTGCTTCCAAATAAGTCAGTTTTTCTTTTCTTAAATACCACCAGCAAAGGATCTGAAAAAACACAAAGGCCCCGAATTGCGGCGGAGAATGAATTCCAAAAGACCTTCTTGTGCCTCTCTCCAACACATAAGTATAATTATCAATCCAGCCAGCCAGCGAGCAGATAATTGCCAATAACAAGATACTGGTTGTTACCAGGAAATATAATTTGATCATCTTTTTCCAGGAGATCTTATAGGCCCCTACCACCAGAAGTGTCAGCAGAAGAATCGTGGAATGCAGCCCTTCCTGCCAGATATATCTGCCTATATAAAATACGATTCCGCCAAGAATCATCATCTTCCAATCATATTTTTTCTGAATCAGATATCTCAGCAGAACAGTCAAACCCAATAAATAGTATGGTGACACAAGAAATAAACGCGACCATAACCGTATCTCTTCTTCTTCGGTCTTCATCATTGCATCCCAAGGTATAGGAAATGCCGTTCTGCCCAAAACCAAATATGCCGTTATGGTAGCAAACAATATCAGATACATAACCTCCAACAGGCTGGCCAAGTCTTCTCTCTTTTTTTGCAAATTCATATTTCTGACTCCACTCTTTTACCGTTCTTCGGCTATTTGAGTCAGTATTATATCACGAAAACCGTCTTTTTACAATATTTACACTTTCTCTGCACCCAAAATATGCCAAAATATTACAATAACTTTTTTTATCTTCTAATGATCAAAGACCATGAACAAAGCCGTTCCCAGTCTGTCCATGGTCTTTTCCGTTCTTGTATTAGTATCTCTTATAACTCACATCCAGATCCACATTTCCGGGAATCCCGTCCACGCGGCCGGAATCGGAGTACTGCCACATGGCCAGATTGCCGGGGCCGGAGTATCCGGGACCTCGATCCAGACTTCTCCACCTTGCAAACCAGATGTCCACGCCCTTCAGCGCCGCCGGGTCGATGTAGTTGTCGATCCAGTTCTTGTTGGCGTACAGAGCAAATTTGTATCCGGCGCTCTCCACGATATCCTTGAAGCCCAGGATAATCTCGGTACGGTCCGCCCTGCTTGTATTTTCCAGAACCGAGCTGTCTTCCATATCCAGTACGATCGGATATTCCAACTTCCGTCCGTCGAGCACTTCCACGATCCTTCTTGCCTCACGCCTTGCTCCGCCCCTGGTAGTCGCGTAGCTGTAACGATAGACGCCGACTTTGACTCCTGCCGCTCTTGCATTCCGGTAATTGTATTCAAAGCGGCTGTCCAGAGACAGATCATGCGTGCCCTTTCCGGTCAGAATCCGGATCATGGCAAAATCAATGCCGTCATCCGCCACATCCTCCCAGTCGATCTTCCCCTGATAGCTGGATACATCCACACCGTAATACAGCGGCTTCGTGGACACGCTGGAAGAAGACCCTGACGACGGATTGGAGGGCTTCGGGGCTACCGGAGCCGGCGTCGACTGGCCAATCGGACCGGCCGGTTGGCTGTCCACCACGCCGGAGGTTGCATACACTTTATAATAATAGGTAGTGTTAGCGGCTAATCCGGTATCATTATACTTGGTCTTATTCGTTCTCGCCACTTCTGTATAGCTTCCATCTGCCTTGGTGGAGCGGAGGATCACATAATTGCTCGCTCCCTTTACCTTTTTCCAGGACAAACTCATCCCATTATTGCCGCTTCTGACAACTTTCAGACCGCTTAGATTGTCCAGGGTCGATTTGGCCGATACCACATTGGAGACATCTCCTTTAAAGGAATCTCGAATCGGATAGACTTTATAATAATAAGTCTGCCCGGTTGTCAATTTTTTATGAGTGAATGCAGTCCCGCCCTGGGTTTTCAGAAGCTGATAATTGCCATCCGGCGTAGTGGAGTACCAGATCTCATACTTTTTGGCATCCTTTACCTTCGTCCATTTGAGTGCGATGCTGTTGTAGGTAACCTTTTTCACCGTGATGGCCGGACTTCCGGTCAGTACGGTTCTGCCGAATACCACGACGCTGTCATCGCCGTAAGTTTTTACTTTCCCGTCTTTTCGGAAGGTTTTTATTTTAAAATAATATGTAACGCCACATTTCGCCTTTGTAAAATTATAGAAAGTCTTCTTAACGGTCTTTAAGCGCTTATATCCGGAATCTGGAGAGGTCGAGTAGTAAACCTCATAGCTCTGTGCATCAGGCGAGCCTTTCCAACTAAGCTGGAGAGTGGTCGCTTTGATCTGGGTGACCTTCAGGTCCTGTACTTCGCTTAATTTTACTGTGCCGGCAGCTTCCGGTGCATAAGCCCCATAAGTCTTCTTTCCATTCACGGACACATAGGCCCGAACCTGGTAGTAATAGGCACCTCCAAGACTCAGTCCTTTGTCCTGATAAGACAGGGTCTGAGAGGGAAGCGTTGCCAGAAGCGAATATCCACCTCCGGAGGAAGCCGAACGATACAGTTCATATCCATCCGCCCCCGGCACCTGTCTCCAGCTGACATTCAAAGACTGCATATCCGATGTGCCCACCGTAAGACCGCTGACCGCATCCAGTTCTGTGGCCGCGGTTACTTCTTTGGAATACGCTCCTTCGTAGCTTTTTCCCTGCTGCGTCTTCACCCCGCGGATCTGATAGGTGTACGTGGTCCCCGGCTGCACCGACATGTCCGTCCAGGTAAGACCGCGTCCCGCCGGGATGGTCTCTGCCAGCTGCCGGGAGCCGTTTTCTTCCCTTTTGTAGATCTCATAAGAAACTCCGGGAGACGCTTCTTTCCATTCCAGACGAATCTGATTGTATGCCACCGGGGTAACGCTTAACTCCACTGCCGGGATTGTGATGTTCTCCTCTGCTGTCACCTTTTCCGGTACTACGGGAGCTGCCGCTGCCCTGGTCGTCCCGGTTACGGGCTCTGAATAGGAGGAATAAACCTCTGCGGTCGGCGCTGCCTGCCGGGCTGCGCGAGCACGGTACACAACACCTTCCTTCCGGTACACTGCCCGGACTCGATAAGAATAAGTCTTGCCGCTCTCCAGACCTTCGTGCACGAAGACAGGCTCTGTCACGGTTTCCAGAAGCGTAAATTCCTCTTCTGCCTCCTCGGAAACCTCCACCTCATATGCAGTTGCGTCCGCCACCGCGTCCCAGGACAAGGTCACCGCTGTGTCAGTTCCCTCTGCCTTCAGATTTTCCGGAGCGCCAAATGTATAGGTGCTTTTCAGCGTCTGGCTGAAATTACAGACCACCTCTTTATCATCTTCTGTCTGATACGCGATCAGAAGATATTCATACTCGCCGTTATCCGGCAGCGGATCGATGCAGGTTCCACTGGTAGCTGCTGCGAATTCGTCCGCAACTGTCCACCCCTCTTCAGCCGCGGAATAGCGGTATAACCGGTATCCTTCCGCGTCTTCGTCAGGAGCAAAAGAAAGCTCTGCACCCTCTTTCAGGCTCCTGTTCTCCTGCTTTAATACCAGCTTGTCCTCCTCCGACAGATAAGAAAACAAAGCTTTCTGTACAATCTGCGTCTTGCTCTCAGAAGCGTTTTCTTCTATATAAGAATATGTAATCTTGGGAAGCAACAAATGGCAGTCCACGTCAGCGTCATTGACGATATTGTTCAAAAGCGCTTCCAGCACTTCCGCGCTGACCTTCTGTTCACGCAAATCTGCTTCTGCCTCTTTTTCCCCAAGGGCACTCTGCAGAATTTCCAACGCATCCTTATACTCTGTCAGCAGTTCTTCCGACGCCGTTTCTGGACTCTCTTCCAATACGGCGCCATACTGCGCGCCGGAAAGCACGAAGAAATCTTGCAATTCTGTAGGGTCTTCCTCACCTGTCGGTTTTTCCTCTTCCTTCGGTGTATCCGCCTCCGGCTCTTTTGACTCCGTCTCGCCGGGAGCATCCGACGGCTTTGACTCCGGATCATCCGTCGATTCTTCGGATGTTTTTTCAGCATCATTCGATGGCGGCTGCGCTACGGACGTCGACGGATCAGTAACCGCCGGGTCTTCTGACTGCTGCACCGATGGATCAATATTGTCATCCGAATCTGCGGATGGCAGCTGCGTCGACGGATCATCTGAAGCCGTTGTTTTCTCCGTCCCATCTTCCTTTCCAGCGCTCAAATCTTCCGCCTGTCTCTCCCCTGGCTGGGACTCTGGCTGACCTTGATTGTCTCCTGCGCCATCTTCCAACTGCTCTGCTGGTGCTGTCCCGGCTTCCTTCTCCGCAAATACCTGTAGCGGAGCGTCAAGAAGAAGCATTCCTGCCAACACACAGGAAAGACATCTTAGTGCAAATTTTCTCCTCATAGTTCCTCCTTTTCCTTTTCTGCTGCTTCCTTGCGGCAATGAGCCAAATGGACGCGCCGCATCCCCTTGGCTCATTGCCCGAAAAAGCGATGCTGCAGCGTACACTGGTATGTACAACGTGACATCGCTTTTTCATTATATACAATCCTTTTTGAAAAGGCAACCGCTTCCTGGCCGCTGCCAGCATTTTTCAGAATTCTTAAGATTTATTTTGTCACTTGGGCGCCTTTGTCATCTGCCGGACCGGCCCTGCTGTATTCGTCTGATAAGAACCCGACACTGCATACACCTTATAATAATAATTTGTAGACGGCGTCAAACCGGTATCCAGGTATGAGGGCTTATTGGTCACCCCGATCTGGCTGTAGGTTCCGTCTTGACGGTCTGACCGGAGCACGATGTATCTGGCTGCTCCCGGAACCTTTTTCCAGGACACCTTCAGCCGGTCCGGACCGGCTGAGGCAGCCTTCAGTCTTGACAGAGGATCAAGCACCACCCGGGCGGACACTTCCCTGGAAAAATCTCCCTGATAGGCATCTCTCACCGGCCGCACCTGATAGTAATACGTATGCCCGGCCTGGAGGCCCTTATGGGTAAATTTCGTACCTCCCTGGGTTTTCAGCAGACGATACGCGCCGTCTGGCGATGTAGAATAATAAATCTCGTATTTTTTCGCGTCTTTGATTTTATTCCACTTCAAGGTTACACTGTTGTAAGTCACTTTGCCGACAGAGACACTGACCGTTCCGTTCAGGACCGTTCTGCCGGATACTGCCGGACAGAAATCCCCGTAGCTTGTGCTCTTGCCGACTTTTTTCACCGCACGCACCTTGAAGTAATAGATCTGCCCGCATTTTGCCTTTTTAAAATTGTACACCGTCTTCTTCGCATTGCCAAGCTTACGGAATCCGGAATTTGGAGAGGTGGAATAATAGATCTCATAATTCTTCGCTCCTGATACAGGACTCCAGTTCAGGCGCAGCACATTGCTCTTGACCATAGATGCTGTCAGGGAACGAATTCCGCTTGTATTGACCACCGCAGAGGAAGAACCGCTACCGCTGCCGGAGATGACGCCATTCGTGGCACCTCCACCACTCCCGCCTGTGCCGGAGGTACTTCCGTTGCCTCCACCTGAGGCGCTTCCATTGTTGCCGGAAGAATTGGTTCCGCCAGAAGTGCTTCCATTACCGCCGGTATTTCCGCCGCCGGAAGAATCCGTATTGCCTCCGCTCACAGACCCGCCGGTAACCGGACCGGTCTGGTTGGACTGGCGGGACTTGATATAGATGGTATCCGTCTGATCATGCCGATAGGTAACATAGACGCTGCCGCCATAAGAGTATCCTTTTAAACCGGACACGTTATCCGCGGACGCCACTTTACCGCCGAAGGGCACCCACTGGTTGTTCACCAGCTGCATCGCCTTTATTGCTCTTGATGTGCTGCCCAGATACAGAATATGGGGCGAATCGCCGTGAAAACAGAGATCCATCTCCGCAATCCCCTCGTCCGCATAGACGTTCGTACCTACTTTTTTCCAAAGTCCGTCTCCAGCGGACAGGTCCAACAGATACAGGCTACTGGAATTCTCTCCCCAGCTGCTTCCGTTTTTCATCAGGTAAATCTTATTTTTATGCAGTTTGATCGTTCCACTGTTGGCTGTTGCCGTAAGATCGCCTGCCGGATTCCACACATTGCCCGCAGCTTCATAACACTTTATCCGAAGTTGATTGTTATTCGTACGGTACATCACCGCCGCGCTGCCGTTCTCCGCCGTCACAACAGGATTATAGACCGGCTCTCCCATATCGCTGACGCTTCCAAGCTGTTTTACACGACCGGAAGTTCCGTACTGGCAGACCGTCATCTGATTCGAAGAGGTCTCCGCGCCATTATATGCCAGATAAACTCCCTCCCGGTCCGAACACAGATCGAATTCCGTACACGAAGCCGTGTGCAAAAGCTTCCAGGAAGACCCGTTCCATTCTGACAGCCGCAGTGTCGTGCCGCTCTGACACGCCGCGTAAAATCTGCCGTTATACTTTTCAAGCTGAAACTTTTGGCCTGCATTGTTTAACACAGTGCTGCATTTCGTCCAGATCTTTCCGTCGTATTTCCAGAGATACGCAGTCCGCATATCCTGGCTCTGGAGGAAATAAAACGTTCCGTCGGCGTCCATGTAAGAATCCATCTGGTATGCATTGTTCGCCTGTTCCCCGACTGCCGTCCAGTAGGAACCGCCGGAGACATCCGCATAAGTAATATCAAAGGTAATCCGATCCCCGCCGGCGCTTCCCACATTGCTGATCACGATTCCGCTGTTGGTGCCGTCCGCATAGGTGATCGCCCCCTCCGTCAGCGTCGCATTTGGATTGCTGCTGCCATAGGAAGTCCCCCCGTTCTCCTTAGAAAGGCTCGCTTCTTCCTCCGGATTTCCCACCGCCAGTTCTCTTCCATTGCTGTCATAACGATCCCCGGGCCGGAAGACATAGATCATATCCTGTTCTCCCACATAATTGGTACTGGTCCGTAGATTCACCCGGTAAATCAGAACCCCGGAATTGTACAGGGAATAATCATACTCCGTGTTGGTACCGGCTTTCTTCCGGTATTCCAGCACAAAAAATTCCGTATCCGAATAGCTGGTTTTCAAAATTACCGCTTGCTTATTTCGGACAGAAGCATCCGCCGCTGCCGCCCCCGGCGTATACAGCGTATAGCCCTTTGTAGACTGCGTCACAGACGGGATCGCAAACCATCCGGTAATCCCCGACCGAAGATACGCCAGGGGATACTGCAGATATTGGACCGCATTCCCCATAATATCCCATCTTCCCACCGGACGCCCGCTTCCGGACCGATAGAGATCCGGATAACCAACAGTGTGAAGAAATTCGTGTACCATCACTCCCGGATTTTCCTTCAGATAGACGCCTGACTCCGGAATCAGATTGTAAGTGCGCACCAGATGTCCGCTCAGGGTTTCCGAACCGCCGTAGGACGATTTGCGCCCGTAAAACCGGTCGTTCGCAATGTCTTTTTCGCTCGCAGCCACGATCGTCAGGTTGTCAATACAGCCGTCGTGATCCTGATCTGCATCGTTAAGAAGCGCCTCGTTCGGCCGAAGCTTTTGGATGACCTCGCTGATGATCTGCGTATCGCCGGCGCTCTGGTCTTTCAGGTAATAATCTGCATTATGGGAAAGGGTATAAACCTCCAGACGCTCTCCCTGCATCTGGGGGAAGATATTCTCCACCTCCAGCTGTCCATAGGAAATCGCGCTGATGTACGGCTTTAACGCCATCGTCGCCCCGCCGTCCCCGTCAAAGATCCGCCGGGTATACGCAAGGTCTTTCGCAAAGCAATGACCTTTTTTCGTGCCCGTATACTGATAATCTTCATGCCCGGTATGATCGGTATCTGCAAAATCAACAAACACTACCACATTGGCCATCTTCTTCGGCTCCGCAGCAGACACCTTCACAGGGAAGGAAGCCAGGCTCCCTGCCAGCATACACATGGAAATCGCAATTGCCAAAACTTTCTTAGACATTGTTCTTTTCATAGTTGAAACTCCTTCTTCATTTAAAATACAGGCGGGCCGCCTGCCTTTGCCCATACCGGGGTATCTTATATATCGTCAAAGATGCCTTTTTCCTAAAGTTTTCTTTCCTTATACCAGAAGCCGCAAAAAACCCGAAGCATAGACTTCGGGTTTTTTGCAGTCTGAAATATTTACATTGTCTAAAAGGTCACTATTTCTCATCAATTCTTGGATACGGCTTCTTCTCATTGGTCAAATCCAGAAGGTAGTCCACGCTTGTGTTATAAAATTTGGACAGCTCCACCAGAACATCCGGCGGTACCCGTGTCTTACCATTCTCGTAATCACTGTACGATCTCTGACTGCATCCTAACTGCTTTGCCAATTGCCACTGCTTTAAGTCGCCATCTTCCCTCAGTTCCCTGATATGTTTAAACACGCTCTTCATACTTATTCTCTCCTTGCTTTATAGAATAACGCAAAATACATCTTCTGTGTGTTTTTAGTGGTATTTTCGGTAATTTTTTTCAAGTTTTTTCAACTGGGCCCGTTGCGGTTCTATTTTACAGATCTGTATCTTAAAAGTACCGGGAAATCAAAGCTTATAATCCAGGAGATATGTCCCCGTGCCTTCCGTTCCCTGCACCTGAATGGACAGAAGCTCTCCTTCCTCCGCTTCCCCATACAGTTCCTCCGAACATTCGCTGGTGCAAGAGCAGCTGTCCACTGGTTTCCCCTCTGCGTCATAGATCCGCAGCTCCGCCGCAAACTCCTCTCCCTGCATGTCCAAAAGCTGAACATGCCAGATACCGGACTTTTCCACCTTCACTTCATAGCAGTTGATCTGATCCTGAAACTCAATTGAATCTTCTGCGCCAGTGTAGCTGGTCAGATCGGCGGTCTCTTTCTGGTGTCCGATTTTCAGCTGATAGGTACCGAATCCCTTTTCCTGGGAAATGACGACCCGGTAGGTCTCCCCAGCCAGCATACGCGTAACCGTCAGGCCGCTTTTATTGCCCGTATACACGTCCTGGCTTTCGTCCTCCCCTTCTACCAATATCTGGACATCCTCATTTTCCGCAAGTCCCGCAACGTCAAACCGATAACAGCCAGTCTCCTTTGGAGTCAGCAGATATACCTGCTTTTCTTCCGGATATTGCAGTTGATTCTGGTACACATGATAGCCGCTGATATCCTGCTCTTCCTGGGGATAGCCAATGCAAAGTTCATAACCGCCAAACCCCCAGGGCTGCTCAATGTGGATCTCATATGTTTCTTGGGAGGTCATCTCTACCGGCATCACATCCCCTGTGATCACTTCGGAAAAGACAATCCCGTTGCTGTATGTTCCGTCTTCATTTACTTTGCAGAATTCAACCTCATACTCCGCGCAATCCTTCTCACTGACGATCTCAAAATAGCAGGTTCCTGAAACCAACGGATTCATCTCATACCATCGTTCTTGACCGGCATAATAGATCCTGTCCAATATTCGAGTCTCTCCTGAAATCAGCGTCACCTGATCTGCTTCCTCCTCCGAAACAATCCTTTCTACTTCTTGACGCGGAAGAGCCTCCCCCTCCTTCTTTATGACCGCAGGAACTTTATAGTCATTTCTCTGTGTCGGCTGCTCGATATCCTCATCCGGATCCGGATCTTTACTTCCGGATCCGTCCGGTTTTTCCGGTTCCTCATCAATGATCGGACCCGGCGCTTCCGGCGCAGGCGGCACGGAAACATCCGGATTCTCCGGCTCTTCGTC
>CAJUDY010000001.1:0-31178 GCA_910584945.1 uncultured Lachnospiraceae bacterium | reverse complement strand
CCGGCGCTTCCGGCGCAGGCGGCACGGAAACATCCGGATTCTCCGGCTCTTCGTCAACGATCGGACCCGGCGCTTCCGGCGCAGGCGGTACGAAAACATCCGGATTCTCCGGCTCTTCGTCGACGATCGGACCCGGCGCTTCCGGCGCAGGCGGTACGAAGACATCCGAATTATCCGGCTCTTCGTCGACGATCGGACCCGGCGCTTCCGGCGCAGGCGGTACGAAGACATCCGGATTCTCCGGCTCTTCATCGGCAGACGAATCCGGGATCTCCGGCTCAGCAAACGAGCCCGAATGATCTGGCTCTGGGTCGTCATATGTCCCTGGCGCATTCGGCTCCTTTGTACTGCTATCCATCGTTCCGTCTCCCGGGGTCCTGGTATTCTCCGTATCTTCCTCCTGTTCAGCAAACCGTGGAGGCTCAGAATTCTCCGTCTTTTCCTCTGTCACTTTTGAAATCCATTCCAAGATACTCTCCAGAGCTCCAGACGTTTCGTCTTCCTGTGCATTCTTATTTGATTCTTTGTCAGAAGGCTGTATCTGCTCTTCCGTCTTTTGCTTTTCCTCCTCTTCTTCGTCTTCCTGATGCTTTGCATAACGGATACCGGGGAAATCAGAATCATCCCCCGCTTCTGTCGTATCTTTGGAATCTGACAGTTCCTCCGCTCCATTCTCTTCGGGAGTCCCCTCCTTCTGACCATCTGTTCCTTCCTGTTCATCAGAACTGTCCGCTGCATCTTCCGATACGTCCACAACCTCCGGTCCGCCCGGTATATACGGCTTGATCAAACCGCTGACTCCCTGCATAATATAATAGACAACCGTGATCATGAAAACCATCGCAAGTATCATACCAACCGCCGGAATCATCCACCTCTCCGGCTCCGGGGGTTCTCCGTCCGCTCCTCCGCCGTATCTTTCCTTCAACTCCTTAATCAATTCGATCGGATCCCCGAATACACGTACGATCATCCCCACAAGGATAGTGGAAATAATACCTGCGGATATCCCTTTTATATTGGAAATCCATGGAAGCATTTCCCATAGGCCGAAAAAAAGCAGCCACACCACCAAGGCGCCAAACAACCGAATCATTTTTTTCCACATCTTTATTCCCCTCTTTTCCGATTACTTTTTATAACTGTTATCACTTTTCAAAAGTGATAGGTTGATGTTAAAAATTCCCCGCTTATCCGCGGGGTATCTTTATTTAAACGAAAAAATATTCATATTTTTCAGGTGCTTTCTCTGTCATTGGTTTTCGGAATATCAATCTCTTCTCATACAGCCGGTTTAGTCGGTTATTCGCCGCCGAATTGTTGAGCTTTTCTTCCTGCGCTGCCAGCTGGGCAGCCGTGATTCGCTCTCCCCCTCTTACCATTCGCTCCAGAAGGATCTTTTGTTTTTCGCCTTCGCTAAACCCCAATACCTCAATCCCGTTTTGGTATTCACACAAAATATAAGGACTTCCGATCTGGCAGACCAGATGATTCGGAACCCCCTCAGGATGCTCCGCCCTGGCTTCATCTTTCGTGCGGTAATAAATGCCATTCTTCCTGGCATTTTCAATCAGCTTCTTCTTTCCTTCCACCGCTACACGGAGATTAAAATAAAACTCGTCCGACAGATTCGTCAGCACAGAAACAGAGTTCCCATGCCTGAAATTCAAAGTAAATACATCAATAAAAAATAATTCGTCCAAAAAAGAAGCGGAGGATGACTGTATCCCCTCACAGTTGAACGTAACCCTGCGGACGGCGTCCGTGCAGCCAAGAAGCTTCGCCTCTATACGCTGTTCAAAAAAATCTCCGGCTTTCAATCTGCTCGCCAGCAAATCCGGCGAAAGATCTGGCATCTTCGCAATCTCATCTGCCAATCTTATTTCCATAAAAAATATTGCTCCAATCCAAATTCACTTTCCAAATGTGAACACCTGTATTATACACCCATGACCACTCTTTTTCAAGCCCTTTTTTCAAATTGAATGAAAATAATACTTCCGGCCATCTGAATGGAAATATCTTTTTTCAGATTGATCTCGGAATTCTCATACACTACCACTGCATTTCCGGAAGCGATCAGCAAGCGCCCATGGTATCTGTTGATCAGATTCTCAATGGTTACATACCCCATACCTCCGGTCAGATGCTTTTTCCCGGTCAGATGGAGGGTCAGAACCTTATGAATGGCATCCAGGTCCCCTTCAATCCGGCCCTGATTATGGTTATTTTGCAGGAGGCTCTGATAGAATCCCATGCCAAAGTCCACCACTGCAAAGGTAATGCATTTTCCCTCATTTCCCCCAAAGGCGTATACGGGGACGTCCCGGGAATTCTGCACGTGGCTCTCCTGCCCGTTGATCATCAGCTCCTGGAGCACCATACCAATGCTCTCCTTTAACCCTGATTCTACATTTCCCAAACCCAAAATCGTCTGTGACACCTGACAGAAGTCCCGAATCCCCTGATCATTATAAATCCGGTATACCGGAATCAGCCGGCCCGTGCTGTCCCTCGTTCCTCTTCCATCTCTCAAACTGCCCGCCCGGACATAATTTAACTGAAAAAAACGCATATCCTCCAGATAGTCTCTCACTTTCGGATCGACATTTGAGAAAAACAATTGTTTTCCTGTTTTCATATATGTATGATAGACCAGAACAAAAATAACCGGCATCAGCTCGCTGTTCAACTCACGAATATTCATAAAATTGATACACGCTATCTCCCCTTTTTCCAGAGATTCCAGATTCCTTTGTATTTCTTCATAAAAACCTGCATCCCAAACTTTCCAGTATTTCTCTACTAAAATATCTTTCATTCGTACTCCCGGTTCTCCCATCCTCATTTGCGGAAAGTCCCTGTCAGGACTTGATACTCTATATAATAATTATATCTAAATTATTCCGTTATGGCAATGTGCAAACTGAGACAAACGAAATATTGAAACCGATGAATCTCCACATGTGGAACCATTTCGGCACAGTCCCCGCATTTCGTTTTCATTCCCGAACCACCATTGCCCGGATTCAGGTAGATTTCCTGATAATGTATAGCCTCCTCTCTCTAATATCCTTGCTCTGCTTATATTTGTATTCTACTGTGAGATCTTTCGTTCTATGGGGTGGATTGGGGCTCAAGAGGATGGACTGGATTTCGATAATTTGGAGTCAATATCGTGGTCAGAGAAGGTGGAAATGGATGGAATTTTAGGGGGTTTGAGGAGGGTGGGCGTTAAAGGGCGGATTTAATGTATCAACGTAATGATGAATCAAAAGGTTTTGGACAACAAGGTCAAAACCTTTTATCTTTATGAATACACATTTTATCTTCCAATAAAATATACGCCCTTTAACCGAAAACACCAGGCAGTATGGAACAGCTACAGAACACGGAGATGTAAAGAAGAGTATGCGTCATGTTTTTATCATTGGTTCCAAAGGTATCCCAGGTGCATATGGCGGATATGAGACATTTGTGGACAAGCTGACAGAATACCATCAGAACCATTCTGAACTGAAATATCATGTTGCCTGTAAAGCCTCAAAGAAGGGTGAATTCGAATACCATAATGCCCGGTGTTTTCAGATCAACGCTCCGGAGCTGGGGGCGGCGCAGGCGATTTTTTATGATGTGGCTTCCTTTCGGGCCTGCCTCGCTTATATCCGGAAAAATCATATCGAGCATCCGATTGTCTATGTGCTGGCCTATCGAATTGGCCCTTTTATGAAACATTTTCAAAAAGAGCTGCATCGTCTGGGCGGCGTTTTGTATACCAATCCGGATGGACACGAATACCTGCGCAGAAAATGGAGCTGGATCATTCGAAAATACTGGCGCCTGTCGGAAAGGCTGACGGTACAGCATTCAGATCTGTTGATCTGTGATAGCAAAAATATCGAAGCCTATATTCGTAAACAATACGCCTCCTTCCATCCAAGGACCACATACATTTCCTATGGTTCGGAAGTTGTCCCGTCTCCTTTGAAAGATGAAGATACCGTATATCAAAAATGGTTGAGGGACAAAAGATTAAAGCCTTGGCATTATTACCTGGTGGTTGGAAGATTTGTTCCGGAGAATAATTTTGAGATCATGATCCGCGAATTCATGAAGTCGAATACAGACAAAGATCTGGCCATCATTACCACGGCGAACCGTGTGTTTACAAAAAAGCTGGAGAAACGGCTTCATTTTCATTCGGACAAGCGGATCAAATTTGTCGGCACCGTATATGATCAGGATCTGTTGAAAAAGATCCGGGAAAATGCCTATGGATATCTCCATGGACATGAAGTGGGCGGAACTAATCCGTCACTTCTGGAGGCTCTGGGCAGTACCGAACTCAATCTGCTTCTCCAGGTAAGTTTCAACAGGGAAGTTGGAAAAAATGCCGCCCTTTACTGGACCAAAGAACCGGGCAATCTGGCTGCTTTATTAGATAAAGCGGACACTTTCAGCAGAGAACAACGGACAGAGCTGGGGAAACAGGCCCGTAAACGGATTTGTGAGGCTTATCGCTGGGAGCATATCGCGGCAGAGTATGAAAAGATATTTTTGAGTTGACAGGAAGGGGTACAGGCGATGAGTCCGGGCAATGAAAAAAGACGATTGCTGATCTACGCTCATTACTATATCCCGGATGCGGCATCCACCGGTCAGATTCTCCGGGAACTGGCAGAAGGTCTGCTGAATCAGTTTGATGTTACCGTGATTTGCGTGGTTCCAAGCTATTTAGGCATTGTAGAAGAAAGATATAAAAAGAAAAAATATTATAAAGAGCAGATTGGAGGCGTAAATGTCCTCCGCGTCCGCGTTCCGGAATTCACCAAAACGAAAAAGTACAGTCGAATTCGGAATATTTTATCCTATTTTTTCGGCGCCATGTCAGCAACCTTCCGTGTTGGGAAAATGGAGTACGTGCTGGCAATCTCTCAGCCGCCGATTCTGGGCGGACTGCTGGGCGTCTGGGGCAAATGGGTCAAACACGCCAAATTGATTTATAACATTCAGGACTTCAATCCGGAACAAACTCTGGCGGTCGGCTACAGCAAAAATCAACTACTGATTCGGACGATGATGTTTCTGGATAAATTCAGCTGTCGGCAGAGCAATCTTATCATCATCGTTGGCCGGGACCTGGTGGAAACGCTGCAAAAACGTTTTGGCGGCAAAAAGATGCCAAATGTAAAAATGATCAATAACTGGATTAATGAAAAAGAAATTTGTCCACTGAAAAAAGACCATCCCGGGGTCATGGCATTTCGAAAACAGTATGGCCTCGAAGGGAAATTTATCATTATGTATTCCGGCAACATTGGTCTGTATTACGATTTGGAAAACCTGATGAAAGTAATCCGAAAGTTCCCGCCAGAAACCAAAACGAACAGTGGCCGGGAAGTGGCATTTGTCTTTGTCGGTGACGGATCTATGCGAAACCACTTGGTATCCTATAGGGAAACGTATCATATGGACAATGTCTTTTTTATCCCTTATCAGAAAAAAGAGGACCTGATCTACAGCCTGAATGCAGGAGATGTGCACTGGGTAGTCAACGCAAAAAGAATCAAAGGAGTCAGCTGCCCGTCAAAATATTATGGATGTGCCGCGGTACAGGCACCGGTGTTGGGAGTGCTGGAAAAAGGCTCCGAGATTCGATGCATTATTGAGGAAACCCGAGGCGGGTTGTGTTCAGAACCGGGAGACTATCAAGCGGTGGAAAAAAATCTTCGCTGGTTTATCAAACATGCGGAAGACGCAGAACTAACTGCAATGGGAAAACGCGGGCGGGAATATCTGGAACAACACCTGACCAAAGACATTTCGGTCAGGAAATATGCAGAAGCAATTCAAAGCCTGCAGGAAAAAATATGAACAGCAACTGGTTTAAACTCATCCTGAAGATGACCAAAGTAGAATATGGGAAAAATCTTCTTCTGAAAGGCGTTCCTGTGATCTTCAATAAAAAGGGAGCCCGACTCCGAATTGGTAGCGATGTCACGATCAAAAGCAGTTTTTTGAGCAATCTTGTAGGACTGTACAGCCGTTCAATCATCGTAACGCGGGCACCGGGAGCGGTGATTGAGATCGGCAACCATGTTGGAATATCCGGCGCAACGATCTATGCCCGAAAAGGAATCTATATCGGAGACAATACGGCTATTGGCGGCAACTGCAAGATACTGGACAATGATTTCCATCCGCTTGATCCGGAGAAACGACAGGAACTGATGCAGGACATCCACGGCGGCGAAGCGGCTGACCTGATCCCTGCAAAAGAAATCCATATCGGGAAGAACTGCTTCCTGGGATGCAACAGCATTATTTTGAAAGGTACGGTACTCGGTGATAACTGTATAGTGGGAGCCGGAGCGGTGGTTAGTGGGGAGTTTGAGGATGGGTGTGTGATTGTGGGGAATCCGGGGAATACGATAAGGAGATAAAACAAATGTCATACAGAAATCTTTCTGTGGAGGTAAAATAAAATGCAACGAGAAAAATGGCTTGATATACTGAAATTTATGGGAATATGGATTGTATATTTTGGTCATATGAATTCTACAGGCGGAAGATTATATAATATGGCATGGAATATTAATGTGCCTTTGTTCTTTATCGTATCCGGAATGTGCGAAAACTTTAGTCAACCACGAACTTTTATAAATTATTTAAAAAAAAATATTAATTCGTTACTTGTACCGTTTTATTTTTTTGCATTTGTATCAATGATATTTTTTGAAATATGTTATGGGTGGAATACAGAAACTTTTAAAGATGAAGTGACTGTGTTTCTACTTGGTGGAATTAGGAACAAAAGCATTTCGGCAACTACACTATGGTTTATTTCGTGCCTTTTTTCCGTGCGAATTATATTTTATGTCATACATAAAATGAAATTTAAAGTGCTAATGATTGCAGGAGCAGCATTACTATATTGTAATTATGGTCATATCAACGGGATATGTAATCCGTCGTTACCATTTAATATTGATAGTGCATGTGGTTATTTGTTCTATTATGTAATGGGGTATACAAGCTATCCATTACTAAACAAATGTCTTTTGTCAAAGACTTTAATGGGATTTTTCCTTAAAGGGATCTTGGGAACAACTGCCGCGATTTATACAGTTTGTTTATACCTTGGACGCAATGTTTTTAAAATTCCGATTTTAGGAGATATTCTTTATACATGTTCCCCTGTTGCTCCAGTATTAGGTGCATGTATCATTGTTTTTTTAATGAGTTTATTTGCATATAAACTTCAAGATTCAGTACTTTTCAGTAATCTTGGAGCAGAAACTCTTTACTATTGTGGTTTAGAAACAATCTTAAAGAGGGGAACAGAATTTCTTTTAGCAGTATTTGGTATAAAAATCGAATGCGCAAATGCCTTCCAAATAATTGTTTATACATTTTTGCTATTATTTATTGGTCATAAATATATAGTCCCAATTACTAAAAGCGTACTTAACATATTCCAAACCAAAATAATTTATGCATTAAATGTGTCGGAATATTGCAGGAATAATAACCATTTTATTTTTAAGGTGAAACAAGATGAATAAGAAAAAAATCTGTTTCATTGCACAATTCCCGCCCCCAATACATGGCCTTTCGAAGGCGGTAGAAACTTTATACTATTCCAATTTAAATGCTCATATATCGGAAGATGGAGAGTTTGAATTTGAAAAAATTGATTTAACTAAGAATAAAAATTTATTTATGATTCTTTTCAGATTACTAAAAAGCAATGCTGACTTATTCTATTTTACCATCAGTCAGACAAAAGTTGGAAATCTGAGAGATTTGATTATATTGATATTATTAGAATGGAAGCATAATAAGTGTCTAATACATTTGCATGGTGGATATTATAGACAATTGGTTGATCAAGATATGAATATTTTGCAAAGCAAAATTAATTACAAAGTGATTAGCCAACTTGCCGGTGTAATTGTTCTCTCTAAATCACTCAATTATATCTTTGATGGTATGATAACAAATAACAAGATTTTCACTGTGTCAAATTGTGTGGATGATGCGTATGTTTTGCCTGATAAAAGAATAAATAAAAAAATGAACTCTTTAAAACACACAAAAAAAGTTCATATTTTATGGCTTAGTAATTTTATATATACAAAAGGATACTCAAAAGTATTAGAAATGGCCAAATTGGAAAAACAACGTGTGGAAAAAGGGCAAGCAGTACGTTTTCATTTTCATTTTGCTGGGAAATTTTTTGGAAAAAAAGAACAACAATTTTTTGAAAAATATATCATAGAAAATAAGTTGAATAACTATGTGAGCTATCATGGAATTGTAACTGGACAACAAAAATGTAAGTTGCTGGAATTTTGTAATATTTTCATTTTGCCTACAAGATATCCAAACGAAGGACAGCCAATAAGTATACTTGAAGCAATGGGAAATGCCATGATGATAGTGGCAACCAATCATGCTGGCATTCCGGATATTGTAAAAGATAATTTTAATGGTATCCTTATCAAGGAAAATGACAATATAGAATATGTGTATGAAAAATTGATATTGTTTGATAACAAAAAAATAGAAGAAATCAGCAGAAGAAATCGAGCTTATTATCAGGAACAGTTTACACAAAAAAAATATATAAATACTATGAAAAGTATTTTTGCACAATTGACTTGATTTCCTTTAAAACTATCTGGGTGCAAACTAATGTTGTATAGATTATATGGATTTATTCATAGAACAACAAAAAAGATATTAAAAAAAGCAAATACAATTTCAAAACAGTATAAAATGGTAAATTTTGATGTTGATTCTTTTATGGGAAACGATTTGATAATACCATCCTCCTATGAAGGAACTATCAATGAAATCGATGTTTCGAAGCGAAAAAGGATAAAAAAAGAAGAAGTGTATCCTATCGAGAATCTGGTAAAAAAAGGATGCACTAAATTTGTTCAAACTTTTCCAGGGACAAACATTTTTGTAGAAGATCTCTCGTTACTATCTACAGAACTGCTGTGGAAACGTTTTATAAAACAATCAAAAATTCCAATGGGATATAAGCATGGGGGTTGTTGCTATGCTGGGTATATTAAAGAATTAAGACAATGGTGTCTCCCAAGTTGGATTTGGACAAGTGCAGCTGTTGTAAGATATTATTGCTCATTCAATCAAATCAATGAGGCTATTCATCTAGGGAATATTATTTTAAGTTATCAACAAAAATGCGGCGGATGGATTGTCAGAAATGACTATGTTGCGGACGATATTGTACCACAACTTGCTCCAAATGATTCTGCATATATAGCCAATAACTGCTGTATTGAATTATATCTAAAAACAGGAGAGAGGCGATTTTGGGACGCAGCAGTGCATACAGCGGCATGGATTATGGAGACGGCACGTCCGGACGGATTAGTTTTCATAGGATACGACACAAAGGAGAATACATGGATTAAAGATAAAAATATTGTCGATGTGGGTTTTACTGCTGCATTATTTGCCAGATTGTATCAAGAGTCTTTTGAAAGCAAATATAAAATTTTTCTTGAACGTTTTGTAAAAAAATATATCAATATATTTTATATGCCTTCAAAAAAGTGTTTCGCAACAGCTGTCAATGCTTCCGATGAGCAGACAGGTGGCGCTTTTGGACGAGGACAAGCGTGGGCTTTGGAGGGGCTGATCCCCGCATATGAGGTTTTAAAATATGAAAAACTGAAAAAAGTAATTTGTGCAACAATTAGTACACTTTTGAATAAACAGAAAAAAAATGGTGGATGGCATTATAATTTGATGAAGCCGATGATGGGTGTAGATTGTAAAGCGACTCCTGTTTTGGCTTGGAATCTTTTAGCCTGGTATAGAATAACTCAAGATTTGGTTTTAATAGAAAGCGCGAAAAAAGCGATCAACTGGTGTGAAAAGCATACAGCGGTTTGCGGAAATGCTGCGGGAGGTATATTTTCTTATACAATAGAAGGTGCCGTCGTCCATCATATGTATACAAGTACAGCATTTGTATATAGCAGTTCTTATGCATTAGAAGTCAAACAGCAGTTGAGGGAATTAGCACATGAATCATAGTAGCAGCCAAGTTATTGTGGATTATCATAAAGCTTATGACAATTTTTCGTTTGATGAGTTGTTTAGCAAATTGAAGCTTATTGAGAAAATAAAAAGTGCAAATTATGTAGTAATTAAGCCTAATTTTGCTGCAGGTACTTATGTAGAAGCTGACAGCCATGTTGTCACAAATTTAAAATTAATTGGACAATTAATAGAATATATTCTTCTTATTGATTCGCAAAAAATAATTTATATAGCAGAATCTGATAGTACTGGATTTGGATTCGCATTTTTAAAATTTGACAATTTAAAGTTGCCTGAATCTTTAAACATTAGTGAAACGGCTCAAAAAAATGTAAAATTACTTGATCTATCCCGAGATGTACTTATACAGAAGGAAGATAAAGATTTTCGATATTTTATTAACTTTGACAAACAACTGTGGCTTTCTAAAACGTTAATGGGAGCAGATTTTGTAATAGACATTACAAATTTAAAGTCTCATTCGGTTACAGGATTTACGGGTGCCTGCAAAAATCTTTTTGGTACATTGTATCCATGTGAAAAATGGGTTTTTCATACACATATTTCCGAAGTTATCCATGATCTTGTGTTGGCAATACAACCGAATCTTTGCATCGTAGATGCATGTTATGGAATGGAATATAATGGACCTGTAGCAGGAAAGAAAATCGATGCAGGGTTCCGAATTTGGAGTACAAGTCCTGTGGCTGCTGATATTGCCTCCTGCTATATGGTTGACTTTAACTATATGAAGGTAGCTCATTTGAAAAAATTATTTCAGACAATGAAAATTGATCCTGAAAAAGTTATATTTGATAATAAAATTAAAGAAAATAAAATATGTTTTTTTCATACACCACAGTACTTTTTGCAAATGACTAACCAGATAGGATTAGTTATTCAACGAATAGGAGAAGCTTTACAATATTTAGGGCACAGAATACACGTGACAAATAATTTACTACAGCTTCTTGTCGCTATTTTTAGGCCTATTTTAATGACAGTTTTGGGTAGAGAATGTCTAAAAAAAATTAAACATATGATTTTAAAAGAAAAATAGAAGATCAGGTAAAATATTTATGACTAATATGCAATCAAAATATTGCGAATTATTAAATTATATTTATAAACATTATATTCCTTTTCTAAAAGAAGAATCGCCGGAAGCTATCCAATTATTCGATCCTGTGGATAAAAAAATAATTGGTTTTCACTATGGCGAAACACATATGGGAGGAGCATTTGTTATTGGAGGAATCCATTTTAATAAACCAGAGATAACAAAGTGTGGAATTCGGATTTTAAACAGTTTTCTTTTTCATGCAGATAAATTTCAAAGAGAAATTGCATATCATTGGGATTTTAACAATTTTGCGTTATGCGTTGTCTATGAATATTTAAAACATGAAAAAAAGTTTCCTGAATTTCAAAATAAAATTAAAGAATTTATTCTCACTCAAAAGGACAGCCCTAATAGGACAATTAACTGGCTTCCTATGAGATTATATGTGAATAACTGGAAATACAAATGGACAAAAAATAATAAATATTTAAAAATAATAAAAAAGATAAAAAAAAATATTGAAAAAGCTCAGTATCAGGATGGTTTTTTTGAAGATCTATTACCTAAAGGTACCAGCTTTAATTTTCAATATCATATATTCACTACTGCCTTGCTAGGTTTTCTTAAAATTCGAGATATTGAGGTCGGCCGAATAAATGAGGCCATCCATCAATCGATTAATATTATGGATTCCCAGGGTGATATTAATTATTTAGGACGCGGTAATAATCAGATTTTTGCATGGGGACCGGCACTTTATTTATATAGTCTTTTGGAAGATTCCACTATATATCAAAAAGGCTTTGACTATATATATGATAAGAGCCTTCATATGATTGAAAATGACAATATTATTGTCAATATGTTTGATGGAAATGAAAAAGTATGGTGGTGGGATTATCATTATTGTTCTGTATATACAGCCCATTTTATTTTTTGGCTTATACTAACATCAGTAGAGAATCAAAAAATATATTTAGAAAAGACTCCTAATATTTCTGTAAAAGATAGTGGCGTTCATATATACAAAGGGAATTACTATATTGTAGTATTTGATGGCAGAAAGCATTATTTAGCAGAAAGCGGAAAAAGCATTGCGAACATATCTCGAAATAGAATGTCATATTTTAAGGGGGCTTTTGGGCCTTATTATAAGGAATATGGACATAAATATAGTTTTCCTTTTGCTATATTACACAATCATATTGGACTTTTAAAATATTATCCTATGTTAAATGGTTTGAGCCATCGAATAATATATCCGAAAACAATTAGTGTTTCAGAAAATTATATAGTAACTTATATCATACTTTCATATGAAAGAATAGTGAATAATGCGATTCTAAACCTTCCATGGTTTTCAAAAAAACAAGTTCCTATTGTAAAGGATGATATAGGAAATAGTATAGCTCTTTATTTGGTGACTATGTTTAAAGGGCCTTACGGTTGGCTTTATTTATATCAAAGTAGAAAGATAACTACTGGTAAAATTGAAATTGTGCTAGGAGCGGGCCAATGATTAAAGGGACAATAAAACTTTTATACATAAATGACGAATTTTTAACCAGTGATGGAAGCAATTCTCATGCCATAGGTATGCTTCATGCTTTTGAAGATATCCTTGGAAGTGCTAATATTCGTGTTTATCCCACACCGGAGGATGGTTCTACAAAACCAATAAATTTTAAAGTACAACAATTACATAAAGTTTTTAAAAATATACTTCAAATCATTCGCTATTTTCGGAAACGGTATTCATCTATAATAAAGAGTAATAAAATTTTTACAGAATTTAAAAAGCAAAATTTTATACCAACTCATATAGTTGCACGATCTACTATATTTGATACAACAGCCATTTATTTAGCAAAGAAATTTAATGCAAAATTAATCTATGAAATCAACAGCCCTCTATATTATGAATGCGGTGTAATCCAAAAAAAGCCATTGTTAAAAGAAATGGAAAGATGGGAAAGACAAATAATTGAAAATGCTGATTTGGTGTATACAGTTTCGTCCATCTGTCGAGATATGTTATGTGAACATTACAAATTATCTTCTCAAAATTTTATTGTTATTCCTAACGGGTATATGAAAGAACTATATATCGAAACAGAGATGGAAAAACAAAAAATACGAAATGAAATTCGTCAATTAGAACATTTGGAAGATAAATACATAATTGTTTTTATTGGTAGTTTGAAAATTTGGCATGGCATTAAGAGCCTTTGCGAAGTAGCGGAATTATTGGAAAACAATAAAAATATATTTTTTCTCGTTCTTGGTGATGGAGATGGTCATGAATTAATTTTAGATTATATCACTTCTCATAATAATATGCTTTTTAAAGGAAAAGTGGATTTGCAAACAATGAAATATTATCTTTACGCAGCTGATCTTGGAATTATGCCGTATGCCTCCAAAGATTATTTTTACTTTTCGCCACTTAAAATGTTTGAAATGATCGGAGCAGGTATTCCTTTTGTTGGGACTGCCATTGGACAAATAGAGGAATTATGTTCAGAATGGGGCTTAGAGGAAATGCTCATTAAAAATAATGAGGCATCTACAATAGCTACGGCTATTAAAGATTGGACAGAAAAAGATATAACAGAAATAAAAAGAAAAATCCAACATGTACGCCAAAATACAGATTGGAATAAACGAACGAATATATTGATCCAAAAAATGAAACAGATGTTGTAAAGAAGAGGATTTTGTATGGAAAAGTGGGGAATCGATATTCCCGTTGCAATTAATTTTTTTGCACGAGCAAATTGTTTAGAAAAAACATTTTCTGTTATAAGAAGAGTAAAACCAAAAGTCCTTTTTTTGATTGCTGATGGGCCAAGGAAAGATGTCCCGGAAGACATAGAAAAAGTGAAAAAATGTAAAAGTATAGTAGCGAACATAGATTGGGATTGCGATGTGTACCGTTATTATGCCTCTGAAAATCAAGGACTTTTTAAAACATATTTTAATGCAATGGACCAAGTTTTTTCAATCGTAGACCGATGCGTTTTTCTTGAAGATGACTTGGTTGTTTCGGATTCCTTTTTCGAATATTGTCGTCAGTTGTTAATCAGATATGAACACGATTTACGTATTCATTTTATTACAGGATTCAATTATATGGGGACATATGGAGAACCGGACGGAGATTATTTCTTTTGCGGCGAAGGTTCTATCTGGGGCTATGCACTCTGGAAACGTACATATGAAAGTATGTCTCTTGATTTTAGAGATAATTTATATGCTATCCGTTGTATCAAAGACGTAGCACGTCAAATAAAACCTGGTTATGAAAAACGTATTCAACGTACTGTTGACAATCCTATGTGGGAAGGGCATATACCTCACGTAGAATTTTATAAAAACCTTTTGAGATTTTCAGAAAACCAAATTTATATTGTGCCTTGTCGTAATATGGTTTCTAATATTGGTGTTGGTTATGATGCAATGCATTCCGCTGATACATTAAAAAAAATACCAAATGGATATAGGCGATTATTTTTTACTCAAAAATTTGAGATGGAATTTCCTCTTAGGCACCCACAGTTTACAATTAGAGATTTAAAATATGAAAAATATGTAAATCAAGTGTTAGCATGGAATTCCCCTACTCGTAAAACATGGAGAAAGTTAGTTTCACTCATTAAAGCGATTAGATATGGTGATTATCAAAGAATATCGTATAAAATAAAATATTTATTTTTTAGAGATTCTACTAGATAATTTTGATACAAGATTGAGGTGTTTTATGAATTATGAACAAACAAAATTTAGATGTATCAAAACAAACAAACGGCCATTTATCCTGACTTTTACTATTATCATAGTTGTCTTTTGGATCATAGGCTATTCTAATAGCATATCTGTCTTTTTTGTGCGTTCATGTGTAGGTATGTGTGTGGTATATTCTCTGCTAAAGGGAATCCAAGAGAAAGATTTAATGAATCCATATATTTATTTCTCTCTTACGCCATTGTCCCTACTTTTATATAATGAAAATATTAGTAATTGGTATTTTAATGAACTAACAATTAGTACATGGGGTCTTGGAGTTATTAATTTTTTTGCTTTTTTACTAGCATTAAGTTTAACTAACAAAAAAAATAAAAACCATTTTACAGCCCAAACATTTAATAGATCATCAAATCGAATTTTGGTACAACATTCATGGATATTATTTTTTTTAGGTGAATTTTCATTTGTTTACAGTTTTATACTGCATCGTCCTTTTTTTATGTCTAATATATTATCTTATTTTGTTTTTCCAGCAATCGCTTTAGCATGGAAATCGAGAAATAAAACTACTATTATTTCCATGTATTTATTTGTTGGTTTTACATTTATATATAGTTTTAATAAAACTATTTTATTAAGTTATATTCTTATTACAGCCATTTCTTACAAAAAATATTTTGCAAAAAACAAACATCAAACAAAAAGATTATATATCGGGCTCACTATTGCAGGATTATTTTTCCTTTTTGTTGCTTTTCCGATGAAAGCACTTATACAAGAACAAAATAATTTTTCACTACAACTATTGTTGGAATCAATAAAATCATATTTTAGAAACTCTAACGGAGAATTTCAGGGAGATATAATCTGGAACGCTCATCCAATATTACGTATGCCTTATATGTATCTGGTCTCTGCATGGAACAACGTTCAATATATTATGGAAACACAAAGTAATTTAACTTATGGACTATGGTTTTTTAAACCATTAATTTCATGGTTGCAATTTGATCATTTATTTTACAAAGAATACGAATTGATTCCTTATAGCAATTTTAACACGTTCACATATGTAACTGTGCTTTATAAAGATTTTGGAATAGTTGGATCAGCTTTTGGATCATGTTTTTTGGGATTTTTTGTTGGAATAATCTATAATAGATTCAAAATTTCAAATTCTGCATTTGATGTTGCAATTTATGCAATAGTATCACAAGCAACTTTAGAAATGTTTTTTAGCAATCATTTTTTTATGCTTTCATATCCATTTACTATTGTAATTATTTGTAAAGTGTATAAAAATCTTTTTAGTTTATCAAGAGAGTTTTAAACTATATAATGACAGAACAAAACAGTTTGATAAAAAGGATAATATCGAATTAAAAACATTTCAATAATCGATAATTGTAGGATGATCAAAAATCTTATTCATAGCAGAATAGAATTGGAGTTACTTCGTAAAAAAGGAATTATTAGAGGGATTATTACAAGCGAAAACGTAAGCCTAATTAAGTGAAGAGTGAAGAAACTCAAATTAGATATTTCCGAAACAAAGTGTACTGATAAGGCATCTGCTTTAAAAAAAATCTGCACGGATAAAAACACTTTTGGAAATAACTACTTTAGAATAAATTTAGTTAAGTAAAGAAAGGGCATAAGATGAAAAGCATTTTAGTAACCGGTGGCTGCGGAATGATCGGAAGTAATCTTGTCAAACGTCTTGTTCATGACGGGTGGGATACTTATGTGGTTGACAATCTTTGGCGTGGAAAACTTGAATATTTGAATGATGAATATGGGATTCCTGTCATTGATCTTAATACACATTTTTTTAAAAAAGATTTGACAATTTATGAAGAGGCCAACAGTATCATTGGTATAACAGATTATATTGTACATTTGGCGGATGTGGTTGCAGGAATTGATTATGTGTTTAAAAATCAGGGAGAATTATTTCGGATTAATAATTTAATCAACTCTAATGTATTTGAGTGTTGCAGAAGACAAGGGAAAGAAAAAATCAAAGGACTGCTTTACGTTGGTACTGTTTGCAGCTTTCCATTTACACGTCAAAATACGCTTGATCCGGAACCATTACATGAAGAGGAACTATTTCCGGCATTTCCGGAATCTGCATATGGCTGGAGCAAACTTATGGGCCAGCTCGAATTGGGATATCTTGAGAAGGAAACAGGAATTCCCTGCTGTACTTTGATGTTCCATAATGTTTATGGAACACCAACTGATTTTGGTGAGCGAAGTCAGGTGATACCTGCATTAATTCGAAAAGCAGTAAACTATCCGAAGGAATCTATGGATGTGTGGGGAAGCGGAGAGCAAGGCCGCGCCTTTATCCATGTAAAAGATGTTGTAGATGCTTTAATTTTAGCGCTTAATAAAGGTTGGGGACATGGATATATTCAAATTGGGCCGTCCAGTTGCACATCCATCAAGCAAATAACAGAAGAGATTATTAAAATATCAGGTAAAAAAATCACACCATATTATGATGTATCCAAACCAGAAGGCGATAAAGCTCGTTGCGCAGATTACTCAAAAGCAAAAAAGATATTAGGATGGGAACCCAAAATATCACTTAAGGATGGTCTACGCGAATCTTATATATGGATTGAGAAAAATATTAAAATATAATTATATTTATGTATTAAAGTCCGGAAAGCAGAGAATCTTATGAAAATATTATATGTAGATATATCATTAAGTGGACATCATTTGCCATATTTAAAAGCTCTTACAGATTTTAACAATGATAATATCTATATATTACCTGAGAAAACAAGTGATCTCAAGGGAAAAACATATATAATAAAATATGAAAGATATGATATCATTTCCTATCTAAAATGGATAGAAAAAATATATAGAATTGCAATAAAAGAGCATGTTCAAGTTGTACATTTTGTGTTTGGGGATGTTCTTTATAAATCTTTTGGAATAGGACTCGGAAAATTTAAAAAATTCAAATTAATTGTGTCTTTTCATCGTATGGAAAATAAAATGCTTAAAAATCTTTCCCGGATTTTAATTATGAAGAAAATCCAGGCGATGACTACGCATATTATGGGAAGTGAAAATTTACTTCCCAAGCAATATAGATATAAAATCCATTTTATTGCATACCCTTCAGTTTTAGAAAATTATTATTTTACAATTGAAGCGGCACGAAAATATTTAAATATCAGTACAAAGAACCCTGTGATTTCAGTAGTTGGTGTTATGGCTGAATATAAGTCACTGGACGTTTTGTTTGATGCTTTGTTACAGGTGACGCTCCCCTACTATTTAGTGATAGCAGGTAAACCGACTTTTTATTCAGAAGCATATATCAAGCAAAGACTTAATGAAATATCAATGCCTAATACAGCAATTTTAAGATTTATAACAGATGAAGAATTTGCTGCGTGTATTGCCGCAGCGGATATCATTGCCGTTCCATATTCCAAAGCATTTGAAGGGACCAGTGGTCCTATGACTGAAGGAATTCGTTTAAAAAAGACGATTGTTGGATCTGAACATAGCAATATTGGAGAATATATAAAAAGTTATAAAATTGGATATTCAGCTATTGCCGGGAACATATACAGTTTGACCCAGGCTATAGAAAACGCTATTAAGTATCCTGTTGTCTATACGGAATTTATGGATAAACTAATTCAATCGCAAACAACAAGTTCATTTAGAAAAAATATGAATAACCTGTATTGAATGAGAAATTGTCATAATGAGCAGAAGCAATAAAGCATTTAAAAATATCATGACTGGTCTGATGAATAAAATTGTCCTGATGTTGCTTGCGTTTGTCACAAGGACTTCTTTTATCAGATTACTCGGAGCAGAGTATATAGGTGTTAACAGTTTATATACAAATATACTTTCCGTTCTTTCTTTAGCTGAACTGGGCATTGGCAATGTTTTAATGTTTTATTTGTATCCGGTGCTAAATAATCATGATGAGATAAAGATAAAATCTCTGGTAGGACTTTTTAGAAAAATATATGCTGTTATCGTGCTGGTTATTTTAGTTTTGGGGATGCTATTCATCCCACTTCTAAAAGTCATTGTAAGAAGTGATCTTGATGCTTATGAATTAATTATTTATTATCTATTATATTTGTTTAACTCTGTAGCATCATACTTTGTGATCTACAGAACAATGGTTTTAAACGCGGACCAAAAAAGCTATATATCAAACTTATGTTCCGCAACAACCACTATTGTAATGTATCTTTTACAAATAATCAGTTTATTAATACTGCACAGCTTTCTTGTATATTTGATAATTCAGGTTATTTGTACAATTTTTAATAATTTTATTGTTAATACTATTGCGTGCAGGCATTATCCATATTTGAGAAGACTTGAGAAATTTAATTGGAATTTTAAAGAAACCAGTTTTGAGAAAAAAGAATTATTCAAAAATATTAAGGCAACATTTCTGTTTAAAATATCAGATACAATTCTTGATCAGACCGATAATATAATTATTTCAATTATGTTTGGGACAATCTTTGTCGGATACTATTCTAACTATTATTTACTTATTACCTACCTTGTAAATGTGGGGGGAATTATAGCGAATGGTTTAGTCGCAAGTTATGGTAATCTTAACATTGAGGGAAACAAAGATAAATCTTTTCAAATGTTTAAAGTCTGTATGCACCTTTTTTCTTCTTTTGGAAGAATATGTACAGTTACTTATGCAGCTGTTATTCAGGATTTTATTCCTCTCTGGATTGGCGAACAATATGTGATGGATGATTTTTTGGTAATTGCTATTTTGATAGCTTTTTATCTTCGTATGGCAACGAATACTGTTTGGATCTATCGGGCAACAATGGGACTATTTAAAGAAGTTCAGTACATTAATGTGTTTTCAGCTATTATTAATATCTTTTTGTCTATAGTTGGGGGACAATTATTCGGAATCTCTGGTGTAATAGCAGCCACTTTTGTATCTCGTTTTGTGACTTCCTTCTGGTTCGAGGGTAGAATCGTTTTTAAAAGATTGAACAAGAAAGTAAGTATTTATTTTAAACAGCAAGGTAAAGATTTTTTTGTTTGCTTATTAAATTTAATTACAGTTTTTGTATTCTGCACAAGAATAAATGCAAATGGATTATCGGGAATTATACTTAAAATAGTATGTAGTGTGATGATTTGGATATTATTCGAATTATTATTTTATAGGAAAACGGAATCATATCAAATATTATTGAACAAGTTAGTAACCATTTATGCCAAATGATTGTATAGGCTTTTTATTGGGGTTAAAGACGATTGAACATAAATAAGTAATTGTGGATATCCTTCCTGTTCGATGTCTATTGTCTTTATAAAGAGATTCGCCCCGTTTCTAAAACAAAACGGGGCGGCGAGTTACTCGTCATGCCTGTATTTTTGCAAGAAGTGCTTCCTGCAGCACCTGTGAAAAATTTACCCCCATAGAGATGGCACGGTCATTCAGCCATGATGGTATAGTTAAAGTTTTTTTTACCGCTTTAGTGTCCTTATACTGGTTGATATCACAGGATACCAGTGAAGAAAAACCATCGTCCACACGAAGGGAAGAGATATCGGAAGGAGTAGAAATTGTTCTTTCCTGTTCCAGAAGGGTGATGAGATAAGCACCTAAAGCCTCTTGTGCTGCTTCCATCGTTTCATTGATAGAACTGCCATAAGTATGACAGCCCTCCAGATCAGGAAACTCAACCCAGTAAGCATCCTCTTCTTTGTGGAAGACAGCCGGATATACAAACAACATAATCATACCTCCTAATCTAACAGATTGAAAGTGACGCGGACTATTTCAGCCCTGCTTCTTTAAGAATACGATTAAGTAAGCCAGCAGGAACATCTTTGCCGTGCAGGGGAACAACTGTAGTTTTTCCATCTTTTTGAAGAACATGATGGCTGCCGTTAATTCTGACTACGTTCCACCCATTCCTCTTCAAAAGTTTTAGTAGCTCTTTGTCTTTCATGTTCCTCCTCCTTACAGAGATATTTTAGCACGTGCTGTACGTGTCGTCAAGATTTTTGATATTAAAAAATTAATATGCGATAAAAAACAATTAAGCTATAGACAGGAAGGACCACATCATGAATAATCCATCAGGCAGACAATACTTTGCTTATGGGGGGGGGGTAGCCATATGTGCACTTATAGCAGGATCTCTATTCCTCAACAAGATTTACACCCACGAACAATGGAAAAGCACACAAATCAATAATTTAAATGAACAGGTAAAGAACTTAACAGATCAACTCGCGAATTCATCAAAGCAGTTGACAAATCTGGAACAGAAGGAAACCATCCTCAGCAAAAAATTAGCCGGTATATTATCCTTTTATCAAAAACTGGCAATGGGGTTCGATGTGAATATTCTGATAGTTGGAGATTCGATCGGCGCCCAAGAATGGCCAAATCTACTTGTTTCTGATTTAGAGAATAAGTATGAAATTTCTATAAATTTGACAAATATTTCTATGGGAGGAAATTCTTCTTATGCAGGCTATGCCCGATTAATGGCTCTCGATTATGAAGCGGTGGACCAGGCGACTGATTACGATCTAATTATTTTTTGCTATGGTCAAAATGATGGAATCAATGACTTTGACCAGCATTATGAAGGGATGATCCGTGCTGCTCATTTTAAATATCCGGGCGCCTCTATGATTTCTATTTTAGAATCATCTCAAAAGGGATATACCGAGAAAATACAGATCATACAGGAGTTGGCGGAACACTATGATATTTTAATCGCAGATACCATTGAACCCTTTATGGCGGGAGACTATGGCGCTTACAATCAGCTGACGGATGATGGAATCCATCCAAACGCTGCCGGTCAGGAAATTTACAAAAATGTAATTACGGAGGTGATTCATCAGGCAGTAAAAGCGGGCCTCGGACATTCCCTCTGGAACAATTCACCTGTTCATGACAATGTAGAAAAGTTTGATCACTTCGCATGGTTTAGAGCAGACGAGTTTCAGAGAGAAGGAAATACATTTACGTTGAACTTAAAGGAAACCATTACAGGAACTCTGGCACTTTATTCTTATCATGTCCCAGGAGATAACGCTTATCAAATATATGCGGACAATACAGAGATTTTCAATCATGAATTTGACTGGCCATATGGCTTTCGCCAAGCATATATCATGGAAACAGCTGACAACTGCACTGTAAATTCTACAGTAAGGATTTCTTTTGAAAACGAAATACAGGCAAACGGATTCCAGGGAATCTGTTTTAACTGGGAGTAATCACACTGCAAATAAATTGAAAAATGGAGGCCTTTTGTGAAATCTATTTACCTACGCAATCTATTTATAACCCTTCTGGAAAAAAAGAAACCAATCCTCCTCTCCGTCCTCTTCTTCACCCTCCTCATGGGATTAATCGGTGTCAGGACTTATACGAACACTCCATCCGGAGGCTCAGAGGAAACCCAAAAAGATATGGAGGAATACGAGGAAATCCTCCAGGGGTATGATGATGCAATCGCAGATCTTCAGCAGGACATTGTCATCGCGCAGGACCAGCTGGAAGTGATCGAGGACTACTGCAAGAATTCCATCTATATGAAGTTAGACGCGCAAAAGATCTATGTATCCACAGTGCAGTATGGAATTCAGACCACCAGTCCGGTTGCCAATATTCTCAGTGCCTGGGCCGCCTATATAAATGACGGTAGTCTGAGAACGGAGATCAGTCAGGAGCTTGTAGATATTCCGGAAGAATACCTGAAAGAATTGATCACATGCAGCATCAGCGGAAATGTATTGATTGTTTCCGTCATGCATTATGAGGAACCTTCTGCAAAACTGATCCTGAACGCAATCAAAAAGCAGCTTCCTTTACATGCGGATCAGATTGCTGCTGTGCAGGGCGAATTCACTTTGCTGGAACTGGATACTTCTAACACCGTCAAGGCGGATACTGCCGTGATGAATGCTCAAAACACGCATTTAAACAATTATAAAACGAATCAGAGCTCTTTGTCCGGTTTGAAAAAGAGTCTTGCAGATCAAAAAAATGCCAGAAAGGTCTATGTAGAAAATAACAAGCCGGAAGCTCAGGAGGAACATAAATCGGTCACTGTAATTTTGAAATATCTACTGTTCGGCATCATATTGGGATTGGGTGTTCCCGGTTCTGTATTTGGATTGCGTTATATTATGGAAGATCGTGTCAGATGTGCAAAAGATCTTCAGTCTTTTGGGCTTCCGGTATTAGGACTTTATAAGAGGAACGCCCAAACAGGCGCGGTGATGGAAAGAGACGCGATGGAACTGAAACTTCTGGCAGATCAAAAGAAGACCGAATCCATATATCTGGACTTGATCACAGATGACCCTGACCTGACGCAGATGAGCGGTACTTTTATTTCACAACTGGAAAGGCAAAAGCTTACATCACATCAGGGAACAGATATTCGGAATCAGGTCGAGGAATTAAAGAAACTTCTTCAGATCGGACACTGTGTTCTGGTGCTGAAAGCGGGCGATACGACCTTTACCCGACTGGAGGAAGAATTGCAGATGTGCCAGAAATTTAAGATTGATGTATGGGGATGCATGATCATTGAGTAGGCGATGGAATAAGAGGAATATGTTAAAACGTATCATAAAGGATCTGTCGGGGGAGAAGCTGTTTCTCTTTGCCTTCTGCATCTATCTGATTGTGGAGACGCTGACGACTACTACCTTCCCCATTCCCTGGCGCATGATTGAATTTGGCCGGACAGTTGCTTTGGCTTTGATTGTCTGGAAAATAATTGGCTTTGACTGTTTGGAGTTCCGGACCTTGCTGTGGATTGTACTGTTATTTGCCAATGCTCTAGCGGTCAAGATTTTCGCGGGTTATTGGGAACCTCTCCGGTGGGTTTTGTTATTGGCAGGAGCACATGACGTATCCATTCATAAGATTTTAAAATCTTATCTTGTAATCTCACTTAGCATACTGTTATACGCTTTCGAAGGCTCCTTACTCGGGATCATCGTGAACCTGCAATATGATGCCGGACTTCGTGGGATACGCAATTCCTTCGGCATTATTTACCCTACTGATTTTGCTGCCCATGTTTTTTTCCTGTTGCTTGTTTTTCTGTATTTAAAAAGAGAGAAAGTAAAAAGCGAGATGTATTTGTTTTTTCTCGTAATTGCAGGACTGATCTTGTATTTTTGCAGCGCCAGACTGGACAGTCTGTGTATCTGTCTGTTGACTGTAGGGTATATGTGGTTAAAGTTAAAACGTCCGGGCCAGAAGAAAAGAAATCCCCTTTTCTCCTGTGCTCTGTGCAGTATGCCTGTACTGATGTCCATCATGTGGTTTCTGACCATATGGTTTGCAGGGAGAGGACCTTTCATATCAGAGCTCAACCGACTCCTTTCCAGTCGGCTTTATATGCAGGAAAAAGGGCTGGCGGAATATGGTATCCGTCTCTTTGGACAATCTATAAAAATGGCAGGAAACGGAGGATCGGTAAACCTGCCGGAAGAGTATTTTTTTATTGACTGCTCCTACTTCTACATTCTTTTACAATACGGCATTTTCTTCCTGATCGCTGTTTTTGCCGTGCATATGATGATCTGCAAAAAATATAAGCAGGATTCCTATTTTGCACTGGCTATCATACTGCTTTCTGTAAACAGCCTGATTTCGCACCATCTGCTGGAGGTTGCGTATAATCCGTTTGCGCTGGCGCTGTTTGCCAGAACGGCATATTCTGAAAAAATCACGGACAGAAATATGGGAGTCCAACCATGCATCACACAAAAATAAGATCAGTAAAATACAATTTCATTATGAATGCGATTCTGAACGCATCGTCATTCATTTTCCCGTTTATCACCTTCCCGTATATTTCCAGAGTTCTTCTGCCCTATGGAGTGGGAAAAGTGAACTTCGCCACATCGGTGGTTTCGTATTTTTCCATGTTTGCAATGTTGGGAATTCCGACCTATGGGGTGCGCATTTGTGCTCAGGTGCGGGATGATAAGCGGGAGCTTAGCAGAACCATTCATGAAATCCTGTTTCTGAATATCCTGGTGATGCTTTTGGTCTATGTTGTCTATTTTGGCGCGATATGGACCGTTCCCCGACTGCGGGCAGATCAGGAACTTTTTTACATTATGAACTTTATGATCCTTTTTAACGTCATCGGAATGGACTGGCTGTATAAAGGATTGGAGCTGTATTCCTATATTACGGTGCGCTCTATTGCATTTAAAGCAATCGCTGTTTGCCTTATGTTTTTGTTTGTGAAAGGGCCGGAGGACTATGTCATCTATGGCATGATCAGCATCATCGCGGCGGTTGGTTCCAATATTCTGAATCTTATCAACCTCCGGCATCATATAGAACTGCACCCGGTTGGAGATTACCATTTTACCAGACATTGGAAAGCCGTCTTTTTCTTTTTCCTGATGTCTGTGGCAACGACGGTCTACACCAATCTGGACATGGTGATGCTTGGTTTTATGAAAGGTGATGTGGAAGTCGGATACTACACGGCGGCTGTGAAGGTTAAAAATATCCTGGTCAGTTTTGTAACTTCCCTTGGCACGGTACTTTTACCGCGGGTTTCTTATTATGTGGAACATGGGATGAGGGAACAGTTTCTGCAAACCGGACAGAAGGCGTTGCACTTTGTGGTGCTGACAGCACTTCCAGTCACGATTTACTTTCTTCTGTTTTCCAGAGAGTCGATTCTATTGTTATCCGGAGCATCTTTTGCCGCTGCCGCTGTCCCTATGATGCTGATTATGCCAACGGTGCTTTTTATTGGTGTCACCAATATTCTCGGAATTCAGATCCTGGTGCCTCTTAGCAAAGAAAATCTGGTGTTCTACTCTGTGCTGGCCGGCGCCGTGACAGATCTTATGATCAATGCCGTCTGTATTCCCCGGATGGCATCCGCAGGCGCTGCCCTTGGAACTACTGTCGCAGAAGGAATCGTGCTGATGGTTCAGGTGATCATACTGAAAGACCGAATCAGAGAACTGGTACAGCCCATACAGTTTGGAAAAATAGCCATGGCTGTTCTGGCCGGGGCAACGGGAAGCCTGCTCACCAGACAGTGGGATCTGTCTGCTTTGGGTGTTTTGTGTATTTCATCCGTGTTATTTTTTGGAATTTATGGAGGTATTTTGCTGATTACCAAAGAATCATTTTTATGCGAAATACTTCAGCAGTTAAAACAGATAAAGAGGAGATCATGAATCCATTATTTAGCATAATTGTACCGATCTACAAAGTAGAGACCTATCTTGGAATCTGTATTGACAGTATCTTGCATCAGGATTGTACGGATTTTGAACTGCTTCTCATTGATGACGGCTCTCCTGACCATTGTCCGGAAATCTGCGACACCTATGGCGGAGCAGATCCCCGTGTCCGGGTGATTCATAAAGAAAATGAAGGATTAGTCAAAGCTAGGGAAACCGGAATAAAGCTGGCAAAAGGAACCTACATTGGTTTCGTGGATGGGGATGACTGGGTGGAACCAGGATGGCTGAAAGCCGCAAAAGAAATCGCAGATATTTATCATCCGGATCTTCTTTCTTTTCAGACCTACCTGAACTTTTCGGCCAGAGAAAGCCGGGTTCCATTAAAACTGAAACCGGGATATTATGATAAGAAGGCTTTGGAAAAATACATATATCCTATTATGCTATACGATGCCAAAGAGCCCTTTTATCATTTTGGCGTATATCCATCAGTGTCGAATAAGCTGATCAGGAAGGAACTGATCTGGGAAAATCGCTGTAAGGATGCACGGATCACCATGGGGGAGGATGCCGCCTGTGTATATTCAAGCCTGCTGAATGCCAGGTCCTTTTATATTATGGATGATTATTATTATCATTACAGGCAGAATGAGTCTTCCATGACCAATGCATATGATCCAGACCGGTTTTTGAAATATCAATATCTTCTGCAGTATATGGAACAGATTTTGAAAGGCCCAAAGTATGATTTAGAGAATCAGCTAAAATATCATCGAGCTTTTCGAGTAAAGCATGCGGTTTTGAACGAATCAAAATCGAAAGGAAATATCCGGCACAGAGTTCGGCGGTTACAGGCAAAGATGGAGCAGTATGGTTTCGCGGACGCATTCGACCACCTGGAAACAGAGAATGCAGGGATAGCCAGCCGGCTGTTTATCTCTTTGATTCGAAAAAGGAATTATGCAGGGTTAATGGTCATGTGCGATATCTTTAACTGTCTGCAGAAATGGAAATAAGAGATGGATCTGATTACGTTAGTCATTCCTGCTTTTAACGCAGAACATACCATGGGAAGATGTTTAGACAGTATCATAAAACAAAGCTATGAGCATCTGGAAATACTGATTGTGGATGACGGTTCTTTGGATGGCACAAAAGCTGTGATTCAAGAATATGCCAAGGAAGAAAAAAGAATTCTTCTGATTTCCCAGTCAAACCAGGGCGTATCTGCGGCAAGAAATACCGGGATTCGTCATGCATCCGGACGCTACCTTCTCTTTGTAGATGCGGATGACTGCCTCGAACCGGACATGGTAGAAACATTGTATCAGATCTACCAGCGGTATCCCGACCTTGGTCTTGCCGTTTGCGGATATGATGAAGTGGTCGGGGAGCAAAGGCATATTCCAAGACTGCAATACCCTTCGGATATGTCTCAGATCGAATTTTTGCGGAATATTTTCGGATTATATTCCATCAAAGGCTTTTTATTTAATAAGCTCTTTCGAATGGATATTATAAAAGAAAAGAACCTTCAGCTAAATGAAAAAATCTATATTTGCGAAGATTTACTGTTTTGCTTTGAATATGGTATGCAGATTGATCAGGTGATGTGCTCCCATGCTCTTCTCTATCATTATGTCATAAATGATGAGAGCGCAACGCACCGTTCCTATTCCTGGAAACGTTTTACTGCTGTCCGGGCATTTGAGAAGGTAAAAAAAGAAATCGAACCATTGGGTGATCAAAGGCTGACGGACGCAGTGGACGCCCATTATATCATTATCTGCATACAGCTTTTCAAACGAATATTCGCAAAAAATAAAAATCTTTCCGGGGATGAAATGAGACAGATCTTGTCCGTCCTACGCAAGATGAACTTGAAATTTTTCTTTTCCGAATGGCCGCTTAAGTATAAAACAGCCTATTTTTTTCTAAAATGTATGCTGTTGTTTTGGAGGAAAGAATGAATCATGGTATGAAACGAATATTGATTTGTACAAACGGGTTCTACGTCGGCGGAACAGAAGCTGCTTTAAATGCCTTTTTGAGGCAGCTGGACGAGAAAAAATATCAGGCAGATATCTGCTGTATCCAAAAAAAGGGACCATTTTTACAAAAAGTACCTCCAAATATGAATGTGAAAGAGCTTCTGTTTACCAAACCCCGATATCATTTTTATGCCAGCAGAGTGAAGGAAAAAAATGACAGTATAAAAGTAATTTTGTGGAAACTATGTAAACGATGCTTTCAGTTACTCCATCCGATCAAGGCAAAACGGAATACACAATATCACTTCCTTTTGAAAAAAGTAAGAAAGGATTCAGCAAAATATGATATGGTCCTGGATTTTCATGGCTATGGTTATTTTTTGACTGCATATAGCGCAATGCTTCCGGCTGAGAAAAAAGCTATGTGGATTCATGATGAAAATATTCATTGGATACCGAAGGTGGAAGAATATCTGCCTGCTTTTGATCGTTTTTTTTGCGTCTCTGTCGCCGTACAGAAGGCGTTTGCCAAACAGTGTCCGCAATACGCCGACAAAACGGAAGTGTTTTATAATATGATTGATATTCCTGCTATCTTGGAAAAAGCCCGGGAGCCTCTGACGGACGACCGCTATACCGGGGAATTTAAACTCCTTTCTGTTGGACGGTTGGAACACCAGAAAGGATTTGATATTGCCATTCAGGCGGCGGTGATTTTGAAAGAACGACATCTGCAGTTCCGATGGTATATACTGGGGGAAGGGAATGAGAGAGCACATTTGGAAAAGCAGCTTCGCTTGAATGAACTCTCGGAGTTTATTCTTCTTGGAAGAACTGAAAATCCCTATCCTTATATCAAAGCCTGTGATCTCTATGTGCAGCCTTCCAGACACGAAGGGTACCCAATTGCTGTCATAGAAGCGCGGGCGCTGCATAAGCCGATTCTTGCATCGGATATTCCAAGTATCCGAGAACAGATTATCGATGGAGCAAATGGTTATCTGGTCGAGCTGACACCTGAGGCGCTGGCCGATAAGATCGGGGAATTGATTGAAAATCCGTCTTTAAGAAATCGGGTGACTGCACAATTGAAGACGGAAACCATTGACTTTTCGGGTGAAATCAAAAAATTTGAAAGTTTATGATGGGTGATTCGAATGAAACAATATATCATACAGGAAAAGAGAGAAGATATGTTCCATGCAGGAACAAAGGCAATGAGAGACTGTGAGACAATCCTGCAGGGAAAAAAGAATTTTCAACCATTCACCTTTTGTTCTTATAAAAATAAAACAGGTTTTATCAATAGGTTCAAAAAGGAATTTCAATTTTTTAAGTTTATTAAATTAGAGAAGAACTCCGTATTTGTTATGCAACATCCGTTATATATTGGTACTCATTATCTGAAAATATTAAAAGTGTTTAAGAAAATAAAGAAGATCAGGATAATTTTTTTGATTCATGATCTAGAATCTTTAAGAAATATGCTGCCAGCCTATCACAATCTTTTCCAGCAACTGGATCAGCTTATGTATGAAACAGGAGATGTCTTTCTTACGCATAATGAGAAAATGTCGGCATATTTGATCAAACAGGGGATTTCTGCGGACAAAATCGTCGTTTTAGGATTGTTTGATTATCTGACGGTGCCCGGAAAGTATACTGGAAACCACTCTGCTGAAAAGGGAATCGTGATTGCAGGAAATCTTGATCCCGAAAAGAGCGGATATCTTTATCAGCTGACAGAAAAGCACTTTGGCAGACAACTGATATTGTATGGAACAAATTTTTCGCAAAGCAAAATGTCAACAGCCAATTACTGTTACAAAGGCGTATTTCCTCCAGATGAGCTGCCTTATGAACTGCAAGGTGACTATGGCCTGGTCTGGGATGGCAATGAGACACAGACCTGTGCCGGAAATATGGGAAACTATCTGCGCTATAATAATCCGCATAAAGTTTCTCTCTATATTGCAGCGGAATTACCGGTTATCATATGGCGACATGCGGCTCTGGCTGACTTTGTAAGCGCCAATCATATCGGGATTTTGATTGACAGCCTGGATGAGATAGATGATAAGTTGTCAAAGATTGAAACCACGGAATATGAGAGAATGAAAGAACATGTAAAAGCATTGGCTGACAAAGTGAGAAGCGGGGGATATTTGCTGGGGGCGTATGAAGAGGCGTTAAATATTTTGGAAGCGGATATTGGCAGCAGAAGAATATGGTAGGATAAGAGCTGCACTTGAAAAAGAGGGTACCCCCATAGGCTCTCTGAACTTGCTGATCGATCTGTTTAATTTATTTTATGTCCGGCTATATCTGAAATAGAAGTATTTGCACAAATCCTGTTTGCCCACTCATTTCTTAAAAATCAAAAGCTTACTTGCCCCATAATTCAATATAATTACGATGCCATTGCTCATCAGTTTCCAGGCAGTGGGATTCTGATTTAATACATCTACAGTCAAATACATAATTGCAACGTCAAGTATACCCGTTGCGATTCTTGTTCCCAGAAATGCAGGTACTTCATGTTTTAGTGTTACAAGGTCAAAAGATTTGCTGTCGAATACCCACAGCTTGTTCGTGACAAAAGCAAATCCTACTGCCAACCCCCAGGCAGCCATTGTCGATAAAACATTTGGTACCTTGCAGATATTGTAGCAAAAAGCATAGGATACGAAATTCACTACTGTGGTCAGAATTCCGAAAACCGCATACATAACGACGCTTCTACACTTGAACATAAGCGTTTTGATATTCTCAATCATTTTTCACCTTCCCCTTAATCCTTCAGTCTATCTATTTTACCATCTTTTATCAAAAGAGCCTGTTCTTGACAGAGAATTAGTGCGAATTCATTGTAACCGCCAAATAATGATGCGGTCAGATATAAAATTACCCCAGCCCTTTGCGAGTTGGAGTAATTCACTCAACTTTCCCAGCAGATATTTTCAAACAAAGCCTGTATAAATGTTGCCTGAGAGTCCATCCATTCAGTCACTTTACTTTTGATACAGGCTGTAATATCT